>JAWKPW010000032.1:0-53798 GCA_041390465.1 Desulfobacterales bacterium | reverse complement strand
GGAAACGCGCAGTTGATCCAGCAGCTCTGTGCCAAAACTGATGCCGGTTTCATTGAACTGAAAGGTGCCGTCTTCGGTATCAGCCATGTAATTGTTGTGATCACTGAGCAGGTATCCCTGAGAAATGAAACCGTGAATTTCGATATCTCCCAGTTCAAAGGCATTTGCCGGCCCTGCACATACTGACACAACCAGTATGCACAGAATATGCAGCATCCATATTTTTTTCATAAACAGTTCCTCCTGTGCCTGTCTATCTGACAGAAATGATTTTCACTTTGTTTTTGTCAGCCTTTTCATAATCAGCGGATGGAATATACGCAATGATTCCTCCGGTATTGGTGACATATTCAATGACTTTTTCCGGACTGCTGAAGGATTTGGGGGATTTGGCCTTTCCGGTGAAAATCATCTTTTTCCAGTAGTTCTGATACTGCGCGGCTGTGCTTCCCATATACTGCTTCAGAAAAGCCTCATGCACCTCTGTCATCAGGAGCACAAAATTAATCTTTTCTCCGCTGTCCCATTTCACTTTCTCACCGAGAAATATGTTTCTGATTTCATCCCGGCTCACTGCATCAGCCGGAATATCTTTGCTGCCGATAATCAGGATTTCTTCCGCACTGCACAGGGGAACAAAAAGCAGCATCAGCAGCAGGGAAAAAATTCCGGCAGCCAAAAGGCCATGCCAGCCGGTTGTGACGGTCTGTTTCATTCTCTTCTCCTTTTCAGCAATATGGATTTCCGGAAATGTCCCGGAATTTGACTTTGAGGGTTATATATATCAGATAAATCTGATTTTGAAAACAGCATATGTCAGACCAACTGATTGGAAAAAAGCATATCAGATAAATGTGTGGAAATTTTGGAGTGATTGTGGAGATATTGTGAAGTTTTGCGGCTCTCCGTGCAGCCGTCTCCTGTGGACTTTTTTCCGGCATGAATTTTCTCGAAAAAATTCAATTTGTTCGCATATTGCGCACAGGAAAGACCATGTTCCCGACCGCAGATTTTTTCAATATTCATCCTTTTTTTTATAGATTTTATCAATTTGACAGATTTCCCTGTCTCAATCTATAAGACTGCCGGAATTATTATGAACCCAAAGGAGCTTTGCATTCAGGATGAAAAATTTTTTTGCAACACGGTGGGGTATTATTTCTGTGGGCGGGGGCATCGGGATGCTGGCAGCCCTGCTGCAGAAACTGGGCAATCCCGGAAACATGGGGATCTGCGTGGCCTGCTTTGAACGGGATATTGCAGGAGCGGTGGGACTGCATCGGGCTGAAGTCGTGCAGTACATGCGGCCGGAAATCATCGGTTTTGTTTTCGGTTCCCTGATTGCCGCGCTTTTATTTAAAGAATTCCGTGCCAGAGGCGGTTCCGCTCCCATTGTCCGCTTTGTTCTGGGCATGTTTGCCATGATTGGCGCTTTGGTGTTTCTGGGATGTCCCTGGCGGGCCATGCTGCGCCTGGCCGGCGGGGATTTCAATGCCATTGCCGGAATTCTGGGACTGGTCTGCGGCATCTGGATTGGCACCCTGTTTTTCAGAAACGGCTACAATCTGGGGCGCACAGTCACTTCCCATGCTGCCTCCGGCTTTCTCCTGCCCCTGATTATGCTGGGTTTTCTGATCCTTATGCTTATTTTTCCGCAGGCTGGGGGACAGCCGAAATCCGGCATTCTGTTTTACAGCGTCAGCGGCCCCGGAGCCGGACACGCGCCCCTGTTCCTTTCCCTGATCATTGGAATGCTGATTGGTTTCGTTGCACAGCGCAGCCGGTTCTGCACCATGGGCGCGTTCCGGGATTTGATTCTGTTCAGACAGACGCATCTTTTTATGGGTGTGCTTGTCCTTGTGGCAGCAGCTTTGATCACCAATCTGATTCTGGGACAGTTCAAACCCGGATTTGAGGGACAGCCTGTGGCACATACCCAGTTTGTGTGGAATTTTGCAGGCATGGCCCTTGCAGGTCTGGCCTTTGCCCTGGCAGGCGGATGTCCGGGGCGCCAGTTGTTCCTGTCCGGAGAAGGAGACGGGGACGCGGCTCTTTTTGTTCTGGGAATGATTGTGGGAGCAGGATTTTCCCACAATTTCGGGCTGGCAAGTTCCCCCAAAGGCATTGGCCCTTATGGAATCGCGGCTGTGATTGCGGGATTTGCGGTCTGTCTGTTTATCGGTTTTTTCATGCGCAAAGGAGAAACACGGTGAAAGAAACAGTGGATGCAAGAGGGCTTTCCTGTCCTCAGCCTGTGCTGATGGTCATGGATATGTTCAAAAAAATGGAAAAAGGGGAAATCCTGGTGATGACAGATACACAGGCATCAAGGGAAAATGTGAGCAGGGCTGCGGAAAGCAAAGGCTGGACCGTCAGCAGCGTGCAGGAGCAGAATCAGGAATATCATCTGACACTCACAAAAAGCTGATTTTCCAGTTGCTTTTCTGTTCAAGCCCTGTCTTTGAGGCGATTTTTGAAAAAGAGCATCCCTCAGATTTGACAACTTTCCAAAAGTTGTCAAATCTTAACGGGTGCAGGTTGTATCAGAACAATGGCGAATCTGTATCAAACAGAGTTTTCTGGGTATAAAATCATACAGAAAAAACTCTGCGTTCTCTGCGGAAAACGCTGTGTTCCTTTGTGGTTAAAACTGTGAGTGTCTGACATTTTGCTCTTTACCCATGCAAAAATGGAAACCAAATCAGCATGAATTTGTCTTTTTTCAATTTGTTCAGACAAAAACCCCAGGCCCCTGCGCAGAAGGACAGAGGATTTCTGGTGTTTGAAAACACCACTGAGGTCATCCGCGCGGAAAAACTTCTCAAAGAAGCCGGATGGCAGATCCGGGTGATGGGGCCTCCTCCGGAAATCCGCACCGGCTGTGATCTGGTCATAGAAATTCCTCTCATGGAATCCCTGCATATCCTCAAAAAACTGGAAGATTCCGGAAACCGGCCTTTGCAGATGGTTCCGGTTTCCAGTCCTCTGCTGGAACCGGTGAATATTTTTCAGATCAAAGACTTTGGGGACTGGCTGATGGTGCGGGCAGCGAACATGAAACTCACAGTTGAAAAGCAGACAGGTATTGTTGTTAATATATCGGGCGGCGGATGTCCGGATGTGCCCTATCTGGCCTCTCAGATGGTGGGAAAGAAACTGTCTGATGCGCCCCAGCCTGCGGATATCGGACATACCCTCTGCGGCTATGCGCTGCAACTGGCCTGGGAGGAGATGAAGCGCCAATGTTAGGCATTGCAGGAACTGTTCCGGACAAAGACTTTCCCCAGGTCTGCGGATCTGTGTCTGTGTCCGGCAATCATCTCTGCATCCGCGAGCATTTTGTGCCCATCAACCGGGGAACGCCTGCGCTTGCTGCCGCTGCTGTGAAAACCTGTGAAATGCTGAAAATTGCTCCGCCTTTGGCCTTTCTGGTGGGAGATACGGGAATGGGACAGGGCAGCCGGGAACTTTACGCGTTTCTGGAAAAAAATATCCGAGATTTTCATTTGCACACCCTTGTTTTTCACTATCTGCAGCCGGATGCGGACTGGCATAACCGGGTTTTGTTTCAGATTCAGGACATGCCGGAAAAACCGGTGCTGATTGCAGACGCGGGTTTCATGTATGCGGCCAAGATGAGCGGTCAGGCTCCGGAATATGATCTTTTCACGCCGGATGTGGGAGAACTGGCCTTTCTTGCCGATGAGGACGCCCCCCATCCCTTTTATACCAGAGGCTTTATTCTGCATGAGGAAAATCAGGCTTCGGAACTCATTGCCCGCGCGTACCGCCATGACAATGCCGCAAAATATCTGCTGGTAAAGGGCAGAAAGGATTATGTGGTGCAGGCAGGCAGGACGCTTGAAATCATTGATTCGCCTCAGACAGAGGCTTTGGAAGCCATTGGCGGCACGGGTGACACCCTGACCGGCATTGTTTCAGCCCTGATTGCATCCGGCAGAGAGATTGCCGCTGCAGCATGCGCAGCAGCACGGATCAACCGTGTGGCAGGTTCCCTGACCTGTCCCACCCCGGCCTCCTGTGTGACAGAAATCATTGCGAAAATTCCCGAAGCTTTTTCCGCAGTGATGGAATCCGAGATATAAGAAACTGTTTTAAAAATCCGGATGTTCCGGTTTTTCCGGAGTGCAAAAGTCAAGAAGCTGTTTTGAAAATATGGGATGGTCTTGATTCCGGGCTTTTTTTCGATTCAGTTCACAGTTTCAGGAATAATGAAGGAGTGCGAAAATTGAGGCCGGATTCCGGTTTTTCGCAAAACTGCAAAAGACCGCCCGCTTCAGGGCTTATACCAATTCTCCATTGAAACCATGCTTTTTTTTAAAAAACCGTTAACCGCAAAGGACACGAAGAGGGCACAAAGGTCACAGCAGACTTGCATCACTGTAAATATCATACCGAGTTATCAGGTTGTTGCAAGGACGACTGCGCGGCATGAAATTTTTTTTCTGTGACTTTCATCGCGTGTATCAGTTCACGGGTATAGGCATTTTGGGGACAGATCAGAATTTTTTCTGTGTTTCCGCTTTCAATCAGACGGCCATCGAGCATAACCCCTGTTTTTTCCGCAAGAAAGGAAACTGCCCGGATGTCATGGGAAATAAAGACAATGCCCATTCCCTGATCCCTGAGTTCTCCCAGCAGTTCAAGGATATGCAGTTCTGTAACAGCATCAAGACCTGTGGTGGGTTCATCCGCAATCAGGATGGCGGGATGAAGTCCCAGGGCAATGGCTATGAGAATCCGCTGCTGCATTCCGCCGCTGAGCTGAAAGGGATAGGATTTGGCTGTATCGGGCCCGAGTCCGACTTTTTCCAGCAGGTTTTCTGTCTGCCGGAAAGCATGTTTGCGGGAAAAACCGTGAATCTGCCTCAGCGTCTCTGCAATCTGCTTTCCCACGGTCAGATAAGGATTGAGCACAGATGAGGCTCCCTGGAACATCATAAAAATCTCTTTTCCTCTTTTGCCGCGCCATATTTTTCGCGTGCCGGGATGAACCGTCTCACCGCAGATGCGGATACTTCCTTTGCTGATTTTCATGGGCGGAAGCAGAAGGCCGCAAAGCCCATGTGCCAGAAGGGTTTTTCCTGTGCCGCTTTTTCCAAGAAGTCCGAAAATCTGTCCGCGTTCCACAGAGAAACTTGTGTCATGGACAATGCGGATCTCCGGATGTCCTTTGCGCGCCATGTCTATGCAGATGTTTTCAACCTCAAGCACTTTCATCATACACCGGACGAACCTGAAAACAATCCCTGAAACCTTCACCCAGAAGCGTAAAGGCCAGCACAGAAAGACTTACAGCCAGACCCGGTGCAATCACCAGCCAGGGGGCGGAAGCAAGATAGATGCGTGATTCCCTGAGCATGGTTCCCCATTCCGGCACCGGGGGCTGCACCCCAAGCCCCAGATAACTGAGGCTGGAAATCACCACAATCATTCGTCCCGTGCTCAGGGAAACAGCCACCAGCAGCGGAGGCAGAATCTGAGGCAGAAGATAATGCCGCATGATGCGGAACCTGTTCAAGCCCATAGCCTTTCCCTGTCTGACAAAGTCTTTTTCCCTGGCATGAAGAATCATTCCCCGCACAAAACGCGCCCACCAGGCCCATCCTGCCATTCCCGCACCCAGTATCAGGCTTTTCAGGGAAGGCCCCATCATGCCGGTCAGCACCAGTGCCAGAATCAGAAAGGGAAAGGCCAGAACAATATCACAGATTCCCATGAGCAGCCTGTCGGTTTTCCGCGAACCAAGTCCTGAGACAAATCCTGTGCAAAGCCCTGCTGTCAGGGCCAGTGCCACAGCCCCGAATGCAGAAAGCAGAGAAGTCCGTGTTCCGTGAATGATACGGGACAGCACACAGCGTCCCAGATGGTCGGTTCCCAGCAGATACACGGCATCGGGCCGGGACAGGCGGTGTGACAGATCAATGGACAGGGGATCTTTGGGTGCGATCCATTGTCCGGTGAGAAGAACAGACAGCAGAACAGCACTCAGGATTCCGCCGGACAGTGTCAGTTTATTGATTTGCCGCATGTTTTGCAGGAAATGATTCATTTTTTCATCTAATACCGATTCGCCATTGATCTGAAACATAAGTTTTCGAAAAAAACAGTTTTTTTAAGAAAATCCGGTTTTTTGAACGCAGAGACCTCTTTTTTTTCCTGCTTGCAAGTATCTTTTCAATGGAGAATTGGTATAAGTAAGTCAGCATAAATTTTCCGGTACTGCATTTTCCGAAAAACCCTAAGGGTTTAAGTTTTGGGATGCCGGAAAACCTTTGCCTGCATATTTGTCAGTGTGCTGCTGACCGGGGAATCAGCAAAGCATGGAGCCCATCCATAATCCGGGTGCTGATGACAAAGAAAAACGTCATGGTCAGCACGGTTCCCTGAATCATGGGAATATCCCGGTTCAGAACCGCGTCTGCGGACAGTTTTCCCAGTCCCGGCAGAGAAAACACAGATTCCGCAATCACTGCGCCGCCCAGCAGATGTCCCAGCAGCATTCCCCACAGAGAAATCATGGGAAGAACCGCTGCTCTGAACACATGGCCGATGAAAATCTTTGCCGGGCCCAGTCCTTTGGCATGGGCAAAGCGCACATAATCCTGGGACAGAACCTCAAGAATGCCTGCACGGAACACTCTGCCCTCCGAGGCTGAAACTGAAAGCCCCAGAGTCAGAATGGGCAGCACAAAGGCTTTGAATCCCTCATTTCCTGTCACCGGGAACCATTGCAGTTTCAGGGAAAAAAACAGAAGAAGAATCAGTCCCAGCCAGTAATCCGGGATGGAAACTGCCAGAATTGTCCACGCGCGATGAGCCCTGTCCGGAAAGCGGTTCTGAAACACTGCACTGAGAATGCCGCCTGCAAGGGATGCTGTCACAGCAAAGACAAATGCGCCAAGAGCCAGTGTCAGGGTCACGGGAAGCCGGTTCCGGATCTCTGTGAACACCGGATCTCCGGTGCGAAAGGAATTGCCCATATCCAGACAGATGATCCCTTTGAGCCATTGGAGCCAGCGGATGGGCAGGGGAAGATCCAGCCCGAGCTCCCTGCGGAGAATCTCAATTTTTTCCGCAGACACGGCATCAGTGTGTGCGGACAGAATCATTTCCGCAGGATCACCCGGCACAAGTTCAATCATCACAAACGTGACAGCAGACACACCCAGCAGGATGATGCCAGCCCGGACAGTCTGCCGGAAAAAGCCTTTTGCCTGCTGTATCAGAGCGCTTTCCACCATACCACTCCGATACAGTTTTCTTCCCCGGCTGCAACCCACAGGCTGTTTTCCTCATCAGAACCGGGGACAGAAAAGGATTGCAGCACACAGCGTATTTGCTGTTCTGTTTCCACATCACTGCATCCGAATATGGAAAAATAGGATTTGTAGAAGCGCAGCATTTCGGCAAAGGGACGGCGGATTTGATATTTTTGTGAAATATAGCGGATGCAGGGTTTTCTGCCCCGTGCCAGCAGATACCCCATGAGACAGATCAGGTGAAATCTTCCGCAATGGGGTTCTGTGTTTCCCTCTTTGTTCATCACAGTCTGCCAAAGGGCTTTGTGCAGGGGACGAGAGATTTCCCCCGCGCCGATCATCACCGCACACCAGCCGTCAGACCAGGATTCCAGACGCGCAATCCCTTCCGGTTCAAGACAGGGCGGAAAAAAAGCCGCGCAGACCAGATCATATTTTTTCTCAGGCATGTATTCCCCGAATGCCTGACAGCAGGTGCGGATATCCAGTTTCCGCGTCTGCGCGTTTTCACGCAGTGTCTTCAGCATTCCGGGCGAATAATCCAGCCCTGTCACCTCCATTCCCTGTTCTGCCAGAGGAATGGCAAGAGTTCCGGGACCGCAGCCCGCGTCCAGAACGCGGGAGCCGTGCCGGATCAGACCTTCGGACAGAAAGAGCTTTGCCGCCCTGTTTCCAAAATCCCGGTGATCCCAGAGGGACAGGTAAATATCACTGACCTCATTGTAAAAGGCAAACCAGCGATCCGGCTCAGCCTTCTGCGTGTTCCGCAGAAAAGAGGAGTTTCCCGCGTCTTTCCACGCGTTTTCCCAGTATGGCACATCTGTTATGTTCATGGCATTTTTTCCGTAAGACAGGGCCGGAACAGATGATCCATTTCAAATTCCCCTGCCTGTTTCCGGCACGCATACAGACTGACATCATGATACAGCGGAAGCAGGGGAAGCTGATCCCGGATTTTTTCCGCCAACTGCCGGTACAGTTCTTTGCGCTTTCCGGCATCCATTTCATGCCGTGCATTCCGGACAAGCCTGTCGGTCTGCGCATCTTTCCATCCGCAGTTTCCCGGCGCATCCGATGCGATCCAGTAGGCATAGAAAAAATCCGGATCCCCGGTCATCAGGGTATAGGGCTGCACGGCCATATGGAATCTGCCGCTTTTCAGGGCTTCCTGCCAGGCTCCGGTCTCTCTGGTCTCTATCTTTGCCGCAATGCCGTGGCTGCGGAGCATTTCCTGCATGACCTGTGCCATTTCCGCATAAGGCCATCGCTGCAGCGTGGCCTGATTGAGCAGGATGATGATCTGTTTTTCTGAAAAACAGCGGGGAAAGGGTTTTGGCTCCGGCCGGATCAGTCCAAAGGCAAAGTCTTTGGAAAAAGGCACATAGGGATCATAGGCCGGAATGCCTGCATCTTTGGCAAATGCCGCAATCAGTCCGTCCCGATCCAGAAGACCGGCAAACCACACGCGGTTTTCTGCTTGGGAAAAAGGGGGGATTCGGGAATTGAAAATCAGCAGATGGGTGGTGGCCACCTGCACCTGTTTGAGAATCAAATCCGGGTGACGCCGGATTTCCCCTGCCTGTTCCGGCAGAATCGCGCCCACATCCGCGACCGCATCGGTTTCTCCGGCCATGAGGGACAGCAGGCGGCTGTGTGCATCTGTGACAGTTCTGAACACAACTTTTTCATACAGGGCTTTTCCGCCCCAGTATCTGTCAAAGGCTGTGAGTTCAATGCGATCTCCGGGCAGAATCCGGCTGACTTTGTACGGCCCTGTGCCAATCAGGTTTGTGATGCGTCCCTGTGCATCAATGCACGAGGGTTTGATGACCGGGCTGGAATAATAGGCTGTGAGTTTCGGGAAATAAGGAACCGGTTCTTTCAACTGAAACACCACTTCCTCTGTTCCCTGCGCGCGGACAGAAATCACAGACTGATAACACCCGGTCGGATCATAACGGGGATAAGCAATGATGCGCTGAACCGCTGCCGCGACATCTGCATTGCTCATGCGCGTGCCATCATGAAACAGCACATCCTTTCGGATAAAAAAAGTCCACTGCCTGCCCTCATCCGCACTTTGCCATGATTGGGCAAGCCAGGGAACCGCATGGAGATTTTTGTCAAGCCAGGTCAGTCCTTCCCAGGTGTTGGTGGAACCGTGGAGAAAGGAACGGCTGTCACTGCCGTCATAAAAATCCCGGCCCACAGCAATGGTCAGGTTTTCTGCTTCCGCAGCCAATGGGGAAAAGCAGAAAACCATCTGCACACAAAGCAGAACAGGAAAAAGAACGTGCAGGCAGTTGCTGCCTGCACCTGGGAAAAACTGCCGCATGTCAGAACACATATTTGAGGCCAAGGGAAGCTTCCAGATAACGGCCCGGATTGATATAAACAATTTCTGTTTCATATTCCCTGTCAAAAATATTGACCGCAGACAAAGCGGTTGTCAGTATCAGATTTTTGTCCAGTTTCCAGTCCCTCCAGATTTTCGCATCCAGGGTTTCATATTTTTTCATATGAAAATAAGGCAGTTCTGTGTTTTCATCATCATAATACCGGTCATCGGAAAAACGGAACAGGAGATTGGCATTCACAATTTCCGGATTCGTATAGGCAAGTCCCGCACTGCCCCAGTAATCCGGTGCATTCCGCAGCTCATTTCCTGTATTCGCGGGATCATCTGCCACTTCAGAATGATTGAGCGTCAGAGAAGCCGTAAGCCACAACTGCTCGGAAAAAAGCCGCTGTTTCAGTCCGATTTCAAGTCCGTATATCTCTGCTCCCCCCAGATTCTGGCTCCGGATAATGCTGCCGCCTTCCATCAGAGGATTTTCATCATAGCGGTAGGAAACCATGTCTTCAATTTCACCGCAGTATCCGGTAATATTGAAAAAAGTTCCGGACTGGGGAAACGCGATGTCGGTTCCCAGATCCGCCATCCATGTTTTTTCAGGTTTCAGATCCGGATTGGCCTCCCTCTGGGTTTTGCCGGTGCTGATATTCTGGAAAAACCAGAGCGCTGTTCCGGGCCAGTAGGCAGTGCCGGCCGATGTTCTGAATGCAAGGTTCTCATTGACCCGGTATTTGACCCCGCCCCGGTATGTGACATGATCCTTGCTCACACTGTCCGGTTTCTGATTGGTGGAACCTGCATCAAAAATGTCAAAATATTTCCAGTGATCATAGCGGATACCGGCCAGAAGGGAAAGTCTTTCGTCCAGAAAGAACATATGATCCTGCAGATAAAACGCGGTCTGATCCGTAGTCCATTCAGAATCAGATGTCTTTTGTGTGGCAGGATAGAAATTCGAGCGTTTTTCCTTTTCCCGGCTCCAGAACGCGCCCGCAGTCAGGATATTGTTCTCTCCCAGATAAAAATCTGTCTGCAGGTCAGCCGGAAAGCGTTCAATGCTCCAGTCATACTTTCTGACCACTGTGCTGTCAGGAACCACTTCATTGTTTTTGTAGCTCAGCCCCTGCGTGTACTGCTGGGGATGATCATAATACTGATATGCTCCCGTGAATTTGATTTTGCCCCAGGTGTTCAGCGGGGTTTCAAATCCGAATGTGGAAATGACCTGATCCCCGTCATCGTCGAGAATCAGATTCTGCTGTCCGCCATACAGATAACGCTGTGTGTAATTCACACCCAGCCACATGCCGGTTCCGCTGCTGTTTTTCCAGTTGACTTTGCCGCTGAGACAGGAATTTCTGTAGTCATTGTCTTCAGGTGTTGCCTCGGTAAGATACTGCTTTTTGCCCAGATGATACAAAGTCAGCATGTCTTCAACCGGTTTCATTTTATAACCGTCAGAATAATCCCCTGTATAGGACAGATAATATCCGAAATTCTCTTTTTTGTCACCAATGCTGGCATGGGGCCGGATCGTATTGTTTGAGCCATAGGACAGTTGGGCAGTCGCACCCATGTTTTCCTCTCCCTGACGGGTGACAAAATTCACCGCACCGCCTGAAGCATTGGGCCCGTACAGGGCAGAGGAAGGCCCCAGCAGAATGTCGGCCCGTTCCACATCGTTGGGATTTAAGGTGGAAGCCATGAATGAGGCAACCGGAAGTCCGTCCACCAGATAAATGGTTCTGCCGATAAAATACCCGGTTCCCCGAAGATGAATCCAAGGCGGTCCCCAGGGAAAATACTGTCCCACATGAACTCCGGGCACATCCCTGACCAGTTCTCCCACATTGTTCATGTAAAACTCCGGCTGACTGTCCAAAGTTTCCCTGTTTACCGTATGCGCGGTAAAGGGAACCGTGTCATCGCTGACCTCTGTTTTGGTGGCTGTCACCGTCATTCCTTCCATTTTGTGAACACTGCCCTGGTCCGCAGCATGAGCCAGACATGCCGTGAACACAAAGATTGCAGCCAGTACTCCCCAAACAATTTTTCCCATGTCTCCTCCTCAATTTTTCCTTTTCCACAGAAACAAAACAAAAAACAGGTTGACTGTCAGGCTCAGACCTGCAGCAGATTTCAGCAACAAAGATGAGGTTCCGCTCTGCCCATTCTGCACGGCAATCTGATCCTGAGGCTTTTTCTCCGCTTCTGTTTCAGCAGATGTTTTCTCATGCACCTCAACACCGGCCACTGCTTTATGTCCCATGCCGTCGCTGGCTTCAATGCGCCATTTTCCGGGTGTGTCAGGACAAAAGGCAAATCTCCCCTTCCGGTCGGTTCTGCCGTTCTGAAATTCGATTTTCTCATCTTCAGGACTGAAAACAAGAACTTCGGCATAACTCATGGGTTCGCCGCCGGAATAGTAAAACTCCGCTGTCACCGCCTTATCCTCCGTGAGAATACGGCAGCCTGTGCCGTGGGCGGCTGCCAAACCATAGCAAATCAGTCCGATCAATCCGGCAGTCAGTATGTACACAATTCTTCTTTTCATTTCACTCTCCCAAATATTACGGAAAGAAACGCCGGACATTTCGTTCGGATCTTCTTTACATGATTCATCTGATTTCAAAAAGTCGGTGATGCAGAAAAATCCACTTTATGATTTCCGACAATCATCCGTATGCCCGGCTGAGTGATCAGGATGCTCAACCTCTCCGTTTTCATTGGATTTTGCAAGAACCGGAAAAGGTTCATCTTCAGAATAGCCTGCATACGTGATGTAAATACAGGACGAAGAGGGCTTTCCCTCAAAAGAATCCTGACAGGAAAAAGAATCTCCCTTTTTATCTCCACCGGATTTTCAGAGGAATGATTTCAATACGATGTCCAAAAGATCGGCTGATGTCGCGGTTTCCTTTGGCTGCGGTAATGAGATTTGCCGTATTTCAGGCGACACATGCTCCTTATCCACTGTCTTTACCGTTACGCATTGACGACACTTAGATTCCTTCCTGCTCAATAAATTTCTCGCAATGTTATCGCGGCACTGCTTTCACAGCATCTTCCCATGTTTTGGAGATCTCTTTTTTCTGACCATGGTGAAAAAGTAACAGAACTCTGCGAAAAATCGTTTAATCAGAATGTCGTAATAAGGAAAGTTATGCCCAGATACAACTTTGATATTGGTCTTTTCTCCCGGACTGGGATTATGATTATCCGCATTCAACCACAAATCATGTGCTGATATACACTGGCAGTTATGCACATAAAACTCACTGTTGCCAGTGCGATCCAAAACGATCTTTTATTCATGATACTTTCTCCTTTGTTCAGGGTAAGCACAGGGGCTTACCCCTACAGTTTCTGAATCAGAACGAATACTTCAGTTCAGCAAAGTAATTTCTTTGTGGATAAGGGTGAGATATATGATAGCTTTCATCTGTGATATTATCTACGCCGATGCTGCCTGTCAGATTCTTCATAAAATTGCGCGAAGCAGCATCAAATACCCAGAAAATCATCAACACCGCCGTATCCACCGTTATCGTCACTGTTATCCAGATTTCCGTACTGCCTGCCTGAATAATGTCCTGCCAAATGTTATAAACCATTTGTCAGTAGGCGCATAGTCCAGAACACATTTTACGCCAGTCGGGAACACGCGGAAAATCCTTTCCCACACTCTCAGGTACGTTGTCATTTTTCAGAATTTCCGAATCTGTCCATGCCAGATTTGCTTGAATATTCAAGTCCGTCAATCAGAAATCTTCGCATATTCAAGGCAACCATCAATTCCTCTGGTTCTCCAGCTAGCTCAACATTCTGGTAATTCCGTACATTGAGCATAGGAATTAGTCTGACTGTTAATTGAGCATCGTCAACATCATCACGGGAAAAGGTTAAACGTAATTCACCGTCTTTGCCTATATTCCGGGTAACAGTCAAATCCTTTGCAAAGTTTTCCGGCTAAATCAGGATTGGCATTGCTGATGACCCTTGGCTGTTGATTCCGCCGTAATAGAGTTCTCCTACTGTGGGATAACGGTCTGCAAGGGCAGCAGAAAAACGGATTCTCCAATTTTCTGTCGGTCTGCTTTATGTTACAAAATTTCGGTGAAAACCCGGATTCACTTTTATCCTCCACGGTTCTTTGGGAATGTCACGGTTTGAACCGCTGTCAACAGATTTTTGAAGCGTCAAAACCTTTCCACCATTCAACCGGCCTCCGATACGGACAAACTGATCCTCAGATATCCCATGTATCTTCCAAAAACAGGGCATGTCCCGGTTTTCCTTTCTCTCACGTGAATTTGTCCTTATATCGTTTTTCCAATCTGATGCATTCCATATTTCACTGTCGGTAAAATAATGATCAAAATGATAACCCGCGAACAATTGTGTGGAAACCGTACCGTTCTGCATTATAAAGAACTTTCCAGATCCGCCGTGTACCAACCGCTGTCAGTATCTGCAACCTGCCCTGAACCGCCGCTTTCTGATGTCTGAGGTGCAGTTATTGGATGTACGGGTGATGTCTTTGTTATTATCATAAGGCTTGCCACACCTGATCTTCCAACCGCCGGATGTATTCGAAATATGGGTGAGCCCATATAAAAAATTTTGTTTCTCCTGCTCCTGATAGGTGAATGTTGAAGAACTGGATTGTAGCTGACCCCGTCAATATCCGCTTTGCCTGAATAAACAGGATTTCCCTGTGCATCTCTTAAATAACTTTCAGGGAGAATCATATTTTTGTTCCGCATGTCCCAGAATGACCATGTAAAACGAAGCTGTGATTCAGGGTAAGATCTATAGGCAAGTTTTACGCAGCAGCCCAGCTGATTCTGTCTTCGTCAGTTCCTGCTGCTGGGCGGACCCAGAATATATCTTTTGTCACCACGAGGGTCAGATAAATTCCCATCCTGTAACAGGATTACCCACCGCTTCTCCTCCACCGGATCACCTGCTTAGTTATGAAACTGATCGGCTGAACATCGGTTTGAAGCCGGTCATACCGGAAAGGATAAAAAGGAGAGGTCTTTTATTTTATCTCCGTAAGATACGCAAGATGTATAACCCTGTATATTTTCGTCCGTACCATATTCTTGGGAAATTCTGAAAAAAATACTGGGCATCTGCATGAATCTCTCTCCTGCGGAAAACGGGTTAAGTAATCATTTGCCGTCCCTGAGAGAGAATTGCCGCTAAGAGCAGCAGAATAGGGACCGTAAATCATATCCGCTTTTTCAATCTGCAGGGGGCAACCGCAAACCACATTGGGTGGTGCTGTGGCCCTGCTGCCAGAAAATCGCTGATCTGGGATACCGTCCTGCCAGAACCTGTGTTCTTGCGGTCATGGCAGAGCTGCAATTTACCCCGGACAACCAGGGTCTGTTTGTGGAACGGATAGAGTTTTTCTGAGGTAAGATCAGGCATGTATTTGAAGACATCGGATGTATCAACAGCATTGATTCTTTCAATGCGGCTTCGGCAGTCAGGGACTCCCACCACAACAGGAATATTCTCTGTGGCCTCATCAATAATTTTTCCCGTAACAGTCACTTCATCAAGATGATATACTGTTTCCGGGGCGGAGAAACGTTCTCTGGTGCTTTCTTGACAGCTTCACCGGTTGACCGATCTGATATGTCAACAACATCTTCCTGTGTAACCGTTATCAAAGGCATAAATATCAGTCAGGCCACATGTCTTTAAATTAATATAAATATAAAGAACTGCTTTCCATTTTTTATATATCCATTCTTAATAAAGAAAATCCTAATGCTTTTGAAACCATCATTAAAGACTATCTGCGATTGTATCCACCCGTGTTTTAGAAATTCCAGACTGCATAAGCAATGTTACATTAAAAGGATCAACCGGAAGAGAATATCCTGTTGCACTTCGCATTTCAGAATATTTCTCATCAAAAGATTGTTTGCGAACAACGTGGAAGGTGATTATTGTTGAGCGGATTTCTGTGGGGCATAACGGACGGACGCATCAAAACCCGTCCATCTCCCTGATGGTGTTGGCAGCGTCATTCCACCGTTCCCCACGTGTATTTCGCTGAAAAACTTCCTCCAAACCCAAGTTTCGGGGAATATTCCAAACCTGCCTTTGCTATCCATTCGAGGACCCGTTGAATGTCTTTTCCGGTAAAGTCTTATGCATCTTTGGTGGTATCGTGTTCCGATATTCCGCATATCTTGAATAAAGCAGTTGATATAAACCAGCAAATCGTGTATTGAATCACCATTCCGCTGTCCGCTCTATTTCCCGCTCAAGTCTGGTTTTACCTGCATTGGTTTCCACCAGAGTTATCGGATCAACAATCGCCACATCTTTTGTATGTTTCAATTTTCGGTAAAAAGACAGTTGCAACAACAACTTCGGTATGAGGAAGTATCGCATCCCAGATCGTAGGAAATCATCTCAGGAAGGATCCAATGTAGCGTTTTCAGATTTAGTAAATCCAGAGAAACCTTTAAATCCGGTCCCGATGTTGCCGTACAAATCAACCCTTCCAAACGGCATGACAAATATCCAGGGTTAAAAATTTGTTCAGAGTAGGAACTTTCTCCTTGCCGGACAATTTGTTTTCAAATTGATAATTTCGTAACGCCCGCCTATCGCCAGGTTTTATGAACGAAGCGGGGCAGAAATCCTCGCCGAATGTATGAGCGATGTGTTCTGATATCAGAATCCCCGGAAAGCGTCTCGATCATTATCACCCGGTTGGTAGGTTTTTCGATTTTCCATTTGCTTGCTGAGAGTCAATGTTTTCGTAATCAATCCCTAGTCAGATTATTCCTGAAACCCGCAAGGTCGGCTGAAAGGTTATACTGAGCGCGTGATCAGGAGTGTTCCGATCATCATTCCTTTCTTGGGCTGGTCGTACCCACCACCTTGCTTAAAAATCGCTATCATAACCATAGAATGTGGGCATTCTTACGAAGTCTGATTCAGTTTGCGGTTATAATCAGACTCAGCATGTTCTTCACTTTGTTGCCTCCGCCGTCCGTTGGGCTTTGGTCCAGGTTGCCTGCGTCATTCTCTGAGACAGAGAACCCAGGAACATTCCACGTTATCCAGTAGAGTGCGGTAAGTGTACATGATTCATCTTATCGCTTTGTGGCGAATCTTGAAAAAATGTTTCCTCCGTGATATTCGCGTTGGGTCTCTGTAACCGTCCCTGTTCGGCGCTTACTGCGTTATGGGTAAAAAAACGCTCGTATTCACGCGTTTCTTTTCGTAAACATCCTCTGTAATAGTCCCACGAACCGGCTGAAAGTTTATCTTGCTGAAATCTCCCATATCCCCTTAGTAATGTCAGGTGCAGAACGCCTGCACGAACCTCTCGCCCTCCATAAAGCGGTGAGAAGAGTCCTTTGATGACTTCAAGCCGATCGATAGATTCAAGGGAGTATCGTGTTGTAATCAGGATAGCCGTCATATCCACATGATTGACCTCATTGTACGGTATACCGTCCGAATACAGGCGCTCCTATGCCATGTCCCAAACGATGCCTCGGTATGCTGCTGCGGCAACTCCTGCTGATTGTAATTTTCTGCCGTTACCCACAGGATGCTAATCAGATCAAGTGTCAAAAGTAACATCAGTTTTTTCGATCTCATCCAGAGGTTGTCGATTGAATTGTGGATGGTTCTTCATGCAGATTTATTTCAGAACCCTTTAGCAATCGCTCTGAAACCACTTTCACCTCTTCGAGTTTGTATATTTCATCCGTTCAACCCTTGCGCGATTCCTCTGAATGTACATGAATGGCAGAAAACAATATCTTAACAACATCAACAACAATTACAATGTTTCCTCTTACATTCCCTCATCTTTCATCCTCCGTTCTTATTGTCACTGACAGTGAGTATGCAATCCGTTCAAGACAGAATACCATCATCAAGATCTATCCATTCCGGTTCTTCACTGAATCATTCATACAAAAAAAGCCCTAAATGGTTTTGAAACCATTGGGGTTTTATTTTTCGAAATCTGCCTGACTTGAAAGGTCAGAGTAGCAGCACTATGTTTTTTTGTCTACTCTGCTGCATCTGGATAAAGGTATCTCCATTTTGACAAGAAAAACCCATGTCCCTGATTTGAGAAAGCTTAATCTTAGCTATGCCTTCTTTATCGTTGCGGTGGTGTATCCAGTGTATTGGCTTCTTTTTTGAAAAATATACCACATAAAGTACCGTAAATACCAGTTCTTGCAGGATTTCCCTCGTGATGCTGCTTACATTCCAGTTCATCTCCTTCTTTGAGGAACGGAAAGGATCGTCGGCGGTATGATTTCCATGGTAAAACAACCGAACACCATACGATGCCTCTGCCAAGTTCCTACAGCGAAAGAGCTTTGGCATATTTTTCAGAAAAGCGGCATTCAATCACATCAACATATCTTTTCTGCTCTTGCCCGCTGATAACCTTCTGTGGTTTTGAAGAGGATCGTTGACAGGTACAGCTACTGCAACATAAGTTTATATATTGTTTGAGGCAAAATCGCGATGACAAAGCTGTTTGCCTTCTAAGGAGGAGGAAGGCAAGAGACAATCTCTCAACATCAGGACCAAGAAAATAAAACTTTATCGCTTTTATCTCTGGTGTGGGATCCCCTCCGGGAATCTCATCAGAAAGATGGGCGTTTACCACGTTCAGAACCGCAAGTTTGTGATGCTTTAAGCATATACTCCTGCATAACGATCCATGTGTCATGGGCATAGCCCGATGCTGCACACAAACAGAAAGGGGAACTGCGTGCGGCAAGAATCATTCCGAAATACTTGCAACCTGTTTTCCTTAAACATTTTTCCTCCTGAAAAAATTTTATTTTCCCTTATCCGATATGAGTAAGGATGGTTTTAAAAAACGCATTTCTGCACACCTGATACAGGTAACCACCAGAGATCACAACCCGTTCCTAATCCACCCCGAAAACCAGAACCGCGCGCATGACATGGCTGTCATAGTCTTCGGTCTGCTCTGCTGTCTCCTTTTCCGCCCGCACCATCCACATTCCCGGATGCGTGATTTTCACTTTGGCAATCCCTTTTTCATCTGTTTCTGTGAAATACGCATAGGTGTTGGGATTGGTGCTGAAACCGTCAAAGGTGGCATAAACAGCGGTGGAAAGCGGTTTGCCGTCAAAGAGAACGGCAAATTCCAGATCTTTGCCAATCATGGCTTCTGCGGGATTGGAAACCGGAACGATTTCCAGTTTGTGACCAATCACTTTTTTGTATCCGTCATCCGCCTTTCCTGCGGCAATCAGGGTTTTGCAGAATTTTTCATATTTTCCGCTTGCAATCACACCCTGCAAATCTTTTTTCCCTGCCTGTTTCCATCCCTGTGTGGTCTGGGACCAGATCATGCCTTTCCGGTGTCCCGCAAGAATGGCGGTTCCTTCCTTTTTTACTTCAACGGCACCGTCCAGTGTCAGCAGGACATCGTTTTGCAGCAGTTTCACATCTGTCCGATCCTCTTTCTCCAGCAGAGCAACTTCCACCTGTTCAAGGGGTTCGGTTTCCTCACTGATCATAAACACATGGGCAGCCAGCACACTGAAGGGCAGTTTCTGCCCCGGTTCAATATTCATCTGAACCGGTTTGATGATAAATTCATGGGCATTTGCACTGACACAGCACAGCAGCGCAAGTGCGGCAACTCCGAACACAGCAGCAGCCTTTCTCTTCATTTCTCTTCTCCTTTGTTTAAAAAAGTTTCCTCAAAAATATCCGTTCGGCTCATCTTCAGCCAGTGCTGAATCGAAAGTTTGCGGATCTGATCAAAATACGCGGGGGTGAGATTGCCGAAGTTTTTAATGGCAGCCTGAATATCGGCCTGAATCTGCTGGCGGATTTCTTCTTTTAGTTTCAGCACGATCCTTTTGTCTCCATGAATGAACAGGGCTTCCGGCATGTTTTTTTCAAGAACTGCAATGGTTCCCCTTCCCAGACTCGCGCCGGTGGAAACCTGCAGACCGTCATTGAGGCAGCTTAAGGGCGGTTTGGAACCCGCGCTGCTTTCCACCCGGACTTCATCAAGAGAAGCGGACAGAATTTCCCTTGCACGGATTCCCATTTTTGCACCGATAATGGAATAGGTTCCCAGATGCCGGTGCAGTTCATTGGTCAGAACAACATGTTTCCATTCTTCCGGGCCGTGCGCGGTGATGATTTCCGGAACCAGAAGTGCAAGGTCATCCTGAAATTCACGGGGATTGGTGGGAAAATGTTTTAACACCACAGGCATCCGTTCCGGAAGGAATTCATGGCTCTGTGCAAGGATTTCAAGATAGGCGGCTCTTGCTTTGTCTGTGTCCCATTTCTCCAAATGACGGATTGGCAGATTCGCATCCGGCTGCACAAAATCCGCGAGTTCCGGATAGAGAGCATAAACGGAAATGGTTTCATCCCAGCATTTGAAATGCTTTTCCTGAATCAGTTTCCGGGCTGCTTCACTCTCATGGATCAGACTGAGAAGTTTTGCAGGCAGCGTATCTGTTTTCTGTATTTTTTCAAAAAAATCAGTATCAAAATCAAAAAGCTGCTCCTCTTTGGGATCAAAAAGATACACTGTCAGTCCGGATGCAAAAACCTTTTGGGCAGATTCTGTATCCCTTGCCGTATTCCATGAAACTTTTTTCTCTTGCGGAGAACTGCCATAATACAGAACATTGCTGATACGTTCCTTTGCAGATGGATGATCAGAAATCAGCCCGGCCAGATTGCTCATGGGGCCCAAGCAGATATAATTTGTCTTTTCCTCAGATTCAGACAAAATCTTCAAAAGCAGAGCCTGTGCATCCGGATGCGGTTTCTGCTGTGAAACCGGCAGATTTTCCGCCAAAGATTCAGACATCTGCCGCCATTTCGGCGCTGTCTCATTCAAAGAGATTCCAGAAGCCACCGGAATGTCATTTTTTCCAAGAAAAGCAAGAATGCGCAGCAGATTTTCCGCACCCTTTTCAGGTGATGAAGCTCCGTCTGATGTGACAATGGCTTTGACATGGATATGCGGGGAAGCCAGCAGCAGCACAATGGCACGCGCATCATCCAATGCCATATCCGTATCTATCACCACAGGAATTTTCTGCTCATGGGCAGATGCAGCAGGCAGAAACAGAAATATTATCAGAAAAATCAGTAACGTTTTTGTTGATTTCTTCATTTTTCACCTCATTGTTTAAAATGTCAGTCTGACGCCCATCATGCCGCTGATGCCGGGCATGGGATAGTCTTTCTTCTGTTCGTAATCCGTATCTGTCAGATTTTCACCCGCGAGGTAAATCTGTCCGTTCATTGCATTTGACACTCTGAAATCATAGGAAATTTTTCCGTTGAGCAGAAACCAGGAGTCCACTTCATCCGTATTGACGGTGTTTTCCCGTCTGCCCCGTGATGTCACAAACTGATCATCCATATACAGGGCATCCAGACTGATTTGAAAATGCTGCAAAAAGCGGTAATTCACGCCAAAACTCGCGCTCAGTTCCGGTGAATAGGGCAGATCCGATGGATTGACATCGAGATATGTAATGCCTGCAAACAGGGAAAGATCCGAAACAGGGCGCAGGAGGATGGATGCTTCCACGCCCTGAATGTCAAACTCTCCGATATTTTTCCATACCGGCGGCGCGGGCGGCGGCACGGATGTCACGATTCTGTTTTTGCCTTTGTCTTTGAAGTACGTGATCTCAGTCTGCATTTTTTCCGAAAAATCATGGGAGATGCCAATTTCAAAATGATTGACGGTTTCCGCACTCAAATCCTTCCACAGATTCTCCCCGGGCATGAACATCACATCCTGCACTTTGGCAAACATGCCGGGATAATTGATGCCGCGTGAATAAAATGTGTGCAGTTCTGTTGTCCTGTATCCCAATGCCAGTCCTGCCTGTGGCCCGGTCTCACTGTCAAATTCACTGTGGGAAATATGACGGACACCTGCGGATGGACGGAAATAGAATCCGTTTTCAAAATCAAAATTGTGACTCACCGCGAGATAAGGAGAAACAATGCGGAAGGTTTCTTTGTCAAAATGGCTTGCGGATTTGGGGGGAGCAATGAAATCCACTTCCCCGCTGATATAATCCAGATCAAATCCGGTCAGAATCTCACCGCCTTTCCACAGTTTCAGGGTCTCACGGATGCGGATTCCGTAATTGTCGTAATCTGTCAGGGTATCGGAATCATTTTCCTTTGTGCTGGAATTGTACTGCCCGGTCCAGTCAATATGCCCGTTTTCCCAGTAGGTTTTCACATAGCCTTCCCCCCATTCATGGCGGTTGGAAAGGGTGATGATGCTGAAATTGTCATTGGTTTTGAATACGCCGTTTTTCTGTGCGTCTGCCGTGTCCGGCCCGGGATCGGATGCCTTGTTGTCTGTGCGGTTGAACAGCAGACTGACATTCCAGTGATCTGACAAATCATAACCCAGTCTGCCGAAATAATTCTGCAGTTCACCGTCCGCATCATCCCGATGCCCGTCTGATCTGCGAAAACTCTGAACCAGATAATAGTCAAAGTCCTTGATCTTCCCGCCATGCTCCACAGATTCCATCCAGTGTCAAAGGAACCGTAAGCGCCTTCAAAAGCTGTGGTGAAACCTTCCTCTGTCTGTCTTTTGGTATGGAACTGAACCGCTCCGAAAGCCATGTTTCCGAAAAGCACAGGCTGGGAACCTTTGTACACATCAATGTGATCAATGATGTCCACACTCAGCACGTCCATGACCGGATGGGTCCACACACTGACAAACTTGGGAATTCCGTCAATGTTCATCTGAATTTCCGCGCCCGGTCTGGAACTTCCCTGGCCTCTGATAAAAATCGCCCCGCCTTCTCCGCCGCCGAAACTGCCCACCGGATTGTGCCGGGAAATCACAACGCCCGGGGTTTTCCGCAATGCAGACGGAACATCCTGTGCGTTCAGATCATCCAACTGCTCTTTGCTGACAGTTGTCACAGGACTTCCCAGAGAATTGACCGATGTTCCCTCAATGACCGGCGAGGCAATCACTGTGATTTCCTCCAATTGATACGGCTTTTCCGTTTCAGCGGATGTTTCGGAATTTCTGTTTTCCTGTGCCAAAGCCGCTGCAAAGAATCCGGCAAGAAAAACAAGCCACAGACAAATTTTTCCTGATTTTTTCAACATGGAGTTCTCCTGATCTGTTTTCCTCTGAAAGAAAAAAATACATTCACATCAGAAACATCTCAGCATCTGACAATGCTGAAACAAAGGCCCGGGGCAGAGGCATGAATCTTTCCCGTATCATCTGAAAATCATGCCTTCCGTTTCCAATTGAACTTCACAGCAATATGTTATCCCCTGCGGATCAAAAGTACGCTGTTTCCTTTTTCTTCATAACAATATCAGTCAGATATTCAGTTTTCAGATTTTCTGTTGTATGGTAGTCCGCGTTCAACTGCACAGCAAGATCAAGCGCGAGATCGGTTCTGAGGAAGCTGTTTTTGTTTTCCGTATCAACAACAACAGAATCCGTATATCTCAACTCCTGAAACAGTTGCACGGTCTTCTGTATTTCCTCATGTATCGGCGCGGAGGTCATGCCCTGATTGCTTCTGCAGAAGTCAGTAATCAGAATCATCAGAAATCGGGTTTCCGGAGATTTCTGAAATACTCGCTTAATCCGAGACAAGCACCTGTGTATGCTTCGTTAAGCGGGACAATGCCGTCAAGCAGAAACCAGGGTTCTTTGTGTCAGACGCTCATGCCTCTCATGGATACGGATGAAGTGGTTCCCATCAGTCCTTTCCCCGACTGTCGTAAAAAAACACCAGGTATGGTATTCAATGCCTCAGCAATGGATTTGATGTTTCTCAAGCTCCATTTCCTCTTTTGATAGTGGGTCAAGCCGGTTGACAATGTCATCCTTCCGGATTCGGATTGTTTTTTCAATATTTTTCTATAATAATATAAATCTTGCGGATTTTTTTCCATCGGTGTCAGACCCGAATCAACAGTTTGACCACTATCATTGCGGCCTCTTTTGTCTACCTGAATGCGCTTCCCAGGGCAGATGCTGTCTCTTTTTCGGTTCTTGTGTAAAAATGGCTCCCACAATCTCTCTACTGCGTCAAGCTCAACAATCTTTTGCACTTTCTTCAACAGGCGGAAAACCCCATCAGCAGACTGAATCCTGCGCGAATAAACCTGTTGCCTAATTTTCTCATTCTCTTCTGTTCCCCTTTCATCCTGTTCTCCTTTGTTGATATTTTTTTCCGATTGTCCGATTCAGCCTTCAGGCAGAGAAATTGCATTCCTCTCCGATTCTCTCCATTCAGAAGTGACGCAGTTCAATTTTTACAACACTGATTTTTATGTATACCATTACGCATAAGATTTAACGGTGCAGCCACGAACTGCACCAATGACACGAATTAAGGTTTGCGCAGTTCGTGCAGATTCGTGTCATTCGCGGCTGATTTAAATTATATCAAATTGATTTCGGAGTCCGGAAGTTCCACTGAAATCTTTTAAGGAACGTTATACCTGAAAGACTAAAACTGCGTGTATCCTGTTCTAATTGAAGCAAATCCGTTCAGGAGTTCCATTCCTCTGCATGTTCTGCATTCTTATGCCGATTCGCTATTGAAATCATGCTTTTTTTAACCGCAAAGGACACAAAGAGGGCACAAAGGCCGCAAAAAACGGACAGCACTGTGCAAAATCTGCGGTGAATCAGCTTTGCCTTCCGCAACGTATGGTTTAAACAGAGAATTGGTATTAATCCGAGCCAATAAAAAAAGGCCACGGGTCCGCGTCCCTTTCCGGGAACCCAGACCTTCGTGGCCTTTGTTTCTGCTTTCTGCCAATTCTGTTTGTGCTGCTGCGCGACCGGTTCAGATTCTGCCGGTTCGGATTCTGGATAATGCCGGAGACATTTCCCTCTTCAGAGGGTCTGGTGTGTCCTGTTCCTGCACATCCAAAAAGCAGCCTGACCTGCATTGCTGTCCTGCCGGCGTGCAAAAAAATTTTATTTTTGCCTGCCTCTGTCCGGCTCCTGCGGCTTCTGCCGCAGTTTTGAGACGGAAGTTTATACCTGAATTATGGATGGATGTCAAGGTTCTCTTTTTGGATCTTTGCACAGGAATGCACAGCATGGTAAAAAGGGATTTCAGGGATTTCATCATTGCTTATCCTGACCTCATTCTTCCACTGCTTCACAAACCACATCCCCTGCATTGCTGACGATTTTCCCACTTTCAGGCACAAGAATTTTTGCCATGCAGACACCGTCAGATGCAAAGACACGTATGGCATATTCGCCGGGAGGCAGATTTTCAAGATAAAAATATCCGTTCTGACCTGTGAAACTTTTTCTTTTTTCACCGCTGACCTCGTATTCAACGGGCAGGGTACTCAGGGCTTCACGGCTTCCGTCAGAGGAAAGAGCATAAAGATTTCCTTCCACCGCTGTAAAGCGGAATGCCTTGAAATGTATCAGTGCTCCGCCGCGCTGGCCCATTTCAATCATGTAATCCTTTCCTGTCAGTTCAAAGTCCAGCGGCAGGTCACGGGGACGGATGGATATGCGGTTTTCAGCATAGGAAATCAGCTCAGGGGCCATCAGTCTGCTGTTCCTCCCTGTCTCTCCCGCCAGACTGGTGCCGGCGTAAACAGGGACATGATCAAGTCCCTGCACATCAACAATCGCAAAACTGTCGATGACCGGTCTGCCGAAACAGATGTCAGAGCCGATTATGCCGATACCGCCAGCCCATCCGAGATTTCCGGACAGGCTCCCTTTGGGAGACTGCTGTATAGATGCTTCCGCGATTCCCCTTTCATGTCGATAAACTGCCCGTCCGGTGCCGCCAGTTTCCTGTCCGTCCTGATGCACAGTGAGCGAATATCCGAAGCCTTTTCCCAGACCGGTGGATTTCCGGACAGAGAGTTCCTGCGTTCTGTTTTCCTCTCCGTCATCCCGGTAACGGTATGCCATATTGTCATAAAAACGCTTTTGGGAAGCAGTTGAAGGTGTATACTGAACACCGATGAAAAATTCCTGTTTATCTGATCCCTCAATGCCCTGTTTCATGCTGAGGGACAGACTGAAATGCCGGAAAAAATTTTTCGCATAGCTCAGGGTTGCGAAAGATGTATGCTCCTCCTGTTCAGTTTTTTCCCGGTACGCAGAGGACACATAAGAAAAACTCAGTCCCCCCCACTGCTGCCAGGACTGGCTGGCTGTCAGATTCCACTGAAAGCGCAGGGACTGAATTTCATCTTCTCCTGCATCCGAACGGAGCGCAGACTGAAAATCCCTGCTGTAAAGCAGTGCAGAAAGTCCTGCTGCAAAACTGCCCTTCCGGTATGTGTATTGCGTTGAAACCGCGCAGCCGCTGTTGCTGTTATGATGACTGAACATTGCCTCAGTGCTGATCAGATGTCCTGTGCCCAGATGAAGTCCCAGGATGGGGCCTGCGTTGCAAAGTTCCTTTTGAAATGCAAGGCCAAAACCCGCGGAAAACCGGTCTGCAAATCCGTAGCGGTGAAACGCGGTGGCAGAAAAATCGCGGTATTCCATGCTTTGGGTTCCGAAATCTTCCCGCATAAATCCCAGGCTGTAACTGTATTCATGAATGCCTTTGCGCAGCAGTTCCCTGCCTCCGAAAAGCTGGGGAAGATCTATCCGTGTCTCTTTTCCAAAAATATCCCGCAGAACCAGTTCAGAACTTCCTCCGGCAAAAGCATTCAGGTCTTCAAACCGCACAGGCCCGGGAAGCAGATCCCATTCCTTAATCAGAGTTCCGCTGCTGTAAAGTTCTGCTTTTGCGGGTGTTTCCAAAACGGTTTCCGCATTCAGTCCCGGATAGGGTTTGAATCTGCGATCCAGAGAAAACCGGGTTCCCCAGGATATGCCGCCAAGCACTCCGCCGCTGAGAAACGCTGTGGCCGGCGGTGTGAAATCACCAATTGTCAGTCGGTTCAGCCGTGCGGGATCATCCCGGATCAGACTGGTCATCAGGCGGGTGTGTTCATCTTCCCCGTTTCTGTGACGGTATCTGAAATTGCTGAATCCAAACCATTTTTCCCGGTTAAAACCGATTTCCCAGGGCAGACCCCAGTCACTGAAATGCTCCCTTTCACTGTATCCGGTTTCAATCCGGTAATTCAAAAATCCTGAAGAAGGATGCTGTTTTGCGCCTGTGTCCCGATTCGGGGGCGTATATGGCTGGGGGCGGATAAGCTGGGATTCATACCATTGCGGATCAACTGTCATTGTCAAAACAGCATTGTCATAATCCACTGCAAAGTCAATGGCATGTGAAAGACTTTTGAGGGAAATTCTGTCTGATTCAGACGGGATCAGCAGTTCTTTCCGCAGCCGCAGCCCGGAAAAGAAATCAGGGGGAACAAGCACATCTCCGTCCTGTGCAAGCAGGAGAAAAGCTTCCCCGATATCCTGTCCGTTGACAGCAACATTCAGAATCACCGGGTCTTCAGCCTGAACTGCCCCTGCCGTGAGCAGGATGAGAAGAATGATTGTTATTATTCTGAGGGAGAAAAATTTGGAAATGGCAGCACACATTTTGTGTTTATGAAATGCTCAGGTTCTGTTGACATTTCCTCCCGTTCCCGCTCTTTGCATGGGAATGCCATCTGGACGCTTTGCGTCCCGTGACCGGAAAACAGCACATACGGGACGTGAAATGTCCTGTATGCGTTCCCGCGCAAAGCGCCAATGCCATTTAAGTTAAGCGGAAAACGATCCGCCGGAGTGCCAAGTCTGCGGTTTGGCATACTGAAGCAATTCGGAAAAAACCTGCCAGACCGCAGGTTTGGCACTCCAAAAAATCCCTGACTTGATGCCATTGACGCAAAGCGCGGGAACGGGATAATTCAGGATTTTATAAAAATGTCAACAGAATATGGGGAATTGGAAATTTTTTAAATATTGGAAAGTTGTCAAATCTCCGGAAATCTCCTTATTCTGCTGACATGGGGACGCTGCTGCCTGAAAAGGTGCAGTCCGGGTTCAAGTCCAGGGTTTGGCTCAGCGGTTTGTCTGAATCATCCAAAAACAGTCTGAGAAAAAGCTTTGCTGCTTTCCCGCACTGGCTGCTCTTGAGGGGAATCCGGAGAAAAACAGATCGCATGGGCAGCACGCGCTGGATATAATCATCTTTGAATTCATCAATCACTGTACCGTTTTTGTCCATCAGCCGGGCCTCGATTTTTTTCAGCAGAAAATTGCGGATTCCCGCGTTGCGGAAACTGACCTTCAGTCCGGTTTCGGCAGGTTCAACTCCTGCGATTTCCGCTTTGACCGGTTCCGGTGCATTGGATGGCATGACAAAAACCGGTACACTCAGTTTCAGAAGAAAATCAAAGGAAGCCTCCATTTTTTTTGTTTCTTTCTGTTTCGGCGTCTGGATTTCCGGCAATTCCTGAATATAGAGCCGGTAGGATTTCTCAACCCGCGGAAAATCTCCATTATAGCCAACCCTGAGGGTTTTCTCCTCGCCTCCCGGAATGGTCAGAAGACGGGGAAAAAAAACAAAATCCCCTGTGTCTGTTTCAATGAATTCGCCATGTTCATCCATGTCCCATGTTTTGGCATACACCTGTGTTTTGACTTCATTTTCTCCTCTGTTTCTGAGAATCACCTCAGCGATTTTCTGATCCGGTGTCAGATTGACCCGCACAGGCCAGATGCCCAGAGTGGCCTTTCCCCAGACCGGTGAAGCGGAAAAAAGAATCAGAATCAGACATATCTTTCTGCAACTATTCATTATACCTCCTGTTTGGCTGAGTTTTACTGCCACACAACTGTGACAGAAACCGTATCGTTGTAATTTCCCGATGGGGATGTGCTGATCATGGCATCCCCAAAAACGGAAAAACTCTGGGTCTGACCTGTTGAAACAGCAGTTTGTGCCGGAGAAGGATGGGATTGTGCATATCCGGGTTCAAAAAATGACAGACCGCTGTCACCCCAGGGATAAGAGCAGGCACTGTCTGCACAGAGAATATACGGTATGAACTCAGCTCCGCTGACCATATGACGCATGCCCCCCCGGAAGTGCAGACCTGCCCCCATTCCAATGGCATATGTCATGCCCGGCGGATTGCAGTTGACCGTTATGGTTCCCAGAGGAATTCCCTTCAAATCAGGGGAACCTGTCTGCCATTGACCAAAATCCCCCAGCCCGTCCAGGTTCAGTGTGCAGTTTCCCACAATCTCCAGGGAAATATGCAAATCTGTTTCCAGAGGAACACCCGATCCAAACGGGACATAAGAGAGGACTGCGCGGACAGTGTCAGCATAAACTCCCGGAGGATATCCCCCGGCGGGAAATGCAGTGCCATATACCGGACAGGTTTCTGATGCGCCGCTGCCTTTGCCGGAAAACGAGTCTGCCGGATAGGGTGTGACTGTCTCCACCTTGTTGCTTCCCCATTCTGCATTGGATCCGCTGTCCTGCCAGAGATAATACGGAATGTAATTCCCTTTTCCATCTCCCAAACGGCGAATCCCGGAATAATTCAGCCCCCCGTCCAGGCCCAGCCGAAACTGTTTGTCGCAGCGAAGCTGCAAATTCGCGATCTGCATATTTTCAATATCCCGGCTGCCGTCACTTTGCGCAAAACCGCTGACAGTGGCATGCAGCAGATCGCACGCGAGTCCGGTTTGAATATTCAGCAGCAGGAATACAATTAAACAGCAGAGTTGTAAAGATTTCATTGGGGTTATCCATAAAAAAAACCGTCCGGAGTTCATCTTTCGGACGGTTTCAGAGGCAGTTACAGAAAAATCGGTTTTAGGTGATTTCTGAAAATGAATGTCCCCGTTCAGTCACCTGAAAGATTTGACAGCTTTTGGAAAGCTGTCAAATCTGAGGGATGTTCTTTTCCGGAAATCGCTTTAGCTTTAAATGATTCTCAGGGCCATACCACAGTCACCGTCACAGTGTCCGTATAGGTGCCTGCAACAGTGCCGGCAGAAATTTCAACATTGGCATTCAGGTTATAGGTCTGGGGGAGTCCGGTGCCTGTGGCATCACGGTCAGTGAAGCCGGTCCAGCTCTGGGTATATACAGGATCAATGGCTGTCATTCCGACATCGCCAAGTTCAACACCGCCCTGGAACAGTCTGTACTGAATATAGTTGCCAACGCCGTCATGCATGCGGAGCCACTGGGTGCCGGGAGGGTTGATGCCTCTGTTCACGCCCCACGCGTAGTTGAGTCCATTCGCACAGGTGATGGTGACCGATCCAGCGGCAGCATTTACAAGATCGGGATCTCCGATAAAATAAGTCCCGAAATCTGTGCCCATTGCTGATGTGTCAACCGTACATCCGGAGATAAGCGTTACAGAATAGTCGGCAGTGCCGCTTGTGTTTCCTGCCAGAGCCAAACCCGCACTGAAAACCAGGGCGAGTCCGATTACGATTGCAAAAAGTTTTTTTGTCATGATAAATTCCTCCTGAAACTGTTTTAAAATTATGACATACGCAAAACAAACTGTCTGAGAAATATATGCAATTAATATGCCATATCTGTATATATGTTAAAATTTTCTGCTGTTCCGAAACAAATGAATTATATTATAAAATTATAACTGTTTGCTTAAGAAGAACAATTTCTTTCGGATAAAGACTATCCGGCAAATATAAAAAAAAAGAAATTCTGCAAGTTTTGGAATAAATTGCAATTTTAATCTGAAAAATACTAGGAATTGACAAAATTTGCCATATTCTGACAAATTTTGTTATAAACAGACTGCCGGAAGTTTTCATGTCAGAAGTTGTGCAGTTGAATTTTTTCAGGATTCTTTCAGCAGCTTTTTTCCTGCAATAAAATCGAATGGTTGAAAAAAAAATTGAGATATGGGCGTTTTTTTGCACACAAAAGACAAAAATAAAAAAGACTATAACTGAGGTTTTATAAATTTTCGGACATAAAATTTTCGGCAGAACAACCGGATTTTTTGGAAAACAACCGTTTTTTTTGAATACACGGAAACTTTTCTTTCATAATGTTTGTCAATCTTCTTTTCCAGATTCTTTCTGACCAGTTCCAGATACCGGCGGCTTCTCCCGTCGTGTGGGTTGTGTCCCAGCGCCTTTGCAAGACAGAAGCGCATTCCCGGTTTTTTCCCTGCCGCACAAAAGCAATCCCAGCTCACTCAGGATAACCGGATCATCTGTGGGGCCAGAGCGCAGGTTGCGGACAGATGGGTCACAGCGCTGTCCACTGTTCTGCGCAGTTCCACCATGCCAAGATACTGTGAGTGGCTCAGCTTTGCCGGGGCCAAGAGAAACCGCATGGGAGAGAAAGCGGGCGCTAATTTATCCAGTTCTCCTTTCGGCCAGCACCAGTCCCAAAGCCAGGAACTGCGGGTTCAAAGTCCGGATCGCTGCTGAGTGCCCGGCGCAGACCGTGCACGGCTCTGGCTTTTGGTGTTCTGCCGCGACAAGTGCCAGTCCCATGTTGTAATGATCAATGAAATTGGAATCATCTGCTGACAGTTCTGCCACGGCCCCGGCCTGAACTTCCCGCGCAGATGACCTTCTCTGACTCCGGTGCTCTCACGGAAAATATCATAGGAGGGAACCTGCACACGGGAGCAGTAATCTCTGGTACTGCAGTCTGATAACGGGTCTGCTGTTCGGGATTCAAGCCTTCGCCAGCGCAGCACATTGAACATGGGGACATGGGCTGATGTGAAAATTCCACCAGATCCAAAAGGCTTCGGATCAAATCTGCGGCATCAGAAACCTTGGTTTCTGCTGTCAGATACCGATGTCCGGCCGCAGCCCTGTCAATATTCAGGTTCCGCTGGACAGTTCTGATGGGAGCCGCAAACTCAAGGCGGGGCATATTGTCCGTGTGCAGAGTGCCCGGAGCCGAAAAGTTCCCCCAGATCTTCGGTGAGAATCAGATATGCACCAGAAAAATCTGTTCCTGAAACACAACATTTTGGGATTTCTTTGCAAACGCAAGATTGTGTTGCGCGGCCTGCCAGTCCAAACCCGGTCAGTGAAACCGATCAGCAGATAATCCACTTGGGCCGACCTTGATCAGGAACCGTGCGAAAAACAGCGGCAAAAGTTCTTCCCAGCAGACAGAAGGTTCTCCCAGTCCAGCTCATATGCCTGAATCCACTGTGCGAAAAAATCCGCCCGGAGTCAGCCTCTGTCTGGCCAGTTGGAAGCATCTAAGGAATAGAGATTGGCCAGTCCGGCCATCTCCAGGGATTGGAGGGTTCGGAAATGATCTCATCATACGATTCACGGGTAAGGGACAGATGATTGCGTCCGTCCTGAAGAATCAGACGGGTTCGGGGATCATCCAGACAGTGATTGTTAAAGGGGTGAAAGAATTTTTTGCAGGCTGTGACCACCTGTTCATTGATTTCCGCGATATCCAGTTTTTTGACAGGATAGAGCAGAACCTCTCCCGGTGTCATGCCGCTGGCCAGGCCCAGCACCATCACATTTTGGGCATTGGGATGAAACAGCATGGGAATATGGGCAGAAAGCGTCTGGGTGCTGCGGTCTCCGTGGGAGGAAGCATCGGCCTTGCCGCTGTTGAACAGGGCATATTCCACAGTTCCCAGACTGGTGATTTCCTTTTCCACTGTGGTGAAACCGGAAACGCCCTCTCCCTGAAAAACCACTTCCAGCCCCCGGCGCTGCCGTGCAATCCGTTCCGATCCCTTCCACAGGGCTTCTGTCCAGGATGTGCGCTCCAGTTGGGTTTCCATCGCGCTGAAATCCCGGTACCATCCCCGTGAAAGCAGATCCGTTCGCCAGGACGGGTAATGGAAAAGCAGGAGAATGCCCGCACACAGAATTCCGGCAAAGGCAATGCTCTTTCCGGTTTTTGCAGGCATCGTGGTATGCATCAGGGCCAGACATGCTGCCGAAAATTGAATCCCAATGATCAGACGCAGACCGTTTTCCTTGCCCAGCCAGGGAATCAGCACAAAACCCGCGACAAAGGAACCGGTCAGCGCGCCCAGCGTGTTCAGGGCATAGGCCCGTCCCAGAGATCTGCCCATGTGCTTTATGGATGGAACACAGATTCGGTTGACCAGCGGAAAGGCCGCGCCCAGAAAAAGGGTGGGAATCAGCAGAACCGCAAACAGCAGCAGCGACTGTGCCAGAATCAGATGGGAAAAGTCTTTCTCAAAGGTATGGATGAGTTTGGCAAACAGGAACTGACTGGAACCCAGAAACTGACTTACTGCCAAAGCCGCAAGAGCGGCTCCCATCTGCGTTGCGGACAGCAGGGCAAGACTGTTTCTGCTTTTGTCAGCCAAAGGGCCGGAAAAAATGCTTCCCAAAGCCAGACCGATGATGAATGCGGCCACCACAATGGTGAAACAGTAGGCTGTGGGGCCGGCCACAAGTCCCAGAACGCGGGTCCACAGCACCTCGTAGGCCATGGCACAGAAACCGGATACGGCAAAAAGTCCCAGTCCCCATTGCATTTCACGATTCTGCCCGGAGGACAGTGCTGTTTTTTCCTTTGCACTGTCCCGCATCTGTCCGGCCCTGCCCGAGCAGTTTTCTTCTGCGGACTGCATCCGGGAAAGCAGGATGCAGGACAGTCCCACCGCGATATTGACTGCGGCAAAAAGCCCCAGGCTCATCCATACACCCAGATTTCTGATCAGAACAAATCCGCACAGAAGCACACCCAGAGCCGCTCCCGCAGTGTTCAGACCGTAAAGCCTCCCGGTGCGGGTTCCGATATGCCCAAGTCCAAGCACATAATAGCGGCACAGTATGGGCAGGGTCGCACCCATAAGCCCCGCAGGCACAAGCAGCACCAGGGTGCAGCCTGCAAAGGCAGCAGCCTGACAGCACCAGAAATGCGTCAGCATACGGTCATACAGGACACGGTAAAGCGGCTGGAGTGCCCCAATGGCAGCGGGCACGGCCAATGCGCAGAACCCTATGCCCATCTCAAGTTTTCCGTACACACGGAGAAGAGCGGATCTGGAAGTGAATCTGTCCGCAGATCTGCCTGCCAGATAACTGCCAAGAGCCATGCCTGCCATGAAAACTGAAAGCACTGTGGACACGGCAAAGGGAGCACTGCCGATGACCTTGTCAATGAGACGGAGCCACAGCAGTTCGTAAACCAGTCCGGCAGCACCTGATAGGAAAAAACAGAGCGCAACAAACCAGGAAAGCATTGTGCTGTGATCAGCCGGGGAGATTGCTGTTCTTCGGGGTGCGCTGACGGACAGGGATAAGGCTCCGCGATGGTTTTTCATGCCATTTTCCGCCGCACTTTCCAGCCATACAGAAAACCGCAGAGTCCGAAGATGACGGACAAACCGGCAATGACTTTGACGGGCCTGCTCAATGCACCGGAGTTTTTGGGCAAAGGAGCTTCCACTGCTGCCGGAGCCGTCCTGTCCTCTCCGATTTCCGTATCCACAGACACACGGTGTCCCATACCATCCTCAACAACCGCATTCCATTTTCCCGGCTTGTCCGCATAAAACAGGAAACGGCCGTTGCGGTCGGTTCTGCCGGTCTGAAAGGCAATTTCCGAGTCCGGGGCTTTGATCTCCACAGCCGCATAACTCATTGGTTCCCCGTCATCATACATGGCTGTGACACAATATCCGGTGTCCTGTTTTATATGGCCGTCAACACCGTGGGAATGGCATACGGTAACATTTCCCATTCCGAAAATCACACAAAGCACTGTCAAAAGAATTGATTTCATTTCACCTGTCCTTTCCTGCCGGTCTGTCAAAAAAAATTTCCTGACATTTTGAGGACTGTCAGACAGAAAGCCCGGCAGTCCTGCACAGATGTTGCTTTGTCAAGTTTTTTCTGACAAAGGTTAACCACAAAGATCACAAAAAAACGCTGTCCGTCAGTTTTGTTTTGGCAAAGCAGCGGTTGACCCACTGCCCTGTTTTACGGAATATCCTCTGCAAGGGCTGATGCGTTTTCCGGTTTGCTGACGCGGACAAAAAACATGTAAACAATGATCCCCACTCCAATGGTTCCCAATCCGGCAAGCGCGGCCGCGGGACGGCTTCTGATGGAAAAGAGGATAATCCACAGATTGCACAGAACAAAAAGCAGCGGTGTAAACGGATACCCCCATGTTCTGTATCCTTTTTCCTCATCCGAAGATTGCATCCGGATGCGCATCAGGCCGATAACCGTCAAAGAGGCAAACAGGGAAAGGGTAAAACCGATATAAATCAGCAGGGTTTCAAAGGATGCGGACAAAACCATCAGCACCGCAATGCCTGCCTGCAGAAAAATGGAAGCGGCCGGGGTTCTGCGCCGGGCATCCAGTTTGCTGAAAACAGGAAAAAAAACACCGTCTTTTGCCATGGCATAATAAATTCTCGGCCCGGTCATCACCATCGCACTCAGAACAGACAGAATGCCCAGTGCCACGGCCGCGCTGAAAACTCTGCTGATATTTTCACCAAAAAGAGAAACAGCGGCTTTTGCGCCAATCTCCATTACCCCTGCCATTTCTGCGGGAGAAAGGGCATACAGATAGACCATGTTCAGCAGAAGATAGAGCAGGGTGACAATTGCAGTGCCGACAAAAAGGGCAAGGGGAATATTGCGCTGCGGATTGACAATTTCCGATCCCATATACGCTGCCGCATTCCATCCGCTGTAGGCAAAGGAGACAAAAATCAGAGATACGGCAAATTTTTCTGCGGACAGGGACGGCAGCTTTTCCGCAGCAGCCTGAAAATGATGAAAAGAACCCTGACCTGCCCAAAAACCCGCGAGCAGAAAAACCAGCACAAGTGCGACCTTGAACAAAGTCAGAAGATTCTGCACTTGGCTGCCTGTGCGCAGACTGTGCCGGTGAATCAGGGTAAACACAATGATGATGCCAATGGCCGTAAAATTGACAGGAGAAAGAGTGACAAGGGGCATTCCAAATGCAGTCCATACGGTTTTGCTGGCTGCCGGAATGGAAAAAGCCTGAAAAAAATAAGTGGCAAAGGCAATGGATGCCGCAGCAATGGGTGCTGAAAATCCCACAATCAGGGAAATCCAGCCGGACAGAAAGCCCACAGGTTTGCCGAAACTTTCTTTTAAAAACACATATTCACCGCCGGCACGGGGAAAACGGGCGCCCAGTTCCCCATAGCACAGGGCGCCGCACAAAGCGAACACGCCGCCGCAGAACCAGCAGAGCAGCAGCGCGCGGGGATTTCCCAGTTCTGCCATGATAAAGCCGGAGGTGGTGAAGATTCCTGTTCCCACCATATTGGCGATCACCAGAATGGTCGCGGAAAACAGACCGATCTCACGGCGCAGCCCATTGCCGTTTAAGGAATTTTTCATTTTGATATACCTTTTGCCTGTGATTGCGTGTCAGTGGCTGCAAATCAGATTTGCGAAAAACCGGCGAAAAACCGGATTGATGCGCACCTTGCGAACAACCGGATTTTTTGGAAAAATCAGGTTGTTGTTAAATCGGATTGATGCGTACCTGCCGCAGGGGCAGACTCTGCGCCTGTCCCTGCATATCCCCAATGAAGCCAACTGTGCGCTATTTCATAAAATCACCCACATAAACAAGATGTTCAAAAGGGAAATCCTGTCCCTGTGTTTCTTTCAGGATTGTATCCAGACGGCCCCTGACGATAAACTCCTTATCTTTGTATCCGGCATAAAAAACAATGGCAATGGGGGTTTCCGGAGGATAGTTTTCCATCAGCTTTTTCACCAGTTCGTCAAACCGCGTGTGCATGGTGAAAATGATCATGGACGGATGGTTTTTTGAAAATTTTTCAATTTCACGGTAAGTTGTCAGCACAGCCGAATGGCTTTCTTTGCCTGACATGATATCTTTGCCCAGTGCAGCATTGGCTGCATTGAAACAGCTCACACCCGGAACAATTTTGGGATTCAGATCCTTGAATTCCTCAAGATACCAGCGATATGGCCCGCCATAGATCATCAGATCACCGCTGCCCAGAACCGACACGGTTTTGCCTGCCTGAATCGCTGAACGGATCTGCCCAATGAGTTTTGCACGGGATTCCATGCCCTTTTCACACGCTGCCTTTTTTTCCGGATCTTCTGTGGACGCGCATTCTTTTTTGTAGTTGCGCCAGTCACTGAGCGATTCATCCAGAATCTCCTTGCCTTTGAGATACTCGGCCAACTCCTCCTTTGTCCGATCCCGGCACACAATCACATCGGATGCTTTAATTGTATTGACAGCCCGCAGGGTAATCAAATCCGCATCCCCCACACCCATACTTACCAGCCAAAACCGGCTTTCGCTTTGCTGTTCAGCAAAGGAATGTCCTGCCCCCACCAATATGATACCTGCCATAACGAGAGCAAACAGCATCTGTTTTGTTTTCAAACGGGAATTGTGCAATTCAGCCTCCGTAATCCAAAAATAAAAATTCTTTCACCTGTCAGAGCGGAACCGGCAGGAGGCCGGTTCCACAGGGTACAAACCTGCTTATTTAACGTACTTCAAAGGTAAAGGACGTGTTGTACATGGACTCATCACAGATTTCTTTGTCCGGATACGGAGGTTTGTGGGAAAGGACAATCATCCAGTATCCTGCTTTTTCCAGTGAAATCTCTGCCTGTCCCTGATCTCCGGTGACAGTTTCCGCAGGAAAATGTTTGGCATGGCCATGCGTGTGCCCTTTTTCCGGCTGGCCTTTTTCTGCGTGATCTTTTTTCGGAGATCCGTGCGGGGCAACATCTTCGGTTTCAAATCCGGCATAAGTGGCTTTCACATCCATATCGGCCAGCTCTTTTCCCTCAAACAGAACCTTTACGCCCAGTTTGCTCCCGGCCTTCAAGTCCTGCAGAGGCGTCAGGGGAATCACTTCCAGCGGCTGTCCGGCCGGATGGCTGAGATTTTTGGCATCATTTCCCGCTATGATTGCGGTTTTTGCCACCAAATGGAAATTGGTGCATTTGACTGCATTGGGAATGGATTTTTTGTCGCCCCATTTTCTGCCTTCGGGTGTCATTGTGAAAAATCCGGATTTGGTTCTGGCTGTAATCAGATAGGCTCCGGCCTTTTCAACTTTCAGTTGGTAAAGTGCAGCAGACACCTTTGCAAGATTTACCGTCACGCCCTCAGGATCCACCGCGATGATTTCCGCCACACGATCTTCCGTCACTTCCTGATCCACCCGGCCGGCAGGATACTTATGCCCCCAGCCAATGCCAATATCCACAGTTGATCCGACTTCGGGATAATAATTTGCTGGATTGAGCCACAGATTATGGGCCAGAACCGGCGGACAGAATGCCATCAGACACAGAACAGAGCACAGCAGGACAAGACCATGTTTGACTTTCATTTTTTTCTCCTTTTTTACGGGGACATGCCCCTGAATTTTGCTTATAAACCCTCAGGGTTTTGAAAACCCTGAGGGTTTCAAAATGCAATTTCTGAACCTTCCCTTATTTGCCGATATGATCCACGCTGTCATTGAGAAAATCACCCACATACAGCAGATACTCAAAGGGAAGTTTGTCTCCGCCTGCCTGTGCGAGAATGGAACAGCGTACCGTGCATGACTTTTTCCTTTTCCGCATATCCCGCGCTGAAGACAATGGCCACAGGCGTATCCGCAGGATACTGTTTGGACAGACTGTCAACGAACTTTTTGAACTCGGTGCGCATGGTGAAAAGCACCATGGTGCTTTGATGAACAGCCATTTCTTCCACAGACCAGCCCGAAGCCAGAATGACCGAATGTGAAGTTTTGCCCTCGGTGACACCCGCGCGCAGGGCAGCATTGGCTGCATTGAAGCAGCTCAGACCCGGAACCACTTCCGTATTCAGATCGTTCAGTTCGGTCAGGGACCAGGAGCAGGGACCGTAAACCAGCGGATCACCGCTGTCCAGCATGGCAACGGTCTTGCCTTCGGCCACAGCCTTGCGCACCAGAGCAGCAAATTCAGCCTGTTTCTGATGATATTCCTCGCAGCTCATTCTTTCACTGGCTTTCTCCGCGTCTGAAACCGCTTTGCAGTCTTTGCCGTAAAAGGGGAAGAGCCGGTGGTACCCGTCAAGCACCTCTTTTCCGGCAAGAATCTCTCCGAATTTCTCGCTGATTCTTTTGCCTGCAAAGATCAGATCCGCCTCTTTGATGACCTTCAGGGCCCGCAGTGTGGCCAGATCCGGATCACCGGGTCCCGCGCCCACCAGGTAAAATTTGCCTTTGCCGGCCGGAACCGATGCCGGTTCCGATTTTACCTGCGCATTGGACAGGGCTTTGCCCACATACACAATGGACAGCCGTTCATCCGGATAGGATGCGGCTGCCGCAAATCCGCCCACAGTTCCCATTGCGGTTTTCTGGCTGCCGCTTACACCGGCATTGGAGACAATGGCAGCAGGGGTATCGGCTGCACAGACTTTGGCAAGTCTTTCAAACAATTTCTTCATATCACGGGGCATGAAAATGATCATGGTGGCACGATCATGTCCTGCCAGATTTTCAAGGCTGTCTTTGTGATTTTCCTTCTGGAAAGGAGCAGTGAGAATCACTTCCCCCAGACTCACCTTCAGCGCGGCATTCGCGGCATTGAAGGAACTCAGTCCCGGCACCACAACCGGATTGAGATCATGAAGTTCCCTCAGACTCCATATATCCGGCCCGTAAATGGTGGGATCCCCGCTGCTGAGCATCGCCACTTTTTTGCCTGCCTGAACCGCGTCACGAACCAGTTTGGCAAACTCGGCCTGCTTTTTGTGATATTCCTCACAGCTCATGCCATGTGCGTTTTTTTCTTTTTCAGGAATCTGGGCACAGTCTTTGCCGTAAAAACGGAACAGCACCCCATAGCCGTCTTTCACCTCTTTGGCAGAAAAATCCACATAAGAAGCCAGTTTTTCCTGTTTTTTCGCATCACAGAAAACTATGTCTGCCTGACGGATCACTTCCAAAGCCCTGGAAGTCAGCAGATCCGCATCTCCGGGGCCGATGCCCACGATGTGGAAACTTCCTTTGGGAACTGCTTCCGCACCTGAGGCCGGTGTCATAAATCCGGCCAGAACAAGACAGTGAACGGCCATAATCAGAAGGGCCATCCGTTTTTTTCCCTTTGTCCATTTTGCTTTCATCCGCAATTTTTTCTCCTTGTCTTTGCAGTTGATTTCATCACGTTTTATGAAAAACCATCACAAAAAACCGGATCGTTGTCAAAAACCGGATTTTTCCAAAAAATCCGGTTTTTTGGACGGACTAAAACTTCATACTCAGGGCTGCGCCAAAGGTGCGATCCGCGGCCGGATAGCCGGACGCATTTTTGTATTCCTCATCAAAAAGATTTTTCACATAGAGCTTGAGTTTGACGTCTCTGATTTGGCGATCACTCTGAAGAAGCACCTGTTCAACAGCAAAATCAAAAACATGATGGGCTGGGTTCTCCTCTTCCGTGAAATACCAGACATCTTCTTCGATCTCTTCGGATATTTCCGTAATTTCATCACTTTGATAGTAATAATCCAGCATGAGGGATGTTTTCTCAAAAAGCTGATAGGCCAGCCCCGCTGTCACGCGATGCTCGGCCCGGTTATCCAGTTCGGTTTCACCTGCGGGCTCATCCCCCTGATTGTCGAATTTCTGCCAGGCATAGGTCAGATAAAAGGAAAATTTGTCTGTCAGATGACCGCCCAGTTCCAGATCCACGCCATGCCGGTAAACTTCTTCCAGATTGATCTTGTAGTCGCTGTAGCGAAGACTTCCTGCATTGGCTCCGGAATACTTTGCATAGGAACTGTTGGAGGCAATATAGTCTTTGATCTGGTAGAACGCGTAGTTCACTTTCAGGCCGATATCGCGCCAAATCCGGCGGTTGAGCACCAAATCATAGCCGATGCCGTGTTCGGGTTCCAGCCAGGCTCCGGCAGGCCGTCCCTGGGGATTGTAGTCGCCGTGATAGTCCGGAGCGCGCCAGATTTTGCTGACCCCCAAGGAAAGGGATGTGTCCTGCAGCCAGGAAGCCATCTGATCCATTTTCCAGGTAAGGAAAGATTTTGGAATGATCTCATCCCAGTCCCGGTCAATGAGATCCTCTCTTCCGGTTATCACGCCGAAGTTGGTTACGGTTATCCCGACATCTTCGTAACGCAGCCCCAGACGCGCATCCAGAGAAGGCAGAATTCCCCATTTATGCTGCAAAAACCCTCCTTTTTTTTCAATCCGCTTTGTTTTCTCATCCTCCACACCGTCATCGTAAAGCTGAGCCAGATCAAAACCGATGGTGGTGATATGATTGTCTGACCATGTGATTTCATCCTGAATCTTGCCGCCTTCCTGCCACCACTCGGTATCCATGTGGGACGGATATTCATCACCTGCACTGGCATAATAACTCCGGTCACGGTTGTCCTTGCTGTAGTATGCTCCCAGACTCAGTCTGCCTGCCGGTGAATTCTGCTCATAATTGAAGCGGTAAGAGTATGAAATGCCGTTCCAGTTGGGGGACTGCCAGGGCGCAAAAGGAAGCGCTTTCCACTTCCGGATAACAGGGATCATAATCCGATCCGGTATTGGTGACAGGAGCCTCACGATCCACATCCGAATAGGAACCGCTCAGGTGACAAATCCGTCAGACGGCAGAACCAGACCGAAACGCCCGAACACCGTGTCATTGTCACTGGCATTGTTGCGCAGATAACCGCTGAGGAACCTCTTCCGATATGCGAGATCATAGGTGAAAAGCTTTGCAGCTCCCGATGATGAGGTTGTCGGTCTGTGTGTTATAGGAACTGTAACTTGCGGTTGCTCTGCCCTTGCGGGGTAAGTGTATCTCTGGTTTGAGGCTTTTTCATTTTCATGCTGACAACACCGCCGATGCTTTTGCCGTCGAAAGGGTTGAGTGAAGCCGCAGGAGTTCCACCGAATCAATCAGAAAAGCGGCAGCAGGGAATAGTCCACAATATTGCTGATTTCCTGCCTCCGGTTTCTGCACGGTCAGCCCATGGCAGTGACAAAGCGGTGGCATCAAAACCGCGCATATAAACGGAATCCACTCCGGCATCCGCCTCTGATTCCCCGCGGAAATCAATAATGGCATGTCTTTTGAGCACATCGGCAATACTGCTGGGCACGCCGACAGTGGGAAGTTCCTGCACATTGATCACGGTTTCTGCGGGCGTCTGTTCAAGCGCACCGGGAGCGGCCTTTTTTTCTCTGACCACAATATCATCCAACTGCTGCACCTGCTGCTCCTGCGTGCTTTCAGAAACTGCGGGAATGGGTGAAAGCATCAGAAAAAAAATGCCTGTCAGCAGAAAAAACATCATACTGCTTTGCTTCATTTCTCTGTTCTCCTTTGTTCCTCCGTGTGAAATTTTGATTTAACCTGTTTTTTCCATAAAAAAATTTCAACAGCATTCCTGCCTGGCTGCCTGTTCTGCAGAAAATCTGCCATTCTCCAACTCGCGCGGAACTGCCAATCGCACAGAAAATCTGAAAAACAATTGCGCACGCACCTTGCGCTCTCCTTCCAAAAATTAAGGATGCCCTTCTCTTTCATGGTCATTCCGGCGCAAGCTTAAATTCAGCAATTTCAATCAATTCTGAATATCAACTTTCGTCAGTATGACGGCAGTGCGCAAGATGGGTCAGGCACAAAACTTTGTGAGACTTTGTGTCATTGCGTCTTCTCCGGAGTCCGAAAAAACGGGAACGCACAAAATTTTCTGCTGATTTTTTTCAGATTTCATATCATGAAAAAACCGGATTCCGCTTTTCGCGGGGATGAAAGAAAAATGGAAAATCAGATTTTCCGCAGGTTCATCCTGATTGACAGGGAGGAATTTCAGGTATAAAATGAAAGGGAAATTCCCCCTTGCCGGGGATTTTCATTCTCACTGAGGCAGCCGATGCGTCCTGGCCGGGATGCGGCTGCCTTTTTTCTTTGCCTGCATTTCACCATGATTTTGACGGTCGCGCAAAAGATCCCCACACTTTCTTTTTCGTTTTTCAGGGAAATGAGAAGTGAAGACAGAATCCTGCCCCTGTCCGTCAATCCGCTGAACAGATAAAAAATCCCTCCTTTCCTTTTTTGTTTTTCCCTGCCAAAAACCATTGCAGAAAACTCTGCGGGAAAAACAGGTTAAAAACAAATCTTCCCTGATTTTTTCAGCATATTTTTTTCTTGTCTGAAATCATCTGCCCAAAAAAACAGGTGCAACAAACCTGCCCCGCATTGGGAATGAAAAATATTTTTTATGTAATTTCAGGATGATATATAAGTCAATAAAAAAAGGCCACGGGTCTGCGTCCCTTTCCGGGACATCAGACCTTCGTGGCCTTTGTTTCTGCTTTGTGCCAATTATACCTGTGCTGCTGTGCGACCGGCTCGGATTTTGGATGATGCCGGATACATTTCCCTCTTCAGAGGGGCGGGTGTGTCCTGTTCCCGCACATCCAAAAAGCAGGCCAGCCCTGCATTGCTGTCCTGCCGGAGTGCAAAAATTTTATTTTTGCAATGTCCGGCTCTGCGGCTTCAGCCGCAGATTTTAAGAGAAGATTCTTATACCCGGATTGAGACAGAATGTCAAGATTCTTTTTTGGTATAAAATTCATCATATTATTATGAGATGGCACAAAGACACAAAATTTTACGAAGGGTTAAGGGGACTGGCATTTTCTGAAACACCGTTTATATTATACCAATTCTCCATTGAAAATATGCTTATCCAATCCCGTTCCCGCGCAGATATCCAATGCCGTCAGGTCAGGGAATTTCCGGAGTGCCGAAATGAAGTGAAACGGAATTTTGGCCGGATTTCCAAATCATTTCAGTGTCCCTGACTTTCAGTCCGGGATTCCTTCGCCCCTGCCTCAAAAGCAGAAATTGCATAAATTCAATGGCGATTTGGTATAATACCGAATCGCTATTGCTTTGATCCAATGCTGTCAGTTATTCCAACTTTTTGCAGGGCAATGCCTTTCGCAGGCTTTGTATTCCACATTGGATAAAACCAATGGTGAATCGGTATAAGAGTTCATCGTATGCAGCAATCCGGTTTTCAGCAGGGAAGCGGGGAAGAATCCATCGTAATAATGGCAAGATATACAGATTCTTTTCGGCGATCAGGCAGAGTCGCAGACAATGGATATTTTTTCTGACTTGGCTGCAATGGAAAAATTCAGTTATGGGGAAGCGCTCAATAACAGAAATGAAACCCGGTTTCAGCGCAGAACAATCTCTGTCCCTGCATTTCCCTCCACAGCTTTTTCAATTTCCTCAATGGAACAGATGACAGCCCGTCTGCCTCGGCTGCGCATGAACTGCATGGCGGCCTCTGCCTTTGGACCCATGGAACCGGGCGGAAAATGTCCGTTTTTCAGATACTGCTCCATCTCTTTCACGCTTGCCGTGCGCAGAAATTCCTCTCTTTCGGTTCCGAAATTCTAAAAATTTTCCGCAGACCGGTTTCATACCAATTCGCCATTGATCTGAAACACAGGTTTTTCAGGCATAAAGTTTTTCAGAAAAACCGGATTTTTCGGAAAAATCCGGTTTTTTGAACAAACAAAAACCTCATTTCTGCCTGCATGCAAGTGTCTTTTCAATGGAGAATCGGTATCAGAACTGCTCCCGGAAAATTTTCGATCTCCTGAGAGTCGGAAAAAGACGACCATCTCTTTATCAAAGAAAGATTTACTCATCAGGAGATTGCCCGGCATATCAGCGCCTCAGGAAGACTATCCAGAATGATCATAAAAACACTTCGGCTTTGCATTTCAGAATTGAGAAACCGGATTTTTCCTAACGGGTTCTGAAACAATGCACATACCGGAAAAAAGAAACCGGATTTTTTCAAAAAAATCCGGTTTCTGCGATACGTTGTGAACAGCATCATATTTTCTGTGTGATCCATGTCACAGATATTTCTTCATTTTTCGGTTAGTCTGCAATCAAAAAGAGGGAAAAACGAGGTGGGAGTTTTTCAGTTCCTGTCTTTTCAGGAATAAGTAAGGCAATAGAAATTTTCGGGTGCAAAATTTTGAGAAAAACCGGATTTTTCCGGAAAAATCCGGTTTTTTATACCTGAAAACTTTCGGTTGGATACTTAAAAACAAAGGAGGTGAGCAGGCAGTCTGAGCAGTTTGGTTTGGTAAATTTTATTCATCATCACAATTCATGCAATAATGGAGGAAAGTATGAAAAGAGCAGCAAAGGTATTGGCTGTGGCGATTCTGTTCTTTGTGTCCGTTACCGGCGCAGATGCAGGATCAGGAAATCAAACCGTTCTTGTGCCGAATGACAATATTGGTACCGACTTCGGACGTGATATTGCCGTCAGCGGTGATACTGTCCTGGTCGGAGAATCTTCCGGAGGAACCGGATATATCTATGAATTTGAAAATTGTGCATGGGTGCAGAAAGCCGCCCTCTCAATGAATGACTCCGGTAATACACATCATGTTGCCTTATCCGACAATTTTGCGATCATGGGTTCCGGAGACAGTGTGTATATTTTTGAAAAGCCGGATACAGGCTGGGCTGATACTAATGAAGGCACTGTGTTGATACCTGATGATTTTAATGCAGAGGAATATTACATAAGTGATGTAAATATCCATGAAAAGACCATTGTTGCCGGATGCAATTCCCAAAATGCGGACATCAGAACAGGATATTTTTATGTATTTGAATTTGATGGGACAGAGTGGAACCAGACAGCAACAGTATCAGCAGATGAATTCACAAACCCAGGTTTTGGTTTACGTGCGGATATTTATGGTGACAGAATTATTGTTTCCGGAAAAATCAGCCTTTCCGGAAAAAATACTTCGTACATATATAAAAAAGGTGAAACCGGCATTTGGGAACGAGAAGCAGAATTAACCGATGAACTTGATATCCCTCTGCAATCTTTGGCAATAACAGATGGATATGCTGTAGTCGGCGGATCTGGAAATTCAGCATGTATTTTCAAATACACCGGGTACAATTGGATTTTCAGTCAGAAAATCAAAGGTACACCCGATGAAAGAGGGTATTCGGGCCGATTTGGATTAGCCCTGGATATTACACCACAGTATGCTGTTATTGGTGCGCCTTTTTATTCTGCAAAGGATATTCCATTTTCCGGAGCGGTCTTCATCTATAAAAATGAGGAAGAGATTTTTGTAAAAAAAGCAGTACATACTCCTCAATATCCTAAAAATATGGGAATTTTTGGATGGAGTGCAGGTATCTCAGACGATTATTTTGTTGCAGGCCAGCCTAGAAGTGATTCGGCTGTCATTATCAATCTGTTTCTCCCCGGCGACCTTGACAGAGACGGCTGTGTTGGCAAAAACGATGCAGCCATACTGAGAACTTATCTGAACCGCCCTGTAGGCGAATGCCCGGAATGCGATCTTGACGGAGACTGCAAAATAACGATTCTGGATGCAAGAAAGCTGGTTGGGCTCTGCACAAATGCAGACTGTGAATGCCCGTAAACCCGCGCAGTTCAGTGTAAACCAAAGTTTACACGGGACGGTGCGGAACACCGTCCCTTTTATAAAAACACCAAATACAAATCAGGAGGAATTATCATGAAAAAGATCTGCGTATTCACCCTTGTTGCACTCGGCCTCAGCACATTCATCTTCACACAGGCATGGGCTTTGTCTCTTTCCCTCAACCCGCTGGCATCCCCCATTGAAATCGGAGGAACCGCAGGAATTGAACTTCTTGTGTCCGGACTTGGAAATGACGATCTCGGAGCCTTTGATCTCGGTGTTGCCTTCGATACCTCTGTATTTGACTTTGATTATTATGTTCTCGGAGACGGACTCGGAAACATTGCCGCAGGTGAGGCAGAAGACTGGAGCGCGGGAGACATGGGAAACGGAACTGTTCATCTTGCCGAACTTTCCTGGCTTTGGGATCTGAGTTTTCAGGCAGACAGCTTCAAACTGGCAACCCTGTACTTTACCGGAACCAGTAAGGGAACAGGCACATTCAATTTTTCCGAAGCAATCCTCAGCGATGCTTTCGGGGATTCCCTTGCAGCAACCTTTCATGGCACTGGTGAAATTCCGGTCAATCAGCCTGTACCTGAACCTGCAACCATGCTGCTTCTGGGCTTCGGTCTTACCGGAATCGGGTGCATGAAAAGAAAGTTCAGAGAGAGTCAGTTGAAAACGGCTTAGGCAACCAAAGGTTTTCCTGTATAAAAAACCGGATTTTTTCAAAAAATCCGGTTTTTCGTAAAAACAGCCTGCCGCCAAAGGCAGGTTCCAAACACAAAGGAGACAGAAATGAAAACACATCGTATTGCAATAGCAGGCATTTTGGTTTTCCTGTTTATTGAAGCGGTTCCCTCATTTGCGCTTCAGTACAGCATAACAGACCTGGGACTTTACTCTTCACCTGATCACGATTTTTTTGGCGGCAGTCCTCTGGTCAGTTATAAAATCAATAATAACAATCAGATTGCAGGTTATTCTTCCGAAGGTGCTTTCTTTTGGGAAGAGGGCAATATTAGCAATCTGGGCAATGCCAATATCGGAGGTATCAACGACAACGGTGCAGTGGCAGGAAATGATTTGGAAGGAATCTTTATATGGGAAAATGGAGTGAAACGATATGTTCGCAGCCGGGAACATGTACTTCTTGATCAAGTGGTACTTGATATCAATAATTCAAACCAGATTGCACTATCTGAAAGACCCATTGCAGAAAGGGGGCTTTATATTTATGCTTACCTTTGGGATGATATGAACCGGACGACTGTACGAATTGATAATTCCCCTTATTCCCTTGATTCAATGGCAACTTCTGTGAATGATGCCGGACGAACAACAGTATTATTCCAAAATAACGATTCGTTTCTGTGGGAAAACGGTGTATTGACAAGAAGGCAGAGGATATGCAGGTTTGCCTTGGGACATCAACAACAGAGGACAGATTGCAGGCGGTACAGGCAGAGCAGAAACTGCTGATGGTTTGTATCATGCTACTTTGTGGGAAAACAGCATTATCTATGATGTGGATTATAGGATATGCCGATACATCTGCATGGGCCATCAATGAATCCGGTCAGGCTGTGGGGTCTTCATATAATAGTTGTGTTAGATGTATTGTCAAAAAGCAGTGCGTTCTATTGGGACAGCGAAATCGGCATGATAAACCTCAGCTGGTTACATTTCCCTGATTCCGGGTGGCAACTTGCATGGAGCACATCGGACATCAGCCAGTCAGGGTTATATTGTGGGAATGGGTATTTTCCGCTTGGGCTTTCTGGTTCTGGCAACGCCCTTTTGCCCGAACCCGCGACCGCGATTCTCCTCAGCACAGGTCTGATCGGGCTGGCGAGATCAGGAAGAAAAACCGGGAGGAGCATCCGGGTGTGCAGAACGCATAATTCTGCAAATCCCCGGTTACACAAGACCGGGATATCCATCAGTGCAGCAAAAAACCGGATTTTTCCAAAAATCCGGTTTTTTCTCAGTAATTTCCGGTTAGGTTTTTGCATATAACCAATAAGACTTTCTTTGTTCTTTGAAAAATTGTTCTTCAAACTTGCTTTCACCTCTTCGTAATTCATTTTGAATTTGTATTCCAAGGGAAGCTCCCTGACCCTTTTTAATGCTGACCGGTTCATTATGCCGCGCAACAGTATATTGCCAGCAGGAGATAAGTAATTAAACCTGCCAGTATCTGAACCATTAAACCATGCTCATACACGTCAAGTGATAAACTTTAAGATGGCGTTTCCACCAAGAACCAAAAAACTTTTTTCTGCCTCCACCGGAGCTTATATACCAATGCAATCTGTTCTGCTGTAAAGGTCAAGACCGGTTACTTGCTATCCAATATTTGACACCTTCAATTTCGTAACCTGTCAATCGGAAGTTCCTTTGTCTGATTAACCTTCGGTGTCCCCAGGAGTACAATGGCATCAAAAGAAAACAAAACTTTCAGGGTCGACTTCATGCTTTTATGATTGTTTTCTGCTGTACCATTTTGATTCGACAGGCGAAAAAAATTATCCTCTTCCTGCCATTGATCAAGAACTTTGACATGATAACCTCTGTCCATTACACCGGTTCTCCCGGCGAAAGGATTTGACTGACAAAAGGGCGTTCACCTGCTTTTGCCTTCAGTTAAAAACAGTTTCCTGGGAATTGAGCGATTTGCCATCAAAGCCCACATGTGAACTTTGGCCTTTTAAGCTCAAATTTCTGTAATCAACCAAGTCATCAGAAGGACGGTATCAATAAGCGAACCGTCAATTGCAACAAGCTCTCCCAATTCAGAATAATTTTGGGGCAATATACCGAAAACTTGAATTTGCAGACGGGAAAATACATAAGACTGCTCAAGTCCCCTATGATTTATTGCTTCGACATTGCTCTTTAATTCCATCTTTTTTGGAGCAATATGCTCTCTTGCAAAATCATCTTCTTCCAGCACTTGAAGTAAATGTTGTGCTGAGGTATGTTCCTGAAGATGAAAATATACTAATGCTTTAAGCTCGTCTTCAAAAGTCATTTGAAATCTCTGTTACAACCTGAAATAAGTGGTATATTCAACTTGCATTGCTTTTATTGCAGGACTGAAAAATAAATCAAATGATAAACTTTTTTTGAGGCAAATGGGTCAGATTGTATTTTTTAACTCCTTGATATTATTAACAATACCAAATTTCGACCGCACATTGTTCACTATTTGTCAAGAAAAAAATGACTTAACCTGCAAATATTATTATTTTTTTTAAATTTTTATTATGCAATTTCCTTACCGGAAATTACTGGGTTTTCTGAAAATTTATACCCGAAAATTTATGCTCATTTGCTTATACCGACTTTTCCGATCAGACAGGAGGCAATATGCCGTATTATGAAAAAATTCTTATCCGTGAAGCATACAAATATGCAAGGATTCAGTATGTTATTATGGAAAAAACAGGCGATTTCGGAAGGCGGGGAAAGAGAAATCACGAAGATTTCTGCCGTCACAATTTGCTGAACCTGCCAGTCAGAAGCAGTTTCAGGCAGTCATCTGGAACGGTTTCACCTGAACTGTACGCAGACAACCGGAATGACGTACATCTTTCCCATACTGACCGGCTGCTGGATGCGATTGAAAACCCGGAGTTTGTTTTATGGAACATATCGTCAGCAAAGGCATGGGATATGTGATCAATGAGATACTTGAAACCCTGGGTTCCGGAAAGATTTGGTTTTGCAGTTACCGAGACCGCATACGCCATTTATTGTGGGGGACGGAAAGCGATCCATTTCAGGGAGCATCTTGTTCACTGTTTACATCTGAAGATATGCAAAACCGCCCATCTGCACACGGGCATACACAGACAGAAATAATCGGAAAAATATCATGGTGCGTCAGTGCCATTGGGATATTTTGAAACAGAAAATGAATCTCACACATTTGCTGATTCTGCCCGCATTGCCGAGGCATTATCAGGTTTTTATCTGTGAACAACATCTTTGTATTATTCCTCAGTTACAGATTCTTTAAAAACATTATTGCTCACCTGGTGGGCGATTATCTGCAAAACAGATTGGATGGCCGGGGGCCAAAAAACGCTCCCCGGTTATCTGCACCGTGCATGTGCTTTGCTACCTGCTTCCCTTTTCTGTTCTGGATCTGCATTGGTGTAGATATTCCTGATCGGATTTCAGCACTGGATTCGGACAGAAGCGATTTGCAATCAAATGGATGAAACTGGCAGGCCAGCAAAGAAATTTTCTAGCCGCCCCTTGCGCCCTGGAGCATCATTGTGGTGGATAACACTCTTCATCTTTTGTGGATAATGTGGGTGGTTTGCTATGACCCTTTGTGAATAAAAGCAAATTATATTGAAGTAATAAAGCAGATATTGACTTTTTGGTAAAAAATTATATGATTGAAAATCAGATTTTCCAGAAAATAAAAGACCGAAAGTTTTTTAAAAAAATCCGGTTTCTGAAAAGGAACGGTCCTGCAAAGTCAATATCATGCCCGAAATGACAGAAAAAAACTTTCTTTTTGATCTAGTGTTTGACTGGAGAGTCTATCGGAAAGCTACGCTGCGTGAACATGTTCTAAGCCTGATTGGATCTAAGAACAGAAATGCAGACAGTGAAGACGAACAGTCTTCTCAAGGTCTCTGTGATCTCTCTGATGCGGATTTTTTGCCGGTATTCTGATCCTCACATCCTTACCTCATTTGCAGACTGCTGATCAAAAAAGGAACCCCGGATTCCTTCAGTCGCTACTTCGTCTGTCTCATTCACTTCATACAATGGAGCGAAACCGTGGAAAAAATCATCCTCATTCCCGTCTGTTTAAAGGCATATCCCAGATCGGTCTCCGATTGACAGATATAGGCATAAAAAATGTTGTAAACTGCTCCGATCTGAGACCGATTCGCTGACAGACTTGGATCAATGTATGGGATATTGGGCACTGATGGGCGCATTATCGCAACCAAAACCTGAAAACAGCATTGAAATTCGCAAAACAATGGCTTTCCCTGTCACCAATCCGCTGGCTTGGCAGGAGAACGGTTTCGGGCAGAGCTGGTGATTTGTCTTCTTCATTTGGCATATGGGGATTCAGAACATTTTTTTAAAATAAATAAAGATAATTATATCCATATTCCGGAACAATGGCAATCTATTTCAAATTTCTGAATGGATGGACGGAAAATCAGCGATTCGGGGAACTGCAAGCCAACAAGCCCTGGCTATTGGAACCCCTGCCCCGCTTATTGCGGGGATAAACTGGCTTTCAAATGATGAAAACACCGGTAACAATTTTTTTATCACATAATTTGCAGCTCTCTGTGATTTAAGATGGCGTAATTGCCGGGAACAATTGATTCAACAAACCTTATCTCCTGAAGAAGGTGAACGAGATGCTGTTCTTTTGCCGAATAGAACTCTCCGGTCCCCTTGCTGTAATTGAAAGACGATGCGGCAGAAAAGTCCTGAAGTGTATTGTCGATGGACTATGGCCCGAACTTCTTGGAAAATATATGCTGGCGGAAATGATGAGAAAAACCGACAGATCCGGAAAATCGTATTGTCAAAGATGCGATTGTTCTGTCAACTGATGTGCGCAATTACTCAAAACTCAGTGAATATGCCCAATCGGAGAAATCATTGATTATGATCTTGTCAATCCTCTGTTTAAAATGATGAACCGGGAATTTGAAAAAGGCAGGAAGGAACGATTCTTGGATCGTCCGGGAGATCGGATTGTGGTTGTTTTCAATACATTCAGAAATCAGCAATCCGACATCAAGAGCCATATTGACAGCGAGCGTTGAGTGTCTAAAGCGGATTCGCACCTTCAGTATGCTGTCCCGACTGACGGGGCTGCCGGAAATCCGGGTCGGGATTGGCATTAATCAGGGGACTGTAAGCCTCGGATATATCAGGGAAGTCTTGCCCGCTGTACTCTGACTGTTTTGGGAAGAAAACATCAACCTTGCCGCAAGGATTGAATCAGCAGCAAAACTCTGGCAGTCGGAGATATGCTGATTTCAAGTCATGTTTTCCAGAAAAAGTCCGGATATTTGGAAAGATCCTCTGGCTGTGAATTTCCAGAATCCGTGATTTGGGAAAACTATCCGCAAGAAAATATCCGAAAACCCGTTCCATCTGTGGCGTAAATCCGATACTGAATTACTGGATTGACTTTGTGCCTATGGGATTTGCTTTATGCGGAAAAGGGAGTGGTGTATCTGGATACCGGAAATTCCGGAGAACCGGGCATTATCGATCACCCGGACATCAGACAAAAAGTGCCTACGAACTTCTGGTGCAGCAGCTAGGTTACTTCTGCGGGGCATATTCAGGGAATCCCAAATTCAAGAGAGATAAAGATTCGGGCACATACTCAGCGGATTTGGATTCGCTACTGCCAGAGTCTGTATACGGCTTTTGAGCTTTTAATAAAAAAACCAGAATGGGAATTCTGAGAAAACTGGGGACTTATGTCAGTCTTGTGGATCAGGCGAAAATTCCGCTTCCGGACAGGATGAGTGATTCCCTCTACGGAGTATTCAAAGCCCATGAGATTCTTGTAAAGCAGAACAGCGGAGGAAAACTCACCGACTATGAATTGCTCAAAGCCCAGATTCGAGTTATTGATGCAGCCGTTTACCTGATGGATCAAAACCGGCTGGGGGGAGAGTTTGCCTGTATCTTCCAATTTGAACCGGAATGGTTTGCCGCAGAAAAACAACTGATTGAAGAAGATATGAAGCAATACCAAGATGATTTGAAACATGGGCATACCTATCAGGCTTTTGTAAACCGGGGTCAGGCTGAACCTGTCTCAGGACTCTGGCTTGATCATCCCCGAAGTATTTTTTTCAGAATCTGGGCATGGAATGATCCCAAGTCGCCGGGTGGAAAAGGGTATCAGTTTCTGGCTTTGGATATGTCCATACCGGACAAAAACCGTTTTGTCATTGGCGTTGACCCGGAATCCGGCACTGATTTGCAAGGGCTTGGGCAGGAAATGGAACGGCATGAATCAGAAAAGCGGAAAAGGCTGGGAAAAGAACGTCCTGTTCATCCTGTGCGAAAACCAGCGGACAATTCCGATCCCTGGTATTTCGGACAAGGACATGGATACGCTGTGATAGATTCGCCGGGTGAAGGAACGGTATTGACGGCAGAAGAGGTCGAACAGATTCACAGGAACTGGAAACCGTAACAGAAAAAAAGAAACCGGATTTTTTTAAAAAATCCGGTTTCTGAAAAAGAAATCCGGTTTCTTGAAATACGAAATTATGAGAAAATCCATATTCAAAACTGGTCAGTATTATCATCTGTACAATCGGGGTGTTAATCATCAGCCGATCTTTTTCTGCAATGAGAACTGGGGCTTTTTTCTGAAAAAACTTCGGTGGTACTGCAAATCCGAATATACTGATATTGTATCCTATTGTCTTATGCCGAATCATTATCACCTCATTGTTCATCTGAAAACAGATAATCTGAGTTCTGCAATCATGCAGCCCTTTACCATCTCCTATACCAAAGCAGTAAACCGTCAGCAAAAACGGACAGGGCCGGTTTTCGGAGGGCCGTTTAAAGCCATCCTTATTGACAAAAATGAATATTTGGTGCATCTCTCACGGTATATTCACCTGAATCCGGTATTCGCCGGTCTGACTGAC
>JAWKPW010000031.1:0-55329 GCA_041390465.1 Desulfobacterales bacterium | reverse complement strand
TCAAACGGATTGAAGTCATCCGCGGCCCTGCTTCCGCACTTTACGGGGCAAATGCATTTATGGGACTTGTCAATATCATCACAAAAAGCGCAGATGATGTCAACGGCATTGAGGCCACAGCAAGGCTGGGAAGTTTTTCCATGCAGCAGTATAATCTGCAGTTTGGAAAATCTTTTAATGATCTGAAGATATTTGCAAATGCAAATTTCTTTGATGAGGATGGGTTTGAGGCATATGTTGAACAGGATGCGGATTACGGCAATCCCGGCACCAAAGCACCGGGTTACAATCATGAATGGGGAAAAAGTCATGACATTGATCTGAAACTGGAATACAAAAATCTGAAATTGCGGATTGAGGAATACAGAAGAGAGGACGGTCCCTATTTTGGGGGCGTCAATGCAATAAATGATGAGGATCACAGTCTATACAAAGACAATTTTGTTGAACTGGCTTACACGTATGAAGCATCCTCCAATCTTGATTTCAGTGCAAAAATATACAGGGATTATCTGTCCTTTGACAATGTATGGGAACTTCATTCTGAAGGTTATGAATCTGAGGGGGTGGTATATCCTGACGGTCAGATTGTTGTAAACGGACTGACCAATACAAAACTTGGCGGAGAACTGCTTGCCACCTTCAGAACCAAAGATGTCAATACGTTTATTTTCGGCGGAATGTTCGAGAAGCACAAGCAGTTTGATGTGACAGACAGGTTTAACGGACTGGATAATACCGGCGAGAAATGGGCTCCGGATGTATCCAGAGAATTATGGGCGATATTTGCAGAAGATTTATATGATATCAGAGACAATCTCCGCCTGACAGTTGGCTTGCGGTATGATCATTACAGTGACTTTGGGGGCGTACTCAATCCCCGGGCAGGAATAGGGTGGGAGTTTATAGAAAATTATGATTTAAAAATAATGTACGGTCAGGCATTTCGCGCACCGACTTTTGCTGAAGTTTACAATGAGAATCTCCTTGTTGGCGGCAACAGGGATTTGGATCCTGAAAAAATCAAAACCTATGAAATAAGTTTCGGTGCGGTTTTCAATGCGTATCTGAGCGGACGCATAACAGGATTTCACAATGACATAGACAACCTGATCGAAAATATTGCCGGAGACACACAAAACAGTGGTGAGGTGGAATCAAACGGTGTTGAATTTGAAATAAAAGCAGATATTAAAAATGGCTCTTACCTTAAAGCCAATTACACATATGTCAGAGCAGAAAACAAAAATGATGACTCAAAACTGCCTGATATTCCCTCTCACAGAGGCTATATCGCCGCCAATATCAATCTGTCAAAACAGTTCAATTTCTATATGGACCTGTATCTTAAAGATGATATGCCGCGAACTGAAGGAGATACCCGCGGCGATTTGTCAGGTTATGCGATTTCAAATGCAACCCTGATTGCAAAAAATCTTGCCCCGAAAATAGACGGGCTTGAATTAAGAGGTTCGGTTTACAATATTTTTGACAAAGAATATGCTGATCCGGCTCCGCTGGGAAGAAATATTCCCGGTGACTATCCCATGCCGGGGAGAACCTTTGTTGTTGAGGCAAAGTTCAAATTTTAGCCGGAATTCAGTTTTCCGGAAATCTGATACAGTCAGAGATTTGTCACTGCATGAACAGATGATGATGGGATATTGACTCTTACTTTCAGCCTTGTGCCGGACATGAAGCGTCCGGCACAAGGGCAAATGTCTGAAAGAAATCTGCCATATTATGACGGCTGTTCAAACTGTTCATACTGTGCAATATTCAATGCTGCACGATCAGCGTTACGGAGAAGAGATTGTTATGCAACAGAATCATATTATTGATACAGTCAGGAATATGAAAGATGAGGCTTGCAAAAGATATAAAGCCACAATCAAAGGTATTTTTGGTTCCTATGCCAGAGGTGAGGCCAAAGAGGACAGCGACATAGATATTCTGGTTGAATTTCAGAAAGATGCAACCTTACTGGATTTGGCGGGGCTTGGCAATTTTCTTGAGGAAAAATTGCACCACAGGATTGATCTGGTTTCCCAAAATGCTGTACGTGAAGAAATCAAATCTCATCTTTACAAAGATATAATATATTTATGAAAAGAAACAGCACACTTTTTTTAAAAGATATTGTCAATGCCTGTGAATATATCCGGAAGTTTGTTGAAGGATTGACTTTTGAAGAATTTTTACAAGATGAAAAAACATCAAGCGCTGTTATACGAAAATTTGAAATTATAGGAGAGGCTGTAAAAAATGTTCCTGAATTTGTAAGAAAAAAGTATCCTGATATTCTTTGGAAGGATATGGCAGGCATGAGGGACCGTCTTATTCACGGTTATTTTGGAATTGATTATTTCATAGTCTGGAACAGTATAACGTCTGATATTCCAAATATTTTATCCTCAGTATCCAAAATTGTGGATGATTTGGAAAAAGAAAAGGCTGACAGAAAAGACAAAAACGGGCTGAACGACATTTAACCCGTGCATTGCACCGGACCGGACGCTGACAAGGTGCCATGCGGTAAACTTGTTGCTATAACAGGATATTCGAATGAACAACCTGCTCCTGAACCAATCTTGACAATATCAGAAATCTGTGCCGAAGTATGACTGGAAAAACTCTATGCTTTCGGTTCTGTGATGACAGATACTTTTTCAGATGACAGTGATATTGATCTGCTGATAAAATTCAAAAAAATCCCTTTTGAGAAATATTCGGACAATTATTTTGAATTGCATGACATACTGGAAAAATTCTTTAAGCGCAAAGTGGATCTGGTAACGGAAAACTCCCTGTAAAATCTCTATTTCATTAAAATGAATGAAACAAAGGCGGTTCTGTATGAAGGATGAAATCAAAAAACTGCTTTTTGATATTTATGAGGCAGCAGATTCCATCTTCCGGTATCTCGATGAACGGCGTGATTTTTCAGAATATCAAAAAAATAAGATGTTACACAGAGCTGTTGAACGGGAATTTGAAATCATCGGTGAGGCAATGAACAGTATTTTGAAAATTGATCCGGATTTTCCAATCAGACAGGCCCGCAGAATTATTTCTTTGAGAAATCTGGTTATTCATGGTTATGACAAGGTTGACAATGCCATCATATGGGGCATTATCAACCGGGATTTGCTGATCTGAGAAATGAAGTGAAGAATTTACTGAATATTAACAATATTTGCAGATTGTGACACATATTATGCCAAAACTCATTATAGACAATCGGAAAATTGACGCAGCACCGGGAACAAAGGTCATTGAGGCCGCAGAAAAACTGGGAATTATGATCCCCCGTTTCTGCTGGCATCCGGCTTTGGGTTCTGCGGGAGCCTGCCGGGTGTGTGCCGTGAAATTCACAGACGGGCCGGTAAAGGGCATTCAGATGAGCTGCATGGTGGAGGCGCGCGATGGCATGGTGATTTCCACCGCAGATGCGGAAGTCATGGATTTCCGGAAGCATGTGATTGAACTGCTCATGCTCAACCATCCCCATGACTGCCCGGTCTGTGATGAAGGCGGCCAGTGCCTTTTGCAGGATATGACGGTTTCCGGGGGGCACGGCCTGCGAAGATTCAAAGGCAGAAAACGCACGCATGTGGATCAGTATCTCGGCCCTCTGCTGCAGCATGAAATGAATCGCTGCATTCAATGCTACCGGTGCGTGCGCTATTACCGGGAAATCACCGGATACCGCGATTTGGGTGTGACAGGCATTGGCTCGCGAGTGTATTTCGGCAGGCAGACAGACGGCATACTGGAAAGCCCTTTTTCCGGCAATCTCAGTGATATATGCCCCACAGGCGTGTTTACGGACAAACCTTCCCGCTTCAAAGGCCGTCACTGGGATTTTGAACAAAGTCCGGGATTGTGCCTTCACTGCTCACTGGGATGCCATACAACTGCATCTGTCCGTTACCGGGAAATCATGCGTCAGGAAGCCCGTTTCAGTGAATCTGTGAACGGCCATTTTATCTGTGACCGGGGGCGTTACGGGTTTTATTATGCAAATTCCGGACAAAGACCGCGAATTGGCAGAGTAAACGGAAAAAACGTATCTTCGGATGAAGCTTTGAAAACTGCGGTTGAACAATTGGAAAAAATCAGCAAAACTGCTGTGGCCTGCGCGGGTTCTGCACGCAGTTCTCTGGAAACTCTGCGTGTATTGCAGCAGATTTGCAAAAGCAAAAACTGGAAAGGCCCTGCTTTTTTCTCCAATGACATTGCTGAAAAGAATGTCAGAAATGCGGTTTCCCAATTCGGATCCGATATTGCGGTTTCCCTGCAGGATATGGGAAAAGCGGATTTCATTCTTGTGACAGGCGTTGATCCGCTCAACGATGCGCCCATGCTGACGCTGACTCTGCGCCAGGCACAGAAATCCGGTGCAACCGTGCTGATTCTTGATCCCAGACCGATTTTTCTGCCTTTTGATTTTGTTCCTGTTCCAATCAAATCAGAATTTCTGCCTTTTTATCTGGGGGAACTGATTCGCAAAAGCATTGATCCGCAGACTGCAGAAATTGCAGGAGAAAAAGCTGCTGCTTTTTACAATGCCATTCCGGATGGCTCCTCTTGCATCTCTGCTGAGCATTCCCATCTGCTGAAGAAAATGGCAGACAGTTTGCAGAAAAGTCAGCGTCCGGTCATTATCTCCGGTACGGAAACTGTAACACCAGAATTACCTGCTTTAACTGCGAATTTTGTTCGGTTTCTGCAATCTGTGAAAAAACAGGCCGGGCTGTTTTATGTCATGCCCGGAGCCAATTCATTCGGAGCCGCAGTGGTATCTGATTCTGCGTGCTCTTTTGATCAGATTGTCACTGCCATTGAACAGGACAAAATCAAAGCCCTTTTGCTGATGGAAACCGATCCCTTTCATTTTTATCCGGATCGCAAACGGCTGGAAACGGCATTGGACAAACTGGAATTGCTGATAGTTATGGATTATCTGGATTCTTCCTCTGCCCGGCGTGCAGATATTTTTGTTCCGGTGCAGACGGTTTTTGAAAGCGGAGGAACCTTTGTCAATGCAGAAGGCCGGATGCAGCGAATGCCCAAATCTTTCAAATGCGGCATTCCCGTTGCAGAAGCGGGAAAAGGAAATCATCCCCCGCGTGCATTCCGTCAGGATATTCCCGGCAGTGATCTGAAAACTGCCAATGAAATTTTTTCCGCATTTTCCGCCAAGGTTTCTGCTGAACTCCAATTCATGGCAGGAATTCCGGAAAATGTCCCGGAAGACGGCATTCGCGTGAATCTGTATCCGACTGACTGCTTTTCATTCAACTGGCCGTCTGCGTTGCCAAAAGAGGAACAGGGTTTCAGGCTGCTTCTCACAGATCGGATTTTCGGCACAGAAGAACTTTCCCTGCATTCATCCTGTCTGCAGGAACTGGAAGAAACGCCCTGTCTGCATATGCAGTCCGAAGATGCGCTTTCCTGCGGATTTTCTGACCATGATCTGCTGGAAATCACAGCAGAAGGCGGGACATTGCAGATTCCCCTGAAAACATGCGCAAACATGGCTTCGGGTGTGCTGGTTCTTCCCAAAAGCAGACAGATTTGCTGGCAGATTTTCGGAAGCGGAAAGATAAGAATTCAGGCTGATCAGCTTTCAAAAATATAAACAAAAAAACCCCAAGGATTTCCAAAACCCTTAGGGTTGAAGTGACAGTTTTTTAACAAAATGTATATATTAAGGATAAAATCATGCTGACATGGATTGCCGGATTTGTTGTGATGCTGGTCAAAATGGGACTGGTGCTGGGGGTTCTGCTGTTTGTGGCTGCCTATCTGGTATGGGCAGAGCGCAGACTGCTGGGACGCCTGCAGGTGCGTCTGGGGCCTAACCGGGCAGGAAAATTCGGCCTCCTGCAACCCATTGCGGATGCTGTCAAGATGCTCTGCAAAGAGGATATTGTTCCGGACGCGGCAGATCGGATGATTTTCCTGCTTGCGCCAGCCGTGGTCGCGGTAACTGCGCTTCTCATGTTCGCGGTTGTGCCATTTGGTCCCACTGTTATCATGTTTGGCAGAGAAATTCCCATGGTCATTTCCGACATGAATGTGGCTCTGCTCTATGTTTTCGCACTTTCTTCTCTCGGTGTTTACGGCGTGGCTTTGGGCGGATGGGCTTCCAATTCCAAATTTGCTTTGCTGGGAGGGATCCGGGGTGCTGCCCAGATGATCAGTTATGAACTGTCTCTGGGACTTTCCCTGATTCCCATTGTCATGCTCGCGGGTTCCTTCAGTCTGGTGGACATTGTCAATGCACAGGCTGATTATCCCTATCTGCTGGTGCAGCCCGTATCTTTTGTCATTTTTGTCATCAGTGCAATGGCGGAAAGCAAGCGCATTCCCTTTGATCTGCCGGAAGCGGAAAATGAACTGGGCGCAGGATTTCACACCGAATACAGCGGAATGCGTTTCGGTCTCTTTTTCATTGGTGAATACGTGCATATGCAGGTGCTGGGCGCGCTCGTGGCCGTATTCTTCCTCGGCGGATGGAGAGGCCCTTTTCTGCATCCCGCACTCTGGCTGCTGGTGAAAATCATTTTTGTGACGCTGGTGATGATTTGGATACGGGGAACCCTGCCGCGTCTGCGCTATGATCAGTTGATGGAATTCGGCTGGAAAGTGCTGATCCCCGCATCTTTGGTCAATATCCTGATAACCGGAGCAGTGATTTTGATTCATTAACATCAAGGAAAGAGACTGGCTATGAAAAAATTGTTTATTCTATGGGTTATGGTGACGATTCTGATGCCCTGCATTGCCGGGGCTGAAGATTCGCCGATAGGGAAAACAAAAACAGGAAAAGGTGAGGTTGCTGTCATCCGGGGCGGAAAAGAAATCCCTCTCGGTGTTGGTGACAAAGTTTGCCAGAATGACATCATACGCACAGGAGAGACCGGTGCAGTGGGAATTATTTTCGAGGACAACGCCATTTTGTCCCTGGGCCCGAAAAGCGAGATAAGGATTGACAACTATGTGTTTGCACCGCAAAATGATACATTCTCCATGATTGCACGCATAATGAGGGGCACTGTTTCCTATATATCCGGCATTATATGCAGAAATTCTCCGGAAGCGGTGAAATTTGAGACGCCTGATGCAACAATCGGCATCCGCGGAACACAGATTCTTGTCAGGGTGGATGGGAAATAATCCTCAATTATGCTCTCTGCGATACGGTATTTTTTGCCGAATTTATTAATTGTCAGTTAATCCGCTGAAAAGTGAGGCGAATATGAAAAAGATTGTATCCATGTTTATCAGTGCAGGTCTTATTTTGCTTTCATCAGGATGCGCCCCAAAAAACATGTTTGTTCTGGTTCCTGACCCTGACGGCAATGTCGGTCAGATGGAAGTGGCCACCGAGGGCGGAAAACAGGTTTTGACACAGGCCAATCAGTCTGTGCAGGTAAAGGACAAAAAATCACCTCCGAGTCAGATAACCGTGCTCAGTGACGAAGAGATTCGTTCCGCGTTTTCCGAAGCCCTGGATGCACAGCCGATGCCGCCTGCAACATTTATTCTCTATTTCCTCAAGGATTCAAATGAACTGAGCCCTGAATCCAATGCGCTTCTTGCACAGATTATTGAAACCATTGAGAAAAGAAAATCGAAAGATATTGTCATCACAGGACATTCAGACACAGTGGGTTCAAAGGAATACAACTACAGGCTGTCCCTTGATCGGGCAAAAGTTTTGTCTGACATCCTGGTGGCAAACGGCGCTGCTGCTGATTATATCACCGTCGCATCCCATGGTGAGGGAAATCCCCTTGTCAAAACTGAGGATGATGTTGAGGAACCAAAAAACCGAAGGGTTGAGGTGGTGGTAAAATAATCGGCACAGGGCACAGCAGCATTATTCATGAAAACCGAATCAGAAAGAGTTTCAGATCACAATCCCGGCAGTGCTGCCGTAACCTGCAGGTCAGGAACGCGCCGCATTCTTGCCTGTGGGTTGCTTTTGACACTGTTTTTTGGCATTCTTTTTGCTTTCAGGCCCACCCTTCTTCAGGAATTTGATTTTATAAATTATAACCTGCTTCTGAGAAATTTTCCGAACAATCGCGCCGGCACCGGACTGGCAATTGTTGACATTGATGAAAAAAGTCTGATCCGTCACGGACAGTGGCCCTGGCCCCGTTACCGGATGGCGGAGCTGTTTGACAGAATTTCCGGCATGAAGCCTTCTGTCATATGCCTTGATGTGTTTTTTCCCGAACCTGACAATACCTCTGCGGGACGGGTGCTGAAAGAACTTGGAGATGCTTACAATCTCAGTCTTGCATTTGACCAGCTTCCCGGTGAACTCAGAGACAATGATCTGATCCTTGCCGCTGCACTCGCGCGCGGACCTTTTGTGCTGGGCAACAAATTCCATTTCAGCAGCCATATAAAGAGTTCAAAAGACTGTGTTCTGCATCCCGTAAAGGTTTCATTTATGCAGAACACAGCGAAAAAGGAAGAGAATGCAGGGATCCCCGAAGGTCTGGGTGTTGTGTGCAATTTGGCAATGCTTTCAGAAAAGGTCGATGCTTCGGGTTTTCTTAATTTCAGCCCTGATCAGAACGGCATGCTGCGGCGCATCCCTCTGCTCATTGAGTACAAAGGGAATCTCTATCCCAATCTTGCTCTTGCCACAGTTCTGAAACTTGAGGGAACCGGGCATCTGCTTCTGAAAAAAAATGGAAAAAAACTGCATACAGTCACTTACAAGGGGACTTCCGTGCCTGTTGACCCCCACGGCCGGATGCTGATTAAATTCCGGGGACCGAAAAAAACATACAGGTATATATCGGCTGCGGATATTCTGGACGGCACTGTTTCCCCGGACCAGTTGCAGGGACAAATCGTTTTTGTGGGAACCTCGGCATCAGGACTGAAAGACTCTTTCTCCACGCCCTTTGATCCCACCCTGCCGGGTGTGGAGGTGCATGCCAATGTTGTTGACAATCTGCTCACCCGTGATTTCATTTCCGTGCCATACTGGTCCAATGCTCTGATCCTGCTGCTTGTTTTAATCATGGGTGTGTCACTGACTCTGTTTATCGGATTCAGAAGTGCTGCCTTCTGCTTCACTGTCATGCTGTTTTTTATTGCAGGGCTGTGGATTGCGGCACAGCAGATTTTTTTTCGCACCGGCATGTTTGCAGGCATTGCATTTCCCATTGCATCTGTTTTCTGCAATTACATCATCCTGACCTTCCTCAAATACCGCCTTGATCGCAGACAGTCGGAAAAGGCACTGAAAAGAAGTGAGGCCCGGTTCCGTACACTGTTCAGAAAAGCTCCCATTCCCATGTGTTATATTTCCTCGGAGGGAAATATTATTGATGTCAATGACAGTCTGACAGAGACAATGGGATACACAGTGGATGATCTGCCGGATTTGGAGCAGTTATGGAAGCTTTCTTTAAGCGGCTCTGAAGTGAAAAACGGAATCACATCAACATCGATAGCAGCTCTCAAAAGCGCTGTCACCGGCAATTCAGATGTGGAATCCATTGAATGCCCTGTGTTCTGCAGGGATGGAACCCGGCGCATCATGGTTATGGGAACCAGACTGCTCGGAGACAGCATCATTATAAGTTTTTTTGACATTACCTGGCGCAGACGGGCAGAAGAGGAGCGGGAAAAGCTGCGGGAGCAGTTGCATCAGTCAAGAAAACTGGAGGCTGTGGGCATACTTGCCGGAGGTGTTGCCCATGATTTCAACAATATGCTGGGGGTTATCATGGGATATGCCGAGCTTGCCAAACGTGATATTGCCCCCGGAGATCGGTTTCACAAAAACCTTGACAGAATTATCGATGCTGCCCGGCGCTCTGTCAGTCTTACCCGCCAACTGCTGGCCTTTGCCCGCAAACAGACCATTGAGCCTGTTGTGTTTGAACTCAGCAAATCCGTTGAAGCCATGCTGAAAATGATACAGCGGCTCATTGGTGAAAACATTGAGCTGATCTGGCGTCCGGGCCGGGGGCCATCCACAGTCAGGATGGATCCTTCCCAGTTAGACCAGATTCTGCTCAATCTGTGTGTGAATGCAAGGGATGCCATAGCAGATGTGGGCTGTATTGTCATTGAAACAGACACGGTGTCTTTTGACAAAGCATACTGTCAGTCCCATGCAGAAGCTGTGCCCGGAACCTATGTGCTGCTTTCTGTCAGTGACAATGGCTGCGGCATGGACAAAGAGACACTCAACCATATCTTTGAACCCTTTTTCACAACCAAAGGCCCGGGCCGGGGAACCGGCATGGGACTTGCCACTGTATATGGCATTGTGAAGCAGAACAAAGGTGTTATAAATGCAGAGAGCCAACCGGGAAAAGGAAGCACTTTCAGAATCTGCATTCCGCTGGATGGTGCAGAGGCATCAGGCGAAAGACCGGAACGTATGGAAGATATACCCCGGAGCCGGGGTGAAACCATACTCATTGCAGAGGATGATCCCTCTTTGGAGATGGGAATGATGATGCCGCAAAATCTGGGTTATTCTGTCACATCCAGCATTTGCGCCAAGTGAGGCAATTCGCACAGTCAGGGTGCCGTTTTGCAATTGATCTGCTCATCACTGATAGGGATAATGCCGGAGATGAACGGCCGGGAACTGGCCGCGACAGGTTCAGCCATCCTCCCAAAATAAAAATCCTGTTTATGTCCGGTTATACGGACAATATCATCACCGTTTGGTGTGCCGGATCAAGGTCTGAATTTCCATGCAAAAGCCTTTTTCTGTGAAAGATCTGGTTGTCAAAGTTCGTGAGGTGCTGGGCTGACAGCCGCAGAAAATGCCGAACTGCCAATTGTCACTTGTTTGCTATGGAGGATTCCCAAACGGAAAGTTTGGAAATTCCAAAATTATTCAGAAAACACTGCAAACGGAATGTCTGGCACTTCCCTGGAAGTCTTAACCTGGCGGCAATGCCCTGCCCCAAGGCAGGGTCAGGTTCTGTGACAACTTTCTGAAATCACTGTATCTGATTTCTCCTTTTTGCAAAGGGGCAGGTTTTGCCTTTGCACACGGCAGTATGGGCAAAACAGCCGGAAGACATGTTTTTGTATTGATATTTTTTATAATTCAATATAAAAGAGGCAGTTTTGACGGTAAGCCCGTTACAGGGTGCGGGGAAGAATTTGCAAAATACCGGCGGCTTCCGCTGAATTCGGACGCGGTGCAGAGCACGGGAGACAGGGTTTGCATAATGATGCTTATCATACGGATTTTTTATTGAATGGAGTTGTCGAAGATATGCGGATGCAGATAATCAGTCTGAAAAAAGTTGTCAATCACTTCGAATTGTTCACGTATTCTGCCCATCACTTATTTTCCTCCTGCATGCAGATTTTTGGGAATATGTGTTTTTCATTGCATATGGTCGGAAAACTGAGGCGGTTTTTTCAGGTTCATTTCAGAAAATCATATGTTCAGCAGCAGCTTTTTCAGAGACAGGGAAACTGTCTTCAGTGCGGTGTCTGCTGCAATCTGCTGTTTACCTGCCCCATGCTGACAAAAAACGGGCTCTGCCTGATATACAGCATCTGCCGTCCCCAGTCGTGCAGAGTTTTTCCAATAAATCAGCGGGATATTGACGAAGTGAAACTTTGCGGGGGCAAATGCGGATATGCCTTTCCCAAAACAGATCGGCCAAAACAGTGATCTGTGAGGGGATTATATTCAAAAACAGCCGGATTTTCCTGAAAAATCAGGCTGTTAGGACAGGTTCGGGTATTCTGAAAAACCGGATTTTTCGGAAAAATCCGGTTTTTCAGACACAGAATTTTTTGCCATAACTTCTGAAGGGGAAAGATTAAAAATGCCTGCGGACATTGAATCCCTGGTTGCGACTTTCGAGATGAACATTGAAACCCTGAAAAACGGGAAAACCAAAGCGGAAGCAGAGGTGCGCAAGAATTACATTGATCCGCTGTTTGAGGTTTTGGGATGGAATGTCAGGAATGCGGGTCTGCATGAATATGAAAAGGAAGTTGTCGCGGAATACCCGGTGAAAGGTGAACTTGGAACCAAAAAAGCGGATTACTGCTTCCGATTGAACGGGAAAAACATGTTTTATGTGGAAGCAAAGGATCCGTATGTGAATATCGAGGCAAATCAGAAGGCCGCATTTCAGATCAGAAGTTACTGCTGGAGTGCAAAGGTTCCGCTGGGCGTGCTGACGGATTTTGAGGAATTTGCCATTTATGACGGCGGCCATGAACCCAGAATAACTGACAGCACAAAAACAGCCCGGATAAATTATTTCCATTACAAAGAATACAAAGACAAATGGAAGGAAATCGCAGCCCTTTTCTCCAGACAGGCTGTGGCAGACGGCTCTCTTGAAAAATACATCAGAAAGGCAAAACGCAAAAAAGGCATTCCGGTGGATGAAACCTTTCTGAAAGACATGGAGCATTGGAGAGAAATTCTTGCTGTGAATCTTGCCCTGCGGAATCCGGAACTTTCCAGAAGAGAAATCAATTTTGCCGTGCAGAGAACCATTGACCGGATTGTGTTTCTGCGCATCTGCGAAGACCGGGGAACCGAAGCATACGGCAGAATCCAAAGACTGGTGATGAAAAAAAACATTTATGCCGGACTTGTGCATCTGTTCCGGGAAGCGGATGCAAAATACAATTCCGGCATTTTCTGCTTTGCCAAAGAAAAAGGCAGAACCGAGGGCGTTGACACCCTGACACCGAATCTGAAACTCGATGACAGTGTGCTGAAAACGGTTGTTGAAAGGCTTTATTATCCGTCCCCGTACAATTTCGCGGTCATGCCGGCCGATATTCTGGGGCAGATTTACGAGCGTTTTCTGGGCAAAGTGATTGAAATTTCCCAGGAAAGAAAGGTGTCGGTTGAAGAAAAGCCGGAGGTCAGAAAAGCGGGCGGGGTGTATTATACGCCGACTTATATTGTCAATTATATTGTGGAAAACACAATTGACAAACTTATTGACGGCAAAACTCCGGCACAGGTGGCAAAAATGCGCTTTCTTGACCCGGCCTGCGGTTCCGGTTCTTTTCTGATTCAGGCCTATCAGCATCTTCTGGATTGGCATCTTGCCTGGTATTCCCAAAATGACCGGGAAAAGCATTTAAAAGGCAAAAGACCGGTTCTTGTGAAAGACCGCAAAGGCAGTGTGCGGCTGGGCATTGATACAAGAAAGCAGATTCTGCTGAACAATGTTTATGGGGTGGATATTGATTTTCAGGCTGTGGAAGTGACCAAGCTGTCTCTGCTGCTGAAGGTTCTGGAGGGAGAAGATGATCTGACCATGCAGCAGATTGGAATCTTTAAGGAACGGGCATTGCCGGATTTGGGGAAAAACATCAAATGCGGCAATTCGCTGATTGGGCCGGATTATTATGAAAATGTGCAGATGAATCTCAATGATGAAGACGAAATTTTAAGGGTGAATGTTTTTGACTGGAATGCGGAATTTGGTGAAATTATGGAAAATGGCGGGTTTGATGCGGTGATCGGGAATCCTCCATGGATTTCTCTTTCAGGTAAATTTGGCAATAACATTTTGACAGATCAGGAATTATCATATTTAATAAATAAATTTAAGGGTAATACTTATATGCCTAACATTCTTCTTCTATGGGGAAGATTAAATACGTTTGGACTTTTTATCGGAAGAATTCTAAATTCAGTTTTAGCTAACAATGGTTTTATCAGTTTTATTATTGCCTAATACTTTATTATCACAAAGATATTATCAGAATTAAGAACACATATATTAAAAATAAAATTGTCAGTATTATAAACTATAAATATCCTGTATTTAAAGATGCAGTTGTGGAAACCATAGTTTTGTTATTTGTAAATCCCAAATTTTGAAACATGATATAGAAATTATTGATTTTGATAATAAAATAATGAATTTATCTCGTGATTTCACAGAATATTTTTTTGTCAACCCATAATAACATTTTATCGCATAACTGAACAAAAAAGCTTTTGATTTAAAATAACTTTAGATAGTAAAGAGGACTCACATTAGGCAAAATAGCCAATTAAATCAGGCTGTCGCAAATATGATGAAGCAAATCCTTATTTTCAGAAGCAAATGGAGATAATTATAAACCTGTTATTGATGGAAGAAATATCAATAGATTATGAACTTAACTGGGACGGTCAATATTTAGCTTATGATGTAAAAAATATTCATTCATGCAAAAGGACTGATATTTTGAAGCAAAAGAAAAGCTGTTTTTCAGACGTGTTGGTGACCGTCTTATTGCGACATATGATAACGAACAATTTTATGCTCTAAATACATTAGTTGTAATTACACCAAAAATCAAAATTGATTTCTCTCTTAAATATTTACTTGGATTGATAAATTCAAAACTCTTAAATTTCTATTATATTAAATATCTAAAATCAACCAAAAAGTTTTCTGAAATTCAGGCAAGACAATTATCATAAATCCAATATATTGTACAGATTTAAAAAAAGTTCTGAAAAAGTCATACATGATCAAATAGTCGGTTATGTTGAAACTCTGCTTGAACTAAAGAAAAATTATTTAAAAACTGCAATCCCTCAATCTCAAAGGACAAATACGAACGACGGATCAGGCGGCAGAACCGGCGAATAGATAAGTTGGTGTATAAACTGTACGGACTCACGGATGAGAAATAAAGACCGTTGAGAAGGTTCTCAGAAATGAATACCGATGTCACCATATAGAACATGAACCGGCAGCAAACCTGAATACATGGAAATAATATTGAATGAACGGAAAAACTGTGCCAAAGTTTGATTGATGAGCGAACTTTGGAAGGTTTCTCGGTGATCTGTATGCAAAGAAATTTACCAAATAAGCAGGGTTCCATAAATTTTCGGGTATAAACCTGTCAGGCATTGGCAAAGATATTACGGAACAAAGGAGAAGTTATTATGAAAAAGAAAAATTATCAGTATTCTTCAGCAATTTAAAATGGAAAACCAAAAAAATACAACATGTTGAAAATAGGCATTTTCGGCTCTCTTGCAAGAGGAAAAGACAGTAAAAGAAACTTGATAGATATTGTAGTCGTATTGGAAAAGCAGGATTTGTTAAATATTATCGGGATTAAACAGGATTTGGAAAGTAAACTGTACGTGCCGGTGGATATTGTCAGTTACAGGACAAATGAACCGTTTCTTAAAGCAGAGAGAATTGACAATGAGGCTGTTTAGCTGTGACAGGGAACTTGCCATTGAAATACTGCAACAGATTTACAACTCATCCCAAATAATTTTAAAAGATTTCAGCAAAGATAAAAAAAATCATGTGTTCAGATCAAGGCTCGGTCTGAGATATTCACCAAATTGAAAAATGCATCACATATAGACTTTCGAATAATATTTTTTGGGAATGGGATTGGGGGTGAACGCAGTGAACCTCAACGCTTTTGAATTTGTTGGGGTTCGTTCCTCACCCCAACCTACGCAATAACCCAAAGAAATTGTTTTCTTAAAGCCTACAGTTCTGAACACTGTTTGAATAAGGGAGATACTTCCATGCTGATTTCATTGGCGCTGACTACAAATGACAACAGGTGAAAAACTTCTAGATTATGGAGCATATATGGAAGATTTATGCAGAAACGGATAGAGTTGCCTCTCCTTTATGGCATGAGGATATTCTGAAGAAAAAGAGAAAAAGCTGCTGAAGACGGTTCCGAAACCTTCACAGATTGGGAATGTGCAAAAAAGGAAATACCGAAACGCACTGTAATTGCATGAAAAAATACATTTGAATATCATATAAAGGGAGAATTACCTACAATGGAATCAAGAGTACTTACAGGAGAGCATTTTATCAACGGCGATGGTGTAGCGGGAGGGGCCAAATTGCCGCAGGATGCCGCTTTTTTCGGGGGCTATCCCATCACTCCGGCCTAGAAGTGTAGAGCATATCTCGGAACGGCTGCCCAGTGGGCGGTGTGTTCATTCGAGATGGAAGACGAAATAGCAACCATCACTTCTGTTCTGGGCGGTGCATGGACCGACGTGAAATCCGCGAACAGCACATCCGGCCCCGGTTTCAGTCTGATGATGGAAAGCATTGGTCTGGCTGTGGTCACGGAAACGCCCTGCGTGATTGTCAATGTCCAGCGTGCCGGCCCTTCCACAGGTCTGCCCACACAGGGCGCGCAGGCAGATATGATGCAGGCCAGATGGGGTTCCCACGGGGATTATGAAATCATTGCCATTGCACCTGCCTCACCGCAGGAGATGTTTGATCTGACCATCACGGCCTTCAATCTGAGTGAAAAATACCGGACGCCTGTGCTGATTATGTCGGATGAGATTGTGGGGCATATGAGTGAAAAAGTGGTGATTCCGGACGCGGCAAAAATCAAAACTGTATCCCGTCCCAAACCTGCGGGAAAAAAAGACAAATTCAGACTTTACAAACCCGGACCCAACGGTGTGGCTCCCATGCCTTCCATCGGAGATGGCTACAATGTGCATGTCACGGGACTGACCCATGATGAAAAAGGGTACCCGGTTATGTCTGTGGATACGCAGAAAGAGATGATTCACCGGATTTTGTCCAAGATTCGCAGCAATCTGAATGACATTGTTATGACCGAATCCTACCGGCTCGATGATGCGGAGATTGTGCTGGTATCCTACGGCGTTTCCTCCCGCACCAGTTACACGGCTGTGGATGAGGCACGGGAAATGGGCATGAAAGTCGGACTGCTGCGCCTGATTACGGTCTGGCCTTTTCCGGAAAACATCATCCGCGATCTTGCGCAGAGGGTAAAAGGTTTTGTGACAGTGGAAATCAACATGGGGCAGATCTGTCGGGAAGTGGAACGGTGCGCGGGCGGAAAAGTTCCGTCTTATCTGGTGGGACATCCGGGCGGAACCGTGATTGCGCCCGATGATGTGCTGGCCCTGCTCAAGGAGAAATTCTGATATGACCCAAAATCCTGACAAAAAAATCACACAGGCTGTCGCGCATCCTCTGGAAGATCTGGTGCGCATGGATCGGATTCCCCATATCTGGTGTTCCGGATGCGGCATTGGTTCCGTGTTCACCTCCTGCCTGACGGCCATCAAACAGACCGGCATTCCCTACAATCAGTTCGCAATGGTCTCCGGCATTGGGTGTTCGGGGCGCGGAGCCGGATACATCAATGTGGATTCCTTTCACACCACCCACGGGCGCGCCATTCCCTTTGCCACAGGAATCAAAATGGCCAATCCGGACCTCAAGGTGATTGTGTTTTCCGGAGACGGAGATTTGTTTGCCATCGGTGGCAATCATTTCATTCATGCTGCCCGGCGCAATATGGATCTCACTGTCATCTGCGTCAACAATCTGACCTATGGCATGACCGGCGGACAGGTGGCCGCAACCACGCCACACAAGGCAAAATCCTCCACCACTGGGGCAGGAAATCCGGAAACGCCTTTCAATCTCCCTTTGCTGGCCTTTGCCTCCGGAGCCACGTACATTGCCCGATGGACCATGCTCCATGCGCGGGATCTGGCTGATTCCATTGCCGAAGCCATAAAACACCGGGGATTTTCCTTTATTGAGGTGCTGTCTCCGTGTCCCATCAATTACGGTCGGAGAAACAAGGAAAAATCTCTGGATACCCTGAAAAAATACCATGAAAAAACCATTGTCAAAAACAATGCGGATTTCAGGGAACTGGATATTGATTACAGTCGCGGTGTGATTCTGGGGAAATTTCTGGAAGTGGACAAACCCACCCATGATGAGGTTTACCGGAGGATGTACTGCCCGGATGGAACGGAACAATGAATATTGATTTGAACAACCCCCAGACCCTTTATATCATTGCAGGTGCGGTTTTCTGTTTTGTCGCGCTGTTCCTGTGGCGAATGCTTCGGAAAGAGCGTGATCCTCTGCCCGAACTTGATCCCAACTGCATATGGCACTGTGAAGTTGTCAAGGTTGACAAAATCTATGACGGAGACACTTTTTTTGCACATGTGAAGGGACACAAACCCATTGACGGAAAACCTGTGGGCATACGCATACGGGGAATTGACACTCCGGAAATGAAAGACAGACGTCCTGCGGTGAAAAAAAAGGCCGAGGCGGCAAAAGCGCTGGTGGAGGCAGAATTTGCAGCAGCCCGCAAAATTCATCTTTACAATGTCAGCATGACTGACAAATACGGACGAATGCTTGCAACTGTATTCTGCGACCGAAAGGATCTGGCCAAAATGCTGCTCCGGAAAAAACTGGCCAAGTCCTATGACGGCGGCGCGAAAAAGGTATGGAAATAAATTACAAGGAGACAGGATGACCCCCTTTGAACTGGTCAGCACCATTGACAAAGAAATCTCCGCATACACCCCGAAACTGTCTGCGGCCATCAACAAGGCACTGCTGTTTCACGGCGAAGGCAGTTCCCTGATTCTGCCCGGAAGCGGAAAAGAGGAAGCGCTTTCTTTTGAGGAGAGTGAGCGGATTAAAGTAAAAAAAGACGAGTCTGAGCTGGTGATGATGAAAATCATGGATGCTGCCACACTCTTGGAGCAGCATTCCTCCTGGCGTGTGATTGTGGATACCAGACCTGCGGACAAAGACGGCAATATGGAATTCCGCTATACCCTGTTTCGGGAAAAACGGATGATATAGAGCATCGTTTCAGTTGCTTATACCGGTTCTCCATCTGGATTGACAGTGCCGGACTGTCAGATTCGGGGCAGTGAGATGGAAAAAACCGGATTTTTCGAAAAAATCCGGTTTTTCTGTCCGTCTGAAACCATATGCCGGGCTGCACTGACGATGAACTGATCCGCAATTTTAAATGAAGCAGTGAACAGCATACTGTTTCTTTAATAAAATCAAGGATATGAGTTCGGATTCCTCTTTGTCCTCTCAGTTGAGTTCCGGCCGGTACCGGGCATCCAGAATCACCACTTTTCCCCGATCCGTGTCACAGCGGATCAGACGGCCCATGCCCTGACGCATTTTGATGTCCGTGTCATACTGATAGCGATCCCAGTAAACCTCGGTGGGCAGGGTTTTTCTCCGTGCCATCTGCAGCGGATCGGACGGGGGCGGATAGGGAATGCGGGTGATAATCACCTGGGTCAGGGTGTCTCCCCGGAAATCCACACCATACCAGAACGTATCCACGCCAAACAGCACACTTTCCTTTACAGCCCGGAATTCATCGCAGAGATTCACGGTAGACTGTCCCGGACGCTGAATCAGCAGAGGATAGCGGGTGTCTGCAATGGCCGGAGCCACTTTTTCCGCGACCAGATGCAAATCCTGATAACTGGAAAACAGCACCAGGGTGCGGCCCCTGTTTTTGCGGATCAGTTCCGGGACCAGCATGACGATGGATTTCAGCCAGGCCTCTTTATTGTCATATTTGCCGCTTACCGCTCCTTCGGGCACAAGGATTTCCATGGCATCCTTTGCAAAAGGCGAGGGAATCTGCACAAAGCGGAAATCTTTGCTTATGACCTCGTTCTCAATGGTTTCCAGCGGGCGATCCATGCCGCAGATGCGCTGAAAACTGTCAAAGCGGTTCCGGTGGCACAGGGTTGCGGCTGTGTAAACCACACAGTCTTTTCTGGCATGAATTTTCTGCCTTATGGTTTCTCCCATCTGCACCTGCTGGGACAGAAGATTCCAGTTGCGCTGGAAGATCTGCGCTGCAGTGATATGTTTTTCCTCAGACATATGCGTGCGTATCTTTTTCAGATCTTCAGCAGATTCTCCCAACTGATCCAGATGGGAAATCATGCGGCTGGCGGTGCGGTGCTGCAGACGGAACATGCGGGCAGTGTTTTCCTCCCGAATCATGTCAAGGCATTTGCGGATCTGCTTCATTTTTTCTGACATGCCATCCAGAAGGGGAAAAAAACCTTCTTTCTGAAGATGCGGATGATCAGCAGCAAGGGTCTGCACACTGCCCGGTGCTGCTCCGGGCTGAATTTTGGACAGGATCTCTCTGCATCTGTTTATATCCTCCCGGAGAGAGTCAATGGCGTCTGCGGCTTTTTTTATCTCAGCATACTGCTCTTCGCTTCCGCGTTTTGCAATGGCGGAAATATGTTCTTTCAGAAAATCCAGTATATCCCGGATACTGCGGGAACTGATTTCAGTTCCGAACGCATTGCGCACGGCTGTTTCAAAATGATTGGCCTCATCAATGACATAATTTCTGAAAAGCCCGTTCAGCACGGCATCATTGTCGATCAGAGCCAGTTTGTGATGATTGGTGATGACCAGATTTGCTGCCCATGCCTCGGCTGTGACAACCTGTGCCGGACAGGCATTGTGTTTGGGTGTGCAACCGGACCCGGCAGATGCCTCGGCCAGTATTTTATCCAGAAAAAAGGCTTTGTTCAGATATGCCCTCACTTTTTCCCCGGCTGCATCCGCATCTGTGCTGCGGAAATGAAACACAAGTCCCAGACAGTAAAGCCAGGCCAGCAGATTTTCCCCCTTCCAGGTGTCCTCATAAAGATTGCCCAGTTTTTCCGCACAGAGATACGCGGATTTGCCTTTGAGCAGTGCTGCCCGAATATCCCGGTAAATGGGCAGAATTTCCCGGACTGCGGCCAGTTCCTGCTGAAAGATCTGCTCCTGCAGGTTTTTGGTGTAGGTGGAAATCACAAAAGCGGCATGGGGATTGAGACGGAGAAACTCCAGCACAGGAATCAGATAGCCCCGTGTTTTGCCGGTTCCGGTTCCGGCCTCAATGGTCAGCACAGCCTGATCATTGATGGCATGGGCCACATGAACCGCATAGTCAATCTGCTCAGTCCGGAATCTGAACCCCTTTTCCGCATCTGCCAATCCCCGGAAGATATTTTCCAGATTTTCCGCAGATACGGGACGGAAGGGAATTTTTTCCCGGCCGTTGCGGGACACATTTCCCGCCTTTTCCAGAAAGGGACGCCAGTTTTCCGAATCCTTTTTGCCGGAAGGAGTGAAAAGCTCCCCGAAATAGTTTTGATAATGGCGGTGAATGTGGACAAAAGCCTGTCCGAAGAGAGTTTGACTTTTTTTCAGATAATGGCGGAAAACCGGGGCATGGGCTGTATGGCTGGTGCGGAGAAGAGTGCCGCAGATATGTTTTACCAGCTGGGTGGAAATTTCCACTGCCTCTGATGCGGAAAAACTGATTTTTTCCCGTTTCCGGCCATGCAGATATTCCCACAGACTTTTGCATGTCCATGATTTGAGGAAAGGCAGAAAAAATTCTGCGGCAAAGCCCAGATCAACAATGCGCGGATTTCCGCACAAAGCCTGAATCTCAGACAGAGCCTCATGCTCATCGAATACAAAAACAACTTTCTGTCCTTTGAGAAAATCCCGCAGTTTCCGGGCCGCATCCGCAGGCGGGGGCGCATCAAGCACCTGTTTTGCCGACAGACCGGAGCAGTAGCGATCCCTGCCGCTGTGATAAGCATAGCGCACACGGGAGTGAAATTTTTTTTCATTTCCGTCCGGACTGATAATTTTTGCAGCAATGGCGTAAATGCGGTTTCCCCTGTCTGTTTTCAGACCTGCATGGGCATACACAAGCGCAATGTTTTCAATTTTTTGATCAAACGGTTTCAGCATGAGAGGAAAAATGCCTGTTTTTGTGCAAATTGTCAACTGTCGTGGGATCAAGGATTTCCACGCCCTTATCCGCAAGGGTTTTCCCAAAATGCCGGTGCAGGAGAAAATCCGTGCTTTCCACCATGAACCGCACAATTTCATTGGGCGTGTAAACCACGCCCAGCCGGTCTGCGGCTTTGGGATTGTAAACCCTGTAGAAATTTTCATACAATACTTTCAGAAAGTTCTGCTTTTCATGGTGATCCGCAATGCACGCGGCCGCGCTGCTGATGGTGTCGTAATAATGCTCAATGTTTCCCATCAGGTTTTTGCGTTCGCTGAAGGTGAACAGGATTTCAGTCAGTTTTTCCAGTTCACGGGCAATGTTGTTGTGCCGGTGAAAATCCGCATCATCAAAAATTTTGCTGAAAATATCGCTGGTCAGAATGTGCTGAATCATCATTTCCCGCACATCTGCGCCTGTAATCTCCGGATTTATTTCCGCTTTGCACAGTTCAAGAAATGCCTCGCCGACTTCCGCAAACTTTCTGTTTTTCACCCGCGTTTCCTCAATCCTTTTCCGCAGGGTTTCCACAATCACGGGAATGTCGGCTTTGAATTTTTCAATCGCATCCTCAAACCGGACAAGAATACCGCTTTTGAAGGAAATGAATTCCAAAAGGATGTTATGCAGACTGTCCGCATCCTGCACTGAAACCCGCATTTTTTCCGCGCCGTGCTGAAAAAGAACAGCGGTCTGTGAATCTTCAAACAGGATATTGGTGAACGGATAACCTTTTTTGCGTTTTTTCGCGATTTCCTCATCTATGGCATCTTTTTCATCCTTGCTTTCCCACAGCCCGATATCCAGCCCGAAAAGATTTTTCACAATTCCGTCAGGTTTGACCTTTTTTCCAATGGTTCCCTCACAGCAAAGTTCGGGAACCACCTCATAATTCTGTTTCCGGGCATATTCGTTGAGCAGCATCCGGAATGGATTGCGGATGCTCTGTTCATTTCTGGATTTCCCGAACTGCACCGCTCGCTCCAGATTGTTGTAATACTGATGAATCAGAACTTTGGACATTTGTTTTTCTTCTCCGTCTGCGGGAACTGAAGGTTCTCAAAATGAAAAATTCTTTTTTTGTCCATTTTCCCTGAATTTCCGGAAAAAGTCAAATCCGAAATAAAAAAACGGAACAGTGGGTCAAATCTGCTGATTTGAGCCTGATGCCGGGGCTGAGAAAATCCGAACGGATTGACACTATTATGGGAAAATCCCAAAAAAAACAAACCGGAATCCCGTAAGGGATGCCATTGTCAAGCAATCTGATCCACTGTCAAAAGCCGGATCGCCTGTCTTCCCACGCAAAAACTCTTTTGCACAGACGTTGTTCCCTTATCTCTGAATATTGTAACTGATGTTACGCCGTCAATTCGGTCTTTCATGGAAAAAATGAAACAAAATATTTTACATTTTTTTGAAATATGCTATGAAATTCCAAAATGAATTATATTCAGAATCACCATAGCGGTTTCTGCGTGATTTCTGAACTCAGCGATTTTTCCTCCCAAACACTCTGCTGCATCTGTTTTCACTATCTGTGTTCTTTGCCATTCTGACCTGAAAACACAGTTCAGTCTCACAGACTGTAATATCGGCCCTCTGGCTCAAAACAAAATTCAATTTGAGAAAGGGGCAAGATGGGAAAAAAGTTTTGGTTACAATTTCACTGCCAACGATGAAAAATCTGATTTCGCTGTTCATGAATTTTGCGGATGATGAAATGTTGAGGTGACGCTGTTCACCTACACCTGTTCCGGAGATTGATGTGCGCAACAATCCTGTCATGGAAAAAATTCTTAATCTTTCACGGCTCAGGCAGAAGATCAATGAACAGGAAAACGGGCTCAAACAGGCATTGGAAAGTTTGGCAGAACGCGGTTTCGGGACAGGGCAAAATATTTTTTCGGCCCCTGAAAAAAGATGTGGCGCAGGACATTATTGACCTGACAGGCAATGAAAATTTTGATTTTGTTGTTTTAAACCTGATCCTGCCAGAATCACCCGATTTTTCACCAAAAGTGTTTCCGAAAAGTTGCAGCCGAAGTCCGAAAGATGTGGGACTTTTTGTGGTTGCCTGATCTGCCGCAAATCCGGAGGCGTGGATGAGGTGATTTCCGAGGCCATTCCCGCGTTTGGCTATGTGCATCGGGGGCTGGAAAAAATTGTTGAAACGCGGGATTTTCACCAGATGATTCAGGTGGTGGAACGGGTCTGCGGAATCTGCTCCATGATTCATTCCATGTGCTACTGTCAGGCAATTGAAACCCTGATGGGCATTGAAGCGCCCCGCCGGGCCAGACTTCTGCGAGTGGCTTGGTCGGAACTGCACCGGATGCACAGTCATCTGCTTTGGCTGGGCCTTTTTGCAGACAGTTTCGGATTTGAAAGCCTGTTCATGCAGTGCTGGAAAATCCGGGAAAAAATACTCGATATTGACGAGGCCACCACCGGCAACCGCATCATTGTGTCTGTGAATGTCATCGGCGGTGTCCGGCGTGACATTTCCCGTGAACAGGCCAACTGGATTCTGGCCGGACTCAAAGAAGCGGAAAGCGAAATGCGGCGCATTGAAAACACGCTGCTTGCAGATTACACAGTCAAAAAGCGCACAGTGGGAAAAGGCATCATCAGCAAAGAAAAGGCATATGAACTGGGTTTGGCAGGCCCAACCCTGCGTGCCAGCGGCGTGGCTCAGGATATGCGGCAGTTGAAATACGCGGCTTTTGATGAAATTTTTTTTGAACCGGTGGTGGAAACCGGGGGAGACTGTTATGCCCGCCTGAAAGTGCGGTTTCGGGAAATCCTTCAGAGCATTGATCTGGTAAGACAGGCTCTGGCCCGGCTGGATGACAGTGAACTGAGCGTAAAAGTCAAAGGCAGGCCGCCGAAAGGGGATATTGTTTTCCGTGTGGAGCAGCCCCGGGGGGAACTGCTGTATTACATCCGCACAGACGGGTCCAAAAATCTGGAACGGCTGCGCATCCGCACGCCCACCTTTGCCAATATCCCCTCTCTGGTGACCATGCTGCCGGGCATGTATCTTTCGGATGTGCCGGTGATTGTTCTGTCCATTGATCCCTGCATCAGTTGCACGGAAAGATGAACAGGCTTCCGGATAAGAATTCTGGGTGCGCTGTCAGTCGGAGATATATTTCAGTATTATCTCCTCCCTGCCGTGTTCCCAAAAATATTATCTGAAAGTCTTAAAGGAGGTGGAAACATGTTCAACATGACCCCCAATCTGATTCGGAATTTCCTGGCCGAGCGCGCCACCCGGCGGCACCCCTTTGATGTCCGTCCGCCTTTTCCCGGTGCCAGGGGTGAAATTGAGAATTCTTTGGAAACCTGCATCTTCTGCGGCGTGTGCGCAATGAAATGCCCGTCCCAGTGTCTTTCGGTGGACAAAAAAGCCCAGACCTGGGAATGGAACCCATTTGCCTGCGTGTACTGTAGCATCTGCGCGGAATCCTGCCCCAAGCAAAGCCTGCACCAGAAAACCGCATACAGAAAACCTGTTACGGAGAAGGCAACGGTCTGTATGAAAGGAGAGATGGATTCATCTCAGGAAAGCGGAATTCCGGCTATCTGATGTTTCCCGATCCCTCTGGAATTTCAGGTATCAACTTAATTTCTGCCTCATCAATGTACTTGGTATTTATCCTATTAGCTTGAATTTATTATTAATATTTTTTTATTGACATAATAATATCCTGATGATAAGGGAACTCTGTAATTTTATTTATCAAATAAAGCCAAACTTGCCGTGAGGTAAGGACGGAAAGCCGCGGATCTTAGTTTTTGCAATAAAAGACAGCCGGGTTGCCTGAATAAGGTGATCCGGCTTTTTTGTTTCCCGGAAATGAATTTCCTGCGATATGCGTAACATGATTTTTTCATCTGGCTTGTTTTATTAGCACTACGGATAATCTTTTATCCGACTTTCCGCACCCTGATTGTAATTATTGAGAATTATGGTTCTGTGTGCTATGATTCTCATTATTTGACTTCGGTAATATTCCGGAACAATCAGAATCAGGGAGAATATGAGTATGAGTCGGCTTTCCGAATATAAAACACAGGATCCGGGGCATCCGGGTCTGGTGGCCGGTATGTGCCGTGAACTGAAGACAGCAGAAACAATTGATCGGTTGCTCCCCCCGGCTCAGAAGCAGATATCTCATGGCAATGCTGTCTGCGCAATGGTACTCAACGGTCTGGGTTTTGTCAATCAGCAGTTATGCCTGATTCCGGAATTTTTCCGTAATAAACCGGCAGGACGTTTACTCGGAGAAGGTATTGCAGCGGAGCAGCTCAATGATGACACTTTGGGGAGGACAACGGACGCAATCCATGAAGCCGGTCCTGCAGAAATCTATGGGGCAGTTGCGTCGGAAACCTGTCATATTTTAGGGCTCAGACCACGTTTTGCACATATGGATTCAACAAGTTTTCATACAGACGGACGTTATAACAGTGAACAGCCGGGGGAAGAAGGGGTTATAAGAATCACAAAAGGTTACAGCAGAGATCACCGTCCGGAACTCAATCAGTGTGTTCTGAACCTCATTTCGGAATCACAGGCTTCGATTCCGGTTCATATGAGTGCTGCAAACGGGAACAGTGAGGATAAGAAAGGATTCCGGGAACTGCTGAGCACGCATATTGACAGTCTGCAGAATGTGTATGAGTTCAGATATGTTGTGGCAGACAGTGCTTTGTATGCAGAGGAAACACCCGGAGAATTTTCAGAAACCCTGATGTTTATATCAAGGGTTCCTTCAACATTGTCTGCAGTGAAAGAACTGTCGGACAGAACCGATATTTCCCTGATGCACCGGATTGATGAAAACCATTCTTACCTGGAAGTCTGCGGGATATACGGAGGGGCAAGACAACGCCGGATTATAATACGCAGTATGCAGGCTTTTGAACGGGATATTCAGAGTCTGAACCGGAGGTTCCTGAAAGGCGGTGAACGTGAACTGAAAGACTTTGCAAAACTCTGCCGCCGTCCCTTTGCGTGCCGTGAGGACGCAGAAAGGGAATGGGAAAAATTTCAGAAAACACTCCGGCACACCTGTGTCTGCAACCTGCGGATCCGTCAACAGGCACGTTACGGAAAACGGGGAAAACCGAAAAACGGAGAACATCCCGAACGGACGGAGTATTTCCTGAAAGGTGACACGGCATCATGCCTGAACAAACGTTCACAGTCGGTCAGAACCGGGGGAATGTTTGTCCTGGCAACAAATGAACTCAGTGATCAGCGGCTTCCGGCTCCGGAGGCATTGACGGGCTATAAAGGTCAGTCTCATGCGGAAAAGGGTTTCCGTTTTCTTAAAAATCCTGAATTTCCTGCCGATTCCCTGTTTCTGAAAAAACCGGAACGCATTACGTCTCTGCTGATGATTATGACCGTATGCCTTATGGTCTATGCGGCTTTGGAATACCGCATCCGGAAGGGATTGCAGGAACAGGGGGATACGGTCGGCAGTCAGACCGGCAAACCGACCGACCGACCCACTGCCCGCTGGATTTTCCACTGTTTCACAGGAATTCATATCCTGTATCATAACGGGTTGTTTACGGGGATTATGAATCTCAACGGAGATCATCGGAAAATAATTGATCTTTTGGGATATCGGTCATTTTATACGTAAAATCAGATATTGTAAGAAGAGGGTGCGGAAAGTCGGTTACAGAGTATCTGAACATATCAACCTCCCTTATCAGTCCATATTGCTTTATGGTTTTAAGCAGTTGTATGACCTGATACTTTTTTGCCATGTTCCCTTCCGGCTGAAAGTTCATCATTTCCCCATTTTCCGGATGCTTGTAAATCCGGTGACTTCCTTTCTGATCAGGGTTTCAGACATACATCACTCTTCTGCCTGCCGGTTCCGGAACCGGTCTGCCCAGTTCCTCTGCGGTTTCCATCCATTCGGCAATCACGGTTTCTGCATTGCGCAGGGCTTCGCTGTGTGTGGGGCCGTCTGCCATGCATCCGGGAAGTTCAGGGACTTCCGCTATACAGGCATTGTCCTCTTTGCTCCGCCACAGGATGATTTCATATCGGATCATCTGATATATCCCCCAGTTTGTATCTCAGAATGATTTCCCGCACCTGTTTTATACCAATTCGCCATTGAAAATATACTTTATGAAAAGTGATTTTTGCGGAAGGCAATACCGGTTCGCTGTCGATTTTGCAAAGTCCTGTCAGTTTTTTGTGACCTTTGTGCCATCTTTGTGTCCTTTGCGGCACTGTACAGGACAAAAATTCATAACATCCTCATTTTATATGCTTGACAAAAAAATATTCATTTTAATAAAAACAATGAATTATGAATTTTTGTCCTGTACAGTGCCTTTACGGTTAAAACAGACCGGACAGAAAGCATGTCTATCGGTATTAGGGCTCCGAATTTTGCCTTCCGGATCAAACACTGCAAGGCAGACGGCGAAGAAAATGGGGAATGGATCAAAGGGGTGAAGAAAACGCAACAGATAAAAAAGGCGCAATGCCCAAAAGCATTGCACCTTTCATTTTGTATGATGATGGGCCCACCTGGCCTCGAACCAGGGACCTACCGGTTATGAGCCGGTGGCTCTTCCAACTGAGCTATGGGCCCTTGCATTGTCTGCAATTTTATATTAATACATCCAAATTCCGCATTTGTCAAGCCCGGATTTTCCTGTCCCGATCCGCAGGCAATGTCTGTCCGCCTTTGTCATACCGGCAAAAATCAGTAATCAATAAAACTTTTGAGCTTCTTGCTTCGGGTCGGATGTCTCAGCTTTCTCAAAGCTTTGGCCTCAATTTGGCGAATCCGCTCACGGGTTACGGCAAAATCCTGCCCCACCTCTTCCAGCGTATGATCCGCCTTTTCTCCAATGCCGAAACGCATCCGCAGCACTTTTTCCTCACGGGGCGTCAGAGTGGCCAGCACCTTGCGGGTCTGTTCCGCCAGATTCAGGCTCACGGCCGCATCCGAAGGCAGCATGAATTTCTTGTCTTCGATAAAATCCCCCAGATGACTGTCCTCTTCCTCGCCGATGGGGGTTTCCAGAGAAATGGGTTCACGGGCGATCTTCAGCACCTTTCGCACCTTGTCCAAAGAGATTTCCATCTTTTCCGCAATCTCCTCAGGACTGGGCTCCCTGCCCAGTTCCTGCACCAGATAGCGGGATGTGCGGATCAGTTTGTTGATGGTTTCAATCATGTGAACCGGAATGCGGATGGTTCTGGCCTGATCCGCAATGGCGCGGGTGATGGCCTGACGGATCCACCAAGTGGCATAGGTGCTGAATTTGTAGCCCCGGCGGTATTCAAATTTATCGACCGCCTTCATCAGACCGATATTGCCCTCCTGAATCAGATCCAGAAACTGCAGGCCCCGGTTGGTGTATTTCTTGGCAATGCTGACCACCAGACGGAGATTGGCCTTGATGAGTTCACTTTTGGCATCCTTGGCCCGCTGCCGGCCCTCCTCCACTCCGGTCATGGTGCGTTTCAGGGTGCGGCAGTTGGATTTGATGGATCTTTCCCGTGCATCAATTTTTTCCTGAATATCTTTTGCCTGTGTGAAAACCGTAAGCAGGGCAGTGTGTTCCAGCGTGCAGCAGGAGCATGCCCAGTTCAGAAACTGCTCCTGCTCCTTCAGATAACTGCGCATTTCCGTAACAGACACACCCAAAGTTTCCGCATATTCAAACAGCGCTCTGTTCATGGATTCAAACCAGTCTATCTGCTTGCGGATCACCTTTTCGATTTTGTCAATGACCCCGCCTTCCAGTCGCCAGTCCTTGAGAAGTTCAAATATCTTGCTGTTTCTGCGGTTGATATTCCGCCGTATCCGGCGCTGTGCATCCGGGTCCGGATTTTCCGTAAAGATCTGCATCCGGTATACTTCATTTTCCTCATACAGTTCCCTGATGGCCCGGATGGTTTTCAGAAAATTTTCAATCTGAACCTTTTCATCCACCATGGTGTCGCCTTCGTCCAAATCCCGGAGCACATGCTTGGGCCGAAGGGAGCCTTCCTCAATATGACCGCCAAGCCCCAGGATGCACTCCACGCCTGTGGTGGTTTCCAGCAAAGCCTTTAAAACCTCCTGCTCCCCGGATTCGATTTTTTTGGCAATCTCCACCTCCTCCTCACGGCTTAAAAGCGTAACCATGCCCATTTCCCGGAGATACATCTTCACCGGATCGGTTACGGTTCCGAAATCTGATGCAGGCAGTTCCTCTTCTGTCTTTTTGGGAGTCTTGTTCGCCTTGGCGGCCAGTTTCTGTTTGTTGTCATCCAGAATCTCTATGTCCAGATCATCAAACAGAATAAGGGTCTCATCCAGTCTTTCCGGCGTCAGCGCCTCATCCGGAAGGACTTCGTTGATTTCATCATAGGTTAAAAATCCCTGTTCCTTTCCCTTGAGTATGAGTTCCTTCAAAGCCGTCTTACCGGCATCTTTGTCCGACTGGTTATCGTTTTCAGCGGAATTCCTTGCCATACAGTATAGCCTCCTGCCGACCTCATGTTGTTGACAGCCGTTCTCTGGCCTGATTTTGTTTTTCCTGCAGTAATTGTATCAGCAGTGCCTGATTGTTTTCTTTTCTGGCCGCCTCGATCCGCTGCAGAAGATCCCCGTTTCCGCGGTATCTGCCGCGTTCAAACTGGGCCAGCAGATTGAGACATCCATCCCGGAGCCACATTTCCCCCTCCCCCATTGACAGCGATGCAATCATGCGGCGCATTTCCCCGTCTTCCAACCGGTTCATCAGTCCGGATATCAGATCCGCGGAGTGTGCAGTGCCGGAATCATCACACAGGGACAGAATCATCTTTCCCGCAGATTGGAGTTCGGGATTTTCAAACTGTCCGACAATATCCCTCTCCTCCACTTCCGGAATGATTTCCGGAAATCCGATCATCATGGCAAGTATTTTCTGCTCCATCCGGATGGTTTTGCTGCGGTTTTCCGATGCGGAAACATCATCCGCTCGCGGAGAGGGACGGGGGGAAACTGATTTTTCCGATCCCTGCCGGAATTTTTCTGCGATAATGGCCTCATCCGCACGGATACGCTCTGCAATCTCCCGGATATAAAGCGATTTGGCCACAGGATCGTGCAAATCGCCAATCAGGGGCTGCATGTCAGCAACAATCCGCACTTTTCCTTCCACGGACAGACCGTTTTTTTTCACGGATTCTTCCATAAGAAAATGCAGGATGCTGACCGCGTGATCAGCGGCATCCGCAAATGCCGCAGGCCCTGCGTTGAACACAAAGGAATCCGGATCCTCGCCTTCGGGCAGAACAAGTATGCGGGCATCCATGTTTTCCCCCCGGAAAATCTCAATGCTTCTTCCTGCCGCACGAACCCCGGCCTGATCCGAGTCAAAAACCAGCACCGCTTCCCTGGCATTCTGACGCAGGAGCCGGACATGTTCCGCTGTAAGTGCGGTTCCCATTGCGGCCACAGCATTTCGGATGCCATGCTGGTGCAGGGAAATTACGTCAAAATAGCCCTCCACCAGGAAAACCTTTCCGCTTTCCCTGATTTTCTGCCGGGATTTTTCAAATCCGTAAAGAATCTGTCCTTTGCTGAACACAGGGCTTTCCGGTGAATTGAGATATTTGGGCAGGGAATCATCCATGACCCGGCCTCCAAAACCGGCCACCCTGCCCTGCACATCCACGATGGGAAAGATGATCCGATCCCGGAAACGATCATAAAAACCGGGACGTCCTTTTCTTGGCACAGCCAGACCTGCTCTTTCCAGCAGGGCAGTGTCTGTTTTTTTCCGGGAAAAAAATTTCAGCAGACTGTCCCAGCCCCCAGGCGCATATCCCAGTTGGAAATCTTCTGCGGTTTGTGCCGAGATCCCTCTTTTTTCCAAATAGGCAAGGGCTTTTTTCCCGGCTTCGGAGCACAGAAGTTCATTGCGGAAAAAAGACAGAGCTGCTTTGTTGATGCTGTATATCTGTTCTTTTTCACTGATCTTTTTTTCCTCTTCCGGACTCAGATCCCGCACGGGGATTTCAATGCCGTAACGGGCGGCAAGGTTTCCGGCAGCCTCGGGAAAGGAAAGCCCTTCATATGCCATCAGAAAACTGAAGACATTGCCCCCGGCACCGCATCCGAAACAGTAATAAATCTGTTTTTCAGGACTTACGGTAAAGGAAGGTGTTTTTTCCGAATGAAAGGGACAAAGTCCCACAAAATCCTTCCCCGCTTTTTTTAGCATGACCGCATCAGACACCACTTCCACAATGTCTGCTGCCCTGCGTATTTCTGATATGGTATTTTCCGGAATATAGCTGTGCAAGAAGAGCCCCTCCGTCAGTGCAGCCCCTGCATCGGTGAAAAGGAAGGTTTTCGCAAATTTTCAGAAAACAGTTTTGGGAAGACAGACTGCCGTCTGTCTTCCCAAAACTGTTTTTCGGAAGTCTGCATGTCAGAACTGTGTGCTGTCCCCACGGATTATGAATATTCTTTCCCTGTGACGAATATTTCTTTGCCTCCGGCTGGGGACGGTTCCGGAACACTCCGTATTTATCGCAAAATTACAGTATAAGGTTTGAAGATATTCTTGTCAATTGCAGAAAGGGAAAAAGTACGGGCATAAGACGCGGAAAGTCAGAAGAGCCCCCTCCTGCACCCGGAACTGCCGGAGGATGACTTACGTTCTCATTCTGACGAAAGAAATCGCCTCTCTGAGATTCAGTGTGCCGCTGTAAAGGGCCCTTCCCGTAATCACACCGGTCACGCCCACTGCTTCCAGGGGCAGCAGATTTCGGATGTCTGACAGGCTGGACACACCGCCGGAGGCAATCACCGGAATGGAGACCGCCTCAGCCAGTTTCCGGGTTTCTTCGATATTGGGGCCGGTCTGCATGCCGTCACGGCTGATGTCGGTAAAATTGATGGCCGCGACGCCGCTGTCCTCAAACCGTCTGGCCAGATCAGTTGCGGGTGTTTTGGTGGTTTGCGTCCATCCCTCAATGGCCACCATGCCGCTGCGGGCATCAATTCCCACCACAATCCGACCCGGGAAGGCTTTGCACGCGTCTTTGACCAGTTGCGGATTCCGGACAGCCTCGGTGCCGATAATCACCCGGTCCAGCCCCATATCCAGATACATGCGGATGGTTTCCGCTTCCCGTATGCCTCCGCCGATCTGCAGGGGAATATTCACTGTTTCCAGAATCTTTTTTATGGAAACCAGATTCTGCGGGGTCTTGCGCACAGCACCGTCCAGATCCACCACATGAATGAGTTCAGCCCCGTCACCTGCCCATCGTGCGGCCATCGCGGCGGGATCATCCGAAAAAACCGTTTCTGCATCCATGCGGCCCTGCAGCAGGCGGACGCATTTTCCTTGTTTCAGGTCAATTGCCGGAATAATGATCATGGTAATGCAAGGGCCTCCATCACGGTATCCAGACCCGATACAGCCATCTGCTCCGCGGTGATCCACTGGCCGTCCCGCTTGAGAAATGTGGGCAGTCTGAACAGATCATCTGTCAGGGCCTTCTGGGTTTCATCAAAATGACCGGACCAGAGCACCTGTCCGTCCGAAACCCGGAGAAAATGCAGATCAAAGGCAACAGAAGCAGGGGATTCCACGGAAAGTTTTCTGCCCACCCGATCCGCAAACCGGTAGATATGACCTGTCAGAACTGCATCCGCTCCCAGTTTTCTGCCGGTTTCAGCCAGAATTTCCCGCTCATCGCTTCTTTCGGACAGTCCGGAGCGGATATCTGTGAGCTGATCCGGAGAGATGAACTTGAACCGGGGATGTTTTTGCAAAATGGCAGAAAGACGGGTGTCCAGAATCTCCGCTGCCCTGCCTTCCACTTTGCCCCCGGCAAAAACTTTTCCGCTCAGGGGACAGCGGATTCCGGAGCTTTCCCCCGTGTCCGTGCTCATATCGCGGAAGGAGACCACAAGAATTTTTTTCATATCCTGCGGAACCTGAAAGTGTCTCAGTGCGGGTTCCGGAGTGGAACATGCACCTGTGAGCATCGTGCAGAAAATCACCATGCCAGTCAGAATGTGCTTCATTTGTATCCCCCCTGCAAAACAAACCCTCCTTTGCAGTATGATCAGCAAAGGAGGGTGCAGTCATGTTTTTGATCCTGTTTTTGCGTGCAGTATGGGCAGGTCCGAATGTTCTTTTGCAGTCATCAGGCAGCCCCCCGGCAGAATGCTTGTCCTTTTTCTCAAAGCCCGAACATGCGGCTCTGTTTTTGGCCGGACATGAAAGAGCGCATGAAACATGAAAAAGGATAAAAAATGGTGGAGATGAGGGGATTCGAACCCCTGACCCTCGCATTGCGAACGCGATGCTCTCCCAACTGAGCCACATCCCCATCAGGTTGACAATCTGGCTCTTTAGCAGATTATTTCTGACAAGTCAATTGAAAAAAACTTGCAATCCTGTCCGAAAAATGGTCAAGTCAAAATTTATGGTCAAATATTGTTCAGATTACAGAGATTTTACGGAGAAAGACATGTGCAGAATCATTTTGCAGGACGCGTACAAAAAAGAAACACGGGATCAGGACAAAATCATGCGGCCCGAAGACACCGTAGCGCGGTTTAAGGAAAAACTGAAACAGCTTGACATGAAGATTCTGGAGGGAACCCAAAGGATTGACAACGGACGTCTGGGCATTCCGGTCTATTTCAGCCTGTGCGGATCAGATGCTCTGGCCCTCACCGGAACGAAAAAACAGATGGGCAAAGGGGGAAGTCCCCAGCAGGCTGAGGCCAGCGCTGTCATGGAACTGGCAGAGCGTTTCAGTTTTTTCAGTTTTTACAAAAATTCCCAAAATTTTGTCACGGATCAGTACAAAAATCTCAAGGACCGGGCAATATCCTTCGGGCAGATTGCCGCGTCCGTGCATGATCGGTCAGAGGATGCGGAAGCAGCCCGGAACATATTTGAAAGCCTGCCCCTGCGCTGGGCCAAAGGATGCAATCTCACACAGGACCGGGAGGTTCTGATCCCTTTTGACTGGTTTTACACCATCAATGAATTCAACGGCGCGTGCGCGGGCAACTGTCAGGAAGAGGCGCTGGTGCAGGGGATCTGCGAGGTGGTGGAGCGGCATGTGTCTTCTGTCATCAGTCAGAAAGCACTCAGGGTTCCGCTCATTGATCCGGATTCGGCGACAGATCCTCTGGTCAGGGAAATGATTGGAAAATACACAAGCGCGGGCATTCACCTGTGGCTGTCAGATTTTTCCCTGGATACCGGCATTCCCACGGTCGGGGTTCTGGCCTTTGATCCGGCCACTTTTCCGGAATCCAGCGAAATTGTGTGGACGGCCGGAACCACGCCCGGTCCACAGAAGGCGTTAAGCCGCGCGCTGAGCGAAACCGCGCAGCTCGGCGGGGATTTCAATACCGGCTCGAATTATGTGGCCAGCGGGCTGCCCAAATTTTCCCGTCCGGAGGAGGCCGATTTTGTCACCCATCCCGGAAAACAGGTTTCCATTTTCAGCCTGCCGGATTTGTCAGACGACAATATCAAAGTGGAGATTGAAAATCTCCTGTCCGCCCTGTCCCGCAGGAATATGGATGTGCTGGCCGTAAACACCATGCATCCCCTGCTGAAGGTTCCGGCCTTCTATATTATGGTTCCGGGAGCCCATTTTCGGGAACGGGCCGCGAACAGCAGTGTGGGCATGTTCTGCGCCAAACTGATCGCGGAAAGAAATCCACCGCATGCGGCCATTGCCAGACTGCATCAGATGGAAAAAGAGCTTCCGGGCAGATATTATGTCCGTTTTTTTCTGGGAATCTCCCATCTTGCCGAGGGAGAACCGGAAGCCGCTCTGGCCCGGCTGGAGCAGGCTTTGGAACTTGATCCGAATCCGCAGGATATTCCCGGCATTTATTCCTATATGGGTGTCTGCCTCAAAGAAATGGAAGAATATGGCCGTGCACTGGAGGTTCTCACAAAAGGCGAAAAATTTGATCCGGACAGAACCGACATCCACAATCTCAAGGGATTCTGTTATTTCAAACGCAAAGAACATGAAAAAGCCATTGACAGTTTTCAAAAGGTGCTGCGCCTCAATCCCTCATCCGCGATTGACCATGCCAATATCGGGGTCAATTACCGGGAAATGGGGGAAAGGGAAAAGGCCATAGCCTGGTTTGAAACCGCGCTGGCAATGGATCCGGAGATCGGATTTGCCAGAGAAAGCCTGAAAAAACTCAGAAAAGAGGAATAAATGACCATAGGTCTCAGGGCATGAGAATTATGGTATGCAGGCAGGTCTGCACAGATTTGCAGAAAAACCGGATTTTTCGGAAAAATCCGGTTTTTTGAACACACGAAGACTCTTGTTTGCCCTCGTAAGAAGCGGGACCGGCATTCTGCCGGTTCCGCGGCTCATTTTCCCCTGTCCAGCATATTTCTCACTGCTGCCAGCAACTGCTCTGCTGTATGGGGTTTTGGCAGGAGTCTTGCCTTTTCTTCCGGCACAGATCCCGGCAGGGTGGTGTCAAAACCGCAGCCGGTGGTGAAAAGAACCGGTATGCGGCTGCTGTGTTCCTGAATAAATGCAAACACGGCCCTTCCATTTTTTCCCGGCATAATCATATCCAGCAAAGCCAGATCAACTTTGTCCTCGTTCAGCAGAAAAATGCGGGTGGCTTCGTCCCCGTCACGGGCAGCAAGCACATGGTAGCCCGCTTTTTCCAGGATATCAATATCCATTTTGCGCACCTGGGCATCATCTTCTGCCACAAGGATGGTTTCTCCTTTTCCTTTCAGACAGCCCGGGGTTTCAGATGAGTTGCCCTGTTTTTCCCTGCCTGAGGCCGAAGGAAGGGCAATCCGGAACCGGGTTCCCTTTCCCGGTTCACTGGAAAAACTTATGCTTCCCTTATGCTGTTCCACAATCGCGTATACAGTTGAAAGACCAAGTCCGGTTCCCTTTCCCACCTCTTTTGTGGTAAAAAAGGGTTCAAAAATGCGATCCTGAATCTCACGCGGTATTCCGCACCCTGTATCGGATACAGAGATGACGACCCTGTTCTCTTTGGATTTTTGCAGATTGTTATGAGATATTTTATCTTTATTTTCTGTGATTCCTGTTTCAATGACAATCCCACCGCCCTTGGGCATGGCATCCCTGGCATTGACACAGAGATTGATCAAAACCTGTTCCATCTGCACCGGGTCAGCCCATACCGGAGGGAGCGGAGCGTCACATTTCAGTGTCAGCCGGATATGGGTCCCGATCAGACGCTGCAGCATATTCGCCAGATTCCGAATCAGGTGGTTCACATCGAGAAAAAGCGGTTCCGGAACATCCCGGCGGCTGAAGGTCAGCAACTGCCGCACAAGAGAGCGTGCCCGATCCACGGCTTTCATGATTTCACGGATGTATTTCTGTGCCGGATTATCCGGATCAAGGGTCAGCAGCATCATATCTCCGTTTCCCTGAATGACCTGCAGCAGATTGTTGAAATCATGAGCCACGCCGCCTGCGAGTTGTCCCACGGCCTCCATTTTCTGGGAATGCCGCAGCCGGGCTTCCAGTCTGGCATGTTTTTCCTGTGACCGTTTGCGTTCCGTAATGTCACGGGCCACCACTATGGCAAAGACTCTGTCTTCAATTCGGTGAAACCCCACACTCATTTCAACAGGAATCTGTTTTCCTGTCAGGGAAAGCAGATCCGCTTCAATGGCAGTGCCTGTACCGGAAAAAGGGAAGGGGCCGGAAAACAGTTCGCTGATCCTCTTCCATGCCGAATCAGAAAGAAAGTTTTTCAGGAAAAGCGGAGACTTTTCATCATGAATCTGCGCAAGAAAACTTTCCGCCCTTGCATTCATATCCAGCACCTGTCCGGAAGGAACCTCAGTCCAGAACAGAGCATCCGCGCTGTGGTCAAGCAGCAGGCGCAGCCGCTCCAGTTCCCGCAGCCGCTGCTGAAGCTGGGGATAATAGCTTTTCTGATGGGAACTTTCCCCCAGTCCCAGCACCTGACGGCGCAGATGCTTTCTGCTGTCTTCTTCGTCAGAGGGCTTTTGCATAAAGTTTTTCCATATCCAGAATATCCGGATCGCGGGGGTTGGTGAGAATGCAGGGATCCTGCATGGCATTTACAGCCAGCCGGGGAATATCTTCCGGCAGAACCCCCAGTTGGCCCAGCGTCTGATCAATGCCCAGAGATTTGAGAAGCCCTCTGATGCCTGAGAGAATCTCGAATCTGCAACTGTCCGGACTTTTTTCATTCAGGTTCAGATTCATGGCTCTTCCCATCCGGATATAGGCTTCCTGTGCGGCTCTGAAATTGTATTCCACCACATGGGGCAGAAGAATGGCATTGCATTTTCCGTGGGGAATATCCCGGTATCCGCCCAGACTGTGGGCAAGGGCATGGACTGCGCCCAGACTGGCATTGGAAAAGGCCAGCCCGGCAAAAAGACTGGCCTGCATCATCCCTTTGCGGAATTCCCCGCTGCGGGGATGTTCACAGGCTTCTTTCAGATGTGTGCACACCAGACGGACGGCCTCCAGCGCATGAAGATCGGTGATGGCTGAATTTGCATTGGAAACCAGGGCTTCTGCGGCATGAACAAACACATCCATGCCTGTGGCCGCAGTCAGATCATGATCCATCGTAACTGTGGTTTCCGGATCAATCAGGGAAACATCCGGAACCAGCACCTTGCTCACAATGGCCATTTTGACTCTGCGCAGGGTATCGGTGACAATGGCAAACTGGGAGACATCCGCAGCAGATCCCGCTGTGGTGGGAATGCAGAGCAGCGGCGGACAGGGCACGGGAATCCTGTCAACCCCCTCATAATCACTGATATGTCCCCTGTTGGCGCATACAATGCCGATTCCCTTGGCACAGTCCATGGGGCTGCCGCCGCCCAGAGCCACAATCGCGTCACAGCCTTGCTCTCGGTAGATTTCCGCGCCTGTCATGACCTCGCTGTCTTTGGGATTGGGTGTGACCTGGGAAAAAACAGTGTATTTCATCCCGGCCTGATCAAGAATCCGGATAATTTCCCCGGCCCATCCCGCTTCGGCCACACCTGAATCCGTTACGAGCATGGGACGCCGGATTTCATAGACGTTGAGATAATTCTCCAGAAGAAATCTGGCTCCGGCTCCAAAAACAAATTCCGGAGCCACAAATTTTCTGAGCCTGTCCACATTCACCTGATTCATTGAGGCCATCCTTTCATGAAAAGAGTATGCTGCTGTTTTCTCCTTTTTTTCAGGATTGCTTTTGTATTTTTCTGATGAACACTGTATGGGCCGGGGATTTTCCCTTTCTCTGCTTTGCCTCCGCAGACTTTTTATCCTGAAATGCCTTGCCATTGTGTTTTTCCAAAATGTTCATCAAAGTCAAATCAAGCGGTTATGATATGAAATCCTTTTACAGAAGTCAACCTCCTTTTGCCGGGGCATGACTCTTCAATTCTGCTTGCCCGCTCTTCCGGCAAAATCCGCATCCGGATGTCATACAGAAAGATGGCTCCGCTCCCTAATGCTTCAACAGTGTTCCCTGTGATTTCTGCATTTTTTTCTCCTTGTGAACTGCTGAAAGCAAGATCGGCGCTTCAGTGGAGTGAAGAACCGGGGGACCTCCTTTGAACCGCAGGAACACCGGAACGTGTGGGCGATTGCATTCTGTTTTGACGCTGTCATCATCGTTGTTTTCCCAATTCTCGTTCCCTGTAAAACTGGCTGGATGCACCACTGCGGAAATATGGAAAAATCGCGGTGGTGGGACTTTTCATGCTGATAAAATTATGCTGTACTGCTCCCGGTTTCCTGTCAATGTGTCATTGCCGGAGGAGCAAAAAAATGATTGCAGCAAAATGCCGGCGGCTGCGGCAGTGAAAATATCCGCAAAAACGGACGGACACCGACGGGACGTCAGAAAATTCACTGCAAAAATTGCAATAAATGTTTCAGAGACATATCTTTTTTTATTCCGCCCGGATTTCTGAAATGCCGGACAGGAAATCCCGTATCATACCAATTCGCTGTTTAAACCCATACCTTGCGGAAGGCAAAGCCGATTCTCCGGAGATTTTATACAGTGCTGTCCGTTTTCTGCGGTCTTTGTGTCCTTTGCGGTCAAAAGAAAGCATGGTTTCAAAGGCGAATCGGCACTGCCTTCCGCAGAATATGATTTCAATGGAGAATCGGTATTAAATGCGAATGAAGAGTCAAAAATGTCAGATTGAATTAAAACAGCATGTTATAAAACAAAAGGAGATTTGACAACTTTTCTGACGTTGTCAAATCTTATCCGAAGCTGACTCTTCATTCGCATTATAAACATGTTCTGTTATGTCAAAATATTTTTCTGTGTGCAAAGGGCTGGAAACACCAGAAAAAAAATACCCCGCAGACAGACGGCGGGGTATTTGAATGGTCGATTTGCCCGGCTTTGCCGGTTGCCGGTTTCAGGAAACCGCTCGCGGCAGAATATTGCTGAACTGATACTCCTGTGCCGGTTCTCCTGTGAATGCCTCGAAATCCTCTTCCCCCCACTGTTCAATGCACAGCAGTTTTCCCCCTGCTTCATCCGCATAATCCCAGGCCAGAAACTCCTCGCCGGAGCCGGTGCAGTTTTTGTAAAAATGTCCTCCCCCGAATTCATCCAGATAATAGGTGGTCCCTTCAAAAACAATCTCATCCGGAGGATCTTCATTGGTGCGGATATAATTCAGCACCTCCTGGCCCAGCCGGCCGAAGGGGATGGACCGGCAGATGCTCCATACGGTTTCATCGTCAGCGTCTTTGAGCAGATAAAGCGTGTCATTATGGCTTTTCAACTGCCATTCATAACTCAGATCCCCTCCGCCCCAGTCATAGTAATGACGGGCTGCCACCTCCCAGGTTTTCATGTCATAGTCCACAAACCAGCCCGGGAGAAGATCCGAAAGGGTGAGATCCCTGAGCAGCTCAGGTTCCGGTTCTGCTTTCTTTTTGTCGCCAAAGCCGAAAAGATCTTTCCAGCCCATCCTGTTTTCTCCTGTTTTATTCAATGCCCATCTTCTTTTTCAGTTCCAGAAGACTGGCACTGGCCGTGGGGGTCTGACCTTTTACCAGCGCTGTGTTGATTTCATCATCAACGGTTTTGTCCGGCGTGGCAATTTCTCCGTACGCAATGGCCAGGGTTTCATCCTCTTCCACCTTTGCCTTCATTTTTTCCAGCATGGCCAGGGTTCCGGAAGAGTCAATTTTTGCCAGTTGCTGGTTGATTTTCTTGGTGGAGGATGCGGTTTTGGCACGCGCCTTGAGGGTTATCAGATCATTTTCATACGTGGAAATCGCGGATTTGATCTTGTTCACATTGGCCTGCAACTGATTGACCATCTGCTCATGCCTTTCTGCTTCCTGTGTGGTGCGCACTGCCTCGCCTGCCTGCTGTTCCTTTTTGGCAAGGGCCTCGGTGGCCAGACGTTCTGCCTCTGTCATTTCCAGTGTGCCGTTCTGCGCTCTTTGCAGCAGGAGCATGGCTTTCCGTTCATAATCCGCGGCCAGTTTCTTTTTGTTGTCCGCATCCCTGCGGGTTCTGATGGCAATGGCCTTGACCTCAGCCAGACTGGTCATGGCCGTCTGCAAATCACTTCTCAAATCACGGATGCCCTGTTCTGTCAGTTTGATGGGATCCTCGAATTTGTCGATCACAGAATGGGCTTCAGCCTGTCCGATTTTGAAAACTCTTGCAAAGAATGACATAATTGTCCTCCTGTATTGGAATTCTGTTTGAAATCAGGAAAATGAAGATCACAAATCTGTTTCCGGCTTATGCGGCAGCATGTTCCAGAAATTCAGCGCTGTATTCTGACAGGGCAAGGCTCAGGGAATTGACCGCGCCTTCCAGTTCGTTGAAATCCAGATTTTCCAGTTGCAGAGTGTCCCGGAAAAGAAGCATTTGGCCGCTTTCATCCAGCACAAAGGCTCCCTGCACCAGTTCCCGGTTCATCTGCAGCAGACGTTTGAAAAATTCCCATGAATCCGGTTTCACTTTCATGATCAACTGCTCAATGATGACAACGGGAGCTTCGCAGTCCACAATCATATTCTTGATGCCGTCTGCTTCCTTTTCCACCACAACAAGTTCATTTTCCCTGTCTTCCTCAAGAATAACCATCTCCATTTCATGAAGATACTCCTTCACCAGTTCAAAACTGCCTTTCCTTCTCATAAAACCTCCTGTTTTCATGCTGAATGGTTAAATGGTGACTGCCAATGGTGCAGAACAATCCATATTGACACCGGCTTGACATCATTCCTGAAACACAAAAAAGATATGCCGCATCTCCCTCAGTCGGATGATATTCTGAACACAGGGACAGATGCCAAATGCCCTTATCCGCAGTGGAAGGAACATTTCCAACTGCTTAGCCTCTTTCTTCCATTTTTCTTTTTATCCATGACGGATTTCTTCGTATGGGCAATACTGCAATAATATAAGCAATTTCATTTCTGATTTCAGAATAAACAGCATAGGGGAATCTTTTGCTGAACATGCGGTAAAATCCATATTTTTTGCTGTGAATTCCGGCATAAACAGTTAAGGATTCCATATCGGAAATCAGGGTATCCCAAAAATAATCCCCCACACCTCTTTCTTTGCTGTCATAGAATGATTTTCCCTCATCAGGATCAGTTACAGCATCCTTTAACACAAGAACATCTTTTATTTTCATGTTCTGCTGCCCGCTTTCAACTCTTTGATGGAAACAAACTCTGCCCTGCCTTCTTTAATTTTTTTTCTTTCAGAGAGAATACTCCCATGCCATTGCGGGGATTCAATTTCGGTATCATCATATAAAAGAGAATCCCACACAGCCTCCATTATCTGAAGACGTTCAGCCGTATTCATCTGTTTTATTGCAAGTGTGTTCATATGTCTGTCCTTATCGGATTTAATAAAATTTGACAAAAACTTGCTGAAAGTGATACGAACCCTGTTTCCGGCCTGTTCATGAGAAGATCCGAAGTATTTTCGCTTTTTTTGTTATAATCCTGTCAAAAACTGTTCATGTATCTGCTTCTGTGGACAAATAAAATACAAAAAAGCAGAATAATCATCCTGCGTTCAATATTCAATACATTGCTTCACAAATGCGGTCTTTGCGAAGCAATGACGATAAGCTGATCCCCGCTTTTAAGGACATAATCCTTATCCGGATTGGCAATGAACTTTCTGCCGCTGCTGTCCTCAACGCCCATGCAGAGAATGCCCTTGTTTTCCTTGAGTCTGCACATTGCCTCGAAAAAGGTTTTCTCTTTCAGATCTGCCGGAATTTCCACCTTGTAAATGTCCTCTCCGCAGCGTTTGCTCACCAGTTCGCTGATCATCCGGGTAATTCCGTGATCCAGCGCTGCCTGCACCAGCATGTTGGTGCTCAGTTCACCGCTTACAATGATTTCATCCGCTTTTGCCCGTTTGCAGTATTCCACATTTTTTTCATCCATGAGTTCCACACAGGTGTAGACTCCGGTATTCATGCTTTCAATGGTCAGGGCTGCCAGGATGGTTTTGGCATCTCTGGAATACGCATCCAGTTGGTCATCGGAAAGGAGAATCGCGACTCTTGCCTTTTCAATATTGGCTTTTTTCAGGTTTTCCGTATTCACTTCTCCGCGAATGAAGAAAAGATCGGGATCATCGATGGGTTTTTCAGCAAGATTTGCAATAATGACAATGGGAAGTCCCCTGCATTTGCTGTCTGCCCGAAGTTCTTCAACAATCCGCAGTCCCCTGAAATTCCATCCGCAGATGACAAAATGATCTGACACATGCACAGCTTTCATCCCCCTGTTTTCCATCAGTCTGTTTTCAATAAATATGCTCGCGATACCTGCGGTAAGAACCCCCAGAAAGCCGATGCCCAGAATCATCACTGCCGCTGCCACAAGCCTGCCGCCGGCGGTCACCGGATAAATATCGCCATAGCCGACAGTGGTCAGGGTGACAACAGACCACCACAGGGCATCCGAAAATTCTTTTTTTTCAAAATAGACAAAACCCGCACTGCCTGCCATAGTGACAAGGCATACGGTCAGAAAAACCTGAAAAATCTGAATTCGGCGGATCAGGGCAAGGGCTTTTTTCAGAATAATCAGAAAATGAGGCATAGCATGTCCTTTGGCAGCCTGTTGATATTCCGTTCAGATATACGAGGAGGCCGCATGATCCGTTTTTTTTCACACAGAGACCCGGGCTGACATGCCACTTTATGATTTTTTTTCAAACAATTCAAGCAAAAAAATCATCAGCCCCTTTTCCGCAGACCAAAAGCAGGTATTTCCCACCTCAAAATACTCTGTCTGACCCATTGACTTCTTTTGCGGCATATCGTTAATGTTTAAAAAAACAAAAAATTTCGGAATGAGACTGCTGCTCTGTCAGTCTTGAATCTTTGCGTTGCAAAAAACCGGACTTTTCCGAACAATCCGCTTTTTCTGCATATCCTGACGCATAAAACTGACAAAGCACAGCGGCAATTTCCGATGCCGCCGGACTTTGGGGAATGTGTGAAAGGAAAATAATATGAAATCAATATATTATTATATATCCGGGTGTCTGATCATCACGATTGCGGGCGGATTCGGCATGCTGGGTGTCAGCACAGCGGATGTGCACCTGTGCGAACCGTTTCTTTCCATGGCACTGATTGCTGAAAAGCATTCCGGAACCATTCATTCGGTAATCGCTTTTTCCTTTGCAGGCACTTTGCTTGCCGCAGGGATTTCCCTCTTTTGCCATCATCTCCGCAAACGGAAAAAAAATCTCAGCAGTTAAGCTGGTTATCAAAAAAATTTCCAATTTTTGCAGTTGCTTTGCAGTCCATGCTTAACCTTTCTGCATTCCGGCTGTTTTTTGATTCATCATCTTTTTTTGATATTGTCAAAACCTGCTTCTGTCTCTTCAATTTTTTTTTGAAGGCTTTGATTTCAATACATCACGCAAACGGTATTCCTGTTCCATCCGAACAGTGTTTGCGCCCTCCGCCTCTTTCCCCTCACAATATTTTATTGTCATTTCAGCCATATATGAACACCGTTCATATCCATGCATTTTTGAAACTGCAGGAAAGATATTTTCAATATAATCAGTGCCTGATAATACAGATGACTTCATTCTCCGCTCCTTTCCCTTTTTTTTTGTTCAGCAGTTGGCAGTTGTCTGTGCAATATTATAATGATGTTTGAATCAGGTTGAAAATCAGTCAAATTTTAATTTATGCAGTTTGATATATTTATAAATAGTGCATGACCAACTTGGTTTTTATATGACAGAACAGTGAGTAAAAAACTGAATTTTTTAAAAAAATTCAGTTTTTGATTCTGTAAAATTCAACGTGGTCATGTACTAGCCTTAGATGATATATATTAACTGATGCAAAAATGCAAACAATAATAAACGTTTAAATGCAAAATTCGTGCCATAAAACAACAAAGGTTGAAACAGTATGCAAAAAAAATCGTTTTGCTCAATTTCTGCAATTCTTGATCCGTTAAAAAAACAAATTTTGAAAAAAAATATCATAATCATTATCCGTATGCCAAAACTCTCCCCCGTCCGTCCGGAACCTTTTTTTGTTTCATGAAAAAAAACAATGCCTGTTGAAAAGAATTTTTCCATATAGTATGAAGTCAGAGGCACAGAAGCAATGAATTCTGATCTCTTGCAGATATACGGGAGAAACAAGCATCCGAAATGACTGACATCCGCAGATATTTGGAAGAAGGCGAACAGGCAGGGCAGATTTACACCCTGAAAATTCCCCGCGAGGCTTTTGGCCGAAGACAGGGGCATTCGGGCGGGCATGGCTTGGGAATATCTTTGGATTTCAGGGAATTCCGGGAGTATCAGCCCGGAGATGACCTGCGCCGCATTGACTGGGGAGCCTATGGCAGAAGTGACAGACTTATGGTGAAACTCTTTCGGGAGGAAGTGGAACCCCATGCGGATATTCTCATGGACACCTCCTGCTCCATGAATCTGGAAGGAACCGGCAAAGCCCATGCCGCGCTGAAAATCGCAGCCCTGACTGCCACTGCCGCACGGAATGCAGGATGCACCTGCAGGGTCTGGATGACTGCACAGGGATGTGTGCCTGTGGAAAACGGAACAGATCGGGCATCGCTGTGGCAGGGAATCGAATTTGCCTCTGTCCGTCCGCTTTCAGATGAAATTGCGTTTCTTCCGCCCCTCTGGCGTCCACAGGGAATCCGCATTCTGATAAGTGATCTGCTTTTTCCCGGAAATCCGCAGGGGATTGTGTCCCGAATTGCTGACCGCGCAGCGGCTGTTTCTGTGATCCAAATCCTGGCAGAAGCAGACAGAAATCCGCATGTCCGGGGAAATCTCCGGGTCAGAGATTCAGAAACCGGGGAAACAGCGGATCTGCTTTTTGATGAAAATGCCCATAAAAATTATCTGACCGCGCTGGAGAATCATCAGCGGAACTGGAGCCAAACGTGCCGCAGAATGGGTGTTTCCCTGACAATCTTCACAGCAGAGGAACTGATCGGAAACCGGGAGCCCACAGAACTGGAAAAATGCGGACTGCTGACAAGGATGTAAAAAAATGGGCAGTGCGCTGTCAACTTTGACTTTGTGAATCAGACTGCTGCATGTCTGCACAGGATTTGACAACTTTTCAAACGTTGTCAAATCTCACCGGAATCTGACGCTTCATTCGCATTATGCGTTCAACTGCAGAGAAAAATTCATTTTTTTGCAGGCAGCGGATTTTGAACTGACAAAGCAGCACTGTGTCAAATCAGAGGATGATTCCCCCAAAAATTTATGATGCCTGTTTATGAATCGAAAGGAGCAGAAAATGAATTGCGGATTGCACAAATATGGGTTCCTGTTTTGCCTGTGGATTGCCCTTGCAGGCGGATGCGCCAGCCTTTCAGAGGATCAGTGCCGACATGCGAACTGGTATGACATCGGTTTCCGTGACGGTCTGAAAGGATACCGCGCAGATTATGTTTTTCAGCATGGAGAAGCCTGCGCCAAGTACGGAATTTCCGTAAACCGGCCAGAATACAGTCGCGGGTATGAGGAGGGACTGAAACAGTACTGCATTCCCTCCAACGGGTATATGATGGGTCTGCAGGGCCAGCCTTACAACGGCGTGTGCAAGGGGCCGGATGCAGATGCCTTTTTCCGGATGTGGCTGAAGGGAAAGCAGGTGTATGAAATTGAAAAACGCCTGAGGGAAATCAATGTGGAAATGGAAGAAATAGACAACAGTCTGGTTGAGACCCAAACAGACAGAGAGGAAAGAAGAAGCCTTCTTTCCCGGCGCAGGGAACTGGAACAGGAACGCACCCGGCTGCTGATTGAGAAAGAAATGAAAAGCAGACAGGGCGATGGCTGAAAACACGGTCCGGAGGAAAAAGCGTTTTTTTCCGTGTGCGGAACAATTCACAGCAAAGGAGTGTTTTATGGAACAAATCAAATGTGTTTTCAAAAGAGTTGCGGTTATGGCAGTTCTGGCCCTGTGGGCAGGAAATGCACAGGCAGTTTTGGAAGAAACCGCTCCGGGCCGGGAAATGGCCAGGCAGGCTGTAAAGGAAAGGGAAATCTGGATTACCACGGATCACAGCAGACATGAAATCCTGCAGCATGAATTTGCATCCGGCCCGGATGTGACCCTGGCCTGTCTGTCCTGCCACACAGAAGCTGCCAGACAGTTTCACAAAACCATTCACTGGACATGGATTGATCCCAACACCGATCCCAAAGAGCGGATTGGAAAAGGGGGCCTGTCTGTGAACAATTTCTGCATCAGCATACAGGGGGGCAGTGAACCCCGGTGCACTTCCTGCCACGCGGGATATGGCTGGAAAGACAGCAGTTTTGATTTTTCCGATCCTGCAAAAGTGGACTGTCTGGTCTGCCATGAGCAGACCGGAACCTACAAAAAATTTCCGTCCGGTGCGGGAAATCCGGTCACGGAACCGACTGTGTTCAAGGAAAGCGGTCAGGAATATCTGCCACCGGACTGGAACAAAGTGGCCCAGAGTGTGGGGCGTCCCTCCCGGCAAAACTGCGGAACCTGCCATTTCTTCGGCGGAGGCGGGGATGCAGTCAAACACGGGGATTTGGATTCCTCCCTGATGAAACCCAGCAAAGCATTGGATGTTCACATGGGAATGGACGGCCAGAATTTTGACTGTGTGCGCTGCCATACCACCAAACTGCACAATATCGCAGGCCGCACCTATGCCACGCCCGCAGCAAAGGAGCGCAAAAGTCTGGTGGAAGATGATCTGGCCAGCAAAATCATGTGTGAATCCTGCCACACGGCCACACCGCACAAACCCGGATCAAAACCCAATGATCATACAGACAAAGTGGCCTGCCAAAGCTGTCACATTCCCACCTTTGCCAGAGTCAATCCCACCAAAATGCGGTGGGACTGGTCTGCCGCGGGAAAGAAAAAAGACGGCAAACCTTACAAGGAAAAAGGGCCGCTCGGATACCCGATCTATGACAGCAAAAAAGGGGATTTTGTCTGGGAAAAGAATGTGAAACCCGAATATTTCTGGTTCAACGGCTCCATCCATTCCCTTACGGCAAGGGATATGATTGATCCCTCGGATGTGGTGCAGATCAGCCGTCCTCTGGGATCTCAGGATGATCCCAATTCCCGCATATCGCCCTTCAAGATTCACAGGGGAAAACAGCCTTATGACAAAATCAACAAGACTCTTCTGATTCCCCATCTGTTCGGCAAACCGGACAGTGATGCCTACTGGGTGAAATTTGACTGGAAACTGGCTTTGGAAAGCGGCATGAAACACGCGGGGCAGAAGTTCAGCGGAGAATATGATTTTGTGGAAACCTCCTATGTTTATCCCACCACCCATATGGTTGCCCCAAAGGATCATGTTGTGAACTGCGGTGAATGCCATATCCGCAAAGACAGCCGTCTGGCAAAACTGGGCGGATTTTACATGCCGGGCCGGGATGTGTTCCGGATTGTAAATACCGGAGGATGGGGCATTGTCCTGCTTTCCCTTGCAGGCATTGTGCTTCACGGTCTGGGCAGGCTGATTTCCGGAAAGAACGGAAAAAAGGCAAAAAATGAAAAGGAATAAACGGCAATGGGGCAAATCCGTTGATCTGCCCGCAGATTCCGGGCATGAAAATCCGAAAGGATTGACATAATTACAGAAAAAAATGCAAAAAACAAACCGGAATCCCGGAAGGGATGACATTGTCAACCGATCTGACCCATTATCAGATAAACATAACAGTAAGGAGGAAAAACCATGAGCGGAAAAATGATCAATATCTATCTGTATACAAGATACGAGCGTTTCTGGCACTGGCTGCAGGCTGCCCTGATTATCCTTTTGCTGCTTACCGGTTTTGAAATCAACGGGAATTATTCCCTTTTCGGTTTTGAAAAAGCTGTGAAAGTGCACAATTTCGCGGGAATCACCTGGCTGATCGCGTTTGCCTTTTTTGTTTTCTGGCTCTTCACCACCGGCGAATGGAAACAGTATGTGCCCACCACCAAAAAGATGTTTGCCGTAATCCGGCATTACGCGATGGAATCTTCCGGGGTGAATCCCATCCGGTTCCCAAGCGAAAAGAAGCCAAGCACAATCCTCTGCGCTGGTGATCATCTTTTACTGCAACTTCTGCTTCCGGTTCAGATGATCAGCGGTTTTCTGTACTGGGGATACAATTCCTGGACAGCGTGGGGGATTTCCGGCCTCAGCCTGGGACCCGCAGCCTTTGTGCACACGGCCTATGCGTCTGCGATTCTTTCCTTTCTGGTGGTGCATGTGTATATGACCACAACCGGCCATACCGTGACAACGTATATCCGCGCATGATTACCGGATGGGAACAGGTGGAGGAAGGCGCACAGATTGAGGAATGGGAAAAGAAAGCAGCATAATTTTTCTGGTATCAAAACTTGCAGGAACCGGCATCTTTGACGGTTCCGCAGTATGAAAAAAAATTTTCACTCCATTTGCCATCTGACTGTGCAGGATGGATAAAAATCGATGCTCCCGTAAAAAGTCAGAAATCCCGGCATTCCGGAGAAAGTCTGCTCCCATAATTGACGGAAATATCTGGATTCCGGCTTCCTCCGGAATGACGGAAAAATTGAAAACCGGGTTTTGCCGGTTCATCAGGATTCTGTCTCCAAAAATGGAGAAATGAATGAGACAATCCGGAATCACATGTGATCTGCTGGTGATCGGCAATGGTCTGGCAGGCATGGCTGCGGCTTTGTTTGCTGCCAAAAGAGGCATTTCCGCAGCCCATGCGGGCATGACCGGGGCCATCAACTTTTCCAGCGGTCTGCTGGATCTCATGGGCGTTTATCCGGTATCCGAAGGCAAAATATGGGAAAATCCCTGGGATGCCATTGATGCACTGACACAGAATATGCCATTGCATCCCTATGCCCGCATCTCAAAACAGGAAATCCGGGAATCCCTGGATGAATTCATGGCTTTTCTGCAAAACAACGGCCTTTCCTATACCGGATATCCGGATCGCAATGCACGGGTGCTCACGCCTGCCGGAACTGTGAAACCCACGTTCCGGGTTCCTCTGTCCATGTGGAAAGGGGTTCGAGCGTATGAAGAAAAACTGCCCTGTGTGATTGCGGATTTTCGCGGTCTGAAGGCATTCAGTTCCCGGCAGATTGCGGAAACATTAAAGGAGCAGTGGCCTCAACTGTGCAGCGCTCATCTGACTCTTCCAAATCTGAAAGCTGATATTTATCCCCTGCATCTGGCACAGACACTGGAAACTCCGGAAATGCAGGAGGCGCTGATTCGGGAGCTGCGTCCCCATATCGGCAATGCAAAAGCACTGGGCTTTCCCGCGCTGCTGGGTGTGTCCAAAACTGCCGCCATAATCGCACAACTGGAGCGGGAACTGGGAATTGATGTATTTGAAATTCCCACCATTCCGCCTTCGGTTGCCGGTTCCCGCATCCGCGCAGCTTTTGAAAAAGGACTCCCGCAACTGAACCTTCATGCCTTTTGCCAGAAACAGGTTTTGGCAGTGCAACGGCTGGAAAATGGGGATTTTCTTTTTGATCTGGGACATACGGAAAAGGAAACACAGGTGCAGGCAAAAGCAGCAATTCTTGCCAGCGGGCGGTTTTTCGGCAAGGGGCTGCACGCAGATCGAAAAAAGATTCGGGAAACCATCTTTGATCTGCCGGTGTTTCAGCCGGAAAGCCGCAGCCAGTGGCACAATCCTGATTTTTTTGCTCCGGACGGGCATCCTGTCAATCAGGCCGGGCTGGAGACGGATGACACATTCCGGCCCTTGGGAAAAGACGGAAAACCGGTATATGAAAATCTCTTTGCAGCCGGTTCCATACTGGCACATCAGGACTGGCCGAGAATGAAATGCGGCTCCGGGCTGGCCATTGCCACCGCGTTTAAAGCGGTGAAGGGATTTTGTGCGTTTTTAAATACCTGCACAAAAAATTCTTGCCATTTTCTGTAGGGTGGGCACGGTTTTTTGTGCCCACCTGCAAAATGGCGGTCAACGCTCCGCTTTTGCCCACTCTGCTGTATTATTGGCATTTTTTCCCAAATTTGATAAGCAACGATATTAAAAAGGTTGTCAATGTGAACAGCAAACACCGGAAAACACTTGAGGCAGTTTTTTAAAAACCGATTCCGGCAAATATTCAGTGGAAAGATATTGAATCCCTGCTTCTTGCACTTGGCGGGGAGATATAGACTTTCAGATAATATTTTTGGGATAGGTTGGGGTGAATGCAGTGAACCCCAACACTTTGAATTTGTTGGGGTTCGTTCCTCACCCCAACCTACGCAGAACTACGCAGAACCCCCAAATTATTATCTTAATGAGTATGGAAGAAGGCCGGGCCGGTTCCCGTATGGGTGTTTTTTTAAATGGAAAAGTCACTGTGTTTCACCGTCCGCATCCGCAGAAAGAGGTGGACAGGGGAGCAGTCAGAAATCTGAGGGATTTTTTTGAATCAGCAGGGATAGAAGCATGATGAGCTACAAAGATTATTTGGGGGAAGCGTTTTATGACAGCGACATGAAAATGTTCTCCGGACGGGTGGCAAATGCAAAGGCGGCAGGAACTTTTTATGGAACCACTGTGGATGAACTGGAGAATGCCTTTCATGAACCGGTTGATTATTATCTGGATTTATGCAAACGCAAAGGTGTGGAAGCGGAAAAGCCCTTTTCCGGGAAAATGAGCCTGCGTATCCCCCTGCAGCTTCACCAAAAACTGTACCAGTCTGCCAGAGAAGAGGGGAAAAGTGTAAACAGATGGGTTGTTGAGCGGCTTGAGCATTTGTTTCATTGACAATACATGGAGTGCCAAACTTTCCGTTTGGCACGGGATAAACCTTCCCTCTGAAACAGGGAATTTCTGAATATGAGCAGAAAAGATAACATACTCAGCATATTAAAACAAAACCGGCATAAATTCAGGGCGGTCGGTGTCAAATCCCTGGGGATTTTCGGTTCTGTAGCCAAGCAGACCGACAATGAAGACAGCGATGTAGATATTCTGGTAGTGGGACTTTTTATACTGATTTTTTTATTTTACAAATCAGCATATTAATCAAAAACAGCATGAACAGTATCATGGTTGTATCGTATAACTGTTTGTATTTGCTATGTATAGATAAAAATCAGCATTTCTTAAAAAATATAAGAATATAAGATAGTTATATTTTAATCAGTTCGTGCAGACCGACTACCGATATTCTTGTGGAATTTGAGAAGGACTGCCGGAAGTTTCGCAACTTCAACCTGCTGTGCGATCTGCTGGAACAGTATTTTGGAAAAACTTACGATCTTGTCACTGTTGACGGTTTAAGTCCGCACATCGACAAAAAAATACTGAAGGGAGTGGAGTATGTCGAGCTTGCACCTTGATTATCTCCTGCATATTCTGGAGGAAACCGTGTTTCTTCTGAAAGAATCTGAAGGAATTACAGAGACTGAATTTCTGGCTGACGAAAAACGGAAAAGAGTTATTATTAAATTACTAAATGAGTTTGTCAAATCTTTTTTTTTATGTTAAATTCTGTTCCTCAAATTTAAACATTGTGAGGAGGGAGAAAAATGAAAGAAGTTTATCGACTGGTTGTACTGCTGAAAGAACATTTTCCAATAAATTTGCACGTATTATGCTTGTATCACAGATGATTATTGCCTTGATAAAAGTGAGAACGGTCAGTTTTAATGAAATTGCAAAATGGATTTGCGGAAAAAACGGAAACCGCTTCCATTGTTAAAGAATCTTGAAGATTTTTCAAATATTTTCCCTCAATTCTGATTTTGTTTCTTTGCCAAACTGCTTGGCGTCAGCCGCTCAGGACTGCATGATCTTTTGAAAAAGCATGGGATGATGGAGCGGTGAAAAAAGCGGTTTTCTGTCATTCCGGCGAAAGCCGAAACCGGGGCGGGAAAAAATCCGCAGGGATTGATATTATTATAGAAAAATTTAAAAAACAAATCAAATGCGTGTTCATTTCCCGAACGGGCACACGGCCCATTCTTCAGAAAAGCCCATATCTTCAACCATTGACCGTCTCTCAAAAATGCTTTCATGGATTCTGAACTATATGATAAAACAGAAATGTCAACAGAACCTAATCATTAAATCCTGCCACATCCCTGATCCCATAAATAGCATCCTTAACATCGATCTTCTTGTCCTCAGTCACATCCCAGCTTACATCCAAACCTGTTTTCTCATCGCCGGTTATCAATTTGAGCACCCGAATTACGTAGTCCAGATCAGGGCTGTTGACATTTACCATCACCTGATCCGCCTGCGTTTCGTTTACATAGAACTTTCCGCCGATTGCCGTTTCATTCGGCTCGAATTTACTGAAAGCGAGGGTTGCAGAGCTTTCAAAACTGCCGACTATGCCAAAGTTGAGAAAAGCAACAATACCGCTTCCTGTAAAAGGCTGAGAGTTTGCGGACAGAACGACCGTCATTTGGCCGTCCGTATTTGTATTTAACTGAATCCCATAATTTTGCCCTTCCAGTATGGTTCCAGTCAGATCCGCGCCTTGGGCATCAAGGATTTTTTCATCAAATACAACCGTAAAATCAAGACCTTCGATCGCAATGGACTGGTTCAGATAAACCGGTATGGAAAGGCTTTTCCCTTTATCAGACCATATCGTCTCAGTTGTCGTCCCTCGCGACAAACGTGAGGCGTTTCTTGTTAAGTTGATATTCCAGTTTCCTGTGACATCTCCGATCCGAAAAGCAATGAAATCCTTATCCGTCAAACTCGTGTTCAGCGGCTTGAATTCACGGCTGCTGGGGTAGCTTATTGGAGGCCAGGTATCGCAGGTATTAATGGGTTCCGGCGTAAACATCCAATTTCTGCATTCGGCGTTTAAGCAATCCAGCAATCCGGCGGCATACCTTGCCACCCTGGAAGCGTCCAGGCCGGTTATCCTGCCGTTTCCGGTAACATCGCCTGTAATCATCTCATGGCAGGTAAATGCATACAGACCGATGGAATTCCTGGCTATTCTGGATGCGTCCGTACCGCTGAGTCCGCCCAGATCATCCGTTTTTTCCGCTGTAAGCACATAATCTCCCGGCAGTGCATCCGCAAGCCCGTATGTTCCATCCGAATCGGTAATTTCACTGTAGGAATTCGCACCCTCAAGACTCATGGTAACATGGCGTACCGGCCCCTCATTGCTGAAATACCGCACTTTTCCGTTAAGCGTATAACCGCCGTTGACAGTAATCAACCCATCAATCGTACCTGCCGGTGCCTGTTCATTGACATCGGCGTCAGTAAATTCCAGATTTGAAAATTCACCCACGTTGCCTATTACATTGAATTCTATGCATGCAATGTTCGCAATTCCCACATTGGTGTGGACGGCCCCTGCAGCGTATATCACCAGTGATGCCCGGCCAGGTAAATCCGTATTTACATTAATGGCGTAATTTTCACTGTCCAGCACACCGCAAAGACCGGCGCTTATCGGCGTAACCACCGAATCTTCGTAATCAAAGACAATGTTTACGGATTCCACAGCCAGATCTGAATCGTTAGAAAGAATTAAGGGAACCGATACTGTTGTTCCAGGTGCGCCTTCTTCTTCCCCAAGCTTCAGATAAGGTGGGTTCACAATGCTTATCTTGGTTTGATGATATCCCAGGTTGTTGGTTTCATTAATTTCAGAAACCTGTTCCCCGGCATCGGCTTTAAACAAGACATACCATGTTCCGGCTGAGATGCCATGTGGGATAGACACATCGGTAAGTATCGGTTTTTGCTCACCACTGATCAATCCCGGGATATCAGCCGCATTCAGTTCAATATCAGACTGGTCAAGTGCGGTATCCGAAGACAGGCAGATTTTCAGCACACTCGGACCTGAAATGCCATTGCCACTGTTTTTTACAATGCAGGAGACTGGCGCAATGGAACCTGCCTCGACAGATTCGGGACTTTCAGGGGCCAGAACAGTCAAGTCAGGCTGCATGGCATCTGCGACAGTGATTAAATTTTCAGAAAGAAATTCATCCGTTCCTTTATAACATCCGATGGTCAGTTTGACAGAATAGGTGCCTCCTTCTTCAAACGCCCAGGTGGGGTTTTGTTCCTCAGA
>JAWKPW010000030.1:0-55719 GCA_041390465.1 Desulfobacterales bacterium | reverse complement strand
AAAATATGTGGATGCATTGTGTCCGTAAATATGAATCTTTCTGTATTTTTTTTCCAGAGCAAAGGAAACCAGATTTTTTCCAATGGGATCTTCCCGATCTTTGTACATCAGGAGCCTTTCCCTGCCAAATCCCGCATTGAAATTGGCTTCAATAAAATACAGTTTTCCTCCGGACGGCACAAAATCCAGCCCGATAAGCGAAGTGGATTCAGCGGATTTTTCAGGACATCGCCAGACAGCCCCGGATGCTGCATCCACAGGAAAGCCTTCCACATAGGAATAACACAGATTCTGTATATCCACATGCAGATATTTCCAAAAAGCATAAAAAAACGGCTGTCTGTACCATCGGGTAAAACGGATAAAATCAAATATCCTTTTTGCAAGCCGGAATGTGCCTTTGCCTGATATGGTTCCGATATTGAACAATATTTTTGTCATCAGGCTTAGGCTAAATTTTCTGAGACCCTCTTTCTCCTCTTTGTTCCGCTTTCTGACTCTTTCCCCGGCAGACAGAAACATATTCCCCATATGCCACAGAGGCATTAAGACAGAATCACGCAAAAAAGGCATATTTCCAAGAATACGCTCTTTATCATAGAAGGCGGCTGCTTCTGCCAATGCTTTTTGCAACTGTATGGGGAGTTCCGCAAATTTTCCCAGAAAAACTTCAGGCTCCGACCAGATTCGTCCGGCCATATCAGGTGTTGTTCCCGACTTTTTTAAAAAAGATATGATTTTCTCTTTTGCCTGTCTGCCACTGACCGCAGATGTTCCATCTTGAGCCGGACAGCATGTTTCGAGAAGATGCACAAACTGATCTCTGTTCATATTGATTATCCTGCAGCGCATTAAAGTTTTGAAATGCAAATCCGGTGTTTTCCGCTTGGCAGTATGGGAATATCATCAACAAATTTCAGATCAACTTCAGTTTTCTGTCCCACCGCCTCTTGCAAAAATCGCCGGATGCCCGGCTCCAGCCTTTCAGACGCATCTTTGCCATGCAAGACCAGAAGTACCGTTATTTTTGCAGGTTCTTCCTGAATCACCTGGAATTTTCGCACTTCCTCAATGGGATAGAAAATTTCAGCCAGATCATCCGGAAAAACGATTCGGTTTCCCGGCAGCCGCAGAACATCACTTTGCCGTCCGATCACTTTTTTCAGGCAGGGATAGGGACGTCCGCATTTGCATGGCTCCGGTGACAGAATTCCCACATCCCCCAAATCATAGCGGATAAGGGGCATTGCCAGATTGTTCAAATCGGTAATCAGAATTTTTCCCATCTCACCGGGAGAAGCCGGAGAGCCATCTTCCCGGACACACTCAAGAAAAATATTTTCCATGACAATATGAAGTCCGGCATGGGCTTCGCACTCCGTGGCTATCAATCCCACTTCCGAAGAAGCATAACGGTTGAATATCCTGCATTTCAGAACTTCCTCTATCAGACTGCGCTGTTCGGGATGAAGGGTTTCAGCCGTTGTGGCTATCCCAGACAAAGGAGGCGGTATGAGATTTTCCTGCTTCAGCAAAAGGCACAACTGATAAAAAGCATTGGTGTATCCTTCCATAATTTTTGGCCGGAACCATCGTGCGGTGCGAATAAAGGCTCGCAGCTTTTTTTCATCCAGTCCGTGCACATTGAAAAAAGCTTCCTGTGTTGCAAAGGTTTTGTACAGATTCAGCAGCCTTGACTGCCATGAAGCAGGGGTGGTGACAAGACGTCCCCACAGCCACATCCAGGGATCGCCCGGTTCCCATCCCATCCATGCATTGGCCCGCCAGGTTGCCGCATGAACAGAAGCTCTGGCCTGAAGATATCGTCTGATTTTTGTCGGCTGGCCGGTGGAACCCCCGGAATGCTCCACAGCATAGTCTTTTGGGGTCATCTGGGGATGAACCAGTTCATCAAAATGTTCCTGAATAATTTTCTTGGTCAGAACCGGAAAAAGGGAAACAGCCTGTTCATTTTTCATATCTCTTGCTGCAAAGCCTTTTCCCCTGAGTATGGATTGGTAATAGGGAATGTGCGTTGCGGCATATTCCATTATTTTCGTGAGTCTGTTTTCCTGGACAGATTTCAGATGATCAGGGCTCAGACTGTCATGTCGCATAAATTCTTTGTATATGGGAAAAACAGGCAGGTTCCAGTAATTGTGCAATACCGGAATAAAAATGTTCCGGGCTGTCCATCGTCTTAAAGAAAACATGTTCCGCGTCCTTTCATTTGTCTGTTTTCCGATAACGTCACTGCCAAACCCAGTTTGTTTGCAGGGCAGAATTCTGCAAGAGGAAATTGTCACAGTTGCATAAGCAACAGCAGGATCCGAAAAAATTTGAAATGATTATTTTTTGTTATAAAACATCTTCCGCAGTTCAGCACATATGGTTTTTACAATCAAAAGCAAATTGCATACAGTCATCTTTATGTCTGTGCTGTTGAAATAATCCACCACAACAGCTTTTTTTTCCGTAAAAATTCTCGCATAGCTTTTGCACAGTTTTAAAAAGGAATATTGCTTCCGAAAACATGCTGCTATCGCGGAACTGAGATCCCCCGGATACCGAAGTGTTTCAAAATACAGCGTGTTGTCTGTATGGTGGCATTCAAATGGCTGACCGGTGAGATCCGCATAATAATAATATCCCATTTCAAAACCGGCCTGGGAGGGAAAGAAACTGAAACCCGGAAGTCTTGGATTGATTTCTGTCAGATAATACTGCCCCTTATCCCGGCAGTAGACCCAGTCCAGATGTGCCAGCCCTTTCCATTCCAGACTGTCAAGAAGCCTGCGTGTTGATTCAGCCAGTATGTCATTTGGCAGAGATTCTCCGGCATACAGACGGCTTCCGTAAGTTCCGTCTCTGTATATTACCGTTCTTGCCTTTTTTATCGGAAAAAAACCCTTGGCCTTTCCCTTCTGATCATAATAGGCTTCCACACACCAGATATCCTCCATCTGATAATGCAGCCATTCCTGGGCCAGCAGCCGGGGCCGCAATGGAATATTCTCAGGCCGGGAAATCAGTTCAGACATTTTTTCATATGCAGCCATGACTTCAGAAGGTTTGCTGATTTTTACATAATTCCCTCCGGCCAGTGTTGTTGCTTTTATGATGAAAGGATAAGGCATTGATCTCTCTATGCCATCAAGTGCATCTTCATTTTCAATCAGTCTTGTGTAAGCACAATGCAGATCAACACGCAGGGCTTTTTGATAGCAAAGCCATTTGTCAAATCCCGTGCGAAGGGATTCTTTGGAAGGCAGATTCATCAAAAACCCTTCCCGCATCAGTTTTTCCCGGTGTTCTGAAAAAAGCATGGCTGTATGATCATCTGAGAAAAACAGAACACCTTTGGGAACAGATGTTATCAGAAAGTCAAGAAAGCTGTCTTCTTTCTTTGGGGGCGGGGAAAGCATTTTTTTTGCAAGGTATTTTGAATGAAAAGCACAGCAGTCGGGCCTGCTGCTCAGCCCGACAACCGGAATTCCTCTTTTCCCAGCGAGTCGATGATTCCTTCTGAAACACGCACCTCGCAATTGGGAACAATGGCATATGTTTTGTCAGTCATTTTTTGCACTTCTCAATTGATTATATGAAAAATCAAAAAGTTACAGTTATATCTGTCAAACTTTCCTGTCAATCATTTGATACAGTTTGTCATACTGCCTTGCCATATTTTCCACTGTATACTTTTTCACACTATTTTCAGCCTGTTTTGCAAGCAGGTATCTTTTTTCAGGAGTATGATGCAGAGAAAGAATTTGGGAACACAGGCTTTCAGAATCATTCACATCAAAAAGAATTCCGTTTTGTTCATGCAAAACAATATTGCTGTTTCCTCCCACATTGCTGACCACCGGGGGCAGTCCGGCCGCCATTGCCTCCAGCAGGGCAATGGATGTGGCTTCGGAAAAAGAGGTCATAAGAAAAATATCAAAGGTTTTGAGAAGTTCGGGGACATCCCGGCGCAGTCCCGTGAAAATGACATTGTCCTGAATATGGAACTGATGCACCATTGCCTGCAGTTTTTCATAATCATCATGTGAATATTTTCCCGCAACCACCACGAGTTTTACATGGGGAATATGCGGCACCAGTTGATGAATCAACTGAATCTGCATTCCGATGTTTTTTTCAGGGGAAATCCGGCCCACCGTGCCGATAACAAAATCTTTTTCACACAGCCCGATGCTTCTGCGCTTTTCAATCCGGTCAAATCCGGCCGGAATCTGAGGCATATTCACGCCGTTGACAATATGCTGAATTTTATCTGCATGCAAAAAAGGAATACTGACAAGCTGAGGCCGTATGTTTTCCGAAACTGTTATGATTTTTCCAGTAAACAGCGACAGAATGGAATACAGGAGTTTTCTTTTCCACACATCAAATCCCCACATAAAACCGTGAATGGTGACACAGCGACGGATATGTGTCAGGGGCAGAGAGCCGAATGTTGTAAAATACCAAGGGGTCAGATTGTGGGAATGAACAATGTTCACCCCCCGGCTGCACAGGAGTCTGTACATTTTCTGCATCATCTGCACATCCGAAAGTTTTTCTTTTTCCCGGTTCAGAAAATGGACTGTGTAACCTTCTGATGTCATTTCTCTTCCCAGAACCCCGATATCGTGCAGTACGCAGACCTCCATCTCCCATCTGTCACGGGGCATATTCCGCAGCAGATCCCTTACCACGATTTCCGCGCCTGCGACATTGAAGCGTTCAATTACATGCAGAATCTTTTTCCTGCTCATGCCTCTCTCCTGTCAAATGCCCATCCGATTGCATTTTCAAGAAATTTTTCCCTGTCCGCGCAGGGCTGCCATTGCAGCAGCGTTTTCTCTTCTGTACAGTCAAACCGGGCAGGAACAGAACGGTTCGCGATATCCCGGTAACTCAGCAATCCCCCTCTTTCACCGGTCATATATTTTATCATGTATTTCAGGGTCTCAGACAGAAAACAGAGTTTGATGGGATAGGGAAAGGCCCGGATGTTTCTCCCGGAACATTTTCGCAGAAAATGGATGTACTCACGCCTATTCAGGCGCACATCCCACCAGATTCAGGGCTTTTCCACCAGTCCGTCCGTGTGCATGATTTTTCCAAAGCATCCACGACATCCTCAACCAGCACAAAGGGAAGTTCATTTCTGCCTTCCCCCCAGTAAGCACATACATTGTCTCTGGTCCACTGCCCCGCGCCACCGTGATTCAGAATTCCGTTTCTGCCCACCACAATGCCAGGACGTACAATCACCAGGGGAAGGTTCTGTTTTTTCACCATATCCATAAGCATATTTTCAATGATGATCTTGGATGCCGCATACAGATTCCGTTTCTCCGGTTTTGTGTCAATGGGTGTTTTTCCGCTTACATCCTGTCCGGCGGGAATGTCGCCGTAATAATAGGCTGCAATGCTGCTGGCAAATACAAAATATCTGACATTTTCTTTCAGACAGGCATTTGCAAAAGCCATCGCGGGCATCACATTCACGCGGTGAAAATCATCCCATGTTTTGCCCAGCGCATGCGCCATATGATACACATATTTCACACCTTTGACGGCTTTTTCAATCGTATCCGGATCTGTCATATCTCCTTTGAAGATTTGCACCAGAGGGGAGTGCAGGGCCGGACGCAAACCTTTGGGATTTCTGACCAGTACCCGGATTCGGATACCCCTGGCAATCATATGTTCTGCAAATGCACCGCCGATAAAACCGCCTGCACCGGTAAGCAGAACTTCAGCCTGTTCCCCGCTGTGCTGCTGAACAGAAATCTTTGCAGGTTCGGGATTAGGGGGAATATTGGCTGCGGCAATCCATTTTTCGCAGCTTTCTATTACTCTGCATCCGTCCTCACCGCTGCACGGCAGATTTGCACCCGAAGAAAATGCCTCATAAAAGGCAGTGATGCTGTTTTTCATGGTCATAAAAAAAGCATCCGTCCTGTCTTTGATCTTCAGTTTGGACAGGGCATAATCCGCAAATCCTTTTATGCCTTCAATCACCGGAGGAAAATAGCGCAGCGCATTGGCTGTGGGATCAAGATAATCCGGAAATACGGATTTTTCCTGAATCAGATAGGTATTGTTCAGAAAATCGACTGTGATTGCCCCGTCCTGTCCGTATACATACAAAGTTCGCTGGGAAGCATAGCGGTTTCCAAAGGAAAGATGGAGAAAGGCATGACCTTTTTCGCACTGGGCAATGGCCTGCCACCGGTCATAAAAAAACTGATCCTTGCCCAGTTCCCGTTTTCCTGTGGCATTGGCTGTCATATGCACAATATTTCCCAGAATTTCCCGAATCTGGGAGATGGGATGAGGGCCCTGCTCCAAAATGATATTGCCCGGTTCCTGAAACATCCAGTGTCCGAATTTCCCAAAATCGAGCTGTCCCAGAGGCCCGCCGCAAAATGCCGTCACATATTCGGGTTTGCCTATGCGTCCCGAAGCCAGATCCTGGCGCAGTCTCTGAAAAAGGGGATAAAATACAAAATTGTGATTGATACCGATTTTCACATTGCAGTTTGTGGCAGTCTGCACAAGTTCCCTGCACTGCTCCGCATTCAGACACATGGGTTTTTCCAGAAAAAGGTTTACTCCTTTTTCCATCAGCGTTTTGCAATGGGGAAATGATAATCGGCGCGTTTTTTCAACTTTATAGATCCACATCCGGGTGCTGCTGTTCAATGAATTTCTTCATATCTGTAAACGCATGTGGCAGATTCCATCTTTTGGCAAAGGATTCAGCCTGGCCTCTGCTGATGTCACAGCAGCCGACAATGGAAAGATTTCTGATTCTTTTTAACACATCCGCATGGAGATCAGCAATAAATCCTGTTCCGATGATCCCCACTTTGATTTTCCGGTCTTTGTCATCCATTATATTCATTCCGTCTGGATCCTCTGTCAGTTATGTTATCTTCTCAGTTTAATCTATTTTTACACATCATATTGCCTGATAAACAAATCATCCGTAATCAGTGTCAAGTTTTCACAACTGCTTTGTGCAATCAGCATACGATCAAAGGGATCTTTGTGAATCATGGGCAGTTGCAGCACTGCAAAGGCATGATCAATTTTTATATTCAGCATATGAACAGAATTCAGCACCATCTGTTTGCGAATAAAAATTTCAGGTGATTCAGGCAAAACAATTTTGCCGATGGAGGATTTTATCACAATTTCCCATATGCTGGCAATACTGAAATAAAAAAAATTATGAGAATTTCTTAAAGCGGTTTTCGCAACTTCATTCAGTCTGGGGTTATCCAGAATCCACCAGATGAAAATATGGGTATCCAAAAGAAATCTCATCTGTAGAATTCCTCTGTTATATCATCTGGCAGAGGAGCTTCAAAATCATCCGAAATTTTTATAAAACCTTTGGCAGTTCCCGGTGTTCTTTCCACAGATTTTTTCTCCTGATGCGGTTCAATCAGTATGATAAATTCCACATATTTTCCTATCATATCCCTGAGTTCAGGGAAACAGACCGTGTCTGAGGTTAAATGTTTTTTTATTTTTATGGCTTCCATCCCATACTCCTTTTTCGCTCAAAAGCAAAATGAAGACAAACGGGAAGATAAAATCAAATTTTTGCAGTTTATATAACTGATTATGACCGTTGGCAAGACATTTTCGCCTGCAAAGGCAGCCTGTCCCGGAGTTGTTCCAAGTTGCGCTGCAGATACAGCAGCCCTCCTGTTTTTGGCAAATGGTGCTGCGGTTTCATTTGTGTGAGTTTTGCCCGATCCAGTTCTCCAAAGGTCATCACCTGAAAATCATCCGGTTCTGATCCAGATATTCGCATAAATTCCGAAAACGCCGGATAACCATCCATCGTGGCCGCATTTCTGTGTATTGAACATTCAGCGGATGAATAAAGCTGAAGGAATGGAGCAGTATTGTGATATGAAAAGGCCCTTTTTCCCGTGCCTGTTCCAGAACATGGCGGATTTGTGCAAAACTCACACCGTTTATGTCAAGGGGACGGAAATATTGCCGTGTTCCGATTCTTTTTTCCAGAAAATTTGTTACGGGAAATTCCCATATCTTTTCCGCTGCTTCAGCATCATTACTGTCCATATGCCCAAGTTTGCAACTGTGCCCGAAAAAAGCACGGTTATGGGAAGAATCAATAAAAAATCCGTTTTTTTCCAAAGCAATCAGCGTGTTTCTGTCCGCACCGAAATTTCCGGCCCGGAATGCCACGGGTGCGGGAGCGCCATAACGAATGAGATCCGCTTTGCCTTCTGCAATCAGTTCTGTCTGTTTTTCCAAAGAACAGGAATACATCATATCCGAATACGATCTTTTGGCCGGTTCCGGAGTTGTGAAATTCAAAAAATTGGGATGCAGATGGAGTTGCACATCATGTCCCCGGTTTAGAATATACTGACAGACATCCTGTGTTTCTTTTTCTCCAAAATAATATTTGTTGAGTGTTTCGGAAAAAACTTATCCGAAAGCCGAAATGATCGCCTGTATCCATAATCATGGGAATACCGAAATCCTTTCCCCCGGCACGACAGAAAATCCGGCGATCATTGCCCACAGGTTTCAGGCTTGGATCAGCAAAGGCTCCGCCAATGCTGTGTTCCGTATCCACGGTGATAAATACATTTATTTTTTGCATGATGCTCTTTTCTGCTGATTCACTGCGGAATACAGCAAAGGAATCAGAATATCTTTTACCTGATCCAAGAATAAATCTGACAATATTCTGCGCCTGCTTTGGCCAGTGATTTGCCAAGTTCGGGATTTACCACAATTCTGATGATATTCCGGGCAAAGGGATCCGCGATCCCCGATATTTGCCAGCAGACCTGTTTTTCCATCCGCAACAATGTGAGAATCCCGCCTGCATTTGTGGAAACCACTAGGCGAGCCGCTGGCATAGGCTTCGAGAATGGTTCCGGGCAGATTGTCTTTGGAAGCATTTACCCAAATATCATATTCCTGATAGAGGTTCTGCATTTTCTGATGATTGACAGAACCGTAAAATACAACACTTTCTTCCAGTTTCAGATCGGAGACCAGCTTTTCCAGTTCCTTTCGCAGGCTTCCCTCCCCGGCAATTCCCAGCCGGGCATCAGGATAGCGATCTCTGACAATGCGGAAGGCACGGATGATGCATGCCACATCATATATTTCTTCCAAATTGCGGGTTGACAGCAGCAAAGGCTGAAAACAGTCTCTTTCACGGAAATGAAACTGATGCAAATCTGCTATTGTTGGCACAATTGTTGTTTTGATTCCAAATGCCTGCCAAAAGCTTTCTGCCAGAAAACCTGAAGGAGTGGTCACTTTGTCTGCTTTGGAAATGACAGGTTTGAGTATCCAACGGTATTGTCTGAAAAATTCACCCGCGGACCCGCCTCTGGCACTGAGAATCACCTTTTTTCCGCACAATTTAATCAGTATGATTGCCGGATAGGTCACCCAGAAGAAAAAATTGTAAAAGGCTGTAAAAAAATAGACAATATCTGATTTCCCAAGAGCCTTGTGCAGATTTTTCAGAAACAGAACAAGATTGAAGACGGTCCGCAAGACAGGAATTTTTGAGACAAATCGGAAAATTTCCGGAAATTCGGTATTGGTTCTTACCCGGATTACCGGAAATCCCTCACATTCCAGATGAGATGCCAGTTTTTCCGCCTGCACAGCCATACCTCCAAAAGGCGGGGGAAAAGGGGAGACAATGCAGACTGTGATATGTTTCTTTTCCAATGAAAGAGCTTCCTTTCCAGCAGATTTTGCAGTTTATCTTCTTTTGGCAATGAATCTGTCAAGCAGCCCGGTCATTTCCAGCAGATACATGGGAACAGCAAAAAATGAGCGCATATCCGGATAATCCGATATGCTACGGCGGGACAGTGCAAATAAGTCACATCCGGGTTTGTTGCTTCCGAAAACTGTGGTGACAGCATACTCATACCCGGCCTGCTTTGCCATAACGGCCAGTTCCCTGTTCCATGCCCCTCTGGGATAGGAAAAGCCTTTGACCGGTGCACCGATTCTTTGGGACAGTATTTTTCCGGATTCAAAGATTTCTCTTTTGGCATCATCAGGATTCAAATCTGTCAGAGGAATGTGGGAAAGCGTATGGGAACCCACAGAAAATCCGCAGTTGTGCAGGTGACGGATTTCCTCCCAGTTCATCAGCAGCCGTTCTCCTTGATAGGGGCCGAATTCAGTTTGCAGGGCATTGAGAAAATCTGTGCGAAATGCGTTTTCCACCGTGTTGAGATAACGGACTGCCATACGGGAAACCGGCATTCTTCTGCTTTCCAGACGAATATGATCTGCAATGCTGTCAAATCTGCCGTCACTTATCCATTTCAGAAATGCGGTTTGGTTTTTCTTTATGACACTGTGCAGATAATCCCACCAGTAAGGCTCTCCCCTGTCTGTCTGAGAAACCGGGATAAAAAATGTCGCGGGAATGCCTTTGGGTTTGAGCAGATTCATTGCTGTCTCAAAATTGTCACGGTATCCGTCATCAAATGTGATGGCAGCAGCCCGGCCTTTGAATATGCCTGACCGGATTTGCTCAGCCGCCTCTTCCATGGTGATGATTTCCCATGATTTTGCCATCCGCCCCATCAGAAGGGAAAAATTTCGGTGAGCAATTGACATGGGGGGGATAAAATATGTTTCCCCTTTGCCTGTTATCCGGTGAAACATCAGTATTTCCAGTTGGTATGCGATATTATCCTCCTGTTTTTATTCTTCCGGTCTTCATTCTGAACCTGGACAGAGCGGAAAGAATCAGTTCCTTTGCCTTTGACAGTTCCTCCTGTCTGAAAAAGCCGCATATATAGAGAAGTGCAGGAAACATGATCATCAGCAGGCATTTGGTTGTGAATTTTGCCGCAAAGGGCATAAGAATCATTTCCGAAAGTCCGTACAGGATTCCGGACACGGCAAAAACAATTGCAAGTCTTTTGTATTCAAAAGGAATATAATAAAGTTTCTGTGAAATGACAAGTGTAAACAGGCTATGGCAGAAAAAAGTCAGCAGGGTTGAAAATGCTGCCCCCATTATGCCGTAATTTCTGATAAAATACCAGTTGAAAAGCAGATTCAGAGCAGCACTGGCCATATTTATGTAAGCCGCATATTTTGTTCTGTACGTCAGCATAATGCCAAGCTTCAGATAGTCAGCCATTCCGTAAAAAACATAGCTCAGCACAATCAGAAACACAATAGCGGACGCCCCCTGATATTCTTCAGGGGCCATGATATAAATGACCTCCTCAATAAAAACGCTGATGCCCAGTGCGCCAAAAAGCATGATAAGGGTATAATAGGTCAGAAATTTTGAAAATGTATTTGCTGCATCTTTTTTTTCGCAATTTCAAAGCGCTGTGTATTCCAGATTCTGAAAAAGGGATCAACCACAAGATAGGAAGAATCATCCGAATTTGTAGCCCAGAGAATACTGTCCCAACTGATCCAGATGGCAGAATTTCTGAACAAAAAATCTGTCTGAATAATGGATCATGAACATGCAGAAGGATTCCGGAATCAGGGGAATTCCAAAGCGGAGCATATTGAAAAATTTTTCCCATGAAAAAGAAAACCCTATATCCTTTCGGATGAGAAGCAGAAGGGAAGAGGTATTCAGAAATTTGGTGATAATCATGCTCAGCAGCATGCCCATGACTCCCATGCGGTATATCACAATAAACAGAATGTTCAGACAGAGATAGGAAACAAGTGTGCCAATGGAAATCAGGGAATAGGCCAGAGATTTTTTCCGGGTCAGCAGCCAGGTTTCCGGAACAGTTGATATGGTCTGAAATCCCATGGAAATGAAGATAATTTGAAAATAGCGGAAATAATCGGGACTGCCCAGAACAAGGCCGGAAATGGGACGGACAAAAAACTCCAGACAGCATACAACAAAAACCGTTGAAACAAAAACAAAAAGCAGGGCAGTAGAAAAAACTTCCTGCTTGTCTTCCGGTTTTTCATAATGATGATAGTAACGGACAATGGCACTTCCCAGGCGCATTCCCATGACCATGGCAATAATATTGATGGTCAGATCCATGAGTTCCAGAATGCCATAATCACTGGGCGTCAGGTAATGGGTGTAAACGGGAATCATGACAAATCCGATTCCCTTTTGCAGCAGATTGGATATGCCATAGATGGAGGAATGTCTGAGCAGACTCTTTATATCACTGAGCATAATTGCTTTTCATTGTGGAAAATTGTCTGAATGCATCAGCAATTCTGCTGATGCCCGCTTTGTTTTGTACCGGATTGGGAATGAGTATAACCTGATTCCAGAGTTTTTCAGACCGGAAAAGAGGATATGCAGCATACTGCCGGAAGGGTTTCTGAAGATGGAGCGGTGTATAAATTCTTTCTGCTTCGATTTTTTTCGAGCGAAAAAACGTCACAGCTTTCTGTGCGCTGATTTCCTCAGACAGTCGAACCGGTATTTTTACATATGGAACTGTGTCCGGGCCGATACATTCCATAAAAGGAAATGCTTTCAGTTCGTTCATAAGACAGCAGGCTGATTTTGTCCGTTCTGAAAAAATGGCATCTGACGTCTAAGTGTCAGATGAATCAGACGGGCTTCAACATCAGACAGGGCATAGTCTTCCTCACGCGGCAGCAGATATGTTTCAGAGGTCCGAGCGGCAATTTTCTTTTCATTGGTATTGCTGTTTTTCCGCTTTTTCATCTCCTGCAAAGTCAAAAACAGGGAACGTCCGTACCGCAGTTTGACAAGGCAGCTTGCTATCCGTCTGAAAACAGAAATTTTTGATTCCGATTTCAGTTTTTGCTTTTTTGCACGGAGATATAACTGCTGATCTTTGAGTAAAAGAAAGCCTCCGCGGGATATGCCGATATTTTTGTAAGGGCCGAAACTCAGCAGTCCCATATCCCCGAAGGTTCCCAGATACTGCTGTTTATGTTTCAGTCCAACGGCCTGCGCCGCGTCATCTATCAGAAAAATACCGGAGTCCCTGCACCAGTTCTGAATCTCATCTATCGGTGCGTTCAATCCGTAAAGATGGGGAACCAGTATGATCCGAATATTTTTTTTATCGCAGATTTCCGCTGTTGTCCGAACAGAAACATGCAGATCTCTTTCCACGTCACACAGAACAGGACGATACCCGGCTTTCAGTATGGTATAAATGACAGTGGGACAGACAATATCCGGAATCAGAATTTCAGTATTCCCCGGAAAAGGCAATGCCTTCAGTCCAGTTTTCAGTGCTGTGCGCCCCAGATTTGCAGACAGCACATAGGGAAGTCCGTATTTTTCCCTGATTTCATTTTCCGGAACCCCATCCGGGGGTTCAGGAAAAAAAGAGCGAGCGCATGAGAAAAACAGATCCGCAAATTTCCAGCTTATGGCAGGAAATGACAAAAAAACATGGGAATTCATTCATTCAACTCTCAAAAAGCTCTGTATCATCGTATTGCATTTTTCTCTGTAAAAGAGGCGGGTGGTCGGCAGAAAACAAAACCTGCATTTTCCAGTCCCGTAAATCCGAGCCGTACTGCTCTTGCCTTTGTATATCCTTTGTACTTCAACCATTGTACCACACGGGCACTGTCTTCTTCCGAAGGTCAGGGTCAGTAGCACATGACCCACCAGTCCTTTGGAATGGGTTTCAGATTGATTCTGGAACCGTCATGCTCAGGAGGCACAAGAAGATAGGGAATATACAATGAGCCGCATACCACCTTTTCCACATCAAATCCGTTATAGACAAACACCATTTTTTCCCCTGCCATCATCAGCTTTTTGACTTCCTGAGGCATGATGCGGGGGGCTTTGTCCTCTTTGGGAAATCTGTCCCATTTTTCCCACCACTGTTTTTCCTTGCCGTGGGCGACAGATAGCAAACAGATACATGCGATAAGCAGAAACATGGATATTTTTTTCTTCATGGAAATGTCTCCTTTATTTTCCTGAAAGACTTCCTTGTTTATTCGGAGAATTTTAATTTCAAACAGTTATGCGTTCTTATCAAAAACAGTCAGATTTTATGCTCAAGAAGTCAGAATTTTCTGTCCTGTATCTGTATATAAAGCATTTTCAGAAGACGAATCTGTTTCAAATTCACCTGAGCGGCATAAGTGAATAAAGGCTCCGGACGCGGCTATCAGCAGAAACATATATTCATAATAGACCTGATTGATAAAGGAACCTGCAGTACAGTATCCTATCAGTGCCAATTGCAGCATCCCGGCATAATGATAGCGTTTCATATTGTTTTCATGCAAGCCCATTTTTTGAATTTTTCTCAGTTTCATGATAATGTTGCCAAGCATGAAAAGATAGGTTCCCAAACCCACAAATCCCAGTTCCGCTGCCATTTTAATCCAGATCGAATGGGGTTCATAAGCCCCATCTCCTCTTTTTTCAACATAGTTATGATAATGCAATCCCCAGCATCCGGTTCCCACACCAAAAAGCGGATTGTCCATCGCACCCTGCAGACCCGCTTTCATCAAAATCATTCTGGATTGGGCCGATTCATCTGTCTGTTCTGTCCCCATCTCTATGGTCTGCAATCGCTTAAAAGTATAATCCGGCATAAGTGCAAGAACTATTGGGGTCAAAAACAGGAATAAAAACAGATTCCGGAAGCGGTTCGTGCCTTTTCTCATGAAATTCAGAAACAGCACAACAGCCAGCCCCAGCATTGCTCCCCTTGAATTGGAAATTATGACGCACAGCCCCACAAAAAATGAGCCGCAGAAAAATCCCCATTTGAACAGTTTTTTTTCTGAAAGCAGGCCGAAATAATACCAAAGGGGCCAAGTCATCACAACACCCACGGCAAAATCATTTCTTTCCGACATCTGTCCACCGATACCCATGTTTTCAACTGCGCGTCCTCCGGCCAGACCGTGAACTGCGGACTGAATGGCCCATATGCCCACAGAAACGGCATATGTCATGACAATGATTCTGAAATCCCTTTCTTTGGAAATGCTGTTGCAAATCAGAATGGAAGGCAGAAGTATTTTAAATACCTGAACCAGTTTTTCCCAGGATGCCTCTCTGGTGGAGGAAAAACAGTAGGACAAAAAACACACAAAAAGAATGGAACACAAATGAATGGAACCCGTATTCCATCTGAATGTCAGTTTTTTTCTGACAGCTCCAAACAAAAGAGAAAATACCAAGATGGCTACGGATATCGGAACCAGATTCGGAAGGGGCAGCCAGGTAAAATCCTGGGGTCTGAAAAGTGTCACCCAGGAGTAAAACCACATTCCGCCAACAGGTGCACGAATTCCCCACAAAACACCAAACAGCAGAATGAGAAGAACCAGTTTGGATCGCATAGCCTGTTTACTGTCAACAATTTTTGGGGAGGATGTTTGTCAGGCAACTGCCTGATTAAAAAAATCAGACTGCTGAACACGATATTTTTCAGAGATGTATTTCAGATCCGATTTTACTTTCTGAATATCCCTTTTATTTTCCTGATATTATCCGGATTGAACGGCGAAAGGGAATTCCGGATTTTCATTCCAAAGCCGAATGTGTCAAAAGCAAGGTATTTGGGATAATGGACATTTCTGCCGTATCCGCTCAGCAGTTTTACAGCTTCTGCCACAATCAGACATCCGACCATATTGGTGACAAAATTCAGAGACGGTGCAGTGGCATGAACCCAGGTTTTGTCAAAAGCCGAGATTTCCTCTGCACTCATTTCTGTCAACGCCTTCTGATTTCCGTATTTTATTTTTTTCCACAGGGTTTCCAGAACACTTTCACACGAGGATTTGCGGTAATCAAAGGTCTGGACACGGCCTCCTGTGACTGTTGCAAATCCGTTTACCAGAGGAATTCTGTATTTCTGCGCATAAAGATAAAACAGTTTGGCAGAGGGACGATCCGCATTCTGTATGACAATTCCTGCGCCTTTTACAAAAGGCTCGGCATTTTCATTATTGGCCAGTGCGCGCACAGACATTTCCACTTCCGCATGGGGATTGATTTCCTGAATCCGCTCTGCTGCAACATCCACTTTGTATCTGTCCAGTGTTTTTGAAGTGGCAAACAACTGCCGGTTCAGATTGCTTGCCTCATACACATCCATGTCAAACAGGCGGAATTTTTTTACCCCCCAGCGCGCAAGCAGTTCCACTGTAATCGCACCCACTCCGCCCATTCCGGCAATGGCAAACACGGTATTCCTGACTTTCTCAACCGCAGCCTCATCCATAAACAGCCGTGTCCGCGTCAGCATTCCGGAAATATAGCTATTTTCATCATTCATGCCTGTGATGACCTTTCTTAGCCGATTGCCCATGATTCAGACAGAAGTGAATTTTCCTGACTGATGTCAGGCTAATCTTTTAAAATTCAGCAGCTTACTGTATCCACCGTCATTCCCGCGTAAGCCGAAATCCAGTATTTTCAAAAGGTTCTGGATAAAGGCTTTCGCCGATATGATAACCATGCGTAACATTCAGTTCCCAAATTCTCTGTGGGAAACAAAAAATCAAATTATACTGAATCTTCATGGATTCAGCAACCTCTTTTTTTTGCCTGTTCCATAGCTCTTTGGTAAATACCGGGATAAACAGCAGTGGTTTTCTCCCATGTATGATGTTCCCGCACCCATTGGAATCCCTCTGTCTGAAGTCTTGTCCGCAGAGCTTCATCACTGAGAAGCCTGTCAAGTCCGGCAGCAAGGGCATTGGCATTGCCGGATGGGAAAAGAAAACCGGTTTGATTGTGCCAAATCAGTTCCTTATGCCCCCCTACATCACTTGCAACAAATGCCTTGCCCATTGCCATTGCCTCCAGTGGTTTTAACGGTGTAACCAGTTCTGTCAGGCGCATGGAATGGCGGGGATAGGCCAGAATGTCAATCAGTGCATACACACCCGCGATTTTTTCATGATCAATCCGTCCCGGCATGATTACTTTATCGCTTATATGCAGGAGTTGAGCCTTTTGTTTCAGTTCCTTTGCCATTTCCCCTCCGCCGACCAGAAGCAGGACAGCATCCGGATGCCGGTCTGCGATCTGCGAAAATGCATCCACCAGCAGATCCAGTCCCTCATAGCGGTAAAAAGAGCCGATAAAACCAATCACTTTTCTGTTTTTCAGTCCCCACTCACGGAGAAACTGCTCATCCGGATCACACAGCGAAAAATTTTCCGGATTCACAGCGTTAAAAACCGGTGTAATCTTCTGTGCATCAATTCCCCTTTGGATCAGATCATTTTTCAGTCCGTGACAGAGAATTGCCACCTGATCCGCTTTTTGGCATACCCATGTCTCAATGGCACGGGTCAGTCTGTATTTCCATGAATTTTCTGCATATGTGCCGTGATCCACGGCCGCATCTTCCCAGAAAGCCCGGATTTCATACACGACCGGAATTTTCATCTGCCGTCCCGCTAAGTGCGGGAATCGCATTGAGTACCGGGGAATGCGCATGAAGTATATCCGGTTTTTCTTTTTCTGCAACCTGCCGGATACGCTTTGCGAGTGTGAACATCAGTCTGGATTCATAGGCAAAGGGAACAGGCGGGGAAGCCACCGCGCCGCTGCGGTAATAGCTGAGATCTCCGATAGTTTCCTGCCAATGGCATTCTCCTTTCCAGCTTTCCTCATGTTTCGGAGAAGTCAGTATAACCGGCACCCATCCCCGTGCGCGCTGGGCCAGAAAAATATTCTGACTGCGGAAGGTGTAACCGCTGTGAAGAGGCAGGCTGTGATCCAAGATATGCAGAATTTTAAATTTTTTCATATAAAAAGGAGTTCCTCCAGATATTTCATATTGCTTTCCCAGTCATAATGTTTTTTGACAAAACTTCGCAGATTGCTTCCAGCCTGACGACGAAGCTTCTCATTTTCCAGAAACAGAAAAACCGACCGGGCAAACGCCTCTGCTGTGTCTGCAACCCGCAGATTTCCCTCATGGTCCGCAGCAATGCCTTTCACTGACGTGGATGTGGCAACAACCGCTTTTCCCATGGACATGGCTTCCAGCACTTTGTTTTGAACTCCTCTGGCAATGCGCAGAGGAATTACACTGACATCAGCCATTTCGTAGTAGGGCCGAATATCTTCCACAAAACCGGTCACATGCACATCCCTGATTTTTTCCAGTTCTCTGACTCTGGGATCGGGTTTGCTGCCGACAATATAAAACTGTGCATCTGCATGTTTTGCTTTGATGATCGGGAAAATATCTGTGCAAAACCGGCATACCCCATCCACATTCGCATAATAATCCATTGCGCCCGTAAAAAGCAGAGCCGGCCCTTTTTTCTCCGCAATGGGAAGAGAAGAACCCCGCGGAGAAAAATACTGATGATCCACGCCGTTTGGAATAACAGAGATTTTGCAGGCACGGGGATACAAATGATAAAACAGATCTGCTTCCTGTTGCGATATGAAAATGGAACGGTCAAAAGTCCGGTTTATCTTTTTTTCATATTCCAGCAGCAGCCTGCATTCCATCCGGTAAATCAGATTCAGCGGAAAAGCGCTGTTTCCGGCATACTGGCGCCATTTGTCTGAGTCCAGATCACAGAAATCCATAATCAGTTTTGGCTGTTTCTTTTCTGAAAACAGTTTGCTGTGAAATTTTGAAGCACAGAGATATTCAGCCATGGGAGAGGAAAAACAGACAATGGCATCATAATCATTTTGGGAAAGAAGCAGATCGATCTTTTTTTGCAGAAATTTGGAATAAAAATATCCCGCAGACAGAGGCTGTCCCTGAAACAGCCGGAACAGTCCTCTTACTTTGCCTTGCAAAGGATTCAGCGGGGCAAGCATCACATTTCTGCAATACTTTTTCAGATCAGATTCATATCTGAAATCTGTCGGATTGTCCACCAGCGCGGCCAGATCAATTTCATGAAAACAGGAAAAATATTTTATTTCATTGAATGATCTGACTTTATCCCCTTTGTTGGGCGGATAGGGAATCCGATGCGAAATATAGAGAATTTTCATATCAGTCTTTTGTGCATTTTTTTGTAACAGCGGAAAAGCATGATTCCCAGCAGAACTCCCAGGCTGTTGAGAAGCATATCCAAGAGAGAAAAAAAGCGTCCCGGAATCATCATCTGCACCAGTTCATTGAATATCCCGTATCCGTTTGCATACAGAAAAACAGCCATGCTCCGTTCATAAGGACTGCGGACACAATGCAGCCACAGAAAAGCAAGAAGCATGTAAACCGGAATATGCAGCAGATTCTGCCATTGCGGTTTTAACTCAGCCAGAAAACGGAAAGACAGAGATTCATCCGAAGGAAGTGCAGACACCATGAAAATCAGGAGCATATAAAAAAGGAGAAATATCCGGTTCCGTCTGACTGCGGAGGGCTCAGGGAACATATTTGACAATCTCCGGCCCAATGATTTTTGTGGCCCACAAAGGCAGTTTTCGCCACATTTCTATTTTTTTCTGATACTTGGGATTTGCCGGACTGATGTTCGGCACTTCCGCAACGGTGTTGAGATAATAACGGTAATGCAGCAGCCGGGGTTCAAATCCCCAGTGGCGTTTGAAATGAAACGGCCCTGTGTCTTTCTTGCTTCTGCCAAAATCAAATATCCGGTATCCTCTTTCTGCAGCGTCACTCATCAATGCCCAGTACAGATAATCATTCGCGGCAAGGTTCTGGGATTCCGGAACAGCACCGGAATAATAGGGAATGACCTGATCTTTGAAATAAAAACTGAGAACACCGGAAAGGGCTTTTTCATCTTTGAAGACAATCAGGAGATTGGCTTTGTGTCTGAATTCTTCCAGAATATTTTTCAGATATTTTTTGGAAAAAACCGGAGACCCCAGTCGGCGATAACTGTGTGCAAACAAATCATAAAATATGTCAAGCAGTTCCACACTGCCAAAACGGACCTCCAGTCCGTTTTTCATTCCCTGACGAATCATTCTCCGGGTTTTTCTCGGAATGCTGTTGAGATTTTTTTCATTGTCAGATTCGATTTCCTTTTTGAACACATAATACAAATCCTTGCCGGGCAGATCCGGAAGCAGGTTTTCCTCATTTCTGATTTCCAGATATTCAAGAGCCTTGTCTTTTGTCAACGCCACTGCTTCGCCGTAAAGCTGCTGTTCAACAATTTTGTCATCTGCAAGAATTCCGCCATATGTGGCAAAAGGCACGGAAACCATGGAACGGCCAAAGAGAATGCTTTTTACGGAAAAAAGCGGAAACACTCCTTTGATCCGGAAATTTTCTTCACATATCAGGTAAAAGGCTTTATGTCCGAACGAGCGTTCCACCACCTTTTTCCATCCGCTCAGATGAAAAAAACTGCTGCGGGGGTGGTGCATGACATAAGAATCCCAGTATTTCTCATCCGCAGGCTGAAACAATTTTATGCACATTTGGCTGATTCCTTCAGATATTGACGACAGCTCATAAAACAGCAGTCTGCAAAGGACTGAAACAGTCCGGAAAGTTTTGCCTCTGTCCTGTGAAGATTGCTGTAGTGCCTGAACTTAAAAAATGCCGAAGCCTGTTTCACTCTGGGCTGCTCCGGATCTATTTCCCAGGGGTGCATGTAAAACAGATACGCATCCTCATGCCTGAATATCTGGTTGATTCCCTGTCTGAACACAGGAAAGGGAATCAGACGGAAATACCCGCCGCCGCCCCAGGGGAGAATCTGCTTTCCCATGTTCAGGTTGCTGACAGGCAGTTCATAAAAATGCTCTGCCATTTTCACCGCAATGCCCGGTTTTCTGTTTTCCGGCAGGGAAACACTGCCGTAACGTCCGTGCATGGCAAAGGAATTGTAGCTGGAATCATAGAGATAGCCACTGTCTTTGATAAGATTGAGAATTTCGTTGTCCACAGAAAAACTGGGCGCCCGATAGCCTTTTACAGAAAAGCCGACAATATCTTCCAAAAGTTTTCTGCTTTTTGCAAGATCTTTTTTCAGATTTTCGCGCGATTCCCGATTGCACAGATGATGATAATAGCCGTGAGAGGCCACTTCATGTCCCCTGTCATGAATTTCCCGCACAAGCTGCGGATATTTTTCCGCGAGCCATCCCAGAATGAAAAATGTGGCACAAGGGTTTCCGTATTCCCCGGTATCCGGTTTCAGGCATTTTTGCTGATCCAGAAAATCCAGAAGACGATGAGTGCTTTTTTCCACCCGGTGTTCACAGGAATCCCAGTCGGAAAAGCGTATATACTGCTTGAAATTTTCCACCTGAAACCAGTCTTCCACATCAATTGTCAGAAGAATTGTCTTTTTCATGAATACTCCAGAAACCATTCCATATCCTTTGCATCCGGTTTCATTTTGCTCAGAATGTCTTCAATGGCACAATCCGCAATCCCGGTTATTTCTTCCAGATGAATCTCGATACTGAACAGCAGATTGGCACAATCATCCTTAAACAGATGATCAGCAGCCTGATAAAAATGTTTTCTGACTGCATTGCGGTAAGATGCCTTGGATTTGCGGACAAAGCGGTTCAGCCGGTTCTGCCATGCCTTGATTTCACTCAGCCAGTGCTTTCTGTATTTTTCTGTATCCGGCAGTACACGGGAAATTTCCATCAAGACAATATGAACAATAAGGGTCTCCCATATTCCCTGAAAATCAGGATGTTCAGGCATATCCATCAAACTCCATACTGCCTGTTTTCTTGTTATGATTCCCTGTTCAAACTGACCGATAATCCGATCAATCTGATTCCGGTGCATCAGATTCATTGCATTTTCCCGATATGTTCCCTGATGGATGCAACCACCCGCTGGGCGGTTCTGCCATCCCAGAGTCAATGTTTCTTTATTTAACAATTTTCCGATAAAATCGAAAAAATTTAAGCAACTTTCAGATATTCTGCTTCATATGGCAACTGAAAATTGCCTGCCACAACACCGGGTACTGTAATATCCTCATCCAGTTCTTCCCATCGCAAAGCAAATCCGTTAAGACGCAGACTCACTTTTTTCAACTGCCCGTCAGTTGCCTGTCTGAGAATCCGGAATCGGTCGGCAGGAAATCCCAGAATGCGGCCATCTGTAAGTTCAAGAAAAATCATTCTTCCCTCAGCCCATGCACGGACAGCAGCAGGTTCAGCCGATGTTTTATATTCTCTGATTTTGGAATTCATTGTATTTTTCCTTTAACAAATCCAGATAACTGAAAACCATTTTTTCAATCAGTCTGAGTGTGTGCGGATGCACTCCCCGATTTCTTGCCAGACGTACCGGATCAAGCCAGAATTTGCATTCCCCGTCCGGAGTTTCCACATGAATATGCGGAGGCTCATTTCCTTCATCTGAATAAAAATGGAAACGGAAGGATTTTATTTTTAAGACAGTTGGCATTATGAATCCCCCTTGGAATCCGGGTGAATTTTACAGCAGAATGCCTTTGACAGATTCCACAACCCTTTGAGCGGTTCTGCCGTCCCAGAGTTCAATGTTTCTCTTTTCCGGCCGGTTTCCGGACAGGACAGACTGCATTTTTTCCTCCAGGTTTTCCGCCTTGCACAGAAAGTTGGTTCCCTGTGTGACGGTGACAGGGCGCTCGGTATTGGGACGCAGGGTGAAGCATGGGATTCCAAGATAGGATGTTTCTTCCTGAATTCCCCCGGAATCTGTGATGACAAAAGCACAGTGGAAAACCAGATTCATAAAACGGACATAACTCTGGGGTTCCATCAGACACATGTTCCTGTTCTGCTTCAGTACAGAAAGAAGATTGTATTTCTCAAGATTTTTTCGGGTACGGGGATGGAGAGGAAATACAAGCGGCCTGTCATTGGCAATGCGTGAGAGCATCTGACACAGGGAAGCAAGAATTTCCGGACGATCCACATTGGAAGGCCGGTGAAGTGTGACAATTCCGTATCCACCTTTTCTGAGACCGTTTTCTTCCACTGTATTCTGCTGTGCAATTTTATCCCGCAGCATTTCCAGAGAATCAATCATGATATTGCCCACTCGGCAGATTTTATCCGGTGAGACACCTTCCCGAATCAGATTTTCGTCTCCGTCTGCCGAAGGGGTCCATAGAATATCTGCAAGGGCATCTGTCACCAGACGGTTGATTTCTTCGGGCATGGTGCGGTCAAAGGAGCGCAGTCCGGCTTCCAGATGTGCCACTTTGATGCCCAGTTTGACTGCGGCAATGGTGGCAGCCATGGTGGAATTCACATCCCCCACCACAACCACCAGATCCGGCTTTTTTTCCATCAGAATCTTTTCATAAGCCATCATCACCTGGCCGGTCTGCACCGCGTGGGAACCGCTGCCCACGCCCAGGTGAATATCCGGCTCTGGAAGGTTAAGATCCTGAAAGAACACATCTGACATGTTCAGGTCATAATGCTGTCCTGTGTGCACAATACAGGTTATGGCCCATTGTTCTTTTTTCAGCGCATGATACAGGGGCGCGATTTTCATGAAATTGGGCCGGGCTGCGGCAATCAGATGAATGCTTTTTCTTTTGTCTGTCATTGCGTTGTTATCCTTGCACAGTCAAATGAATTTAAAAAAATTCGGCATGTTTTTTTGGATCAATCAGCACAGATGTTTTTCTCACCTCTGTCATTTGCTGTAACTGAAAATGCCTTTCATCATGTTCACTTTCCTTTGGAGCAGCGCTTTCCACAGTTCCCCTCTTTTTTCATTACGTCCTTAACTTGAGCATTTCCTTGTGCTTTCATCATCATTTTTGATCATTCCAGCGGTTTCTGAAAAACCACAAGAACTTCGTTTTCATCCGGACTCAGGGATATTCTGCATTCCGCTCCTGCCTGTTCACTGAGCCGGATCATGCGCTGAATCCCTTTTCCTCTGCGTTCCATATAGCCGTATCCGCTCAGAAAAGATGCGATCATCTGGTTGCGGGAAAACTGTCTGTAACACATATTTCGCAGTGTAATGGTATTGGGAAGGCCGCCCGGTGAACGGATTTCCACTCTGTCCTGAAACACAAAAAAGCGAACGGATGAACCGGTAATGGTGTAATCCCGATGGCAGAGTGCATTGACAATGGCTTCTCTGAGCGCCTCGGGTGAAAAAGCATATTCCACTCTGCCTTGAATTCCCCGATCCATAACATGTTTCTGTTCCATGGTCATTTTTGCAAAAGCAAGAGATTCCTCAATCAGTTCATCCAGTGTTCCGGTCAGTTCTTTTTCTCGAATGGTTTCTGACAGAAAATCAATTCCTTTGTATGCGCCGCACATAATGGTGAAAGAAGGAAAATATTTCTGGGGGTTTTTGCCAAATGCAAGAAGTCCACCCAGAGAGGGATAATACTGCTCATTCATTTCTGTCAGGATGGAAAGATTGACAAATTCATGGATCAGGGCTTTTTCATCCTCATCATTGAGGCTGCTTTGTCCCATTTTTTTCAGATAGGTGTTTACCTTATGAATGTCAATGCTGTTGGCAGATGCTTTCAGCACAGGGCTTTCATCATACTGAAGAATGTTTCGTTTCTGGAACAGACGAAGAAGTTCAATCTGGGTGGGAGTCTGTTTTGTGGAACCGATGCGGATAAAATACAGTCCCCGGCTGGTGGCATATGCGGTATCTCCGCGGGGAATGCGAACTGCCATCACGTTTTTTTTGTCAACAGCAATTTTTTCTATGATGGGGATAAGGGAAGGCCGTACATTGTTTCTGCAGACATTGATCACAAATTCCTCCATATCCCTTCGCTGACAGCCTGTTATCAGACCGGAATCATCCACTCCGATAAAAACGGTTCCGCCTTCAAAATTGGCAAAAGCCACTATTTCCTCTGCCAGAGAATTGGGATGGACTTCCTCTGTTTTGAATTCCACAACTGAAGATTCCCCGTTTTGGACAATCTGCATAAGCTCATCAGCATTCATGCGGCTTTCTCTCTTCCCGAAGACTGCACTTTTTTCTCCATCTTAGCCAGCAGAGAGGAAACAGCAAAGAGAAGCACAAAAGCCACGGCAAAGACCAGCATTCCGGACATATCGTGCAGAAACCCCTGTGCGGCTTCCGCACCGATCCACTGTGCCATCATGGCTGTTGAGGTCAGGCGGATGATATTGACAATCACGGCAATGGGAATGGCGGAGACAAACAAAATCCATTTGTTTATGTTTTTCAATGATCCGATATAGGCAAAAGCTCCGCTGAGTGCCAGCAGAGAGGTCAGGGAACGCAGACCGGAACAGGCATCCACCACTTCCAAAGAGGTATTGGCCAGATGCAGAACATTGCCTTCCCGCAATACCGGTATTCCAATAAAATAGATAATATTCGCAGTGAGTTTTGCAGCAAAAAGCTGCAGGGGAAATGCCACCTGATTCCAGATAATGGAGGGAATGGGAATCATGAATATCAGATAGACAAGGGGAACCGCAATTTCACGGGCAGTTTCCTTTCCGAAAAGATACAGTGTCAGCCCAAAGAGCATTACAGGAATGGAAAAGCGCATGGTGAAAAGTTCTGCTCCCACATTTCCTGCGATATGCAGTGCAATGCTGAATATGATGAATAAAAGTCCCCAGTTGCTTGGAACGAATATGATTTTTTCCAGTTCCGCTTTTTTTTGCCAGATCATATAGGCTGCAATAAAAGGAATCAGAAAACCGTGGGAATAATTGTCATCAACGGACCAGTCATGAATCAGTCCCCGGATGGTGTGGTAATAGAGCAGCACAAACGGAACCGACAGCATAACGATCTGAACAGAAAAAGAAGTCAGGCGGTCAGAGGCTGTTTCAGGATTTGTTTTCATGATGGAATGTACTCATTGAGAAGGGGCATAATGGTTTCCGCAAAATCGGTAAGCGTTTTCAGCGCATTTTCCTCATCATTGCTGACAACCGGAGAAATAAGACGCACAAAGGAACCATCTGTGCGATGCCGTGTGACCGAATCAATGACCAGATAAATTTTTTCCATATATTCTGATGCAATGATCCGCCCTCTGGACTGAAACCAGTACAGCACCATCTGTTTCTGTCTGCCATTTTGCAGACGAAGCAGAATCACGTCTGTCTTGTCATCCGGATTTTCCGATTTTCTGATTTTCACAAGGGATGTGCCCACAATATTCCATCCCGCGCCCGGCATGCAGTTTTTCGGAGAATGAATAATATCTCCCTCCCGCTGGCTTTGGTAAAAACCGATATAAAGCTGCACCTGCCGTCCATCCGCGGTATGATAACTGCACAGAAAAGAATCATCCACCCCCAAAACCTCGTATACTTTCGGGTCAAAACGGCTTTCGGTTCCTGACCACTGACCAATCTGTTTGGGAAAATCCGCAAAGGGTTTGTTGGGATGAATATCCTCCGCACTGCTGACATAGCGGAGAAAGATGACGCCCAGTATCATAAAAAGAGAGGCGATGATTGTGTTTTTCACAGGCATAAGACAAATTCTTTCTGATGAGTTCTTCCGTATATTTTCAGGCAGAAATTTGGTAAAAAACCGGATTTTTCGGAAAAATCCGGTTGTTCTGAAATTTGGCAACTTTCAAAAAGTTTTCAAATCTGTCAACCAAGTTTTGAAAAAATCGGCAAAGGAGTCAAAGGATGTCTGAACAAAACAACTGATCAGTTCGTCCTTGTCCTCTTCTTCCGGAGGAGGAATATATCCCGGACCGGAAATATTTTTTATGATTCCGTTGCCTGCCGCGGACGAATCCCCCTCATCCCCGCTTCCTGCATCGATGAAGGTCATGCGGATTTCCTTTCTGTCCGCGCTGAACACCGCATCATTATATGCAAGCCATCCTTTGGCGGTTCCGTATCCGTACCACAGATATCCGGCAGGCGCTGGTTCCGGCAGATAAAATGTCACAACTGCCTGACCTCCGGGACTGTCCAGCCGGATTTCCAAATCCGTAAGTCCGTATGGCAGATTCTCAGGCCGATTGTCTGTGGCGGAAATGGAAGCAGAATCAAGGCTGCTGAGTTTTACCAGAATCCCCCCGCTCTCAACGTTTATGCCTATGGGCATGCCCGTGACTGACGCAAACGTGGTGACAGAATCCGGAAAGCCGCTGATGCCGTTGGCATTGACGGTAATCAGCACCTCATCGCGGCTTTCCAGCCCGACTTTGTCTTTCACGAAAAGGGCAAAAACAAGTCCGACATCTCCCACTTTCGGAGCCACAAAAGTCGTCTGGACAGCATTGGCATTGGAAAGGGCAACTGCGGAGCCGGTTTGCTGAATCCACTGATAGGAGGCAATGCCGCCATCCGGATCATAGGAACCGGAACCGTCCAATGTGACTGTCATTCCCTCTGTGACGGTCTGATCCTTTCCCGCATTCGCGACCGGCCTGCCATTGATGACATGAATGCTGATTTCTGCTGTATCCTGCTTGCCTCTGCTGTCCGTGACTGTCAGGGAAAATATCAGCGTTTCTCCTTCCAGATCCGTATCAGGTGCGCTAAAAGCGGCTTTTGCTTTGTCAGAATCAGCCAGATTCACAGCAGTGCCGGAAACCTGCGCCCATTGATATGCGACAATTTCTCCGTCAACAGCGGAAGACGCGGAACCGTCCAGAGTTACCGTATCCCTGGAATTCACAGTCTGATCCTCACCGGGATCCGCAACCGGCAGTGTTTTTTCCACATGAATGCGCACCTCTCCGGAATCCTGTTTCCCCTTGTCATCTGTAACGGTGAGCAGAAATACCAGTGTTTCTCCCTCAGGCACGGATGGATCCGGGGCGGCAAATGAAACCCGATCCGGAGCAGAGGCTGTCAGTTTTACGGGAGTTCCGCTGATCTGTGACCACTGATAACTGACAATTTCCGCATCAGTGGCAAAAGAGGCGGAGCCGTCCAATACTACAGTTGCTCCGGCCTTTACGCTCTGATCCTGCCCCGGATCCGCCTGGGGCAGAGGATATTCCGATACATGAATGATGATTTCATCATTTCTGATCAATCCGGTCTGATCCTGAACAGAAAGCCGGAATGTCAGGTCAGATTCATATGCGGGAGATGTAAAGGATGTTTTCATTGCACTGGCATTGGAAATGCTGACCGCAGGGCCGGATATCTGTGTCCACAGATAACTGGCAAGGGGGCCGTTGGGATCAAAAGATTCCGAACCATCGAGAGCAACTGTGCTTTTTTCAAAAACCTGCTGATCCTCACCCGCATCGGCAATGGGAACAGATTCCGGATATCTTGCCAGCGCAGAAAACCAGGCATCAGCCATATTCCTGTATCCCGAAGTGGTGGGATGAATGCCGTCTTCTGATATGTCAAGGGAATAGGTCAGGGCATTTTCCTGATTGACAAGAATAATTTTGTCTCCGTTTGCGATTCTCCGTTTTGCCATACTCAGCAGCGCGCTGTTGTACTGCGTGATTCGCGGATTTTCCGATTTTCCGTTAATGATCAAAGCCAGAACAACGGCAATTTCAGGATCAAAACGGTCAATTTCATCAAGAACGGCTTCTGTATCCGAGGAATCGGCATTCTGACTGAGGGTGTCATAGGTTCCGATATGAAGCAGAACAATGTCCGCAAGATTGGCGTTCAGCAGACCGTATACTTCGGACTTGAGTTCCGCTGCTGTGCGGCCTGCCGGTTCGTCCGTATATTCCTCCTGCCAGCCTTCGCTGTTCCAGTCAAAATCCGGAACCGAACTCCCGTAAGTCTGACTTCCCGCAAAATCCGCATCATATCCGGATGCAAGCAGATCCTGATACAGTTTCTGCCGGTATCCCACCTGAAAACCGGGCTCCAGCCCAGGTGAAAAACCTGCGGTAATGGAATCTCCCAAAGGCATAATCCGGACTTTCGGTTTGCTGTCACAGTATCCCCATCGGATGTCAGACAGTCCGTTGTAATCGTTTTCCCGAATTTCTCCTGCTGTCAGTGCTTTTGCATAAATGGCAATTTCATCCAGATGTCCCCTGAAACTGTAGCTGTCACCCATTTCTGACCATCCCATATGCAGACTTGCATTTTCAGAAATGAAATTTCCGGAGTAAACCGCAGGGGATGAAATTTCCAGTTGGGCGTCCACATACAGAAAATTCCGGCTGCTTCCGGCATCCCGAACCCAGACCACAGAATGCCAGTATCCGTCTGCCAGATTTGCAGTGCCCTGAAGCGTATATGTTTTTCCGCTGCTGTCCCGCAGAAGAAAGACAGCCACACCGCCGGAGCCGATTTTTCCGATCCCGGCATGAAATTTCATGCCTGTGCCGCTGTCGTGTATTTCCATCACAGTTTCATCTCCTGCAAGCGTGCCCGGAGATTTTTTCATCCGGCAGACAACGGAAAAACTCTCATTCTGATTCCATTGGAAAATGCCCGTCGCGGGAATGTCAATTCCCGTGTCCTTTCCATTGAATATCTGTGCGCCCCGGACGCTGCCGTAAACACTGGGAACAGGACACTGCCCCGCGCACTGTCCCTGACGGTTCCCGACTGCATCCGCATAAACTCCGGGGACGGTTTCATCCAGTTGCCAGTATGCAGTCATTCCTTCCGGACATCCGGCCCTGACTGTATTTTTGATTATAACAACCTGAAATATAACCAACAAAAAAATCAGAACCCGAACCTGTGCCGCTGAAAAATAGCCGATGCGCTTCATACTGCTCCATAATATTTTGAAAATATTGAAATTTACCATATCCGAATTCCCCTTGCGGGCGAAACTCCGATTTTCAGAAGAATCCGGTTTTCCTTATAACTGTCCTGCTCATCAGTGGAACTGACATTGCGATAAATATAATCCGCGCTCAAAAACCACCATTTTTGGGGTTGAAAAACAAGTCCAGCCCCGAGTTCCCTGTTTTTGTCATTGCGGGTTTCTCCTCCAGTCTCTTCATTGTCCAGATACCGGTTCCGCAGATAGCGTCCATACAGCCGTCCGGTGACATATTGGGAAAAAACATATTCAACGCTGGCATCCGCCCTGTAATAAAAACCGAATCCGAGATTATCGGGGCCGAAATAATCTTCATTGTATCCGCTGGAAGCGCTGAATTTTGCAGAACCGTAACGGCAGAATTTCCAGGAACCCAATTCTCCGTTCAGGGTTATGGCAGATTCTTTTCCCGTCAGTTTTTTGTCCCGGACAAGATAACCCATACTGAGACTGAACGGCAGTCCTTCTGCCAATATATATCTGAAACCTGCGGATGGTTCATACAGGATATAATCTTCATAATCGTCATTTTTTTCATCATCACCCATATAATCCGTTGCTGAATGCATATAGCTGAAAAAAGCCTCCAGACGTCTGCCAAACTGATGGGTGAGCGTAAGGGAACCGCGCCATGTCTCAAAATCATCCGAGAGATCCGTCAAATTTTCTGAATTATAAGTTATTGCTTTTGTAATATATCCTTCTGCCTCTATATTCCAGTGGCGCGAAAAGCGGTACATGATTTGCAGTAAAGGAGTGATGCTTTCATACCAGTTGTCCTCATTATCCGCATTTTCCTCATTGGATACACCTTTTATATAAGTCAGCCCCGGTTTGAAACGCAGACGCGGAGGGAGGGCCCACCAAGTCATGTACGCGGAGGAGGTCAGAGTTTCCTCCAGATAACCGGGATCCTCCTTTGCATCCGAAATATCGTTTCGCAGATACTTTATGTCCGCATCCAGTCCCAGCCGCTGCGGTATCATCCAGTATGTCAGTCCGGCAGAGGGATGATGTCTTGTCTCATTCTGAACTGTTCTGTCCTCATTTTTCAGCAGATCACAGGCATAGGCAAACCGCAGGGAATCGGCTTTTCCAAACTGGTGAACCATCCGAATTTGGGACGAATTGGTATAATACCGATACCGGCTCCTCCGGACAGTTTCTGCTTCAGCCTCATAGATTTCAGGTTCCGGAACTTCATCTTCCGCCTCTCTGCGATCCTCTATACTTTCAGCAGGTTCTTCCGTAAGAAGAAAGGAATTCCGGAATTCCATGCGGGTATGTCTTGAAAGATTTATATTGCCGATGAGCTGGGAATCATGTCTCCATGCATCATATTCAGAATGGAGCTGATAATGGCTGTAACCCAGATTATAAGAAAATCTGACACTGCCTTTTCTGTTCCCTGCCTCTGCAATCACTCCGGGTGAAATTACGGTAATCAGATCGTCTTCTTTGGATTTTTTTGACAGAAAAAGATTGTCTGTGTACTCCTCCCCCATCATGATGACAGGCTTAACACGAATCCATGAGTCGGCAAAAGCTGTGACAGAGGTGAGAAAACAACCTGTCACAACGAAAAAAAAATATGCTTTCGCCAGAACAGGGCGAAACAGAATATGGAAACATTCATGGGACAACAATGATATCATCTGCCCTTATCAGCACATTCTGATGCAGTTCTCCCTGTTTCACAATTTTTCCATAGCTGATTTTCATCAGTGTTTCAGAACCGTTTTCCTGACGTATCAGGACAATGTCATTTTTTCCCGCCCATTCGGTAAATCCCTGTGCAAGAGCTATGGCATGAAGAACTGTCAGATTTTTTGAAAGAGGATATTCCCCCTGCTTTGCCACCTCACCGAGGATATAAAATTTCTGGCTTTCCATGGATTTGACAGAAACAGAGACAACCGGATGCATGACATATTCCTTCAGTTTCTCAGTGAGTTCATCCCGGATACGGGCAGTCGTCCGGCCCGCGGCATGCATGTCATCCAGAAGGGGGAAACTGATTTTTCCGTCAATTCTGACCGGGAAGTCTCCGGAAAAATCCGGTTCCTTCCATGTGACAATCTGCAGAATATCCCCCTTTCCGATGAGATAATCATTCTGCGTCAGAGCAGAAGAAAGTCTGACAGCCTCTGCTGTTTGAGAAAGGCGGTCTGTGGTGCAGGAGACAGTCCCGACAGTGAAAACAACAATCAGCGCATTGAAAATCAGAATATTCTTCCGCATTTTTTTCTTCCTGTCCATAATGAGATTGCTGGCAGTGCTCCAATGTTGACAGACAGCATCCTGCCGGGATTCCTTTGCGGATATCACAGCAATTTATTTTTTGCTGTATTTCCGGGGAAAATATTCCGCCTGTCTGCCATAAGGGAATCTCTGCCGGATTTTTTCTGAAATATGATACAGCTCCGCATGGTCAGTTACACTGATCTCCATTTTTTTGAAACAAAACAGATTTTGAAAAATACTTGGCGGAACCCTGCGAATTTGACACATGGTGTATGCAACTGCTATCGGCCTTTGCCGAAAATCACAATTTTGATGGTGCGGAGCACAATCATCAAATCAAAGGCAATAGACATGTTTTTGATATAAAAAAGATCATAATTGAGCTTTTCTTTGGCATCATTTTCTGAGGCGCCATAACCATAGCAGACCTGAGCCCATCCGGTGATGCCGGGTTTTACAGAGAGCCGTTCCCGGAAATAGGGAATGCTTTGTTCCAGTTGCCTGACAAAATGCTCTCTTTCCGGGCGCGGCCCCACAAAACTCATTTCCCCCTTCAGCACATTCCACAACTGGGGAATTTCATCAATCCGCCATTTGCGTATAAAATTGCCAATGCGGGTGATCCGTTTGTCATTTTTGCAGGCCCAGGCAGGGCCGCTGAAACGCTCGGCATTGACAATCATGGAACGGAATTTGTGAATTCTGTATTTTTTCCCTTTTCTTCCCATTCTTTCCTGAGAAAAAAAGACAGGATTTGCGCTACTGTCTTCCGGTTCTGTCTGATCTATGTGAGATTTGAGGATTTCTGTCAGCAGGACAGATATATTTTTCCCCTTTGCCGAGCAGTGGATTTTGAATTTCTGCCATATTTTTCTGAAAGGATGTTTCGCTGGCCTGTCCGTATCCTCTCCCATTTCCGCAAGCATCAGTTCCCGCAGTCTGTCTGTGGGATTTGCATTTTCCTGAGAGCAGATTTTTTTGAAATAGCGCCAGACATCCGCAAAGTCATATTCCGGCTTTTTTTTGTCAGCTTTGATGAGAATCGAGATAATGACAAACAGGGGAGACAGAAAAATCAGCATGAAAAAGGAAAGAAACAGATCTGTGCTGCGTTTGACAAACAGTCTGGTGCGGGATTTCCGGAATCCGTCTGAAAATATCAGCCAGGCAGGATTGATATGATCCACGATCAGCTTGCCGGTAAGCATTTCATAAAAAGTGGTGCCTTCGAGCACCTCAATTCCGTCCACCCTGCACTTTAAGAGTTCCTGCGTTGGAAATTTTCCCCGCTTGTCTTCCAGGGCAACCACAATTCTTTTTATTCCCAGATGCTTTGCTGTGGCACAAAGATTTTCATAATTTCCCGAGGAAATGACGCTTGCATCTGTGCACAGTTGTGCAACATTGCGCATTTTTTCATCTGCTTTCCCGCGGTTTTCCAAAAATACCGCTGCAATGACATATCCGCAGTCCCTGCGCTCCCTCACCTCATTAAAAATATTTCGTGAAAGCTCCCCCGATCCCAGCAGAATGATTTTTTCATCAAAAAGCTGACGGTTGAGAATCAGCGTATACAGCATTCGCCATGATACGATAAACAGAATGTCAAAGATTATCGTAATGACAAAAACCTTCAGCCCCATACTGGCATGGGGGAACACAGTATAAACTCCGGCAAGAATGATGGCCGACGCCCCCAGAGCCTGCAGCAGACGGGTACTGAGCTCAGCAAAACTGTCTGTTATTTTAAAATCATAGAGATCATTGTAATACAGACAGATTTGGCATATCCACGTAATCAGCAATATTTTGAGAAGAAGAGTCCAGTTTCCCAGCAGAATGCCCGGGCCGAGCAGTATGCGGTTGGCAGCAAGTCCGGAAGCATAAATCACCAGAAATTCACCAATGACAAAAAATATATTCCGTATGGGATAATACTGTTTGAATATTTTGAGCATAATCAGCTATTTTCTTCTGACAAATTTTCGGTACATTCTGTAAAGAGAGGAGTGCATGCTGGTGTCAACACGGTTGAAAACAATGCCCAAAATTTTATCCTTTCCAAGAAGTTCTATCAGTTCTTTCACATGGGATACAGGTGTTTTCCCGTAACCTGCAACAATAACTGTTCCATCCACCTGACGGACAATCAGTTCTGCTTCAGGAACAAGGCGGGGAGAAGGAAGATCCGCCACAATATACCGATCATCATATCTTGACTGAATTTCTCTGAGGAAATCGGTCATTTTTACGGAAGACAGAAGCTCGGACGGATTCTCAGGAGGTGTCCCCCCGGGCAGAATCGTGAGTTTGTCAACATCTGTTTTAAAAATAAGGGATGCCAAAGGAATATCTGAGGATAAATATTCGCTCAGACCGGGGCCGTCGGCAAAACCGAACATGCGGTGAACAGCGGGAACCCGCATATCGCAGTCTATCAGCAGTGTCTGCCGGTTGTCAACATTCTGTGCAATGCAGACTGCCAGATTTGCTGCAACAAATGATTTCCCCTCACCCATACCCGCACCGGTTACGGCTATCGACCGGGGCCGTCTTCCGGATGCGGGAAAAAGAAGCTTTGTCCTCAATCCCCGGAACTGATCAGCTTCAAACAGGTTTGAACCGCTGACAGGCAGCAGATTTTTTTCTTTCCGTTTTTTTGTATGTTCAGCATGTTGAAAATGATTTGCGGAAACAGGAGCGGATACATCAGAACCGACCGGCTCATGTGCTGTATTCTCTGATTTTTTCCGGCTGAAAATTCTCACTTGTCAAATTCTCCTGCACATTTTCTTCAGACAAATCTTTTTGCAACTTCCAGCACCCTGTCCACTCCTTTTAAAACAAACAGTCCGAAAACTGAAAACAGAGCAAATGCCAGTATAAGTGAAAAAGCAGTAAAAACCTGATTCATTCTGTGGAAAACCAGATCCTTCTTTTTCTGGATTTCAGGAATTGCCGCAAGCAGGGGAACATGCAGTTTTGAAGAAACATCTTCCGGTATTTTTAAGGTATTGTCCACAAAATCAGACAAAAAAATGATCCCCCCGCCAAGCCCAAGTCCTGCGGCCAGACAGATGGCAAAAAGTATTTTCATATCCGGTGATACAGGTTTCTGCGGAAGTCTGGCCCTGTCCACCACGCGGAATTTTTCACCTTTCTGTTTTTTCTCCATGTTTACGGAAATGTCTGACTCAAGTTTCTTATCCAGAAGATTGTTGTAAGTTCTCTGGAGATTTGTATAATTTCTGTTCAGATCAATAAGTCCCTGTTCGACAATGGGTGTCATTTCTATCCGTTTTTCATATTTTTGTATCTGCTCCTGAATTTTGTTGTTTTCTTCAACATATTTCATCAGCTCCGCTTTTATTCTGTCACTCTGGAGCGTAAGTTCAAAATGGAAAGGCGATATTGTATCCGTATTTTCATCCAAAGAAGGGGTATCCTTTTTCTCAGGAATATCAGAGTCACCTGTATTGCTTTCCGTATGTTCCTCAGAAATTTCTGTGAGATTTTCCTCAACCCGCTCTATCATGGCTGTCAATCTGATGACATCCGGATGCCGGTCCGTATATTTTATTTTCAATTGCTTCAGCGTGTCTTTCATTCGGTCAATTTCTGAAACAGATGAATCCCCGGCAGGTTTGCTTTCTTCCAATGGCAGAATCAATGATGGTTCTGTGTTGAATCCGGACATGGCAATCTGGTTTTCCACCAGGGTCAATCTGTTTTTTGCATCTCTTATATTCTGCTGTTTTTCAGTAAGTTGAGTCTGAAGTCTTTCCAATGCTGCCAGATTTGAGGCCAGTTCCTCCGGCAGTTCTCCATAATGCTGCTGCCGGTATTTTTTTATGGCAGATTCAATCTCCTTTAGCCTGCCTTCAAGCACTGCAAGTTCTTCCGCCAGAAATTTGTTTGTCTCAAACACCTGCAGTTCCCTCAATTTGACGCTTTCATCAATGAATGTGGTTGCCAGCCAGTTCACCACATCTCTGACCTTTTCCGGCTCCTTGTCTTCGTATTCGATTCTGAAGGATTCAATTCCTCCGCGGGATCTGTTCACTTTCAGCATAATTCTTTTTATGACAATGGCAATTTTGTCTTCTATGAACATATGCCCTTTATATTCCGGACCTGAAAACAGCTTGAATTTTTCGATAAGTCTTTCAATATTGGAGCGGCTTTTAATCTGCTGTTCGATGGTGCTAATCTGTTCCTGTGTATCCTGCATCTGGAGGGAAGGAACAAATTTGTCCGGCACACTCTTGGGCTCCACAATGATTAATGTGTCTGCTTTATAGACTTTCGGAAGCTTTATGGAAAGGTAAATGCCTGCGGACATGGCTAGGCAGAAGGGGATAATCATAAGCCAGCGTTTTTTCAGGACAAGTTTCACATAATAATCAATTTTGGGAAGAATATTGCTTTTCTCATCCATTGCCTTCCGTCTCCCTTGAAAAGAATAATCTTTTCTGTACAAATATGAACAAAATTTCAATAGGGAAAGAAATGTATTTTTATCTCAGGAAGTTCCCACCTCTCATTTTTTGACAGGATAAATCTTTGATTTATAATATGTTTTTATCACAAAAACTGACCAGTCAGGTCAAGTCTTTTTTCTCTCTCTGCGGGAACTGTCAAAAAAAAATTGTTCAATATGCCCAAAATTTGTTCCGATGGTTTCTATTTATAAAAACAAAGTGTTCTGCTTATGCCCTTCAGGTTTGTCATGTTTGGCAACTGCAGAAAAAATCTCAAAATTCTTTAATTAAAACTATACAGAAAAAATATAATTTTGGCAAGTAGATTTCTGCAATACTGGAAGTCGGGGTGGAATGGAGACAGACAATTTAATCACAGAAGGTCTCCGTTGCGGATTTCTGGGCTAAATAAAGAAGTGGTATAGCACTGCCAGAAAAAAAAGAGGGGGGAAACAGCAATCCCCCCCCTTAAATAAAGAATCAGCAATATTGGTAAAAATATGGCAGTTATGCAGTTCTTTTTTTCCGCCGTATGGCTCCCAGGCCAAGCAGACCGGAACCCAGCAGGAACATGGTGGCAGGCTCAGGAACCGGTGCAAAAGAACCTTCTATGACATCATTTGCGCAGGTCATGGTCCAGTGAAATCCGTATTCATCACTGTCTTTCAAGGCGAGAGGGCCATTTTCTCCAAACAGATCACTGGCTATTTCAAATCTGAGATAATCCCCAAACAATGACCAACTACCGGTTCTTACGACTGTCTGACCAGTTCCATCATATTGCACTTCCTGATTTCGGCGATAAGCGTTCTCGTCAGTATCATAGTCCCCCATTAACTTATCGGACAGGATAATATTGGCCGTGTTGACACTATACAGACTCCAGTCACCAGAGGTTTTCGCCCCACTGTGGTCATCCAGAACCAGAGCATATTCCCATGTTTCTCCATTGCTGGCTGTATCCTGTCTGTAGGGAGCTTCGCCGTAAGGATTCCATCCGTCTGTACTGAGGAAAAGGTCACCCAGTACAATACCCCCAATGCCTATATTCGATACAAAAGGGGTATAGATATCAAAAAGATATCCGGTTTCATTTGTTGACACTTCAACCTTGCTGATGTCAAATATCGAACGATCTCCGATCACATCTAAACTATACCCCCCCCAACCGTCCAGTGCCTCACCCCCCACATACATACCATCAGTCAATTCGGAAATCGTCTGTGCACCGGCGGTGCCAAAGAGTAAAAGCAGGGATACAGAAACCAATGCCAAAAGTCTTGCTGTTTTTTTCATAAAGTTACCTCCAATGCCTTAAAAAGTTTGATAATGGGGAATCAGCACTGTGCCAATCCCCCGCAACTTTATTAAGGCAGCCCGGCTGTCTCCCCATAAGACCCGTGGCTTTCCGTCCTCACCTCACGATGAGTTTGGCCTTTTCTTAATTATTTTAATGATCTTTTGCTGATTTTCATAAAACAGGAATGACAATGAACCGGTTTTGTGCACACACTGTCACCAAGTTCCATAAAATTCATTTTTTAAAGATCATTAATTCTGATTTTTGATATTCAGATTTATTTTTTTATATGCACAATGCATACCATAAGTCCAAAATATTTTTTCATACTGTTGTTTTTTTATTTTAATATATTGATTTAATTTGTAAAAATATTATTTTTTTTAAACCTCAGATGCTTGGGGATATATACTGTGGGACATACTGCAATCCTTTATAAAATAATTTGTTCCCCATTTTTTCAAAAAAATGATGATGTCAAAATTATATGTCTCCAAAATTTGGAGGAAGAAAATTTGAACATTTTTTGCATCATTTTTTGTCGCATGAAAATTTTTTACAATACAACAGTCTGAATATAAAATATATATAATCAAAAATGAAATAAGTTATATAATTTTGTCAATGTATCGGTTCCGGCAAAAGGAAGAGCTTTTTTTGGTACCGGATCAAAGGCAAGCAGCCGATCTGACCCTCCACTTTTTTTCAAAAAAAAGCTGTGTTCTTTCCTGTCATGCCTCTCCGATCAGAGCTGTGACAGCCTCAAGCAGAGAATTGTCATCAAAATCGGTTTTGGTGAGGTAATAATTGGCTCCGGCTTTGAGCCCCTGCAGACGATCATCATCTGAGGCTTTGTAGGACACCACCACCACAGGCAGGGAAGCAAGTTCCGTGTGCTGGCGGATATTGCGGATGAGTTCAAATCCGTTCATCCGGGGCATGTCTATGTCTGTCACCACCATATCATATACCGCAGTGCGAAGACAGTTCCAGCCATCCTGTCCATCCACAGCCACATCCACTTCATATCCTTTGTTTTCCAGAATCTTGCGTTCCTTTTCCCGCACAATGAAGGAATCCTCAACCACAAGAATGCGTTTGGGCATTGGTCTGTCTTCATCCTCTGTTCCGCTGTCCACCCTGCTCAGGCGGTTCTTTCCGCTCAGCAGACCTCCAATGGAATGCACCATGTCCTCCACATCAAAGATCAGCACAGGGGAACCGTCCATCATCACTGCTGCTGCGCTGATATCCGGTATTTTTCCCAGCCGGGGATCCAAAGGCCGCACCACCAGATCGCATTCCCCCAAAAACCTGTCCACCACCATGCCATAGGAATGACTGCGATCACTGACCGCCACCACATTCACGGTGTCCCGTTTCACATCCGATGCCGGAAGTTCCAGCACTTCCCGAATATCCACCAGAGCGATATTGTTTTCATCAAAGCGGAAATACTGGCGATCTTCCACCACCTGTATATCTGCCCGTTTCACCCTGAGGCAACTGTCAATGCGGGCCAAAGGAAATGCGTAGGGTTCTTCCGCGATTTCCACAAGAAAGGTGCGGATTACGGAAAGGGTCAGAGGAAGTTCCATGTGAAAACGCATTCCCCTGCCCGGAACAGAACTGACCCGGATCACGCCACCCACTTCATGGACAGTGCTGTGCACCACATCCAGCCCCACCCCCCGGCCTGCGATTTCGGTCACATCCTTTGCTGTGGAAAAACCCGGAAGAAAAAGGAAATCCATCAGTTCCGGCACACTCAGATGCCGAGCGATATCAGGCCGGGCCTTTCCTCTGTCAATAATTTCCTCACGCAGTTCTTCCGGATCAATACCGGCACCGTCATCAGACACAATAATCATAAGCATTCCCGCCCTGTGTGTGGCTTCAATGCGGATGGTTCCGGTTTCAGGCTTTCCCTCTGCCAGACGTTTTTCCGGAGATTCAATGCCGTGTGCCACAGCATTGCACAGCAGATGTGTGATGGGAGCATCCAGTTTTTCCAGAATATCCCGATCCACTTCCGTGGATTCCCCCAGAATTTCCAGACTGGCCTTTTTCCCCAGTTTCCGTGCCAAATCCCTGACAGTGCGCGGATATTTCTGGGTTCCCTCGGAAAAGGGGCACATGCGCACCCCAATTACCTCATGGTAGAGCCGATCCGAAATTGCAGCAGAAACATTGGTGAACATGTCAATGTCACTGATCCGTTCTGCCATCTCCAGACCGCTGTCCTTGATTTTTTCCCGCAGTTGCAGACACAGGGACAGGACATGTTTCATTTCTTTTTGGTGACTGATATCTTTGAGAATTTCATCCAGAAGAAGGGAAATATCCCGCTGACTGCGCTTGAGTGTGAGCAGAGAGGAGGTAAACGGCGGAAGCCAGCGCGCGCCCACAACCACTTCTCCTGCCAGTCCCATGAGCCGTTCTATTTTTGAGGCAGTAACCCGTACCGTGCGTTCCTGTCCTGTGATTTTCAGAGATGCCGAAGAAGTGTCTGCGGGCAGAGGTTCAGCATTTTCTGTTTGATAAAATTCTGCACAACCGGGTTCAGCACAGGAATCAGAGACAGGAGACTGATCTGTTTTTGCCGGAGACTGTTCTGCTTCCGGCAATTCTTTGATGGCAGGGGACTGAGGGCCTTCAGGCAGATCCGGTTTGCGGAACTGAGAGTCGGATGTTCCAATTTTTTCTCCCATATTTGACGCAGGTTTTTCCGAAGCTGTCTCTTTTTCAGCAAGGAAGAGATTTTCTCCGCTTTTTTGCAAAATCTGCGGGTCTTCATAAACACCCTGCGCCTGTTGGGGAGATTTTTCCTTCGGATTCGCTATGGATGTGATGGCTGCAATCAGATCATCCACAAATCCGGAAAGCGACCTGTCCTCTGCTTTTTCTCCGGTTTCAGCCAGCTTCACGAGCATATCTGTGCTTTGCAGAAGGATATCCATATGCTCTGCGTTAAGCTGGATGCCCTTTTTCCGGACAGCCACAAAACAGTCCTCCAGAGTATGGGCAAGCCGGACAGCACTGTCAAGTTCCACAATCCGCGCTCCGCCTTTGATGGAATGTGCGGCGCGCATGAGTTCTTCCATATGAAGTACCGCTTTTGGATCATTTTCCAAAGCCAGAAGCGCTTTGCTCATTGCAGCCGCATGGGTTTCCACTTCCGAGCGGAAAAGTTCCAGCATGGAACAGTTTTCCGGATTCTGTGCATTCATGTCAGGCTCCTTTTGAGACTGGCAAAAAGAAGTTCGTCATCCAGCAGTGCCACATTCAGGTTTTCCCAGCAGAAGATGTTCCGGGTAAACGAAAAACGGGATTTTGCCACAGTGACGGGTGTGTTCTGAAAACTGTCCGGATGTATCCGGCAGATGCCATGAATTTCCTCAACCGGAAAAACCCACTGCTTTCCTTCGGATTCCACCACCATCATACGCCGGTATCCCTTTTTTTCCCCGTTTTCTTCAGATTTTCCCCGTATATCCAGCAGAGCTTTGAGGGAAATGCAAAGCTGAATCTCGCCGTGCACATTGACCAGACCCAGCAGCACCGGATTTTTCCTGTGGGGAAGGCTGTGAAATTTCTGCGGATCCACAACCTCCCTGAAAAGCAGGGTGTGGAGAGCCAGCCATTCCTGCCCGACCCGGAAGATGACCGCGGAAACGGTTCCGGGTGATTCGGTCTCTTTTTCCGCCGACATGATTCCGGTCCATTCCGCCCGGTATGCATCCGGCAAATCCCTTTCCAGAAGATTCCGGCCTGCATGGACAAAACGATCACAGTTCCGGCAGTGAATCACTTCTGCCAGACGGGGACATACGGCGTTCTTTTTGCTGAAAACCCCCATGGTTTTCCAGCAGTTTTCCTTTTCCTGCTCCTGCAATGCGATTTTCATCCTGCATCCTCTTTCCGGAGAAGCCTGCGTATCCTCTGCCGAAGAATTTCAGCTTTGCGCAAATCGCCCTGATACTGTGCCATCAGATACAGTTGCTCCAGAGCATCCTGATGACCGGGCTCCAGATAAATCACTTTGTCCATATATGCCTCGGTCTGTCTGTCGTTTCCCACTGCGTGATAAATCATGCCCATGAGAAAATGCGCTGCAGCGCTGAAGGGATTTTCCTCCAGACAGATCCGGCATTGTTTGAAGGCTTCATCCAGTTCCCCGCGATCCGCGAGTATGCGGGCCTTTTTCAGACGATCTTCCGGTTCATAAACGGATTCTGACTCTGCACGCGGCAGTGTTTCCTCTTTCTTCGGAGAGCTGCCCTGCAGAGGAATTCTCTGTCTGACGCTTTCCCCGCTCGCGGCATCTGTCTCCTTTGCCCCGGACGGTGGATACCGCTGTTTCCGCCTTTTCTGTTCACAAGAGGCAGCCTGTTCAGAAAATTGTGCAGAAATGGCATGTTCCGGTTTTTTCCAGGCAAAGGAACGGGGACAGGGCAGGCGGACAAATCCGGGATTTCGGAACATGCCCTGTTCCGCATGCCCCAGAAAGACAATTCCTCCCGGGTTCAGCAGCCGATCTATATTTCTGACTGCAATGCTTTTCGCGGAAGCCGAAAGATAGATCAGCAGATTGCGGCAGAAAACAACATGGTAGGGTTCTGTATCTCTCAGCAGTTCCTCATCCAGAAGATTTCCCCGCAGAAAAGAGATATTCTTCCGCAGAGAGTCCCGGACCTGAAAACGCTTTCCAATGGTGGAAAAATAAATATGTCTGTGGGCATATCCCTCTTTGCGGAAAGATTCCTCTCCATAGATACCGGATTTGCCACTTTCAACTGCCCTTCTGCTTACATCCACCGCGTCAATATGATAGCCGGATTCCGGTATCCCTGCTTCGGCAAGGGTAATGGCAAGAGACCAGACCTCCTCACCTGTGGAACAGGGAATGCTCAGAATCCGGAGGATGGCATTTTGCTCTGCATTTCCATGCCATGCCTGCACATATTCCCCGAAGCAGTCAAATGCGGCCTCATTTCGGAAGAACCAGGTTTCCGGAATCACCGTAAGTTCCACCAGCTCATCGATTTCTCCGGGATGGGCATGGATATAATCAAGATATTTCCCCATGACAGAAATGCCGCAGGCTTCCATGCGTTTCTGTATGGCTTTGTCAATGGTTTCAGGCCCTGCTGCCGCCTCGGAGATCCCGATTTCCTTTTCCAGCAGAAAACTGATGATCTTACGGGGTATCAAGACATACTCCTCCGTCCGGGGGCAGGAACGCAAGGCAGTTTGGAAGCCGATCAACTTCAATATGCCGTATCATGTTTTTCCCGTCCATCAGAATGCCTCCAAGATAAGGCGCATCCTTCAGTCGCACCGGAGAAGGGGAAAAACCGCTTTTCCTGACAGTTTCTGTAATCCGTTCGGCCATCAGTCCCATTGTAAAGGAATCGCTGTTTTTTCCTGTATATGTCACCAGAATGATACGGGTGCTCAGGCGCATTCGGCAGGGAACCCCGCGTATCAGACGGCACAGATCAATGACCGGCACGATTTCTCCCCGGTAATTGAAAAAACCGGCAAAATACGCAGGCCCCTGATCCACTGTGCTGAGGGTTACCATGGGAACAATTTCTTTGATTTTGTCGCAGGAAACCGTGTACATTCCGTCTCCCAGATAAAAAAGCAGAGCCAGTTCTTTCATGAAATTTCTTTCCTTGCCAAGCCTGTGTTGTGTTTTGTCTGTCTTCTGCCGCATTATGACATACGGAAGGCATATTAATCAAGCGATTTGCCGCAGGCGGGCCGGGCTGAATCTTTTTTCATATGCGGAAAAATCATTGTGTTTCCGCTTCATTTGCTGTAATGCTCTGTCATGTGAAATCTGAAAAAACATTTCGGCAAAAATTTCTCAGACTCTGCTGCCGTTTGCACAAACCCGGAGTGCCAAACGGAAAGTTTGCCATATGCCCGGCACGCTGTCTTCCTGACATGCCGGTTTGTCCGGTTCGGTTCCGAAATGTCATCAGAACATGGTCATCCTGCAGAGATCACAAAAAAATCTGTGTCCTCTGCGGGAACGGTTGGGAAACTCTTCAAAAAATCTGTCAGAGTCTGCTGACATCTGCACAAACCCGGAGTGCCGGACGGAAAGTTTGCCATATGTCCGGCATGCTGTCTTCCTGACATCCGCTGAAATGTCAGCAGAACCTGGGGAGCTGGAAATTGCTGATAAAACTGCCTGAGAAAAAAAAGGACAAAATCGGAATTCTTATCGCGTCCGCGCTGGGGCTCGGACTTTCACCGGTACTGCCCGGAACCTGCGGTGCGCTGCTGGGTGTATGCTTTCATGTGTTGATCGTATCCCTGTTTCCGGCAAAAATGCATCTGGGACTTCTGATCTTCACTTTTATCGGTGTATGCGCTGCCAGCCATATTCTGACGCCTCTGGCAGAATCCCACTGGAGAAGCAAAGATCCGGCACAGTTTGTTCTCGATGAGGTGGCCGGGTATCTGTTCGTGCCCATCCTGTTCAGAGAAGGAGAACTGTGGAAGGCGGTGCTGTGGGGATTTGTGCTGTTCCGGATTTTTGACATCTTCAAACTCATGCCTCCGGCCCGGCTGATTGATCAGCAACTGCACGGCCCCTGGGGGATTCTTCTTGATGATCTTGTCAGTGCTGCATATGCTGCCTTTTTCATGTATCTTGTTTACTGGTTCGGCCCGGAATGGCTGATCGGAAAAGGATGAAAAGAGACAGGCAGTTATAAGGAGACTTCCGGAAAAGAACATCCCGCAGATTTGACAACTTTCCAAAAGTTGTCAAATCGTTGCGGTGACTGAACCGGGACATTCATTTTCAGAAATCACCTATAATTCAATCCCATTGCCCTGAATTCTGTTTCTCCAGCAGAGGATCATTCTCCAGACAAACCCAAGAAACAGTGCCGCGCTGATGAGAATGATCAGGCTGGCAGCGAAAAAACTCATGACAAAGGAAAAAGGATCCGGCAGCCGGTAAGCTGAAATCAGTACCTGAATCCCGAAATACAGGAAAAAACACGCGGCAAGTGTCAGAAGAATGTGTCTGAACCACCACAGGACATAGGGAATTTTTTCATAATCCGGACTGCCGGGCCCTGCGGGAATGGGGCGGCGCAGTTCCGTATGGGCTTCGTATTCGTCTTCCGGGGGACAGGACATTTTTTCTTCCTTTTTCGCTTTGGGATTTGGAGATTGCGGCTTGGCGATTTCGGTGTTCAGATTTCAGTGTCCGGGTCTCAGTATTTATTCCCTGACACCTGAATCCTTTTCCCTTATGTCAGTACAGTTCCGGCCGGTATCCGGCATCCGCGCAGAAAATCTTTCACAGGCATTCTTTTGCCGGATTCTCCCTGAATTTCCTCTATGGAAAGTATGCCATCGCGCGCAGCCACCCGCAGTTCATTGGAACATCCTTCAAGCACAGTTCCGGGCGCAGCTCCTGTGTTTTCAGAAAAAGGTTTGGCTTTCCAGATTCTCAGGCGTTTTTCCCCGAAAAAGCAGAAGGCTCCGGGCCAGGGATCTGTGCCTCTCACAAGACAGTCCAGTTCACGGACTTTTCTGCTCCAGTCCATGCGGCCATCGGATTTTTTCAGCATGGAAGCATACGTGGCCTCGGCATGGTTCTGGGGAATGGGCCGAATACTGCCCGCCCTGAATCCCTCAAGTGTTTTCAGCATCAGCTCTGCGCCCATGACCGAGAGCCGATCATGCAGGGAAGCGGATGTGTCCTCCGCCAGGATTTCCGTTTTTTCCATCAGAAGAATATCTCCTGTGTCCATGCCTGCATCCATGCGCATGGTTGTGACGCCGGTCTCTTTTTCACCACTGATTACCGCCCGCTGGATGGGAGCGGCTCCCCGGTATTTGGGAAGAAGAGAGGCATGGATATTGACAGACGCAATACGGGGAATATCCAGCAGATTCTGGGGCAGAAGCTGACCAAAGGCCACGACCACGAAAATATCCGGATGCAGCGCCTTCATTCTTTCGGCAAATTCCTGCGTGCGAACGGATTCCGGCTGTACGACCTCATATCCCAAAGACAGCGCGCATTCTTTGACCGGAGGCGGGAGCATCTTTCTGCCCCGGCCTCTGGGGCGATCCGGCTGCGTCACCACCAAAAGCACCTCATGCCCGCTATTGTGAAGGGCCTGAAGCGGCGGCACGGAAAAATCCGGTGTGCCCATGAAAACAATCCGAAATCCCTTATTCATTGTGTTTCATCTGCTTTCTGATGCGTCTTTTGTACAGTTCCCTTTTCAGAGCGCTGATCCGGTCAATGAAAAGAGTTCCGTTGAGATGGTCAATTTCATGCTGCAGAATAACAGCCAGAAAATCATCCCGCTCAATGCGCACCGGTTTTCCGTTTCTGTCCACACCTTCCACAGCAACCGCAGCAAAGCGTTTCACATCCGAACGGAAATCCGGCACACTGAGACAGCCTTCATTTTCCGAAATCACGCTTCCCTCGGATGCCACAATTTTCGGATTGATCAGCACTTCCGGTTTCCTATCCTCGGCTTTGCCCAGACCGCTGTCATACACAATCAGACTTTTATCCACCCCCACCTGCATGGCAGCCAGCCCCACACCCGGCGCATCAAACATGGTGAACACCATATGTTCGATGAGTTTCTGCATCTCCTCATCAATATTTTCCACCGGCTTTGCCGTTTTTTTCAGAAACGGATCCGGATAGGTCAGAACCTTCAGCAGTTCCATAATATACCGCCTTTCATACATATATTGTCTCAGGGGCCTCTGAAATCCAAGTCTGATTCCGGTTCTCCCTGATTTGAATCCTCAGAATTTGAATATAATCACAAAATCAAATCTGCAAACCTTTGACCCTCCTGTTTTTAACCGCAGACTCACACAGATTTCCTGGCAGAGGGCCAGAACCACCGGACGTCTGTTTTTAACCACAGAGTTTTTTTGTGAACTTTGTGCCTTCTTTGTGTCCTTTGCGGTTAAATTTTCTTTATCCCAAGGAACATCTCTGAATTTTTTGTTTGCAAATTCAAAACAGGCAATGTTTTACGGCGCGCCGGCATCGGAAATCCGAAAAATTCTGACACCCGCAATCATGGCAGAGATCAGACCGATCACAATGACCGGAAAAACCTGAATGGCATGATTGGCAAGCGTGAAACCTGCCGCATCCGGGCCTGCTATGCCGAAAAGCGACAGGGCAAACACGCCTCCGGCTTCCCATACGCCCCAAAATCCCGGAACTGAGGGCAGGGCTATGAAAAAACAGATCAGAATCATCACGGCAAACATTTCCGCAAAAGACAGATCAATGCCCGGACATCCCAAAGAAAAAACATAATAGGAAAATGCGGACAAAATCCAGATCAGTGCGGACAGGACAATGCAGATGCCCATTTTTTTCCAGGAGCGCAGAAGCATAAACCCGGAGGCAAAACTTTCTGCAAGGCAGGAAATCGGAACACAGATTTTTTCCGTGAGTTTCTGTTTTGCTGATGCTGACAGAAAAAACAGCAGGGAAGGTGCTCTCATGATGCACCGCTGTATGAATTTCCGGCTTTTGTCTGCTGTGACACAAATGATTCCCGCGATAAGCACCACTGTCAGTTTCAGCATTCCGCTTTCAATCATGCTCAGGGTTTCCCTGTTCAGGTGCATATTTTTGAAATGAATCTCCGTATCCGGGGCAATTTCCACATGCGCCATGACAATAAGCAGAAATGCCAGCAGAAGCAGAAGATCAAAGATCCGTTCCGCAGCCACTGTGGCCAGCCCGGAAGAAAGGGGAATCCCTGTATTGCGGTTCAGAATCAGAGGCCGGGCCAGTTCCCCCACTCTGCCGGGAAGAATGCAGTTGAGCATGAACCCGATCATCAGCGGATGAAAGGCTGCCCAGAAGGAAAGGGGATGAACTGATGCCACAATCATCTGCCAGCGCAGACTTCGCAGGGAAAAACTGACGAAGACAATAAAGACGGAAGGAAGAACCCAGAACCAGTGAATGTCTCCCATATAGGACAGGAGATCGGCAAGGGGAACATTCCGGAATGCCAGCCACAGCGCGGGAATGGAAATAAGAAGCCCGGGGATAAGGGAAATCAGGGTTTTGTTTCTCATTTGCGGATATGCAGACCAGCGGCGTATTATTATAAGGAAAGGATATTTCGCGAGGTCTCAATGTCTCTGCGAATCTGGGCAGACAGTTCCTCTATGCCGGAAAATTTCTTTTCATCCCGGATGCGGTGAACAAAATTGACCCGGATTTTCTCCCCGTATATATTCCTGTCAAAATCAAGAATATGCACTTCCACCGTAAAAACATGGTCATCAAAGGTGGGGCTGTAGCCGATATTGGCAACCCCTTTGTACCGCTGTCCGTGAACTTCAGCAATGACCGCATAAACCCCGGTTTTGGGAGCCAGTTCATCACAGAGTCTGATATTGGCTGTGGGACATCCCAGAAGTTTGCCGCCCCGGTTTCTGCCATGCTCCACCGTTCCCCGAATCTGATAATATCTTCCCAGCATTTTCTGGGCATATTCCATATACCCGTCCATGACCAGTTCCCGGATACGGGTACTGCTGATCCGTTCTGAGCCATTGGCAGGCGGCTGTATCCAGTCCGCAACAATGAGCTCAAATCCGAGCCGATCTGAGGACTGTTTCAGATACTCCAGATTTCCCTCCCGGTTTCTGCCAAAGGAATAATCCCCGCCTGCCACAAATGCCTTCATGCCGATGCGTCCGATAAGAATTTTTTCCAGAAAATCCGCCGCGGATATGGAGGCAAAGGCTTTGGTGAAGGGCACGCAGATTAAATAATCCAGCCCGGCCCGTTCAATCAGTTCCACTTTCTGCTCATACAGGGTGATCAGGGGCGGATGCCCGTTGGGTTTGAGCACCCGGATGGGATGAGGCTCAAAGGTGACAGCCACAGATGTGCCGTGAATTTCATCTGTTTTTTCAATCACTTCATGGAAAAGCGCCTGATGCCCCAGATGAACCCCGTCAAAATTTCCTATGGTCACCACGGCATTTGGGAAGGGTTTTTCTATTTTTTCAATGCCTTCTATCAGTTTCATTTTTTCTGCATTTTCCTTTTAAATTTGCCTTGACATCAAATCAGAATCGGTATATATAGCGCACATCCTGATCGAAATCAATCTTTTTTCCGTCAGAATGCCGAAGTGGTGGAATTGGTAGACACGCCAGGTTCAGGGTCTGGTGGGGGTTCCCCCGTGGAAGTTCGAGTCTTCTCTTCGGCACCACTCAAATATTAAAGGCATAATCCCAAGGGGTTATGCCTTTTGTATTTGGGCAGGGTGCGTCTGGGGTGCGTTTTTTGACCGGGTGCGGATCCGGGGTTTGTCCTCCGGTCTGTCATCAAGAAGATTGACTTCAGATCATTCAGCTTCCGGCAGCTTCCGGATGTATTTTTTCTAACTGTCAGTCCGACTATCTGTTTTTGCAGTGAAACCGCAGATGCCCCTCTGTGTCCATCCATTTTTGGCAGATATTTTCACTGCCGCAACTGGGACATTTTTCAGCAATTATTTTCTTTGCGGTTCTCCACCGGAATCAAGCATGGGAAGACATTATTTTTTCAGGGCATAATCCAAATCTGCCATAATGTCATCCGGATGTTCCAGCCCCACGGAAAGACGGATCAGGCCGTCAGCAATGCCGGCCTTTTTTCTTTCTTCCGGAGAATAGGTCGCGTGCGTCATGGAGGCCGGATGCTGAATCAGGGTTTCGCAATCTCCCAGGCTCACTGCCAGGGTGCACAGTTTCACGGAATTCATGACCTTTTTTCCGGCTTTAATTCCGCCCTTGACTTCAAACGCGATCATGCCGCCGTATTTTTTCATCTGTTTTTGGGCAGTCTGATGTCCGGGATGGGATTTCAGTCCCGGATAATAGACCTTCTGCACACGGGGATGAACTTCAAGATACTGTGCAACTGTCATGGCGCTGCTGCAGTGCCGTTCCATGCGCAGCGCAAGGGTTTTGATGCCCCGTGAAATCAGCCACGCATTGAAGGGGCTCATGATGGGGCCGAAATGAATGAGATGCTGTTCCCGTATCCTTGCCATCATGTCCTGTTTTCCCGCAATGATTCCGCCCACCACATCTCCATGCCCGCTAAGGTATTTGGTCGCAGAATGAATGACAATATCCGCTCCGAGTTCCAGGGGATTCTGCAGATAAGGGGAGGCAAAGGTATTGTCCACAATCAGGGGAATGCTTCTGCTCCGGGCAGTATCTGCCCACAGCCGGATGTCAATCACATCAAGGGTGGGATTGGCCGGGGTCTCCAGATAAAGAAAGCGGGTTTTTTCATCTGCAAGGGCTTCAAGGGAAGAAGCGGAATTTGCATCACTCGGAGAGAGAAAACGGGGTTCCATGCCGAACTTTGGCAGATGGGCGTTGAAGAGGGCAAAAGTGCCGCCATACAGAGTGGTGCAGGAAACAAAATTGTCTCCCGGAGCCGCAAGTGTCATTGACACACACGACACGGAGGCCATGCCGGAAGCCGTTGCAATGGCAGATTCTGCCCCTTCCAGCAGCGCAACTTTTTCCTGCAGCAGATCCACGGTCGGATTGGATATGCGGGTGTAAATATAACCTGTGTCATTGCCTGCAAACAGTTTGGCTCCGTGTTCCGCACTGTTGAATTTGTAAGTTGATGTCATATGGATGGGGGGAACCAGATCCAGGGAAGTGATGTGGCATTTGCTCACCCCGTGAACAATATCCGTATCTTTGCTGTGTTTCTTCATTTTCGCCTCCTTTTTTCTGCACACCGGAAAAAAAACAGGGCCTTCAGTCTGTGATGCGGCTTATGGACAGAAACAAACTGGAAGTTTGTTCTACTTTGTTTCCGGTTCAGGGCGTGTGCCTGCCCGCACCGCGTCCTTGCCTTCGCCTTTCACATGGAACATGGCCTGATCCGCGAGTGCCAGCAGGCCGTTAAGGTCATCCGCATCGTCAGGAAATGTGGCAACCCCCATGCTGGCGCGGATATGCACATCATGGCCATAGGTGCTCAGATAAGAGGTTTCCCGAATATTCACCCGGATATCCTCAGCTTTGCGCAGAGCAGCTTCCTTGTCCATGTCCGGCAGCACCACCACAAACTCGTCTCCCCCGTAAGCCACGGCAAAAGCAGGTTCTGCAAGGCTGTCCCGAATCGTCGCCGCCATTTCCCGCAGCGTCTGGCTTCCCTTCAGATGTCCGTAATAATCCACCACTTTCTTGAAATTGTCCACATCCATGAAAATCAGGGAGAAAGAAACCTGCTTTTCCCGGCTTTCGCTTATCAGTTTTTCCAAAGCCCGGTACAGATGCCGGGTGTTGTACAGGCCGGTCAGGTTGTCGTGCGTGGCCTCATGCCGGAACCGCTCCCGGCTCAGGCGCAGTTTTTCCTCGGCCTTTTTCCGGGCTGTGTGATCGATGACAATTCCCTCAATCACCTCCTGCTCATTCTCATCCCTTGCCAGTCGCACATTCATCATTATCCATGCCGATGCTCCGTCTTTGCGCCGGATTTTCATTTCATAATCTGTAATCATTCCATGCTGCCTGAGTTTGCGGATCATTTCCTCCCTGTCTTCCGGCCTTTCATACACGGCTTTGGGGGCATCCGCAAGGGCCATGACCTCTTCCCGGTTTTCATAGCCCAGGATGCGCACATACGCGGGGTTGATGCTCAGGATTCTGCCTTCCACAGTGCTGCGGAACATGCCCTGCACCGCATTTTCATACAGGCTGCGGTATCGCTGTTCAGCCTGTGTGCGCTCCCGAATCTCCTCCCGCAGACGCAGATTCATCTCCCGCATTTCTTTGCTGGCACGGTACAGCTCCAGATGGGTTTTCACCCGTGCCAGCAGCTCGGCCTCATTTACGGGTTTGATGACATAATCCATTGCCCCGGATGCAAAGCCGTTCACAATGCTTTCCGTGTCGGTCTTTGCTGTGAGAAACAGCACAGGCACATCCGCAGTCGCGGGATTTTCCCTTATTTTCCGGCAGACCTCAAACCCGTCCATGCCCGGCATCATAATATCCAGCAGAATCAGATCAAAGGGATTGGCGCGGGTGAGTTCCAGGGCTGTTTCCCCATTCTGGGCAAAAGCCATGCTGTAACCCCGGGTTTGCAGAATATTGGCCACCACCTGAATATTTTTCGGCACGTCATCCACAATCAGTATCTTGGATTTTTTTTCCCTGGCATCCGGCATGTTCGGACTCCTCTGTATTTCTTTCACAATTATTGCAATCACGGCATATATGCGTCTGAACTTTGATTTCTGTGATTTGTCTGATTACCATGATTTTTCAGGCATGTCAAACATCTGCTGTCTGCGCCCGGTTTCTCAGGATTGCGGGATTGCTGTGATGGGAGTGTCAGAGCAGTGGCAGCAATCGTCTGACAGCATCTCAGGAGGGCAGAATCTCCGTTTTCCATTCCCTCACATTCCGCTTTTCCTGATCAAACGTGAGTTCGATGAGTTTTTCTATATTATTAGTGACATAACTGTAAAAATATTGTACTGACGGTTTTCAGACAACCTTAACTTACCGGAACCGGAGGAAAAAAATGAAAACCGTTGACCCGAATCAGGACAATATCACTGTTTTTACAGAATGTTACTTTGAAATCAGTGAGTTTGTGGAGACATTCAACCCCTTTTCAGTGCACACCTTATCGGCGCCCGTCGTCAGCGCCCTTTCTGCAGGATGTCCGTATGTGAGGCAATGACCGTCCTGATCGGGTTCCAGATTACAGGGTGGCAGAATTTTAAACAATATTAAAAGGATACTGTCTGTCAGTTTCACAGGGCAGAATTTCCTTCTTTGGTATCGCACTGCAGATTCACAGAGATATGTCCCGTCGTTATAATTCCCATGATGCTGTTTCTGAAACTCCGCATGGAAATGAGTCTGCATACAATGATATATGCAATTGATTCAACACCTCTTTCTGTCTGTGTCAATCTCAGAATCCGGCATCATAAGGTTTTTGCGGAAACGGCCGCCCGCGGCAAGACTTCAGCCGGCCGGTTTTGCGGTTTCAAACTTCATCTGGTGATCAGTCACCCCGGGGAACTGATGTCCGTTCATATAACCGCAGGCAATGCCGATGACCGCAAACCTGTCCGTGAGATGGTCAACCGTCTGAAAGGAAAGCTCTTCGGAGACAAAGGCTGCATCAGTGCGGCGCTGACGGAAGACCCTGCGGCACACGGTCTGCAACTTACAACGACTCAGAAAAAAAATATGAAAAAAAAGGATATTGCGTTTGCAGACCGTATTCTGCCCCGCAAAAGAGCCGTTGCTGAAACTGTCAATGATCTGCTCAAAAACTTTTTTCAGATCGAACACTCCCGGCACCGTTCCGCTTACGGATTCATCACAAATCTCTTCAGTGCTCTGATCGCATACACTTTTTATCCCAAAAAACCTCATATGAGAGGAATTGATCTTCAGAACGCACTGACAACAATATAAAACTCATCGAACTCACGTTATAAGCAGGAAAAAAAGAGGTTTTCGTGTGTTCAAAAAACCGGATTTTTCGGAAAAATCCGGTTTTTCTGAAAAACTTATGTTTCAGATCAATGGCGAATCGGTATAACACCGGTCAGACGGCCTGTCTTGCGGACTCCGCACCCTTCCTGAATGTGCTGCAGGACAGCTTCGGCTTTTTCTTCCGGCAGATGTGACCTGAACAATGCTGTTCCATTCCGTCCGGAAAAACGTGCTCTGCATGTCCGGCAGCACAGCAACCTTTTATTCTGTTTACCGTAATACATGCATACAGTCAGATTGCACCCACCCCGTTTTCCGTAATCGGGGCATTCATTGTTCTGACAACAGAAATATGAGAGATTTTTTATTTTTGCCTCTGAACAAAATGATTGCTTTTTTCATCTTTTCATTGGTATATTTCTTTAAGATATATAGCAGAAAATCTCACATTTCAATTATTGCCGGACACAGGGCAGTTTTTCATACCCTGAAAACCAATGCGGTCATGGAGCAGAGATTTTCTTGTCTGTCTGTGCAGGGGCAGAAGTTGGCAAAAGAACTGTAAATGCGAATCAAGAGTCAGAAATTTCAGAACCAATAAAAACAGATTGCTGCATATTCATGCAGGATTTGACAACGTTTAAGGCGATTTCCGGAAAAGAACATCCCTCAGAATTGACAGCTTTCCAAAAATTGTCAATTCTTTCAGGTGACTGAACCGGTACATTTATTTTCGGAAATCACCTGAAAAGTTGTCAAATCCTCTGCATGAACATCGGACAGTCTGTTTTGTTCATTCTGAATTTTCTGACATTTAAGGATGTCAGGTTCACAAATGAATGCGGACAAAATATCACTGGATCACGGCAGCGGGGGGAAGATTTCACACAGTCTGATTTCGAAAATCATCGCCCCTGTATTTGACAATCCGGCTCTCAGCCGACTGGATGACGGTGCGGTGCTGGACATCGGGGGAAAGCGTCTGGCTTTTTCCACAGATTCCTATGTGGTGGACCCGATTTTTTTTCCGGGCGGCAATATCGGTGAGCTGGCAGTCAACGGCACAGTCAATGACATTGCCATGTGCGGGGCAGTCCCCCTTTACCTGAGTGCGGCTCTGATTATGGAGGAGGGTTTTCCTCTGACAGAGCTGAAACGCATTCTGCAAAGCATGAAAGAAGCCGCAGAGGAGGCCGGTGTATTCATCGTCACAGGCGACACAAAGGTGGTCCCCAAAGGGGCTGCGGACAAAATATTCATCAATACCGCAGGGGTGGGCCTGATTCCCGAAGGGGTGGATGTGACCGGTTCCAATGCCCGCGCCGGAGATCAGATTCTTCTCAGCGGCACAATGGCTGATCATGGCATGACGGTTCTCACGCAGCGGGAGGGACTTCGCTTTGAAACCCCCATACAAAGTGACACTGCCCCCCTGAACCATATGGTGAAAAAAATCACGGAAAAATTCGGGAAAAAGATTCATGTTCTTCGCGATCCCACACGGGGCGGGGTGGGAACCGCACTCAATGAAATTGCTTCGGCCTCCCGCGCGGGCATCCGCATCCATGAGGAAAAACTGCCGGTAAATCCCGCAGTGGCCGGCATCTGCGAACTGCTGGGATTTGATCCCCTTTATGTGGCCAATGAGGGGAAAATGCTGGTTTTTGTCAGTCCGGATTCTGCCGGAGAGGTGCTGGAACTCATCCGAGCGGAAAAATACGGAAAAGATGCCTGTTTTATCGGTGAAGTCATCGCAGATCATCCGGGAAAGGTTTTTCTGCAGACCCGCATCGGCGGAACCCGGATGGTGGATATGCTGACCGGTGAGCAGCTTCCCAGAATCTGCTGATGACAATTTTCAGACATGTCTACGCAAACCGTAATCCGGAGCCGGAATGAATGGCGCAGACAGGCAGAAAAAACAGGACGCAGTCAGATTGGGAAACGCATCATCCGGATTGTCCGGCAGAAAAAGACGGTCTGTTTTTTTCGTGTATTTTTTGCATAATTCGTGCTAAGAAATCAAAGATGTTTTTTGCGGTTCTCAAAGAACACAGATTATTGTCATCCTGAAATCCTGAGGGGCCTGAAACAGGGATCGGGGATTTTTCCATATGAAAGAATTTTTCAACGTGAAAAGTATTGGGGAGGTTCTGTCACTGCGCAGTCTGTTTCCCCAAACAGAGGAGGAGGAAATTCCTCTGGAGAATGCCTTTGGCCGGGTGCCGGCCAACGATCTGATCTCAGACGCGGATTTGCCGGATTTCCGGCGTTCCACAGTGGACGGATATGCGCTGCGCGCTTCTTCGGTTTTTGGCGCGTCCGAAAGTTCGCCGGCCTTTCTGACGGTAAAAGGAACAATTCGCATGGGGCAGACTCCGGATTTCTCCCTTGGCGGGGGAGAGGCCGCACGCATTGCCACAGGAGGAATGCTGCCGGAGGGAGCCGACACTGTGGTCATGATTGAGCATACGGAAATTCTGGATGAAAACGCCATCGAGGTGTGCAA
>JAWKPW010000029.1:0-55787 GCA_041390465.1 Desulfobacterales bacterium | reverse complement strand
TTTTTCGGAAAAATCCGGTTTTTCTGAAAAACTTATGTTTCAGATCAATGGCGAATTGGTATAATACCGATTCGCTGTTGATTTTATACAGTGCTGTCAGTTTTTTTGTGACCTTTGTGCCATGGTTGTGTCCTTTGCGGTTAAAATTTCAATGGGGAATCGGTACAATGATTCCAGCAGCAGAATTTTCGGAACAAAACAGATTCAAAAGTTTATAACATATTGTTTTAAATTTTTTTAAAACAATTTATGGCGGCTGATCTGGCAGCAGGCCAACTGAAGCAGGAGACAAGAAAAATATTTTGCTTGACAGAAAGGCGGAAAAAGAATAATGGTTCGTATGCAAAGGAACTGTTATGACGAATCTGCCGGAAGATCTGCCTGACTGCACGGTTTTTTTACTGGGAAAAGCCTATCAGAAAGCCCACGGGGATTTTCAGAAACGCCTGAAACCGTATGGACTGACCAATATGCAGCATCTGGTGCTGGAAGGACTGTGGTATCAGGAAGGAATGACTGCGGCTGAGCTGGGAAAGGTCCTGATTCTGGATAAAGCCACCCTGTCAGGCGTGCTGGATCGGATGGCCGAGGCCGGATGGATTGTCAAAGAACCGGATCCGGAAGACCGGAGGGTGTATCGGCTCTATCCTTCAGTCAAAGCCAATGAAATGAAAGAGCAGCTTATCGCGGAAAGAAAAAAGGCCAACGCGGAACTCCTGTCCGGTTTCACTTTGGAAGAGCAGGTGCTGTTCAGGCGGCTGCTGCGGGATATGATATGAAGAGTGTCAGGTGTTCGGTGTCAGGTTGTATGATGACTTGACAGTATAACGGATATGACGATCCGGATTTGGTTTTTTCCGGCATGAAAATAGTCTCCGTCATTCCGGCAAAAGCTGAAATCCATTAATTTCAAATGATTCCGGATACTGACTTTCGCAGATAGGACGGAAGTGCGCAAGGTGAGATGACAAACAGTTTAAGCAATCATTGGAAAAATCGGATTGGCAGCAGTGTGATCCGATATTTTTTTATCCAGAAAGTGTGTATGCTAACAAAAATCTTTCACAGAACAAGGAGAATTTCATGAAAAAGATACTGGCTCTTATCGGCTCGCCCCGGAAACTGGGGAACTGTGAAATCATGGCAAAGGAAATCAGCAGAAATATTGATCAGCCCCATGAACTGCAACTGCTGCGGCTTTCAGATTTTGACATTCAGCCCTGCCGCGGCTGCTATATCTGCCTGTTCAAGGAAAACAAATGTATATTGGAAGACGGCTTCAACGCGGTTGCACAGGCCATCAGGCAGGCGGATGCGCTGATTGTGTCGGTTCCGACCTATTTTCTTGGCCCAAACGCTTCCCTGAAACGCTTCATTGACAGGGGCATTGCGCTCTATTCCCATGCCGAAACCCTGTGGGGAAAACCTGCTGTGGGTGTGGGCATTGCAGGGATTCCGGGACGGGAAGGCTACACCCTGCTGGGCATTGAGAGTTTCCTGAAACTGCTTATGGCGGACATCAAAGATCGGCGCATGATTTACGGTGCGCTGCCGGGTGAAATCTTCCTGAATGCGGCAAACAAGGCAGTGGCCGCCGAACTGGGAAAAGCCCTGTTTGGCCCTGCGCAGGAAAAAACACAGCCCTGCTGCCCCCTGTGCGGAGGTCAGACCTTCCGTTTTCTGGAAAACAGTCAGGTGCGGTGCATGCTGTGCAGCAACACCGGAACCATTTCTGTGAAAGGGGGAAATCCGGTATTTGCCATTGAAAAAGGGGAGCATGAACTTTTCCTGACCCGTGAGGATGCCCTTGCACACAGGGAATGGCTGATTGGTATGAAATCCCGTTTTCTGGAACACAAAGATGAGTTGAAGAAAATCAGTCTGGAGTACCGCAGTGACGGACAGTGGATTCTGCCTGCGGACAGCGGAAAAAAGGAAAAGTAGCACAGACATTGGATCTTACAGAAAAAAACCGGATTTTTCCAAAAAATCCGGTTTTTGAAATCTTACGGATTCACCGGAGGCTGCATCATGAATCACAAGGTGTTCAAATTTCTGCTGACATGGTATCCGCCCTATCTGGGAACCGGCATTTTTGTAAAGCACATTTCCGAGGATTTCCGGCATGTTCAGGTGGAAATGCGGATGCGTTTTTATAACCGCAATTATATGGGAACCCATTTCGGGGGCAGTCTGTATGCCATGACTGATCCTTTTTATGCCCTGATGATTATCCAAATTCTTGGGCCTGATTATGTGGTATGGGACAAGGGCGCAAGCATTGAGTTTGTCAGTCCGGGAAAAGGGAAAGTGACTGCTGATTTCCGTGTCACGGATGAAATTATAGCCGATATTCAGTCGCATACCGGAAACGGGGAAAAATATCTTCCCAAAATGACAGTGGACGTCAGAGATGAAACAGATCGGCTGGTGGCAAAGATTCACAAAACCCTGTATATCCGAAAAAAGGTGAACACAGGAAAGATTTCCGGCAAAGCATACAAACCGCCGCTGATGATCCGGATTGCCGAAAGCATTTCGTCTGTTGTCAAAAGGTTTTAACGGCAAACCGCTTTCAGAATTCCTGTTTTTTTTCAGCCACGAATCACACGAATTATACGAATTGCACGAAAAAACAGGAGGTAAGTGTCTAATCTGTCAAAAAACCTGAGGGTTTCCAAAACCCTTATACCAATTCTCCATTGAATTTATATACTCGTTCCCATGCTCTGCGTGGGAACGTTTTCGGCATGACCTGCCAACGCAGAGCGTACAGACTGCATTCCCACGCGGAGCGTCAATGCCATTAAGTTAAGGGGTATTTTGCCCCGCAGGGGCATAATGTTTGCAGCACCAGAGCGTTTTAAAAGGGTTAAGCCCCGGCGGGGCGGCATGTTCCGGATGTGTCCACATGCCGCTCCTGACGGAGCTTTTCTGTTCAGAATATGCCGGATTTTCTGCTACTACAAACATTCCGTCCCGAAGGGACGGTGAACTTTCCTCCTTAACTTGACGGCATTGACGCTCCGCGTGGGAATGCGGACCAGACGCTCTGCGTCATCACGGAATGCAGGAGCGTTCCGAAGGCGTTCCCACGCGGAGCGTGGGAACAGGAAAAACGAGAAAATATTCAACATTTTGATATAAAAAGGAGAAAACAATGGATTTCACCATATCGGAAAAAATGCAGGTGATCATTGATATGATCAATGAATTTGTGGAAAAGGAACTCCTTCCTCTGGAACCTGATTTTCTGACCCGTCCGGCCAAAGAACTCATGCCCCGGCTGAAACAAAAACAGCAGATGGTCAAAGACATGGAACTGTGGGCTCCCTGTCATCCAAAAAAATACGGGGGCATGGGACTGAGTCTTACGGAACATGCGCTGGTTTCAGAGGCTTTGGGCAGAAGTCCTCTGGGACATTTTGTGTTCTGGTGTCAGGCTCCGGATGTGGGAAACATTGAAATTCTGGATCTGTTCGGCACAGAGGCACAGAAAGAAAAATATCTGCATCCTCTGGTGGAGGGAAAAATCCGGAGCTGCTTTTCCATGACTGAAGTATCTCTGGCAGGTTCCAATCCGGTGATGATGGACACCTCTGCGGTAAAAGACGGCAAGGATTATGTGATCAACGGACAGAAATGGTATACCACAGCAGCAGACGGCGCGGAATTTGCCATTGTCATGGCAAAAACCAATCCCGAAGCTGATCCCTACCGTCAGGCAAGCATGATTATTGTTCCCTGCAATACACCCGGTTTCAATCTGGTGCGCAATATTCCGGTCATGGGACATACCGGTGATGATTATTTCAGTCATGCGGAAATTCTGTATCAGAACTGCCGGGTTCCGCAGGAAAATCTGCTGGGAAAGGAAGGACACGGCTTTGTCATTGCGCAGGAACGGCTGGGGCCGGGACGGATTCATCACTGTATGCGCTGGATTGGCATCTGCAACCGGGCTTTTGATCTCATGTGTGCACGGGCGCGTGACCGGGTGATTTCACCGGATGGCAAAACGCTGGCAACCCGGCAGATTATTCAGGCATGGATTGCGGAATGTGCGGCAGAAATTCAGGCCGCGCGGCTGATGATTCTTCATGCGGCATGGAAGATTGAGCAGCAGGGAGCCAAAGCCGCACGCAGAGAAATTTCCCTTATCAAATTCAAGGTGGCAAATGTCATGCAGATGGTGCTGGATTATGCCCTGCAGGTGCATGGAGGACTGGGAATGACGGATGACACAATTCTTGCTTTCTTTTTCCGGCATGAACGGGCAGCCCGGATTTATGACGGAGCGGATGAAGTGCATAAAGTTTCTGTGGCAAAACAGATTCTGGGAGAGTATCAGGGTCGCAGGATAAAGTAGAATTTTCTCGTTCCCACGCTCCGCGTGGGAACGTCTTCGGGACGCTCTGCGTCCTGTGATGATCTGCTGCTGACGCAGAGCGTCTGATTTGCATTCCCACGCGGAGCGTGGGAACGAGAGAAACAGATTGGGAACGAGAAAAACAGATTCTGGGGGAATATCAGGGTCGTAAGATAAAATAAAATCTGAAAAACCGGATTTTTGCAAAAAATCCGGTTTTTGCAACGTACAGATTCAAGGAGAAATTTTATGGATTTCACCGATCAGGCCACCGGTATCCGTGCCGGAGAAACTCTGGATACAGCCAAACTGGAGGCATATCTCAAAGATACCATTCCCGATCTGCAGGGGACGCTGAATATACAGCAGTTTCCCAGCGGACATTCCAATCTGACCTATCTGCTCACTGTGGGAGACAGGGAAATGGTGCTGCGCCGTCCCCCCTTTGGCACAAAAGCCAAAACCGCGCATGACATGGGAAGGGAATACAGAATTCTCAACGTTCTCAAACCGGTTTTTCCCTATGTACCCATGCCCCTTGCCTACACCGAAGATCCTGCTGTCATGGGTTGTCCCTTTTATGTGATGGAGCGGATCCGGGGCATCATTCTGCGAAAGGAACTGCCGGAAGGGCTGGAACTTCCGCGTGAGAAAATGCGGCGTCTCTGTGAAAAACTTGTGGAAGTGCAATATCAACTGCATTCTCTGGATTATCAGAAAATCGGGCTGGCTGATTTCGGAAAACCGGACGGATATGTGCAGCGGCAGGTCAGCGGCTGGAGCCAGAGATACCGCAATGCCCGCACTCCGGACGCTCCCGAATTTGAAAACGTGATGACATGGCTTGCGGAACACATGCCTCCGGATTCCCCTTTTCCCGGCATTATCCACAATGATTTCAAATTTGACAATGTAATCCTTGATCCCAATGATCCCCTGTCGGTCATCGGTATTCTGGACTGGGAAATGGCAACAGTGGGCGATCCGCTGATGGATTTGGGATGCACGCTGGGCTACTGGGTGGAACAGAATGATCCGCCGGAATTTCAACTCATGCGCACCCTTCCCACCCATGTTCCCGGAACCCTGAGCAGAAAAGAAATGCTGGCCTGTTATGAAAAACTCTCAGGGAGAACCATCAGCCATGCAGATTTTTATCTGTGCTTCGGCATGTTCCGGCTGGCTGTGATTGCCCAGCAGATTTATTACCGCTATTATCACGGTCAGACAAAGGATGCGCGCTTCAAAAAACTGATTTTTGCCGTGCAGCTTCTGGAAAAAGCTGCTGCCGCTTTTGTCAAAAAACAGTGAAAACAGGCAAAATGAAGGCAGGCTGAGAGTATCCGTAAAAGTGTTTCCCACAGAGGACACAGAGTTTTTGCACAGAGAACACAGAGAACTGAACAGATTTTCCCTCAGCATCAGCGATTTATGCAGAAAGGCGGTTTTTATGAAAGTTGATGATATTCATGATATTCTGGTTATTGGCGCGGGAACTATGGGACATCAGATTGCATTGCAGTGTGCGATCAGCGGATATGATGTTTCCATATATGATGTTTCCCAGGAAATTTTGAAAAAGGCAGAGGAAAGAGTCCATTCCCTTTCCCAAAGACTGATGCACAAAGGGCATATCAGTCCCGCACAGGCTGAAAATGCCGTCAAAAGAATGGTGTTCACTTCTGATGCACAAAAAGCGGGGCAGAATGCAGATCTGATCAGCGAGAGCATTCCCGAAGATCCCAAACTCAAGGGCGAAATGTTTGCCCGTTTTCATTCCATCTGCCCAAAGCATACCATTTTCACCACCAACACCTCTTCGCTGCTTCCCTCTTTGTTTGCGGAAGCCACAGGCAGACCCGAACAATTTCTGGCCTTTCATTTTCATGACATTGCCATCAGCCGGATTGTGGATGTCATGCCCCATCCCGGAACCGATCCGGAAGTTGTGGCAATTGTTGCGGCTTTTGCGGAAAAAATCGGGCAGATTCCCATTGTGCTGAAAAAAGAATATCCGGGTTATCTGTTCAACAACATGTTCATGGCTTTTCTGGATGCGGCACTGACACTGGCATCCAAAAATATCGGAGCGATTGAGGATATTGACCGCTGCTGGATGGGCATTATGCACACAGCCGCAGGTCCCTTTGGCATCATGGATTCCATCGGGCTGGATACGGTGTGGAAAATCACCTCCTACCATGCGCAGAAACGCGGGGATGACAATGCCATGAAAAATGCGGATTTCATCAAATCCTATGTGGATGCAGGTTTTCTGGGGCAAAAATCCGGACGGGGTTTTTACCAGTATCCGAGTCCGGATTTTCTTTCTCCGGGTTTTCTGGAAGGCAAATCCGCTTCTTCTGCACAGGAAAAATAATCAGAGGCAGCATAGCCCTTTATCCAAATCACAGGGAAAAGCATAAGCAGTCTTCCATATTTTTTTATGTACCGTTTTCAGCAATCTGTGTTTTCCCATGCACAGAAATTTCAGAATGGCTGTTTAATGCCAAGTCACCATTGAAAAGATACCTGCAAATAAGGCGGGCAGAAGTTTCCGTGTATCCGGAATAGCCTGATTTTTCAGAAAAATCAGATTTTTCTGACAGGTCAGCCGCGGAAAAACTGACAGTATTGCATCAGTTCAAAAGCGAATCGGTATAATACCAATTCGCCATTGATCTGAAACATAAGTTTTTCAGAAAAACCGGATTTTTCCGAAAAAATCCGGTTTTTTGAACACACGAAAACCTCTTTTTTTCCTGCTTGCAAGTATCTTTTCAATGGGGAATTGGTATAACCGCAGAGTTTCACAGATTTATAAACAGCGTTCCGCAGACTTTTTTTTGCATTTCTCTGTGTCACTCTGTGGCTGACAAGTTTTTTGTCAGTATGAAAAATCCGGCTGCTAAAGCAAATCTGTCAGCCGCTTTGAGCCTGTTCAGCACTTCCCCGGCAGACTGTCAGAAACACTTGCATTCCGTTTCATTCAGATATAGATTGTCACAGAAAACATTGAGGGTTTTTACCATTTCATTTTTGGCAGTCAGCCGTTTTAAAGAGAAAAAAATGAAAAAAGCATCGGAAAAAGGCAGAACCCGGTGGCATATCCTGCTGGGAAAACTTCTGCAGGAACTTCCGGAGCCTTTGGGAATAACGGTTTACACGGAATTTTCCGTGACAGCCGCCGCACCCAGGGCCGATATTCTTCTGATCCGAAAAAAACACAGGAAATGGACTCGGGAACAGCTTCGTGTTCTGCCCGACGGCATCAGGGACAGCAGTGCGGAGCATATTCTCATCGAATTCAAGTACACGGAATCTGTCGGCAGAAAAACCTTCCGGCAGATACTGGGGTATGAAACGCTTTACACGCAGTCCCGCAGTCTGGCGGACAAAAATGTGCAGTCCTTTGTCATCAGTGCAAAAACACCCGAAGCCGCCGTTCTGAAGGACATCGGATATTTCCCGTCCGGGAAAAAGGGCGTGCATCGGCATGATTTCCAGATGCTCTCATACCAATTCTCCATTGAAACCATGCTTTCTTTTAACCGCAAAGGACACAAAGAGGGCGCAAAGGTCACAGCAGACAGACAGCACTGCATAAAATCAGCGAGGGTTCGGTATTGCCTTCCGCAGGAAGTGATTTACATTCTCCGCACTGCTTCTGCACAGCAAGTCCCTTCCTGAACTGCAGGGATTTTGTATAAGCAGGGATTGTGAATTTTTTTGAAATCCCTGCTGAAAAAATGACAGTCACTCAAATCTGTCAGTGATTTTTTGCAGGAGCGGGGTTGAAATCCCCTCCTGCTGCCTGTCAGAAATACTTGCATTCCGTCCCATTCAGATATAAATCGTCATAAACAAGGCATCATAAATTTTCAGGATAAAATTTTCATAAAAACCGGATTGTTGGAGAAAAAACCGGTTTTTTCGATTTACAGATTCAGGAGAGGCAAAGCAGCAGTTTTTATGCCGCAAAGACACCGAAGATGCAACTCCATACAAAGTCTGGCCTTATTATTTTGTTTAAAGTTTCAGACAGATTTGTGCTGAATACAGGGAATGGAAATGGAACAGAAGATGAATTACGCACAGTTTCAGAAACAGATCAAAATCACCCGGAAAAGCATCTGCCGGGAAATTTACGCCCAAAACCAGAGCAGCATCCGCATCAAAAAAGAGGAAACCGTGATACGGAATCTGGAAAAAATATTCACTGCCGCGCTGAAAATCAGCAATGACAAAGGGTTTCAGGCCATGAGCATGCGGGATCTGAGTGCAGAAACCGGTCTGAGCACAGGCGCGCTCTATGCCTATTTTTCCGGCAAGGAGGATCTGCTGAACATGATGATGCACCACCTGCGCACCGCAGTGTCTCCGGCAGACAATGGAAAGTTACATCCGTCCCGAAGCCGATGCCTCTGAAAAACTGGAAATGATGATCAGGGTTCATCTCTATTTAAGCGAAGCCATGCAGCCCCTGTTTTACTTTTCTTATATGGAAACCAAAAACATGTCCAAATCCCAGCGGGATATGCTCATAGCAGACAGCGATGCCACAGAAAAGATCATCGCGGATATTGTCCGGGAGGGAACGCAGGCAGGTATTTTCAAAAATGTCAGTCCGGACATGAGCGCAGGTGTCATCAAGGCCATGCTGCAGGAATGGTATCTGAAACGGAAAAAATATGCCAAAAGGGAAGTGTCCGTGGATCAGTATGCGGATTTTGTGCAAAAGGTGGCAATGTCATTTTTAAGTAAGGTTCCATAAATTTTCGGGTATAAAATTTTCTCCTCTCCCTTGAGAGAGAAGGATTTCAGAATCAGCGGATTTGACACACTGCCCATCGTTCCTGCCATATGCTGCATTGGATACGGAACCACCGCGCATGGCAGAAAAGAAGACATTATCCCCCTCTTTCAGGTCATCACGGGATTTCATTTTGTGAAACCGGATAAATCTCTTAATCCAGTCGCCGTATGATCGCTCCGTATGTATTGAGTAATGATGAAGCCGCATCACCTCACGAATTTCATCCATGATTTTCCTGTCTTTTGTGCTTGACATAAGCCGCCCTGATAAAAGTATAAAGTGACCAAGAGGCTGAATTTAATTTCGCTTTTTACGGCACAAAAGTCAAAGTAAGCGTCAGTCAAAGGCTTTTGGGAGCCTGATTATGAGAATCTGTCTCGGTTTTCAAAAAACAAAATTTGGATAAGTATACTAGAAATAAGGAAAAAGGGGAAAAATTTGTCAAGGCAAACTTTCCTGATAAGTGATGTTTTTGACATTGTAAAAAAACTTTCCCCGATAAGGGCATTTCTAGTGTTATCAGGAAACTGACCTGATAATCAATGGTTATATTGTTTATATTATCAGCAATTTACAGATATAATACAACACTTATTATATCTTAGATAACCTAAATTAAGCGACTCTTTTTTGCAAAATTCTAAAATGCAAAGATGCTTGATTGGTGATTGTATGGAAAATTTATGATTCTGTTAATATTAAATGAGAGTCATATTTAGTCTCAAAAATCGCTCAACATAGGTAGTATTGAAAAAAGGACTGATAAAAATTTCTTGATTAATATTATAATGTGCTTAAGAACAAAGATAATCAGTAGGTTATAAACTGTGAAGTGCCCAAATTGTGGAGAAGAAAAATTAAATATTCGCCCTGGAACAAATAAATGCTCTGACTGCTATTACATTTTTGAAATTTCTGAAAAAGATGCTAATCAGTTCAAAAATAGCAAAATATTCAAATTGAATTTTGGTTTAGCCATATTACTACCGGAAGTACTTTATATCATCTTTGCATTTAATTATGATGTAAATGAATTTAAAAGACCTTATTTTCATTTTACCCCTTTAGTTATAGCTATTTCTTGTATTTGTTTTATTATATATTTCATGTTGGTATATAAGAAAACTATCGCAGAAAGCCTGATTGTGGGGTCAATAGTAGGATTGTATATCGGTTTGGTGGAGCAGGTTTATTGCTTTCATGCAATTACATCTTTAAATCAGAAGTAAATGTTGAATATAAACTAAAAGATGTATCTCCCTATGGGAAAGGAGGATTAGATTTTAAAATAATAATTTCCAATAATGAAGAGGTTCTTCTGAACATAAAAACAAAAAAATTCAAAGCTTTTGAATAATACCAAAAATTACTCTGTATAGAGGATTATTTGGGTTTTATTTGGAAATATTTGCATGTTATTAAACCGGCAATTAAACACCACAACAATCAGTTATTATAACTATTTTAAATTATTAAAATATTTCATGTTTGCTTTTGGTATTAAAAATTGCCGGATTAATAAATTAACTCAAGTCAATTTGAGCTTGTTCTCCATGAAAATATATCATTGAATTTGCACGACATATGCATATTATTTATATTTATCAAATCTCTTTTACCACTACAAAGCTACTGAATGCGAAGGCAAATATAAAAATAATGTTTACTGATAAATTACTCTTAAAAATAAACAATATAACCCGGCGTCTGACGCAAAGGGTCCCTGCGGTCGCTCCACCCTGTGAGCCGCTTAGCTCTACGTTATACTTTTCAACAATGAGAGAGAAATTTGATGGAAAAGGAGAGAGGGATGAAAAGAGTTGTTCCATGAAGATATATTTGGATGCCTGCTGTCTGAACCGACCTTTTGATGAACAGAACCAGCAGAGAATTCATTTGGAAGCAGAATCAATACTTATCATTCTTAATCATTTTTATAATCATGAATGGGAATGGATAGGAAGTGAGGCGCTTGAAATTGAACTTGAAAACACTCCGAATATTGAAAAAAGAGATTCTCTGCTGAAACTGGCTGCCTGTGTTCATAAGCTGATTGAGATTCGTGACCGTGAACTGGACAGAGCGAAACGGCTTGAAGAAATCGGATTTAAGCCTTTTGACGCAATGCACATATCATGTGCGGAAAGCGGAAAAGCTGATATTCTTTTTACCACAGACGATAAATTTCTCAAAACGGCCTTGAAAATGAATGATAAACTTAATGTCAGAGTGGCAAATCCTCTGCTGTGGCTGACGGAGATATTATTAAATGAGAATAGAACCGACAAATCTGTATCTGATTCGTCAGATAGGTATTGAAGTGCTAATTCGGGAATTGGGTCCGGCAGCTATGATACGTTTTTTACAGCAATATCAGACAGGTGAAGGTGATTATACAAAAGAACGGCATCAGTGGCTTGACAGAATAACTCTCGAAGATATAGCAAAAGAAGCCCATCTGAAAAGAACATATAGAAGACAAAAAACATAAGGCGCATAACCAAGCGTTCCACCGGACAGGGCGGATGAGCCGCTCTGCCGGTGAACTTATTGTTATGCGGTTCAATAGAAAACATTGGAGCAGATGTGGCGATTCCGACATCAAGAACAAGAGTCAGAGCTGAAATTGAAATCAATGAAGAAAAATGTACGGGATGCGGATTATGCGTATCTGTGTGTAAGGATTTCAGCTTAAAAATAGAAAACAAAAAAGTCAGAATAAGCGATAATCCGTTTTTCGGATGTATAGGCTGCGGTCATTGCATGGCAATATGTCCGTCAGACGCAATAAAAGTTTTCGGGCGCGCATTATCTCCTGATGATTTATTCGACTTGCCGGATAAGGAAAAAACAGCGACATACGAGCAATTGCTTTTTCTTTTACAGCGGAGAAGAAGCATAAGAGAATTTTCAGATAAACCTGTTGATAATGATATGATAAAAAAGATATTGGATGCAGCGCAAACATCGCCTATGGGAGTGCCGCCGTCTGACGTAAATGTTCTGATTTTGGATAATAAGTATAAAGTTCGTGCTTTTGCAAAAGATTTCTGTGATTACCTGGAAGGTATGAAATGGTTTGTATCCGACTGGTTTTTATTCCTGATGCGACCTTTCTGGGGAAAAGCGAATAATGAACTGTTTATAAATTTTGTGAAGCCCTTATTTCGTATTTATACAGAAAATATGAAGAACGGAGCCAATCTTGTCAATTATGACGCTCCGTTAGCAATGTATTTTTACGGATCGCCTTATTGCGATCCTGCTGATCCTGTTGTTGCAGCGACCTATGCCATGATCACTGCTGAAACACTTGGGCTGGGGACATGTATGCTCGGTGGCATCCATCCGCTAATTCAAAGCGGAAAAAAAGCCAAGTTATTCAGAAAAATGCAAGGGATTAAATATGCTAGCAGGGAAGGGCTGTTCGTCATATTTGGTTATCCGCTGGTGAAGTATAAAAAAGGGATACGCAGAACTTTTGCATCGGCAGAAATAAAAGAATAATTTACAACACGGAGGAAATTACAGGTAAGATTGCATAACCAGTCGGTCAAGCGGATTGCCCTGACGGGCAACCGCTTACCTCGCTGTCAGTCCCGGACTGAAATATGAAAATATCCGAATTCAAAGAAACAGAAAAAGCTGAAGTAGTTGCCCTGTGGAAACTCTGCAACCTTGTGACTCCGCAAAATGCTCCGAACAAAGACATTGAGCGGAAAATGAAAGTGGATCCTGATTTGTTTCTGATTGGGAAATCAGACAGTGGGATTTTTTATGCTGATTTTTTATTTTGTAAATCAGCATATCAGTTGGAAACAGCATGAACAGTATCATGGATGTATTATTTAAAAATCTGTATTTATTGTACAAAATATGGAAACGAGAGTAACGAGATTTAAAGAATAAACGGGAATGTGTACAAAAAAAGGAGTCCAAACGGAAAGTTTGAACTTTTGAATGCCAAATGCCAAACTTTCAGTTTGGTACTCCGGGGTGACTGGCCAAAATTCCGTTTCACTTCATTTTGGCACTCCGGAAGGATCGTGTTTCGGGGCATCGAAAAATCAGCCAGCCTATCGTTGCATCCGGTTTTTTGCCATTTTTTTGGCACGCTGCATGGCAGTGAAAGCATCCTGCGCTTCACTTGGTGCAGGAACCTTTTCTTTGGGAATTTCTTTCGCAGACACAGTCTCTGTCTTTCCTGCTTTTTCCTTTTGCGCAAACCCCTGTTTCTTTTTTACTGATTTTTCTGCTGACTTTTCAATCCTTTTTTCCATTTTCTGCATTTTCTTCAGCAGTCGCAGAGACAGAATCCCGGTGCGGCGCTGAAGGATTTCCAAAAGAAAGATTGCCAATGCGGAAAGAATCAGCCAGTGTGAAATTTCCACGTACTGCTGTTTTTCCGGCAGATCCTTCCAGATTTCCGCGAGATTGATTCTCTCTTTTCCGCCACTGATGCGCGCAATTTCCGCAAGATTTTCTTTTCCGTCTTTGTTGTCAAAAGAGGGAAGGAACTCAGGCGAATAGGGCAGGCAGACCGGAGAAAGGTCAATTGCGTTCATGCCGGGAATTTCCACAGTCGGCAACAGGGTTTCACTGCTCTCGATCGGAACTTCCAAAGCCAGCGTATCTGCGGAAGTCCATGCCATTGTGCGGGATTCCTGCACCGGCGTTTTGCCCGGAATGCCGCGCAGAATATCCACTTTGGGAGATTCGGCAAAAGGTTCATTTTTCCGCTCCGGATCAAGATGGAGTTCAATACGCAAAATCCCTTTGTCCAGTTCACGGGTGATGAGCATATTCTCCGGCAGGATGCTCTGTTCTCCGGCTGCCCAGCGCGCCAGGGAGGAAAAGAAATCCCCTGTCTTTGCCCAATGTGCCATCGGGCCGGTGAATTCGCCGTCTGCCTCACCGGCATAGGCAATCACCCGGCCTTTGCCCGAATGCCAGTAAGCCAGCACCGGAGCGCGGTATTCATCCTGCGCAAGCAAAGCCTGCGCGGCTTCGGGCCGGGCATAGCAGAGATTGTATCCGCCAATCTGCGGAAATGCGCCAAAGGAAATATCGCTCATGCCGGAAAGCGCTGCTGTGGGCGTGATCGCAGTTGCTTCCTTTACAAACGCGCTTCGGGCCACAGCAAACGTATCCTGTGCAAACAGCCGGGGAATTTCCTGGGGATGGATGGTGAAAAAACTCTGTCCTCTGCCGATAATGGCAATATCCTCCAGCAGAGGCGCATCTTTGTCCTGCGGGGTTCCCAGACCGATGACGCTGACCGTGATATTGGCCTTCACACATTTTTCCATCAGAGTTTTGTATTCACCGGGTTCTTCCGCATCAGCCGCATCTGCAAACAGAATGATGTGCCGGGTTTCGGCTTTGGCACGCAACAGCATTTCCGCAGCCGCGGCAAGTCCGGAATACACAAAAATCCCGCCCCCGCCCGCATCAATGCTGAGAATTTTTCCTCTCTCCGCATCAGCTTTATCCGCAGGTTTGAGATCAACAATATTGTGAACCGCACTGTCCACCGCGATCAGGCCGAATTCATCAAAAGGCGAAAGCAGGTCCAGCACCTGCACAGCCCCGATATTGGCCAGATCCATTTTCGTATAACTCCGGCCGGCTGCCGCAGCCATGCTGCCGGAGCGATCCAGCACAATGACCATAGCCAGCCGCATCTTCCGGTGTTCATTGCGCAGTTCCATGGAAACCGGCAGCACCGGCTCCAGCGGAGACCGGAAATAACCGCCGGGGCCGTAAGCATTCATTCCGCCTGTCACCATAAGCCCTGCACCTGTGTGCCGCACCCAGGCAGAAACAGTCTCCATGCCGGGATAGCCAATGGCATCCGCGGGAAGATTTTCCAGAATCAGGGCAGCATATTGCGAGAGCGTTTCCAAAGACCAGGAAATTTTTTCAGCCGGAATGCTGTGAATATCCAGACGGCTTTTGCGCAGCAGTCTCGCCAACCCGGAATCCGGGGAGGATGTGACATGAAGAAGAGGACGGGAACCTTCCACGCCCACCAGCAGTTTTGCCCGGTTGTTTTCCGGAATGGAATCGGTTTCCCTGCCTGAGAGGTCGGCTATTTCCAGGGCATAGACATGGGTTCCGGGATTCTCGGCCTGATCCCGGAACAGAAGCGCTGTATTTCCCGGAGAGAATTTTCTGCTGCCGGAGGCAATGGGTATGGTTCCCCGGAACAAAGTGTAGTGAAGTTCCTGCTCTGCCGGGCTTTGGATTTCCGAGCGTATCAGAAAAGACTGACCCGAGGTGACGCTTTCCGGTGCAGAAAGTTTCACAATGGCTGTATCATCCGCAAGACTGCGGCGGAAATGGCGGAAATCCGCAGCAATGCCACGGGCAGAAGCCTGCATCGCAGGAGTCCGGGGATCCGCTCCGGTGTATTTTCCGTCCGAAAGCAGGAGAATACGGCCCGAAGCATCCTGGGGAATCAGGGAAAGAGCCGTCTCCAGCCCGCGGGACAAATCTGAATGCTCCGCCCCCACATCCGCGGCAAATCCGGAAAAATCCCCTGCTTTTTTGGGCAGCGGCGTTCTTTCCACTGCGGTTTGCCGTGCAAAGGACACAACAGCCAGATTGTCTTCCTCTGTCATGGCAGATCGGATCAGGGCAATGGTTTCTTTCATGCCGGCCTGGCTTTGGGCAGGCATGGAGCTGCTCCGATCAGCCAGAACAACCACTGTTCCGGCATTGCTTCCCAGTTTCAGGGCAGGTTTGCAGAGCGACAGCACAAGCAGAAAAAAAATGATTGTTCGCAGAGTTGCAGGCACAGGAGAAGGAAATTTCCGGCGCAGCAGCAGCGCAGCCGCGGGAATCAGAAGAATCAGCCAGAAGGGATGAGGAAGAATCAGTTTCACCGGATCAGACCATTTGCTGCATTACAGTCTCAAACTCCTGAATATTTTTACATTTCAATGCCTGTTTAAACAGAATTTTCAAAATGCGGGGATTTCCGATGGCAAGTATCCGCTCTGTTATCGGCAGAGAAAAAGCCCCGAATTTCTCAATCAGCATATCTGTCAGCATTTCCTGCGATGTCTGGAGACTGCCTTCCTGCACCCCTATGGCTTTGCCTTCCTGCACCCCTATGGCTTTGCCTTCCTTCAATCCTTCCTTCAGTCCTTTTTCTCTTGCAATTTCAAGAATATCCAGCATTTTGATTTCCTCCCATAACGCACTTAAGCGTTCTTTATCAATGATTTTGTTGGAAAGAATGAGAGTTGCGGCCATGAGCCGGGAGGAGATTTTTCCCGCATGGAACAGTTCTGTTTCAAAGCGCAGCACCTGTTCTGCCAGTTCTGCCCTGGCATCCTTATCCTCTTTTCCGCACAGGGGCAGAAACACCAGTTCCAGACAATTTTCCCATGTTCCGGACTCTGCAGCCTCCCGGATTTCCGCAAGCCGTTTTCTGCCGTCGCGCAGAGTGAAGTCAATCACAATGGGCGAATAGGTTCCGCTTTTGGTGGCAATCTTCTTTTCCCCGGCAAACACCTCTCCTGATGCCAGAATGATGTCCGTGAGTTCCATTCCCCACTGTTTTGCCCCCAGGAAATGATACGCAGCAAAACGGTGCAGATCAGATCGGGTGAGATCCCTCTGCTCCTCCAGATGATACAGCGCTCCCCTGTCATCCCGGAGCATGACATCCACACGCCCGGCACGGACAGAAATATCCACCGGTTCAAAACCGAAGACCTCCTGAATGCGGCCGGTTTTCACACCGATGACCTCCAAAGTCTCTCCCCGCAATGCCTCGGCCATCCATTTGACAATGATGTCATAATTCTGTGCGTATTCCTTTCCGTTGTGTTTTTCCATGCGGTCTCCGCGGGAAAAGCCTGCCGTCTGTCAGCAGGCATATACCGTTACTTAAAACATTTCGGTTATCCTGTTTCCGGAATTTCCGGACGCAGAAAATGAAACAAATCAAGTTAATATAATTCAAATCAGCCGTGAATGACACGAATCTGCATGAACTGCTCAAACCATAATTCGTGCAATTTGTGCAATTCGTGGCTGTAACATTTAAATCTTCTGAGCAATGGTATATATCAGACCTCCTGCAAAACTCATTTTTCTCATTATCAAAATCAATAATAACAGATAATCAGTTATGAGAAATTATAGTTTTGCAGGAGGTCTGTTGATAATATCTTTTGCAGAGGCAGAGGGTTGAAATCGGCCACTGCGGTCTTCTCAGCCGGTTTGACCCTCTGCCCCGTTTTTCACTGCATCTTTTTCTGATCCATTTCGGAAAGAACTTTGCGCATCTGGCGCAGGGCCTGGCGGATGCGGTGTTCGTTTTCCACCAGAGCCAGACGGAGATACCCCTCTCCCTCCTGACCGAAACCAATGCCGGGCGCAAGCGCGACATTGGCTTTTTCCAGCATTTGAATGGCAAATTCCATGGATCCCATGCGGCAGTAAGGTTCCGGTATTTTCACCCACACAAACATTCCTGCTCCGGGTTTGTCAACCTGCCAGCCCATCTGCTCCAGTCCCTTGCACATGACATCCCGGCGGCTCTGATAGATTTCCACCTGACGGGTCACGTCATCCTCACAGTCTCTGAGCGCAATGATGCCGGCTATCTGGATAGGCGAAAAAATGCCGTAGTCATAATATCCCTTGATCTTTCCCAGTCCCTGGATGAGTTTTTTGTTGCCCACGCAGTAGCCCAGACGCCATCCGGCCATGTTGTAGGATTTGGAAAAGGAACCGAATTCCACGCCCACTTCCCGGCTTCCGGCCACTTCCATAAAACTGGGGGCCTTGTATCCGTCAAAGGTGATTCGGGAATACGCGAAATCATGGAGAATGATAAAGCCGTATTTTCTGGCCATTGCCACAGCCTGCTCAAAAATTTCCTTTGTGGCAAGCATGCCGGTGGGATTGTGCGGATAATTGAGCACCAGCACTTTGGGCTTGGGATACAGGGATTCGCACATATCCGCAACACGCTTGAGAAAACTCTCATGCGGGGCAATGGGAATGCGGATGACATTGCCGCCTGCAATGGTGGCCGAATAAATATGGATGGGAAAAGCCGGAGCCGGAACCAGAACCGTATCTCCGGGACCGATAATCGCGAGGCAGAGATGGGAAATTCCCTCTTTGGAACCAATGGTGCAGATCACTTCTGAATCCATGTCCAGTTCCACGCCAAAATCCTGCTGATAATATTTGGAAATCTCGCGTTTGAGATTTTTCATTCCCGAAGCCACGGGATAGCGGTGGCTTTTGGGGTCCCGTGCCACTTCGCAGAGCTTTTCCACAATGGGTTCCGGCGTGGGATCTGCCGGGTTTCCCATTCCCAGATCTATGACATCATCCCCCTTGAGACGTTTTTCCGTTCTCATATGATTGATCATCCCGAAAAGATAGGGCGGCAACTGCTCCATTCTCCGGGCATACTGTATTTCAAATTCCTTTTCCATCGAATTTGTCCTCTCATACAAAAATATTTAGCTGCAAAAAAATATGTCCGGATGAACAAAGTCCGTCCGGAGGCTGACCTGCCTGTGTTTTTACCTTTCCCATGCTTTGAGCCACTGCCATCAAGTTAAGCGACAGACATTTCAGAATCCCCTTTTGCAAAGGGAAAAATCTTAACTTAATGGCAGTCCGGCTTTGCGCGGGAATGCAGGCCGGGACCTTCTGTGTTCCCTTGTCATCATTCCCTCACACTCCTTCAAACAAACGTGCTGCCAGAAACTCCGGCAGTCCGGCTGCAATGATTTTTTCCGCAGCCCTTCCAATATCATAGGGCACCCGGCGAAACAGCACGGTTTTGCGTTCCGTGTCATAAATCACATAGGAAGCTGTGGGATTTCCGTCCCTGGGCTGTCCCACACTGCCGCAGTTGACAATGATCCGATCCGATCCGCCCGCGTACATCAAAGAGCGCTCCTCCGGACTTTCAAAGCGGATGCGCAGTTTTCCTCTGGAAATCATCTGTGGCACATGGCTGTGTCCGATAAAAAGAATTTTTTCCTGTGTGCGGGAAAATGCTCTGCGTGCCTGATCCGTGTTCATCACATACTTCCATTCCATCGGAGCCCAGGGCGCGCCATGGGCAAAAATCATATGCTCTTTTTTCAGCACAGGCCCCAGAGATCGCAGAAATGCTCTGCTTTCCTCTGAAAGCCTTCTTCTTGTCCACTGGATGGCCCGTGCCGCTTCTTTGTTCATATTATACACAGGCCCCTCATGTCTGGCAATCTCATCATGATTTCCCACCACGCATTCGAGGTTTGGCAGCGAGATGATGCGCCTGACGCAGAGATTGGGGTTTGGACCGTATCCCACAATATCTCCCAGACAGATATAGCGATCAATGCGGAATTGCGCAGCATCCGCGATGACTGCCTCCAGTGCATCCATATTGCTGTGTATGTCGGAAAAGATTGCCAGACGCATAGTTTTTTGCCAAGTTTGCCGTTATGCGCTGAGCTGTGCAGAAAAACCGGATTTTTCAGAAAAATTCGCTTTTTCCAGTCCACAGATTCAACATCGGCAGCATAACAGATTTTACAGAAAAAACAGGAAAATTCACAGATTTTTCAGCACGGAATCTTCCGGATTGATTTTTTCCAGGGTTGCAATGGTGGCGGCAACGGTTCCGCAGGCGGGCGCGATAAACCATCCCAGTACCGGAATCATCAGAATGGCCGTAAATCCCATCCCCACTCCGATGATGCGGGCGCGGTTTTCTTTGGAATAAATGATCCGTTTCCTTACCGGACAGCGCTTCCGTTCCAAAGTATAATCTGACATGCTGAAGCCGTTGTAAAAAGACTGAATCAGGAAAATCAGGACAAAGGATGCAAGAGAGCCGACAAGCGGTATGATCATCAGCAGCCAGGCCATGAGAACAAAAATGATCATCCGCACAAGATTTCTCACATTGATTGCAATGCTCCGGACAATGTCCTCGGCAATATGCTTCAGATTCAGAGGGAGCTGCGGCAGGCCGTATATCCTGCACTCCGTGATTTCAGAAACATAACTCAGCACAGGGCTGAAGAGAATCAGGATTACAGGCTGCAGGGTGACATATCCTGTGAGCAGAAACAAAATCCACAGCACAATGTTTGCGGCAGATACAGTCAGATCGCCCTTCATAAAATCCGGAATCCAGTTCTGGGTGACATGGGAAGTCATGTCAGGCACCGCAATTGTGCCAATCCATATCAGCAGGACAATATAAGCAAAACTCATAAATCCCGGAATCAGCATCCAGGGCCAGAGTTTATGGGCAATAATCACCCGTCTGGCTTTGGCATAGGCTCTGAGACCTGCAAACAGTTCTTTCAAAAACATATAAATCCTTAACTGAAAAGATTTTTTCAGACTGCCGCAAAGATGCAGAGTTTCACAAAGGCGTTTGAATTTTGCAGCATCAAAAACTGAATTTTTTCAAAAAATTCAGTTTTTGTCCAGACCGCAGTGTTCCACAGCGCTCTGATCCAGCATATGTGCCAGTCCGCCCCGTTCATCCGGAACAAATCCCGCGGATTTGCGCCAGACTTCCTCATCTTCCATGCAGAAATACACGGTCACCTGCGGGGCTATTTCCCGAATCCGGGAAACAAGTTTCTGGTACAGGGCAGTTCTCAGGGGTTTGAAATAGCGCATTTTGGCGTCAAGCCCGGTGATAAACTCGCCGAAGACAATTTTGGAATCCGGAAAACGCTTTCGGACAATGCTTTTCAAATCCGGCATGAAACGGAAGGTTCCCAGGCTGATCCACAGCACATTTTCCGGAGACACATGGCTGAAAATGCGTTCAGCCACATCTTCATATTCCTGTTCACACCCCTCATAAACAATCATGGGATCAAAATGAAAAGCCAGCGGATACCCCCAGGATTCACACCGGGCTGCGGCTTTTAGCCGCGCACTCAGGGAAGCAGTGCCTCTTTCATTGGCACGGATTACGGTTTCCGTGTTCACTGACCAGGCAACTGCGGTTTTGCGCTGATGATCCAGTTTTTCCAAAGCCTCCACATTCACGGTTTTTGTTTTGAGTTCCAGCATGGCATAAGACTGCGCGGCAAATTTGGGAACCAGCACCTGAGAAAGATCTGTCCAACTGTCCCAGATCAGGCTGTCGGTGAATTCACCGGTTCCGATTCTCCGCACTTCTTTTTCTGCAAACACCGTGTTGAGTTCTGCAAGCATATCGTCATGGTTGACAAAATACTGCAGAACCGGCGGATGAAAATAGGATTGCAGAATGCAGTACGCGCAGTCCATGGTGCAGAAGGTTCCCACATGCAGAATCATATAGCCGCAGCAGGTATAGTGCCGGGTTCCGGGGCACTTGCGGATAAAGGCTCCCTTGTTCCGGGTGAGGAAAAGAACCTCCTTTCCCTTCTGCACCGGATCATCTGAATCCATTACCCATTCATACACTTCCCGTGAATCATCAGTCATGCGCGCCGGAAGATCAAGACGGGAAAGAATCGAGCGGGTTTGGGGAAAGTCTGCGACACTGCGATCAATAAATATTTGTGATATGGACAAGTTGCTTCCTGTTATGCAAAAGGATAAAACAGAATCTGTGAATTTTTTTCATCAAAACAGATTTTGAAATTTTCAAAGATGTCTTTGCGTCCCAGCAGGTTATAGGGACATAATCCATCTGAAAAACCAAGCATGGCATTTATAACATGTTTGCCTATCTGAACTTTAACCTGATTTAAATAGATGTAAAATTTATCCCCACTGGCATTTATGAGAGGGATTTTTTTCCCTTTCTGATATTTCAATCCGACAGTGTCGGCTACTTCTGAACTGAAAACGCTGTAAGTTGCCCCGGTGTCAACAAGTGCTTCTGCACGAGCCCATTTTCTGTCATAAAAAATTCCCAAAGCTATTGACGGGATTTTGATTTTTGACAAAGGCTTATAATTGTAAATTACAGGAGCAGACATTCTATCTCCTCCGCTTTTGGAACATATGTGACAAACGGAACTTTACGGGGATATTTGCTTCGGGCAGCCTCATCTGCTTTTCTTTCCGTATCTTCAACAGAAATGATTTCCCCGTCAACCGCTGCGATTACCCTGCCTCCGTATTTGCTTACCAACTCTTCAAAATGTTCAGCATACCAGGCATCAATGGCTTCCAAATCAATTTCATCAAAAATATTTTCTCCGACAATATCCTCTCCATCCGGATTATAGGTTATGGTATTTCCCCCATCATCAACATTTCCCCATGTGATTCCATCAGACGAACTCCATTCCTTCCATACATAAATGACTTCATCCGGATGGCAGTTTTTATTGTGTTCTATCAGTCTGTCCAAGTCTTCCCGTCCGTCATGCCATGCCATAGCCTGCCTCCTTTTTTAAAATTGAAATGATAGAAGAGAAACAGAGAGAGTTGTGTGAAAACTCATCAGCATTATTTTACAGGAAAATCATTTGCCGCATGCCGGTGCAGAATTGGAAACTGCACCGGCATGCATATTATAAAACTGTTTTATGCCATAAGCAATCAGACCGGACGGGAAACCATTCTGGTGACCAGCTCCTCGGCCGTGTCCATATCCAGTCGGCTCATGTTCAGCACGATATGATAGAGATCGGGCATGTCATAATCCTGTTTGCCAAAGCTCCTGTACAGATTGATCCGGCGTTTTTCGTACACATCCACCACCTTTTCCGCTTCCGGCCGGGACAGTCTGTAATTTTTTTCCATAAACTTCAGTCTGTCCTCCTTTTTGGCAATCAGAAGAATATGAAAAGCCCCGGGATAATCCTGCAGAATATACTGACCGCCCCGGCCAACAATGACAACATTGTCCTCGGCTGCTGTCTGCGTGATAATCTCGCGGAGTGCATCCACATAAATTTTTTCGTCAATAAAGCCTTTGTCTCCGCCCAGAATCCGCTCGATATAATTTTTGGCGACCAGTCCGGACATAAATTTGAGCAGTTTCCCACCTGCTTCCTCTTCAATGGATTTCACACAGTCTTTGGATACATTGACCCTGTCAGCAACCTTCTGGATAATGTCCTCATCCACCAGGGTATATCCCATTTTCTTTGCAAGAAGTTTTCCAAGTGTCCTTCCTCCCGCGCCAAACTGTCTGGAAATAGTGATTACCGCCATAAACCATCCTCCTTTTCGGTTTTAATGCACGCCGGAAATGATTCTCCGGAATCTTCTGTAAGACACACTTTCCTTCATCCATCCTTGCACTTTCTGCAGGCAGCGCTTTCCGACTTTCCCTGTATATTTTAACCCTGTCAGGAACAGTCATCGGAACAAACTGAAACGCATAAAAGCAATTGGAAAAAATGAGTATAACGAAAACCGGCAGAGGGTCAAGAAAGAAAACGCTGCGGGTTCATTTTTTCAGCTTTTTATGAAATTCACGATGGCGGTTACGGCAGGATTCAGCAAAGGGCTGAGCAGAGGAAGGTGGGCAAATCTCTCGGCAAGAAAGATAAGGACAAGAAGAGCAGAACCGATATTTTCAAGATATTTCAGAAACCGGCTTTGGGGAGCAGTAAACACGGTAAAGAGACTGGCTCCGGCCAGAGGCGGGATGGGAATGAGGCTGTAGGCAGCCACGGAAGCATTGACAATCATGACAATGGAAAAGACCCTGTCCTCCACGCCGTATTTCCCCATCAGCCAGACAACACTTCCTGCAATGCTGGCCAGAAGGAAATTGGACATGGGGCCGGCCATTCGTACAAGAAAGGTAAAAAAACGGGGGCTGGAAAAACGGGATGCATCAATATCCACCTTCCGGGGCCATCCAAAGCCCGCGAGAAAAAAACAGATGGCTCCCCATATGTCCAGATGCAGAAACGCATTGAAATGAAAACGCTTTGGGCTGTTCTGCGCATCGCCCAGCGCGGTGGCGGCAAATGCCTGTCCCTCTGCATTCACCATGACCGCAAGCAGAAGAGAGGCAAGGAAAGCCACAAAATGATCCATGGCAAAATTCTGAAAATCCGGAATATAGGGAATGGGTAGATTCATTTTTCCATGATCCGCTTCGGGTTTGAAAAAAGGAAGGCAGGAAGAAACCTTCCTGCCTTCGGTTTGCTTTGCATTCCTGTATCAGATTATGATGCCGGAATCAATTCTTTTGTTTTCCAATGCGGCTTAAGCCATCTTTTTGATTGCCTCAACCACTTCGGGGTTGGCCAGGGTCATGGTGTCACCCACATCCGTGCCATTGGAGATGGCGGCCAGAATGCGGCGCATGATCTTTCCGGAACGGGTCTTGGGCATGTCAGGAACAACCCACACCTTCCGGGCCTTGGCAATGGGACCGATCTCCGTGACAAGTGCCTGCTGAACCTTTTTGGCAATCTCATCGCTGGCTTTGTAACCGGGTTTCAGGGCTACGAACATATCCGGTTCCTTGCCTTTGATTTCATGTTTCACCGGAACAACTGCGGCCTCTGCCACTTCCTCCACGGTCAGGGCGGCAGATTCCAGTTCCTTGGTTCCCAGACGGTGACCGGACACGTTGATAACGTCGTCAATACGGCCAAGGATACGCACATAACCGTCTTCCGCCATAATGGCAGCATCACCCGTGAGATAGGGCCAGTCTCTCCAGTCCTTGCTCTTGGGATTCTTGCAGTATCTTTCAAAATACTGGCGGACAAAGCGATCGCGATCTCCCCAGATGGTCTGGAACATGCCGGGCCAGGGGTTCTGAATGCAGATGTTGCCTGCAATTCCCTGTCCGCTGGGCACTTCCTTGCCTTCATCATCGTAAATGATGGGATGAATGCCGGGCATACCGGGGCCAGCGCTGCCGGGTTTCATGGCTTTGATGGCCGGAAGTGTGCTGCACAGGAAGCCGCCGGTTTCTGTCTGCCACCAGGTGTCCACAATTGCGGCCTTTCCTTTGCCCACAACATTGTAGTACCATTTCCAGACTTCGGGTTCAATGGGTTCGCCCACTGTGGTCATGTGTTTGAACTCATAATTGTATTTCGCGGGTTCATCCGGTCCGATCTTCCGCAGAGCACGGATGGCTGTGGGCGCGGTGTGGAAGATATTGACACCCAGATCCTGGGCAATCCGCCAGCAGCGTCCCGCATCCGGATAGTTGGGAATGCCTTCATAGATAACCGAGGATGCGGCCAGGGCGAGCGGCCCGTAGACAATATAGGAATGTCCCGTGATCCAGCCGATGTCAGCCATGCACCAGTACACGTCTTCGGGATGAATATCCTGCACATATTTGGATGTTGCGGTGACATAGGCCAGGTATCCGCCGGTTCCGTGCTGGCATCCCTTGGGTTTTCCTGTGGTTCCACTGGTATACATGAGGAACAGAGGGGCTTCCGCAGGCATGGGAACCGGATCCACGCGTTTGCCGTAGTATTTTTTCACCACGTCATTGACAAAGAAATCCCGTCCGTCCACCATGGGGGTCTGGGCAGAGTATTTGCCCGGATACCGCTGCCAGACCAGGACTTTTTTCACGGTTCTGCCCTGTTTGGCGGCTTCCGCACAGGCCTCGTCCGCTTTTTCCTTGTGGTCAATCAGTTTTCCGCCCCGGTAGTAGGCATCCATAGTGACCAGCACATCACTGCCGGAGTCCACAATTCTGTCTGCGCAGGATTTGCCGCTGAATCCGCCGAAGACCTGGGAATGAATGACACCCAGACGGCAGAGGGCCAGCATGGTGATGGGCAGTTCCGCAGACATGGGCATGTGAAGCGTAACCCGGTCGCCTGCCTTGAGTCCGCAGAAGTCCTGCAGCAGCGCGGCAAATTCATTCACCCGCACCCAGAGTTCCTGGTAGGTGATATGATCCACTCTTTCCTCTTCCAGCTCAGGCACAAAATGGATGGCGGTTTTGTTGCGGTTTTTGGCCAGATGCCGGTCCACACAGTTGTAGGAAGCATTGATCAGACCGCCCTTGAACCATTTGTAGCAGGGCGCATCGCTGGTATCCAGAACCGTATCCCAGTATTTGTACCAATCCAGCAGATCCGCATATTCCTTGAAGCATTCCGGCATGTTGTCCAAAGACATGCGCTCATAGATGCCTTCATCCGTCATATTCGCCTGCGCGATGAATTTCATGCTCGGGGGATACAATCCTTCTTCTTTCCAGTGGGACGCGATTGCAGCCTCTGACACTTCCAATTTTTCTTCTTTAGCCATTTTTTCTCTCCTGTGTGTTTTTGTTGGGTTGAAAAAGCAAAAGCAGCTTTTATATCCTGTAATATGTTCCGGGATGAGTTCTGTGTCACACCCGGAATCTTACCCTGATGCGCAATGGGACAGAAGAACTGCCTAGGCAGCACTGCCCTGCACTTCCCCTGCGTAACTTGGTCTTTTGGTGATCCGTGAAAGGACGACACCGATGATCAACAGAACACCGGAAATATAGAAGGCATTGTCCAGACTTCCTGTCACGTCCTTGATGTATCCGCCAACTCTTGCCATGAAAAAGCCGATGCCCCAGCCCATGAAAACCAGTCCGTAGTTGAAGCCCAGGTTTTTGGGACCGTAAAAGTCACCGGTGAAAGAAGGCATCAGGGACAGACCGCCGCCGTACTGCCAGTAGGCAATGCCCACCGCAATGAACAGCCAGAACACGCTCTGACTGCTGATAATCATGGGCAGGGCAAAGAGGCACAGCGCGGAAAGACCGCAGTTGAGGGAATAGGCATTGACCCGTCCGATTTTGTCAGAATACCAGCCGGTTCCCACCCGTCCGCACGCGTTGACCAGACCGCCGTAAGACACCAGCAGCCAGGCATTGTTGGCAAAAAATGCCACTTTTTTGGCAGTGGTGGCCAGCAGACCGGCTGCATTGGCAATAATGAGCAGACCGGACTGTGTGGTGATGATGAACATGAAAACCAGAGCGTAAAACTGCCAGGTTTTCATCATTTCGCCTGCTTCCCAGTTGTATTTGGTGGTGGCTGCTGCCTGGGCTGCGGTCTGCTGCACCTTGGGCGCAGGCGGCACATATCCGGCAGGCGGGGTTTTCAGGAACTGGCCTGCAATGATAACCACGATGGCAAAAAAGATGCCCAGTGCAATGAAACTGCCGGAAATTCCGAAATTGCTGATAAGATATTTTGCCAGGGGGCCGATGTACAGCGCAGCACCGCCGTAACCGCCAACCACAAGTCCCGCGATGAGTCCGCGTCTGTGGGGGCCGAACCATTTCAGAGCCGCAGGCGTGGGAGCCGCATATCCGATGCCCATGCCGATACCGCCCAGAACACCGAAACCGATAATCAGACCGGTATAGCTTTTCATCAGACCGGAAAGAATGCATCCCACAGCCAGACAGAGTCCGCCGAGGGTGGCCCCGAATTTGGGGCTGATTCTGTCCTGAATTCTTCCGCCCGGAATCATAAAGACGGCAAACATGATTACGCAAAGGGAAAAAGGAGTGGCAGCCTGGGCATTTGTGAGATACACCCAGCCTTCATTCAGACCGGCCATCGGCTCACCCTGTTTTTCCACATTGATAAGTTCCTTGCTCCACATGCTCCATGCATAGAGAATACCCAGACAAAGGTTGATGGCCGTGCCCGCGAATGTGGTTACCCACGCCTGGCCCGGTTCTTTTGCAACTTGTTCTGACATTGTTTTCCTCCCTTGTTCTGACAGACCTCGGGTCCGCCGTTTAATAACTAACCGTTGTCACCCCAAAAAAACGTTCTTCATGCACCTGATTTCTGCTTTCCCCTCCTTTCCTTTTTGTATTAAAGTCAAACTATGTCTGTTTTCTGATTCCCCGGTTGAAAATCTCAAAGGCTGTGTCCAGTGTCTGCTCCAGGAAATTTTTTTCCTCATTGACAGTCTTCTTGCTTTCCTCCCACAGAACAATGCCGGAGAACAGGGCCAGCACAATGTCTGCAAACACAATGGGAGGTATGTCAATGAGGTAATCTTCTTTGCGCCCCTGCTCAAAAATTCGGGACATGGTTTTCAGTGAACTTCGGGACAGTTCCTTGATTTCGGCAAGAAGCTCCGGGGACAGATTTCTGATGGTTTCACTGGATTGCAGATGGAACATGTTGACCAGCATCAGGGGATCGAATTTGTAGACATCCAGCATGGCTTCTTTCAGTCCTTCTATTTTCAGTCTGCCGCTTTCCAGGGACTGGTCATTGGCCACATGCTCCAGCCGGATATTGAGGTACTGCAGAATCCGGATCGAAAGCGAGGAGAAGAGTTCATCCTTGTTTTTGAAATAAAGGTAAAGCGTGCCGGGGCTGAGTTCAGCCTCTTTGGCAATGTCCTCCATCGTGGCTCTGCTGAACCCCTTGACGGAAAACACTCTCTTGGCCGCAATCATAATCTGCTGCCGTCTCCGCTCTCTCTCTCTCAGTTTTCGTTCCTGTATTCCCATAATATTATGAACGCCGTTTATTTGTTTTGCGTTACTATGAATTATTTTTTTTCATTAGTCAAGAAAAAAAATTTATTTTTTATAGATTTTTAAAAATACTTATTTTTACAAATAAAAAATAAGTCTGAACAATTATTGTCAAAAACAAAGTGCTGTAAAATCAGGACATAAAAAATTTTGAGGGAATCTCTTGACAAAAGCGGGCAGATATGAAAACCGTCTGTATGCCGGAATTTCATTTCTTCGCAAGGAAATATTTATGGGAAATATCTATCCTGCAGCCCCGCAGGTGGCTGTCGGGGCCGTGGTGTTCAAAAACGGGAAATGCCTGCTGGTTCGCCGAAAAAATCCTCCGTCCCCGGGATTTTGGGCCATACCGGGGGGGAGTGTGCATCTGGGAGAAAGTCTGCAAAGGGCCGCGGAAAGGGAAATTTGGGAAGAAACAGGGGTGGTTATACGGGCGGGGAAGGCGGTGCATGTGTTTGACACCATAGAGAGGGATGAACAGGGCAGGGTTCGCTTCCACTACGTCATTGCGGATCTGAAAGCCGAATATGTCAGCGGAGAACCTGATGCCGGGGATGATGCTCTGGACGCGCGCTGGTTCTCCGCGGAAGAGATGGGCGACAGGCAAATCCATGCCCTGACACGCAGCCTGCTGAAGGAGGAGTTTGATTTCGGAATAAAGGATTAAAACATCTGATGAGGAAAAAACTGTCTTTCCTCCCGCAAAGGAAGGGATTTTTCAGGCAGCAGACAGTTCTCAGCAGCGGTGCCGGCTGAAACAAAACCTGCTCACAGGGATATATCTCCGGTTCCGCCATCCAGAACCCGGCGGATGGTCTGGGCCAGCTCTTTTTTGACAATGGGCTTCAGGACAAATTCCCGTATGCCCAGTTTTCCGGCATCCTTTTCCGTAAAGGTTTCGCTGAAACCGGTGCAGAGGATGATGGGAATGCCGGGCTGAATCCGCATCAGATTTTCGGCCAGTTGGGAGCCTGCCATTTTCGGCATGGCCTGATCTGTAATGACCAGATCAAAGTCCTCCGGATTCCGCCGAAAAATTTCCAGGGCTTCCAGACTTCCTGTTTCTGCTGTCACCTGATAACCGAGGCTTTCAAGTATCCTTTTTTCCATAGTCACAATCTGATCCTCATCATCCACCAGCAGGATGCGTTCCCTTCCTCCGGGAACCGCGCCAGCGGAATCCGGAAGAATTTCTTCCCCCTCAGTGCAGGTTCGGGGCAGATAAACATAAAACGCGGATCCTGTGCCGGGTTTGCTGTACACCGTGATTTCCCCTCCGCAGCTTTTCACAATGCCGTGCACAACGGCCAGTCCCATGCCTGTTCCCTTTCCCGGAGGCTTGGTGGTGAAATAGGGATCAAAAATATGATCCATCACGCTCTTGTCCATTCCGCAGCCTGTGTCGCTGATCATCATGCGGACATAAGGCCCTGGACGCTTGTTCAAATCACCGGCATGATCTTCCGGGGCAATGCTGACTTCACACAGGGAAACCCGGAGTTCTCCGCCCTTTTCCTGCATGGCATGATACGCGTTCGTGCACAGGTTCATGACAATCTGGTGAATCTGGGTGGGATCGGCCAGAACCGGGCCGCAGTTGCTGTCGATATCCTGGTGAATGCTGATGGTTTGGGGAATGGCCGCCCGGATCAGCTTGAGGGCTTCCTTGACAATCACCTGCATCCGGAGCGGCTTTCTTTCCTGTTCGGTGCTTCGGCTGAAGGTCAGGATGTGCTGCACCAGTTGGGCAGCCCGTCTGGATGCCCTCAGAATCTCATACAGATTGCTGTATGCCGGACTGTCTTCGGGAATCTCATCCATGGTCATTTCCGTGTAACCGATGATGGGGAAGAGAATGTTGTTGAAATCATGGGCAATGCCTCCGGCAAGTGTGCCGATGGCCTCATGCTTTTGAGACTGCTGCAGTTGTGCCTGCAGGAAATTTTTTTCCGCTTCTGCCTGTTTCCGTTCGCTGATATCACGGGATACAGTCAGAATCATCTGCCGTCCCTCATATTCAATCACTCTGCTGTTTGATTCCACGGGAAAAATGATGCCATCCCGTCTTTTGTGGAACAATTCATACACCAGACTTCCCCGCTCCCCCAGTCTGCGTGTCCGGTCCGCGAGTTCCTCAGCACTTTCCGGGCTGATGATCTCAGCCACATTCATCCGCAGGAGTTCCTCGCGGGAATAGCCCAGACGCTGACAGTTTACCCTGTTGATATCCAGTATGTGTCCTTCAAAGCTGCGGACAAGGATGCCGTCATTTACATTGTCGAAAAGAATTTTGTATCGTTTTTCAATATCCTGCAACTGCCCATTCTGCTCGGTGACAGTGGCCCTCAGACTTTCCCTTTCCTGCCGCAGTCTGTCTTCCGCCTTTTTGATGCGCAGCATCACCCGGATACGGGCAGAGAGTTCAACACCGTCAACAGGTTTGGAAATGAAATCATCCGCTCCGGCCTCCAGTCCCGTAACCTTCAGCGCTGGACTGGCCCGGTGCGCTGTCAGAAGGATGACGGGTATATGGGCTGTTTTCGGATCTGTTTTAAGACGGCGGCACATTTCTATGCCGTCCATGCCGGGCATCTGCACATCAATCAGTGCCACGTCCGGCAGAGATCGGGAAGCAAGAGACAGCCCGGATGCAGCATCCGGAGCTGTAAGCACAGTGAATCCGGAACAGTATTCCGTTATTATCTGCCGGATGACAAAAAGATTGTCCGGTTTGTCATCGACCGCCAAAAGGATGGAACCCCGCATTTGAAACCTTTCCTGTGCAAGGGGATACTGTGACGTTCACCCCCGCGTTCAGGCAAATCTTTTGCCAGGAATGAAACTGTGTTTTCCGCATGGGGAAGTTAAGAGATTTGAAAATTGCCGGGATGCCGGTTTCAGTGTTCAGGAATTGTCCATTTTGCCGGAGATTCCCTGTTCCGGCATCAGAAACAGGTGACACTTTTGCCGTTCCACTTCCCTGAAAAAGTGTTTTCTCCGAATCCCTCTGTCCTGTTCGGGACAGCTTTTGGTCAAACCCCAACTGTCTGATTGTTTTAATCAGAATCTGTCCAACTTGCAAGAAAAAAGCGATCCGGGGGATGCTGGGCATCATCAGGAGCGAAACCGGGTGTCAGCCCATTGGCCTTTATTTTCTCCAGAATTTCCGGCAGCAGGGCAGACAGTTCCCGATCCGGACGCATCTGTCCCAGAATTTCAGGAGACAAAAGAAACAGAGGGGATTCCGCATCAGTGGTGAATCCCAGCATGCGGCTGAGTGCGCAGCCCATATGGACATATGCGCTGAACGGCAGATTTTTCCGCCCGTCTCCTTCCGGAAATTCATGGGAAATCACAGCCGCACAGAGATTTTCGGGTATTCCAAATCCGGAAAGAATCAGACCGCCCAGTCTGCCGTATCCGATGTTCTGATGTGGAAAAATGTTTTCCTTAAAATCAAAGAGATTATGCTTTTGAAATAAAAGACGGGGCAGGGCTCCCGTGCCATGGAGCATGGCAGCAGTGAATGCCTTTTCCCTGAATTCCGGTTCTCTGTTTTTTGCCAAATGCTGTGCAATGAGGGCCGCGGCCAGGCAGTGCCGGGACAGTCCTGATTTTGAAATTTTACGGTGGGTTTCAGCATATTCTGAGCATCCCGCCAGAGCTGTCACCACACATATCCGCCGGAAGGCCACCGGGCCAAAGTGCCGCAGACCGCATTCAAAAGAGAATATCTCCCCCTGCTTTCCGAAACAGGGGGAATTGAGCACCCGGAAAAAGTGCAGGGCGAAGGGCAGATCACGGAAAATCAGCACGCGTATTTTTTCCCAGTCAATGTTTTCCGGAGATTGATGCACTCTGGTCAGAAGATTTCCGGCAAACACAGGATGCGGTCTCAGATTCATGATCTGCCGGCACAGCAGTTTCAGATCATGGGGGGCAAAATTCTGCTCGGTGTTTCCACTTTCCGGCTGTGCGATTCCCTCTGCCAGGGAAATGACGGACACCTGTCCGTCCGCGGCAGACACGCGGACACGGCGGGCCAGGTTTCCTCCGGTTTCATTCCGGATGACCGGTATGCTGTTTTTTCCAAGATGCTCCGCCACACTGCGGGTGTTTCTGATGCCAATATCCGAACCTTTTCCGAGTGAAAGCAGATTCGCTCCTCCGGCCAGCACGGCCTGCAGATTTTCCTTTTCCGCTCCCTGACGGATCATCTCCTGTATCAGCAGATGCACACCCGTATCCGCGTACCATGCGTAACGATCTCCGTCCCGGTACTGGCTTCTGTCTCCGGGCAGCACTGCATGGAGCATTCCGGTCAGATGCTGTCTGGCATCATAGAGCACCACAGCAACACAGGAGCCCACCACTGTCAGCAGTTCCCTGTTTCTGTCTGCTGTGATGCGGTATTCGCCCACCGGCACAGTTTCTGTTTTTAGGAGCATAACAACTTCACCTGTGTGTTGCAGGTTTTCCTGAAAAGTTCCATGTCACTTTCAGGAATGCCATAACATGCTTTGTGCCCTCTCTGTGTTCCCTGCGGTTAAAACAGATCCGGCAGAAAGCATGTTTTCAATGGAGAATCGGTATGATACCGATTCGCTGTTGAAATCATGCTTTTTTTAACCGCAAAGGACACAAAGAGGGCACAAAGGTCACAGCAAACTGAAAGCACGGCATAAAACCGGCGGTGAATCGGCACTGCCTTCTGAAAAGCATGGTTTCAATGGGGAATCAGCATTATACCAATTCCCCATTGAAAAGATACTTGCAAGCAGGAAAAAAGATCAAAAACCGGATTTTTCGGAAAAATCCGGTTTTTCTGAAAAAACTTATGTTTCAGATCAGTGTTCGATTTGGTATTATACCAATTCCCCATTGAAAAGATACTTGCAAGCAGGAAAAAAAGAGGTTTCCGTGTGTTCAAAAAACCGGATTTTTCGGAAAAATCCGGTTTTTCTGAAAAACTTGTGTTTCAGTTCAATGGCGAATTGGTATGATACCAAATCGTCATTGAATTTGTGCAGTGCCTGCCCCCGGATCTGGGGCGGGGGAGTCCCGGACTGAAAGCCGGGGACACTGAAATGATCCGGAAACCGGGCCGGATCCCGTTTCACCTCATTTCGGCACTCCGGAATCAGACAGGCACGGTTTCAATGGCGAACTGGTATCAGATCAGACTGCGGGAATGAAGATCTGACAACTTTTCAAAAGTTGTCAAATCCTGCCGGAACCGGTTGTCCGGGTTCATTGCGGAAAGATCGGTTTCAGCAAATTCAGAAGGTTATAAAAATGGGTAGTGGGTCTGCACGAACTGGTTAAAATTTGACTGTCTTATATCATTATGTTTTCAGAAGATGCTGATTTTTGTCTGTATATAATAAATACAGACAGTTATACCATACATCCATGATACTGTTCATGCTGATTTTATGTAATATACTGATTTATAAATTTAAAAAACTCAGCATAAAAAGTTCCGCCACTGCATAAACATGTTGAATTTTACAGAATCAAAAACTGAATTTTTTCAAAAAATTCAGTTTTTTCATTCCCTGTTTTATCTTAAAAACCAAGTTGGTCAGGTACTGCCTAAAAATGTCAGCAGAAGCCAGAAAATTGATCTGAATTAGCCAAAACGCACCTTGAAAAGACTGCACCCCGGGTTTATGCAAATGTCAACAAGAATATAGTATTTCCCTCAACTTTTGTCCTTTATGGTTGTGCAAAAAAAATCTGCTCCGCTCAATTTTTGCAATTCCTCCCTCCTGTTCTGCAAAGGACAAAAATTGGTAAAAGAACCATAGTACATGACCGCGTTGAATTTTATAGGATTATAAACTGAATTTTTTAAGAAAATTCAGTTTGTTAATCAGACAGCGATTCTCTTAAAACTAATGTGGTTATGTAATAGTCAGAATCCTGTCACGGTGCGCAGGATAATCAGGGGTTTGCGCAGAATCTGCCAGCCCATGAAGGTGGAATCCCCGAAGATTTTGACCGTTCCCTTCTGTCCGGGTTTTGCTTCCGGAATCTCTCCGACCCACATGGCTTCCACCAGCACCGAGGGAATCTGTTCTTCTGATATTTTCATTTCAAATCCCACACGGGTAATGACCGCAGACAGATTGCGCAGAGGATTGCTGTCGAGCCGGACAGACACTCTGGCACCGTTTTCCAGAAATCCCACATCACTGGCAGGAACCATAATACGAAGTTTGGTCTGTGTCGGATCAGCCACACTCATCACAGCCTGACCGGTCTGCAAAGCCGCACCAATCAAAGCCTCCGGATCATCAAGGACAATCACGCCGGGTCTGGCCGTGTGCACATCTGCCCGGGCACGCTGTTTTGCGAAAAACTGGGCATCCGCCTCTGCACGCTGCACTTCCAGTTCCTGCACCGGCGTTTCCGCGCGGGCTTCCGGATCTTTGTGGGACGCACCTTCCAGACGGATCAGCTTGGCTTTTGCCACGGCAACATTCCGGTATGCCTCATCCAGACGCTTATCCAGCACCCGTGCATCATAGCGGAACAGCAGATCCCCCTTTTCCACCCACTGGCCGGGCCGCACCGTCAGTTCTTTCAGTATGCCGTCCATGGGAGCAAAAATATGATGGGGCTGATCCGGCATGACACGGACCGGGGCAGTCACAGAAGAGGTCACAGGCAGGGCCAGAAATGTCAGAACAATGGCTGCCGGAACCATTCGGGAAAACAGTCTGCCGGATCGGGGTTCTGACTTTGTCCGTTCCAAACCGTGTCCGAGGAAAAGAGCGGCATGCTGCAGCAGTTCGATATCCCCTTTTTCCCAAGGCTGATTCTGCCAGCGTTCCAGCCACATGGCATAACGGGGGAAATTTTTTTCCTCATGGCTCAGTCGCAGCGGCAGCCACAGGATACGGGTTCCTCCCATGTTCTGCTGGATTTTCCACAGATGGGGAACACTCTTTTTTGCCTCATCCGGTATGCGGGGAACCACAACGGTTTCCTGACGGCCTCTGTAGCGATCCCGCACAGATTCCACAGCATCCGCAAATCCGCTGTCCTGAGCTGCCATGCCGCCGCCGGTGACAGCCACAATGGGATTTCTTCCCTTCAGGCGCACCAGAACTGCCCGATCCACCCGCACCACTTCAGAGATACGGTTGACAGCAAGCGCTGCCGCCTCCTGGGGCAGGGAAGTGGAGAATACAGACGCGCAGAAACGGATGAATCGGGCAAGAATGATCTGACGCGGGTCTGCACCTGCCGGAGGCGGAAGTGAATGACCGGAACCGCCGCTCTTTTTTCCAGCCGGTGGATGGGTCGGCTCAGGTTCCCGGTTTTGCCCTTTTGGAGAAGCGGTCTCCTGCGGATTTGCAGAACTGTTCTGCTGCTCTCTCCCCCCTGTCCGGGGAACCAGCCGGATTTCAATCTTTTTTTTCTCCGGAGTGGCGGCGGCATCCGGCAACGGTGTATCTGGAGGCAGAGAGGCGTTCCGCGTTTCTGCCGGAGTTTCGGAAGGAACCGGCCGCTGTTCCTCCCGGTTCCAATCTGCTGCACCCATGACAGTGAATGACGGAGGTTTACGGCTCAATGCGGACTTCCCCTTTCATGCCGGGCAGCAGGTTTGTATCACCCTTTTCCACTGTCCAGATTACCTGCGCGGTATTGCTGCGTTCATCCACTTCCGGTGCCACAGCCATCACTTTTCCGCTGACTTCGGCATTCAAATCCGTGACAAAAAAGGTGTGAACACTGTCTTTTTTCAATTGCACGGCCAGATGTGCGGGAATATTGGCAACTGCCCGAATCATATCCAGATTCACCACATCCACCACCGGCTGGCCTTCTGTGACCCATTCATGGGGCTGCACATGACGGCGCACCACCATGCAGTTGAAGGGTGCGGAAATGGTGGATTTCCCAATCTGGCGGCGGAAAATGTCAACATCCGTACGGGTGACATCCTGTTCCATTTTGGATTTGGCCAGATCCTCATTGGTGGCCAGTCCCTGCTGCTTGAGATTCGTCAGATCCCGGACCTGAACCTCCAGATGGCGCAGGGCCAGCTCGCTGCGTTTCTTTTTCAAAGCCAGATCCCCAATATCCACTGTGGCGATAACCGCATTTTTTTTCACATGATCGCCCACATCATATTTCACACTGGTCAGGGAACCGGCCAGCCCGGCCGACAGCACTGCCTTCTGCTTTGCCTCAAACAGCGCAGGATAGGCTTTGTAAGTCTCCTCAGTTCCCATCTCCTCTCCTGCGGCCGTATCTTCCGCGGCTGAAGGCAGCAGTTCGGTCTTTGCCGCCGGATCATCTTCCACTAATTCCGCACCTGTTTCCCTCAGAACAGGGCAGACAAGCAGACACAGAACAAAAGAAACAACAAGTGTTTTTCTGAAAATGCCTTTCATTTTTCCCTCCGTTTTTTCAAAATTATATGCACTTTCCGACAAATGACTTTATCTTTGCTGCAAAATCAAGGAGATTTCCGCACTCTTTCTGTATCACACTTTTTACAATGCCGATATGTGTTTTTCGGTATTCATGAATTACAATATTGCGGAACTGAACCATTCTGCCAAGACGCAGAGCCATTTCCCGGTCAATGACAGACTGGTCTGCCAGCAGAAGGAAACTTTCCGCACTGCCTGCGGGAATTCCCATTTTGTATGTGCGGATAACATGATTGGCCAAATCAACGGGCTGTTCACATGCGCGCAGCAGATTCAGAATTGCCGCATCCTGCCGGGTATAATCTGTGTCAAACTCATCACCGGATTTTTCAAACTCATCGCGCGCTCTGGCAATGCAGCGCCGGATCGTCTGAATTTTGTTGATGACCACATCATTCATACGGCATATGCCTTTCCTGTTTCCTCAAAAGATTCCAGTATGGCTTTTCTTTCCTCATTGAGTTTTTGATAAAAAGAAAGGGTCAGCATTTCAAACTCCTCTGCAGCGTACAGATCTGCACAGTAAATTCTGCGATTTGCCATAATCACCTCTTTCTGAAACACAGTGGAAATTTTTCTCAGATTCAGAATATCTGTTTTTCCTTCAAGCAATTCTTCCAGATCGGAATGCAGATCGCTGAACAGAAAAAAATCGGCCTGCTTTGCAGCCTGCACATCCAAAAGCAGGGCGACATCCGCATCACTGTCAGGCCATTGATCCCCGGTTCCGTATGTGCCAAAAAGATAAATGGCCTGCACATCAGGACAGTGCTGAAAAATTGTCCCAATGATATTCTCTTCCTGACAGATGTTTTTGACGGGACTGTTCAAAAAAATCCCCTTTCCAGCATGTGTTTCCAAATTTTGGAGACTGCATCACCGAGAAAAGATTTTTCTGCGGTTCTGATTTTCATCCATGCCGGAAGGCCGTGCGGAAACTGCTCCGGAGTCTGTTTCACTTTGAAGGTAAAGGCAAAATAGGCATCTCTGGGCCGCACACCGAACATATCCCGCACAGACACAATTGGGCCGCCGGAAAAATCAAAAAGGCTGTTATTGGGCAGCCGCTGTACCGGGAAAAGGCTTTTGCCTGCAAAATCCGCTTCCAGTTCCGGCAGTTCCGGGCCTGCAAAACGGACATGGGTTTGCAGAATTTCCGAGGCATTGAGGTCAGCGATGAATTTTTCATGGACAAATGCCTTTATTTCAAAGGACTTGGGATCTGCCACAGTAAACAGCCGGGTATCCTTTGCCACAAATGCTCCTTTGTACAAATCCGGATTCACATCCGCGATCCGGCCGCTGATGGGCGCACGGATTTCCAACTGTGCCAAAGCCTGCCGGTATTTTTCCACAGAAGTGCGCAGTCTCTGCTCTTCTGCTATCAGCCATTTGCGGTGCGCGCCCTGTTCCCCGCCGCTGCCCAGACTGCGAATGGCCGCACGCACGCCTTCCAAATCAAATTTTGCCTGACGCATTTCATATTCCAGCGCATCACTTGCAATGCGGGCCAGCAGTTCCCCCTCCTTTACCTCTTTTCCCTCTTCGGGCAGATCCATGAGCAGTTCTCCGGGAACCTGGGCTTTCATTTCCGAGGCATCCTTATGCACAAGCAGGGCAGGCACATCCTCTGTATGCGGCAGAGGCAGCACCAGCATTGCGAACACTGTCAGAAAAAGCAGAGAACTGAGCATAAGACGGAATTTGGAACCCAGAAATTTTCTTTGCACCATGACTGCCCTGATTTCCATCCACAGGGGGAAAAAAATAAAGAGCCATATTTCGGCAGCAAAAATAATGAGCCCCAGCATGGGAAAAAACAGCCAGTAGACTGCAAGGGCAATGGAAATGCCAACAGATATTCTGTAAAGTGCTGCCAGAAGGCCGTAAACAATCAGGCTGCGCTGTTTGGGATGGATTTCCGGCGCGGGGCCTTTCCAGTCCAGGAAAAGTCTGCGCATGGCATGACGCAGCATTGCGGAGGCGCGGGGACGGAGATTGTCCACTCCCCACAGATCCATAAGCACATAATACCCGTCATAGCGCATAAAGGGATTGAGGTTGATGAACACAGAGGACAGAATGGAAGTGCCGGACAGAAAAAACATGAGACTGCGGACAATGCCATCAGGCAGCAGAGCCCACAGAAGCAGCGCGATACCGGCCACCACCAGTTCAAAGGTGACACCTGCCATGCTGACCCATATGCGTCTGCGCCGATCCGGCACTTTCCACACATCAGTTGTATCTGTGTAAAACAGGGGCCAGATTACGATAAACAGCACGCCGATGCTGCGGATATGAAGCCCCAGATGTTTGGCCGTATAGGCATGGGCAAACTCATGACCGGTTTTCAGCAGACCGAGGCAGAGAATAAAACACAGCCAGCCCTGAGGGGTAAAAAGATAATTTACGGTTTTGAGGTAAAGTTCAATTTCCTGCAGGGTAAGGGTCAGTCCCGCAAGTCCGCAGAACAGATACATCCAGCGGAGAACCGGAGACCAGAGCAGGGAAACCCAGGGCAGGGTGCGGTTCAGGAATCTGTCAGGACGCAGCAGGGGAATGCGGAAATAAATATTGCCCCGCATAATCTGCTGGAAAAAACCCGGCGCTTCCATGTCTTTTTTCTGCTTTTCCCTGTCAATGACAGCCTCAGCCGGAAGAACTGCAAGGGATTCCCTCTGGAGCATGGTGACAAAGTTCACAACTTCCTGAAGACTGGGACGCAGGGGCGTGGTTCTGTAAAGATGCTCCACTGCCGCATCCGGATCCGGCAGATTGCCAAGCCGGTAAATCAGTTCCCCTTCCGCATGCCCCAGCCGGAAGTTGTTCCCCCGCACCGGATCTTCCAGAATCCAGGAGCGCTGGCCGTCAAAATCCGTTGGGCCCGGATAAAGAATCAAATCCGTGCGCAGTCCCATCCAGGGGATTTGCAGAAACTGCTGTATGGAAATTTTCTGTGGTGCAGATTCCTGTTCAGATGGAGAGTTTTTCATAAATCCTTTGCTGAAGAAAAAGCCTGAGAAATTTTGGTGTTTTCAGATTTTATTTTTTAATTTCAAGAGAATGATAATCAAAAGCATTTTTCGGAATTTCCTGAATGAAATTCAGTTTTCGCCAAATATAAAAAACTGAAGGTGTCTGTCCATATCTGCCATCGTTTTTTTATCAGCAGTTCCGATAAGTTTTAAAAACTTCTTTTGTCAAAGGAACTGATGTGTTTTGTTTTAAGCAATGAGTCTTTCATAAGTCTGTTCTTGGAATCAGCCTTTATCAGAATGTCGAGTTCCGCAGTATTCATCACCTGGGAAGAAATCGGAATAACCGTCAGCAGGTTGCCTGATTCAATATATCTGTCATGCTGAATAATAAGAGCAGGGCGGATTTTCTGATATTCATGACCAAAACTTGGTTCAAAATTTACCAGCCATATCTGAGAGCGTTGAAATTTTTTCATAATTAACCCAAGTTGCCAGTTATAAAGAGGTTGTAATTTTAAAAACATTGTTAAAACAAAAGGTTATAAATTTTACCTGTTTTCTGCATAAAATTTGCCCTTTGAAATCGTTACGATTTTTATAACTGGCAACTTGAGTTAATTATTCCAGATTTTCCAGCATCAAATAATAGTTGAGTCTTTCTTCTGTGAGAAAATCCGTTGAATTGTCAGTGATATTGAAAGTTCAATATCCTGTTCAGACATTTCCTGGTTCTTCAAACAGACAATCACTTTAAACTCCACATTGTCCTTTTGCGCAAATTCCTTGGACAGTACAAATGCCCGTCCGATAAGAGCCCGCTTTCAAAACTTACTGTATTCATAATAATATCCTTTCAATTGTCCAACTGCTTCCATGTCCGACCCGGCAGAACGGCCTCTTGTCTTCTTTATCTAATACCACAATTACACAGATGTATAAAAATAACTTGTTTCAAATCCCAAAAAATTTTGAAAGACAGATTATTTATTTCACCGGGAATCGTCTCTCCAAAGTCTGTCTCAGATTCCGCTTCTGACGATTCAGCAGAAACAGAAGTTTTCATTAAAAGAACCGGTTTCACTGTATTTCCATCCATAGCACTCACACACCGCCTTATCCAGTTTTTGTGCAGTTTGGAAAGATGGCTGGAAGGTTCTTTGAAAAATTTGTTGTACAGAACCGTTATGCTGCATTTTCGAAATCGCCTCTTCTGTCCTGAATGTTTCAAGTTCCCATTATTTCTCTTACTTTTTCTTTATGAATTTTTTTTGCATTATGCGGGAAAGGGAAAGTTTCAAAACAGGTGGTGCTGGTGTATCTGGTTCTGTCCCTCCAGTGTTGATCTTTGCTTTTGCCACCCATCCAGATGCAGTTTGGGAATTCAATACACCAAGAACAAAAAAATCATCACTTGCGATCACCATATTGCCCTCGCAGGGCAGAATGGAAATGTCAATGGTGCGGAAACAGGTGATTTTATGATTTTCGGAAGACAGAAATAACAGTTCAGACCGTTCAGGGCTTTTCGCATTCCCGGCCTTTTTCCCCAAACTACACCAGTATATTTTTCTTGCTTTCCGATTGTTTGTATCTCTGACAGGTTTCACATATTTTTCAACATGCGCAAAAGGCATTTCATATCCATTGCCTGCTCCAATGGCATGTCATTGAAATCAATCACCCAATCAGGCTCCACCCTGGATTCACCAAAGATTTGCCGTCCACTGAGGGTTTGAGAACCTCTGCTCTCTAGGTCAGATTCCATCCATTTTTTTGCGGTTTCAGCAGATACAGAAAATCCTTTCCTGACAATTCACATCCCTGAAAAGACAGGTTGCGGTTTTCAGCAAGACGGCGGGCTCCTGTATAATCTGCCTGCGCTTTCAGGCTTGAATTGATAAATGCTACATTCTTTTCATCAAGTTTCAGTTCATCCGGAACATCTTTTCTGTTTTTCACCCAGTTCACAATGCTCACATGCACATTTGCGGTTCCGCTCCACACCTGCGTGGAAACAGCATTTGTGATGATTCCCCTGTTTTGTGTGATATATTCAAGCCCTGCCTTTCTTGTCACTCCCTGTGCCACGGAATTTGTCCCGACCAGCCCGATTCTTTTCGCACTGCTGTCATGGGCTTTCCGGAACCACAGAGCGCAGTAATCCGGCTGCCCTTTCACATCCGGAAAGGTTTTGTACACTTTTTCCGCGTATTCATCCCCTCTTTCGGTGCGGAGATATTTGCCCCCGAGAAAAGGCGGATTGCCTATGACAACATCTGCTTTGGGCCAGTGGCAGAAAAGAGCGTCATCTGCTGTGATGTTTTTGTCAAGATCGTCAAAAGGCAGGGTTCTGTCTTCAAACTCCAGTGCAAGCTGGTTCTTTTTTATAAAGGAAATCAGTTGATCATTGAATATTTTTTTCCCAATGGACAAAGTGACTTTTGCAAGTTCCACAGCAAAGGGATTGCTGTCAATTCCGTAAAACTGTTTCAGTCTGATGACAGAATAAATGTCCTGTATGCGGCAACTTTTAAAATTTTCGCTGATTTTTTTAAGTATTTCAATCTCAAGCGTTTTTAATTCCCTCAATGCAATATACAGAAAATTTCCGCTGCCGCAGGCAGGGTCCAGCACTTTGATTCTGCCCAGTTCTTCCCTTGCCTTCAGCAGATTTTCCAGAGTTGAGGCTTTGTTTATTTTTTCAATGCAGGGCGTTATAATGCTCGGTCTTACGATTTTCATTATGTCTTTTTCACAGGTGTAATGCGCTCCGGTGGCATGCTGCTCCCTGCTGTCCATGCTGTATTCAAATATGTTCCCGAAAATGGCAGGCTCTGTTCTGCTCCAGTCAAATTTCGCTGTTTCCACAAGCAGATCAAGTTCTTTTGCATTAAGTGCTATCGAATTGATTTCCCTGAATATTCCGCCGTTGAAATAATTTACATTTTTGAATCTGCCGTCTTTGGCTTTCTTCGGACTGTTCATCTGCCGGAAAAGGGCGGTTATCCATTCATTGGCAGACTGATTTTTCCTGCCTTCCTGCACCAAAGCCAGAAAATAATCCGCAATGGGAAAAAGACCGATGTCTTCTGAAAAAAGGCACACAAGAAGTTGAAGCACAAATTTCTGAACCTTTTTTTTGTCTTCCCCCCTGTCAATCAGTGAATGGTATATTTTCAGCAGTTTTTCAGCCGCTTCTGCCGTCACTTTTTCAACATTGTTCTCAAAAATCGGTTCAACAGGCTCTTTGGACAGAAAAGCCAGTGCGCGCCATCTAGTTTTCAGATCTTCCACTGTCAGAGAATCCAGCGGAGAATTCTGCATGAACCAGTTGAATATCAGAAAGCGGTCAAAATTGCACAGAACAACAAAGGGGGTTTTCTCTTCCTGATAACTTCTGTCCCAGTATTCCCTTGCCTGCAGGATGTGATCCGCAAGGTCTTTTCCCCTTGATTTCATTTCTATGACTGCTCTGCCGGGAAAAAGAAGGTCCTCAAATTTCGTGCTTTTGCCGGGTTTGAGCCGTTTTTCAAACCTGGCTCCCGCATCATGGCAGTCTGCATGGCCGAACACCTGAAACAGGCGGTTCAGAAATGTCTGTCCTTCCCCTTTTTCATACCCTTCAAGGGTTTTGGAAAACGTTATGAAATTTTCAATTTTTTCATTTATGGAAGCCGTCATTTTTTGCTCCATAAAAATTGCAAAAACAGAATGTTCGCAGATTGAAATGTGTTCCGCAAAAACGGTTTCAGGTTCCGGAATGCAGAAATGCAATTTTTGCACTCCTGCGAAAAATCTTCGATCCGCTGAATCTTCATGAATCCGAAGACGAAATCCGCACCGGCATGTTTTCAATGGGTGCGGGAATATCGGAAACAATGAGATTTTCCCCTTTTTCCACACCGGATGCCAGAAAAACCGTGTGACTGTCCCTCCAGACAATTTCCACAGGCCGAATCATGAGTTTGCCGTCTTTTTCAATCCACACCCTGTCATTGTCCCGAAGCGCGGTGCGGGGAATGCGGAACACATCCGGCATTTCCATGCCCTGTATGGATACCCGGACATATTCTCCGATAAGCATGGGCGGACGCTTTGCCTCGGGATTTTCCAAATCCAGAGGGTCTTTGACCGCAATCAGCAGACGCGCCATGCGTCCGCTGTTTTCCAGATCACTGAGCAGTTTGATCACTGTGCCGGTGCGCTCATCATTTCCGCCGCCGTAAACAATGCGGGCAGAAGAACCTCTCTGACCGTTTTCACGGGGAATGGCAATTTTGCCCAGCCGGTCAATGGGAACCGAGACCTGCACATGGTATTCATCGGTTCCCACCAGTTCCCCAAGCTGATCCTGTGCGGAAATCTGGGAGCCGCTTTCTATGTTCCGGCTTCTTACCACTGCATTGAAGGGAGCCTGAATCACCGTGCGTTCCAGATCCAGTTGAGCCTGTTTCAGTTCCGCACGCGCAGCTTCCAGATCAGCCTTTACCTTTTCCAGATGGGGTTTGCGCAGAGCCAGTTCCCTGTCCGCATCCCCGGCTTTTCTGGAGCCCAGCAACTGCCATTCCCGTTTTGCCACAGCCTGATGTCCCATTTCCATTTTCAGGGAATAGACCGCATTGGCCACCTGACTCTGCATCCGGGAAAGTTTCAGTTCATAGTCCACAGGATCAATTTTGACAATGGTTTCCCCGGCTTTGAGCATTCCGCCTGCCATGAATTCCGGATGTATTTCCATAACCTCTCCGGATACACGGGATTTCAGCACCATTTCCTGCGCGGGAATCACGGTTCCCATGGTTTCCACTGTCACATGCTCCTGTGTCTGTGCCAAAGGGCTGACCTGCACCAGGGAAACCATGCTTTGGGGCTCGCTTTTCCGGGGTTTGGGGCCGCTGTTTTTCAGCCAGGCCGCGCCTGCAATGCCCACACTGACAATCAGCAGAGGCAGAAGGGTTTTCAGGGCAAACCGAACTCGCGGATCCATTTGATGACAGGAACAGGAGCAGCCGTCTTTTTCATCTGTCACTGTATGATTTCTTTTTTCTGCATTCATTTCTTTTCTCCCTTGTATCCATTTTCCGCCTCCTTCATCCACGATCCGCCCAGCGCGCGGTGCAGACGAATCCGATCCGTGAGCAGTTCGGTTCTGCGTTCAATGAGATTGCGCTCCAGATTCTGCACACTCACAATCTGGGTGAGTACCGGCAGATAGTCGGAAAGTCCCCTGCGGTAGCGCTCATCTGCCTGCTCCAAAGCCCTTTTGGCCGCATTCATCTGCAGTTCCAGAGCGCGGATGTGCAGTCTTCTTTTTTCCTCACTGACCAGCGCATCCTCCACTTCCTTGAAGGCTGTGTAAACAGTTCTGCGGTAAGCCCAGAGTTTTTCATCAGCCGCTGCCAGCGTGCGTTCCACTTCCGCTGCTCTGCGCTGACCGTCAAAAATCGGGGCACTCAGATTTCCGGCCAGACTGAGCAGCCAGTTGTCAAAAATCATATCCACCTGATCCGCTGCATAACGCGCAGTCGCGGACAGGCGGATGGCAGGCAGACGATCCGCCCTGGCTGCGGCAGTGTCCCAGTCTGCTGCCTGCAGACGAAGCCCGGCTGCGCGTATATCGGGCCGCATGGAAAGCAAATCCGCAGGCAGTCCGGCCGGGGGAATCCTTTCCGGAACCGGAAGAGATTTGCGGCTGACCTGCACGGGATAACTGGCAGTTTTTCCCAAAAGCAGTGCCAGTTCATGCAAAAGCAACTGCTCCTGTTCCTCAATGAGGGGAATCCGGGATCGGATTTCCTCCACCACCTGTTTCTGCTGATAGACATCCAAAGCCGAGACCATGCCTTTGCGGAAACGCAGTTCCACCAGTTCCAGATAAACCCGGTCTGTCTGCAACTGCTTTTTCAGCAAATCTTTCTGCATCCGCATGGAAACAATGCCTGCCCAGCGCTGGGCAACTGACGCGGCCAGTGTCATGGCCGCAGTGCGCACGTCTTCCCGCGAGGCAGAAGCGGACAGGCGTGCGGCCTGTTTTTCCGAGCGGATTCTGCCCCAGAGATCCAGTTCATAGGTGCTGGCCAGTCCCAAGGTGTAATTTTCCGCAGAACCGGTCGAGGTTCCGGCATCTGTCTTTGTGCGCTGCCGTCCCTGACCAATCTCTGTGTTCAGGTTTACTTCCGGGTACAAATCCGCACCGGATTTCACAGCCAAAGCCTGTGCCTGCCGCAGCCGTGCCCAGGCTTCCTTCAGGCTGAAATTTTCACGCAAAGCCTGTGCAATCAGCAGATCCAGTTCCGGATCGTTAAAAGTTTTCCACCACTGCTCCGCTTCTTCTCTCTGTGAACTGCCGGAGGAATACGCCTCCGGTATGTCCCCTTCGGGCTTATCCCGTGTCAGGGGATCAAAAAAGGAACACGATGAGAAAATCAGGCAAAAAACCAGCAGAGGAAAAATCTGTGCATGTTTCATGGATAACTCTTTTGGCATAATGTTTTTTATTGGTAATGTGAATTAAGCGTTAGGTGATTTCTGAGAATAAATGTACCTGTTCCGTTATCTGAAAGATTTGACAACTTTCGGAAAGTTGTCAAATCCGGGGGATGTTCTTCTCCGGAAATCTCCTTAAATATTTTAAAATCAACAAAAAAAAAATTGTTGCATATTTATGCAGAATTTGGCAGCTTTTTGAACCCTGTCAAATCTCACCGGAATCTGACTCTTCATTCGCATTGACAAGTATGAACTGCGTGTCAGCAGATTGAAAACTTTCCGAAGGAGTGCAAAAATGGTATTTTTGCACAGATTATCTTTGTGAAACATTTCGCTCTGCTCACCGCAGGTGATTGCCCGGCTCCCAAACTTTCCCCTGGAACCCCGGAAGACACCTTTTTTCCACTTTGCTTTTCTGCCGGAAAAAAGGCGAAGAGGTTACAATTTGGAAAAATAACACTTTTTTGTTGGGAAGGCAAGCGGTCAGATACAGGAACAGGGGGCTTCGATCTTGAAAAAGTTCCGGAGGGGAGTGAATTATCCCTTTGTCGGGTTCCCACCGAAATTTTTTCAGATTTCATCTTGCTTTGTCATATCCGCAAACAGTTTGGACAGACAGTTTTCCGCATCATCACAGTACATGACCAACTTGGTTTTTACAGGATGAAACAGTGATTAACAAACTGAATTTTTTGAAAAAATTCAGTTTATTATGCTGTAAAATTCAACTTGGTTGTGTAATAGAGGAAAAACACATGATGTTCGCTGAATTCCTTTTTGCTCCGGTTGCCGAGTTTTTTCTCTGTAACGATACTTAAAATATTTTGGTCATTCTGCTGAGCATGTTTTAACCGCAGAGTGGCACAGAGTTTTTCTGTGCGGAATTCAGGTCTGAAAAAATCGGATGTCCTGAATGCCTGCCAAATGTTTCAGGCAATGGTATATGTCCCGGTGAGGGGCTGGGGAAAGGATAAAGGAATTATACCAATTCTCCACTGAAATCATAGTTTGCGGAAGGCAATGCCGGTTCACCGTCTATTTTGCAATGGAGAATTGCTATAATATCCGTTAAACAATTGCAGGTGAGTGCCAAACATTCCGCACTCCGGGAACTGCCTGAAGGGATGGCATTGACCCGGAACGCGGGAAGGAAACCGTTGCAGTCTGTTATGACCAGGCAATCAGTCCGGGGCTGAATTTGCTGAAATCATCTCCGCGGGGGGTCACCCTCACAGTAAAGCCGTAGCGGCCTGAACGTTTGCAGGGCACTGTGCAGAGGTAGAGATAATCACCGTTTCCGCGATCTTCTGCCACACTCATGGGAACCGTGCCGATGGCCTCCAAAGAATCCACACACCGCATATGGCCGTAGTAAAGCTCGGCATCCAGCTCCTGGGGATGAAGTTCGCCCGTATGAATCAGCACGGACACAGCAAAGGAATCGCCCACCCGGTAAGGCCCTCTGATTTCCTGCGCAGGCAGACCGACACGGATATTTTTCCAATGTTTTTCAAACCGTTCTTTCTGCAAAACCAGCTCCCTGGCCTCACGGGCATTGTTTTCAGTCAGTTCCTGAAAACGCTCCGCAATGGGGGCATAAAAGCGCCTTTCATATTCCCCCACCATGCGCAGACTGCAGAATTCGCCCATGGCCATTTTCATGGAAGCCTTCATCATTTTAATCCACCGGGTGGGGATTTCACCGCTTTTTTCCTCATAAAAACAGGGAATCACATCATTTTCCAGAACATTGTAAAGAGCCTGGCTTTCAATGGAATCCTGATACGCATGATCTTCGTATTCTTCCCCGTTTCCAATCTTCCATCCCCGATCCGGCGCATATCCCTCACACCACCATCCGTCCATAATGCTCATATTGAGCACACCGTTGGCAGCAGCCTTCATTCCGGAAGTGCCGCAGGCTTCATAGGGACGGCGGGGTGTGTTGAGCCATATATCCGCACCCTGCACCATGTGCCGGGCCAGGCACATGTCATAATCTTCCACAAACACAATCCGGTTCCGGAAACGGGGCTCACGGATGAAGCGGATGAGCTGCTGAATCAGTTCTTTCCCCTTCTCGTCTCTGGGATGAGCCTTGCCTGCAAAGACAAACTGAACAGGACGTGTTTCACTGCTGATGAGCGCAGCCAGACGATCCGGGTCTTTCAGCAGCAGATGCGCTCGCTTGTAAGTGGCAAACCGTCTGGCAAACGCGATGGTCAGGATATCCTGATCCAGAACCGACTCAATGCCGGAAACAACAGTTCTCGGAGCATTCCGCTGTTCATACTGGCGGATCATCATTTTCCGGACATAGCGGATAAGATGAGTCCGGCTCATTTCATGCGCGCGCCAGAGTTCTTCATCGTAAATCTCATCAATGCGGCCGATATTCTCCGGTTTTCGGGAACTCATATACCATTCCGGTCCCAGATGCCGTTCAAACAGAAGGGATATCTCCGGAGATATCCATGTGGAAACATGAATGCCGTTTGTCACATGGGAGATGGGAACCTCGTTCTCCGGCAGTCCGGGCCAGAGATGTGCCCACATCTTCCGGGCAGTTCCGCCGTGAAGACGGCTGACACCGTTGCAGTACTCGGACATGCGGATGCCCAGGGCAAACATGGAAAACATATCCTCGTCAGCATCGTGTCCGTCCGCGAGCCCCCAGGAAAGAATATTCTGAACATTTGTGCCAAGATGTTCCGCAAAAGGCAGAAGATAGGGTCTGACAAGTTCCGCCGGAAAGGCATCATGTCCGGCGGCCACCGGTGTATGGGTGGTGAATACGGTAATGCGGGGAATGATCTCCAGTGCTGTGCGGAGATCCAGTTTGTGCCGGGACATGAGCCGGGCCAGATGTTCCAGGGCTGAAAATGCGCAGTGGCCTTCATTCATATGGCAGACTTTGGGGAAAATATCCATTGCTGCCAAAGCCCGCATTCCTCCGATCCCCAGAAGAATCTCCTGGGCCAGCCGGATTTTCGGCTCAGCCACATACAGTCTGGCTGTAATTTCCCGGATTTCAGGAGGATTTTCCGGCAAATTGGTATCCAGAAGAAACAGCGGAATCCTGCCCACATGGATCCGCCACACCATTGCGCGGATTTCGCCGTCAGGGCCGCTTACAGAAATGCTGATTTCATTGCCCTGCGCGTCCCTGACCCGTTCCAGCGGAAGATGGTAAATTTCCGTTTCAGGATATTTTTCCTGCTGCCATCCGTCCTGATTGAGCAGTTGGCGGAAATAGCCATAGCGATAGAGCAGGCCAACCCCCACCAGAGGAAGGGACATATTGGATGCGGCTTTCAGATGATCTCCGGCCAGGATGCCCAGACCGCCCGCAAACATGCGGATACTCTCATGAAGGCCGAATTCCATGGAAAAATAGGCAATGGCATTCTGCTGCCCGTAGGGTGTCTGAGACCAGTCCACGGAATAGGCCACCCTTTTTCCAAAACGTTCTTTTACGACATTCATATGGGCCAGAAAACTGTCGTCCGCGGACAGATCCTCCAGTCGTTTCTGGGAAACATTGGCCAGCAGAACAATGGGATTTCTGCCGGAATCCTCCCAAACACGCGGATCAATGCGCCGAAACAGTTCAATGGCATGGGGTTTCCAGCACCACCAGAGATTCCGGGAAAGAATCTCAAGAAAGGAAAGGGACTTGGGAATACTTGGGTAAACCTGATAGGTCAGAATCCGATTCATGAAAACACCTCCGATGCAAAAGTCAGACAATCTGAAAACCCTTATCATCCCGTACTGCTGAAAATGGGCAATTGGGATTTTGGATGATCACAAACAAACCCGCCCCTTCTGAGGCGGGAAAAATCTGAAAATTTCCATCCCCGGAAGGAAGCAGAGGGGCTTAAATTTCAAACTGGTCATAAGCTACGCAAGAGATATGCCTGAAATGGCTCGCAGGAGGATTATGAATTAATTAATTGATAATATTGAAATTCAGATTTGAAGATGAAACATGTGCGCTGCGGATTCAGACAATATTTTGTCCGTTTTTTTTACACTGTGTAAAGAATCAGGGGAAGGAGCCAAAATTTCTGCGGCATCCGCGCACAGAAATATCCCTGAACCCGGATGGCGGAATAATTTTTTCTGCTTGCCAATATCCAATTATCCTGCTAACCTCCGCAGAACGTGTCTGAAAAGTCTGCTCTCCCCTTTGCAAAGGGGCAGTCGTCGCCCTGAGTTCAGCCGGACGGATAATCTCCCTCAATCCCTCTTTAAAAAGGAGGAAAAATAATGAGTGAGGGAGGTTTCAAGCACGCTCTGTGCTGAATATCATGGGACAGACAGCATCAGCCGTCTGAAAACGGACAGTCAGGACAAGTTCAAAAAAACCGTTTTCCCCAGAAAAACGCAGAGATTCATATCTCCTGCATCTCAAAACATATGCTCATGCAAGTATCTCCGATCCATAGAAATTTCATATTCCATACTGCCAATCCGCCGGAGGAACTGTCATGAAACTGAACATCAGCAAGAAAATAAACCTCCTGATCATCGGGGGGATTCTCCTGTCTTCCGGACTGTCCCTTGTCATCTCTGCCTATTCCATAAAAAAAAACGGGGAAAAGGAGATTCTGGCCTATCAGAATGCACTGGTGGAACACAGAAAACAGTCTCTGGAAAACCTTGTCAGCAATGTCTATGTCTTTCTGGAAAAAACCTTTGCAGATGCCACTGACCCAAAGAAAATTGCGATCATTTATGAAAAAAAACTCAAGGAGCTGGTGAATGTGGCCTACGGGGTCATGGATTCCCTGTATCAGGCAAAAGATCTTCCGGAAGCGGAAAAAAAACGCACCGCCCTGTCTGTGATTCGGGAACTGCGCTACGGAAATGAGGATTATTTCTGGATCAATGACACTTGCCCCCTGATGATCATGCATCCCTTTCAGCCTGAAATGGAAGGAAAAAACCTGTCCGATTTTCAGGATCCCGCAGGCAAAAAACTCTTTGTTGAAATGGTGCAGGTCTGCCAGTCTCAGGGAGAAGGAGCGGTAAGTTATCTGTGGCCCAAACCCGGCAGGGATGAACCTGTTCCCAAGCTCTCCTATGTGAAACTCTTCAAACCCTGGAACTGGATCATCGGAACCGGTGTGTATATGGAAACGGCTGAGGAGGAGCTGAAAAAAAATGCGGTGGCAACCGTCAATTCCATGAGATATGGCAATGATGGCACTGATTATTTTTACATATTCAGCATGGCGACAAAAAAAATGGTCTCGCATCCCAGAGCAGATCTGATTGGAAGCGCCATAGCGGATCCGATTTACAAAGATACGGACGGCAAGGACATTTTGCTTGAACAGGTTGACATCACAGAAAAACACGGGGAAGGTTTTTCGTCCTATCACTGGTTCAAACCCGGGCATAAAGAGGCATTTTCCAAACTTACCTTTGTAAAATATTTCAAACCCTGGGACTGGGTGGTGGCCACAGGGGTTTATATGGATGACATTGAACAGGAGGTTTTGGTCAGAGAAAAAGAAATCCGGGATATGTTTTTCACACAGATGGCCACACTGGTTCTGTGCATATTCTCCGTAACTGCGGCAGTGCTGATCACAGCCTTTTTCTTCAACCGGAAAAACATTCTGCGTCCGGTAAACCGCATTTGCAGGGCCATGTCAGAATGCGGAGAGGAGTTGAACAGGGTTTCCGTCAATGTTCGGGCCGCAGCAGGAGGATTGGAAGACCGGGCTTCCGCGCAGGTCGCAGCAGGACGGGAAATGGTAGTCTCTCTGGAAAATATCTCTGCCATGAATGCAGCCAATGCGGATAAGGCCCATGAGGCAGGCAGTATCGGAAATGAAACAGAAAAGTCCCTGCACACAGCAGCGGAAACCATGAAAACTGCGGCGGCGGCCATGGAACAGGTGAAAAGCAGGGGGGAGGAAACCGGAAAAATCATCCGCCTCATTGATGAAATTGCATTTCAGACCAATCTGCTGGCATTGAATGCAGCCATAGAGGCAGCACGCGCCGGCAGCGCGGGCAGCGGTTTTGCCGTTGTTTCCCAGGAGGTGAGAAATCTGGCTCTGCGCACCGCGCAGCAGGCGGAAACCACCCAGACAATGATCCAAAATACGGTATTGGAAATCACACAGGCCACCATGCTGGTGGAAAAGGCCAATGCAGCATTTCACTCAGCCATGGAACAAAACAGCAGGATATCCGGACTGATCCATGAGATTGCCTCCGCTTTCAGAGACCAGACACAGGAGATTGGCCGGGTGCGCGAGGCAGGGGCCAGAATGGAAAATGCGGCCCGGAAAAATGCCGACAGTGTGGAAGAATATGCTGCTGCCTCGGCTGCGCTCACAGAGAGGGCCGGACAGATGAAAGAATCTGTGCAGGAACTGACGATGCTGATTCGGGGCAGCTTTCCCGATCGTTTGCAGAAGAGGAAAGGATAGTGCTTTGTCAATCCTGAAGCTGTGATCTGCAAAAAAAACGGTTTTTTCCAAAAAATCCGGTTTTTCTGTGAAGGTGAAATCACGAATCAAACTTGGCAGGTACAGTTTTTTTGTTCCATTTGTGCCGGTCGTTGTATCCTTTGCGCCTGACATCCCTCAGAACAGACTTATACCAATTCGCCATTGATCTGAAACATAAGTTTTTCAGAAAAACCGGATTTTTCCGAAAAATCCGGTTTTTTGAACACACAAAAACCTCTTTTTTTCCTGCTTGCAAGTATCTTTTCAATGGGGAATTGGTATTATAACTTGTCGCAAGTGAAATGATACTGAATTCTGTCTCCAGGTAACTGAGAAAAACATATTGGTATCAATCCATTTGCGACGAGCTGCAATTCGTATTTTTGACGCAGGGAATGCTTTTTTGTCCGGTTCTGAATTTTGACAGATTTTACTGATTTTCAGCCTGAAAAAGAGAAAAAATGCTTTATATCACGCCTGCATCCGCACTGCGTATCCATCCGATTTTGTCCTCTGTGAAAACAATGCGGCAATATCCGTCTTTTTCTCTCTCAATTTGTATTTTGGTTCCCCCGTGCAGCCGGAAGAGTTCGGTTGCATCCTCAGAAAGTCCGGAGCGCACCGCAACTTCCTCAGAAAGAATGACTCCCATACGCAAATATCTGGATTCATAATAATTGTATATGGCTGTAAGGGAAAAGACCAGCGCGGGAATCAACGTCAGCACCACCGGCGTTTTCAGCAGTTTTCTGCCCATTGCAAGCCGTACCGTCACCATAATCCAGAACAGGGCGTTCAGCACAATCGCCAGGATGCGCACAGCCGGGGAACTGAGCAGGTATTTCCAGAAAAACAGAATCCGGACAATGCTGATGTTTTTTTCGCCTCTGTCATCTTTGAGCAGGGTCAGTGCATATTCATAATTGAAACGCAAATCCGGATCATCGGGAATCAGCAGCAGCGCGCGTTCATACCAGAGCATGGCAGCCCCGATTTGCCCGTTTTTGAGATACGCGTTGCCCAGATTGTAAAAAAGTTTTCCGTTGCGGATGCCCGCGTCCGCAATTTTCTGAAAAGATTCCGCTGCCGCGGCAAACTCCCCGGTCTTGTACTGATTGATACCGTCCAGAAAAGCCTGCGTCAGCTCCCTGTCCTGTGCAGCGGCATTTCCTGCTGCCATCAGCCCCATGAGCATTATGCACAATATTTTTAATTTCATATGATGATATCCTTTCAAAATGCAATTTCTCTGTTATTCACCGCTGTCATGTTCACGAAACTGAATTCGGATTGTCTCAAATGCAAAATTAACGGAAAAGTGCCCATCCCAGAGTAATCACACCGGAAAGAACAAACTGGCTTTCCACCAGAAACTCCAGCCGGATGCCCGGCAGGACGCGTCCTTTTTTATGCGCGGAGATAATCAGCAGCAGAATCAGGGGACAGAGGATCAAGGCAAAGCTGAGCCCCGGAAAAACCCCGAAGGCTCCGGTGAGAAACAGCGTTAGCATGATAAAAACACAGACACATTTCAGAAACGTGATGCTCAGTTTTTCTCCCAGCAGCAGGGGAATGGTTTCCTTGCCCACAATGCGGTCTCCCTGCATATCCAGAACATCAAAAAAGGCTGTGCGGACAAAGGCCATGCTCAAAGCCCAGACAAACACCGGCATGGTGCCAAGGCGGAAGCTGTTCCACACAGCCAGCACAGGAAACAGGGCTGTCACCACACCCCAGGCCAGGGAAATCAGTACGGTTTTGGAACCCGGAATATCCCGGATGCGGCGGTATTTCATTTCGCGGACAAAATCCGGGATCACTTTCAGGTTGTAGCAAAGTCCCAATATGCTCATGGCCAGAAGAAAAAGAAAGGGAGAAATGCCCACGCCTGCTGCCACGGCCAGTCCTGATGCCCCGGAAATCAGGGCCAGCAGAATCATGGCAATTTTGTGCTGATCATAAAATGCCGCGCGATCCGGATCATTGTACCGGGCCTCCCGCATTCCCGTAAGATTGTTCAGGGTGTGCATGGAAAGCACATAAAGAAAGGAGATGACAATATAGGGAACGGGCCGGGAAATGCCCTGCAGTCTGCAGCAGGCAAGGCAGAGACAGCCCGCACCGAATGCCACATAAATATTGGTAAGAATAAGAAATCGCTGTATGGCAAGACGGCGCCTGCGCCAGGCTGATTCTTTTTTGAAAGGCAGGGATTCAATGGCCCGGTAAATCCGTTTGATAATCCAGTTGGGAGTGGATGCGCCTGCGGTGATGCCGATGTGTTTTGCGGCAGAAAGGGCCTCCACATCCAGTTCCGCCTCGGTTTCAATATGGAAGACCGGTTTTCCGGCTTCTTTCACCACCTCGGCCAGGCGCTTGGTGTTTCCGCTCTCATGGCCGCCCACCACAACCACAGCATCCACAGCTTCTGCCAGACGTTTGGCCTCGGCCTGCCTGCGCTCTGTGGAATCACAGATGGTGTCAAACACTTTGTAATGGGGACAGTTCTGCTGCGTCCATTTTTTGACAGTCTCATAAAAAAGAGCGTTCTGGGTGGTCTGGGCCACAACAATGGCCTTCTCAAAGGTCGGCAGATCCGCAAGTTCCTGAAGGCGCTCGGCCACAAATCCTTTTTCACCGGCAAATCCCAAAAGCCCGGTAACCTCGGGATGCTCCCTGTCTCCCATAATGATGCAGGCATGTCCCTCTGCAGCGTGTTTGCGGATGATGGTCTGCACCCGGATGACCTTCGGGCAGGTCGCGTCAATTACCCGGAATCC
>JAWKPW010000028.1:0-55926 GCA_041390465.1 Desulfobacterales bacterium | reverse complement strand
GTTTTGAAATATAAAAACACCTGCCCTCTCCTGTGGCTTCACAGATCGGCATGGCAGGTTTCACAGGCGGCGCAGGCGGACTTGGGGGATTTACGGGCGGATTCGGAGAGGTAAGCTGCTGAATATACTTTTCCCAACTGTCACCGCTTCTGTTTTTCCAATGCTCCGATGCGGTAAGAAACCAGTTATCCAGCTTTGCATTGGGGTTGTTTGCAAACAGTTCAACCGCAGGATTGTCGGCAACAGCCGGAGTGATCTCAAACTGTGTACCTGCAAGAGAGACCACCGGAGCCAGAAACATGAAAACAGCGCACGCAACTGATGACACTTTGAAAAAACGTTTCATTTTCCTTCTCCTTTTGATTAAAAATTGTCATTTTGCCGTTTGGCATGTTATACATTCCCATCGAAAAGATGGGACACATCCGTTACAGAACGGTTTCCGTTAATTAAATTGATGGAAAGAAACGGCAAACCGGCCTGTGAATATGAAAACTGTCCCCCTTAATCCTGTAACTAACTGTTCTTACATGATAATACTGGTTCAGATATTTCCCAGTCTTCTGTTTTCAATCCTTTCACTCTTGAAAATTCTCCGGTGTTGTGCGTAACCAGAGTAATATCATTTGCCATTGCAATGGCAGCAATCATCAAATCATTGGGGCCAATCGGCCTGCCTGCTGTAGCCAGTTCCGCCCTGATTTTTCCGTAAATTAAAGCCGATTTGTCATCAAAAAACAGACTTGACAGGGTTCTGAAAAAAAATTCAAGCGAGTCCATTGTGTCTGCCCTTCGTCTGCTCTTATTTGCACCAAACCAGAGTTCAGCCTTTACAACAGAACAGATCACAACATCATCGGACAGCATAAGTTCCATGCGTTTCCTGACAGGGGAATCCTCATGATTGAGATAGTGAATACAGGCATTTGTATCCAGAAGATATTTCATTTCAGCATCTCCCGTTTTTCATATTCCCCCTGATCGCCGCGTTCAAGAGGCTCATCACGGAAAGAACCGGCAGTTGCCTCAAAAAAACCCCGGGGCCAGCCGGAACCGCATTTGGAAATATCTTTTTTTTCATCCTGATACAAAGGCTGAGCGATTATCATCACTTCTATTCGCTGATTCGGCATTGCCAGCGGTATCTGCAGTCTCAGAATACCGTCTGCATCCACAAGGGTTGTCAACTGAATGGCGTTCATAGCAAAATCCTTCCTTTTTGTTTTCAGGGATTCCCCCGGATAAACAGGTTCAAAGGTTTCCCACAGAGGACACAGAGGAAAACTCCCACAGAGAGTACACAGAGAAAAAAATTTCTTTTCAGACACAATCTCTCTGTGTCTTCTGTGCAAAACTCTGTGATCTCTGTGGGAAACAAACACACAGACAATTTTTCACTTTGGCATCATGGATTGCATTAACAGGTGTTCCATAAATCTTCGGGTATAAAGATTTCAGGACAGTGTTTATGCAGCAGGCACAAGCTGGAAGCTTATGCTACTTTTTTTATACCCGAAAATTTTCGTTGACTTACTTATTGCATCTTCTCCACAATGCCATACACAGCCGCGAGTGCCTCATCGAGTTTTTCCGGCCGGGTTCCGCCTGCCTGGGCCATGTCGGGACGGCCTCCGCCTCCTCCGCCGACAATTGCAGCAACCTGTTTGACAATGTTTCCTGCATTGAATTTCTTGCAGATGTCTTTGCTTACCACCACAATCAGCATGGCCTTTTCCCCTGCGGTGCTGCCCAGAACCACAATGCCGGAACCGATTTTGTCCCGGAATTTGTCTGCCGCATCCCGCAGAGAACCGGGGTTGTCCGCCGCGACTCTCCGGGCCAGCACCTTTACCCCGCTGATTTCCCGTATATCTGAATCCACACTCGCGACAGACATCACAGCCATCTGCGCCTTGAGTTTTTCCAGCTCTTTTTCCAATGCTTTCTGCTCGGCCAGGGTTTTCTCCACCTTCTGCACAAGGGCATCGGGTTTTTCCTTCAGCAACGCCCCGGTCTGACGCAGAATTGACGCATGTTTCTGAACAGCCTCGACAGCGCCTGCGCCGGTCACTGCCTCGATTCTCCGCACGCCTGCGGCTATGCCGGATTCACTCAGGATTTTGAACAGGCCGATGTCTCCGGTGAAACGGCAGTGGGTTCCGCCGCAGAGTTCCTTGCTGAAGGTGTCCAGCGAAATGACGCGCACCCGATCCCCGTATTTTTCCTCAAACAGGGCCATTGCGCCGGACTGAAACGCCTTTTCCGCATCCATTTCCTCAATGCCCACAGGCACATTTCTGCGGATGCGTTCATTGACAATGGTTTCAATCTGATCCAAAGTTTCCGGGGCAATCTGGGAGAAATGGGTAAAGTCAAAGCGAAGCCGATCCGCAGACACCAGAGAACCGGCCTGTTTGACATGATCGCCCAGCACTTTGCGGAGCGTGGCATGGAGAATATGTGTCGCTGTATGATTTCGGGCTGTGGCATTGCGTGCGTCCGTGTCCACAGCCATAATCACATTTTCCCCTTTGGACACGGTTCCGGAAATGACTTCTCCCCTGTGAATAATCAGTCCTGTCGGATCTTTGACTGTATCTGTCACCCGCATTTCAAAATTGTTCGCGGAAATGGTTCCCTTATCACCCATCTGGCCCCCGGATTCTGCATAAAACGGGGTTTTGGCTGTCACCATTTCGATTTCACCTATGGCGGATTTTTCCACTTCCTTTCCGTTCTGCACCATCAGCAGAATTTCGGATTCCGCAGCAGTGGAATGATACCCCACAAATTCCGGTTTCACGCCTTTGGCAGAAAGATTTTTGTATGCCTCGGCAAGGGAAGTGAAACTGACCACAGTGCGGGAACGCTCCCGCTGTCCGTCCATGTGTTTGTCAAAGCCTTCCATGTCCAGACTCATCTTCCGATCCCTGACCACATCCCGCACAATGTCGACCGGAAAGCCGAAGGTGTCATAGAGTTTGAAAATCACATCTCCGGGAACCTGCGTCTGGGCTTTGGCTTCCATTTCCCCCAATGTTTCATTGAGCAGCGTCAATCCTTTGTCCAGAGTTTCGGAAAAACGGATTTCCTCATTTTCAATAACATTGGTGATAAATGCCTGTGCTTCGGAAAGTTCGGGATAAGCCCCTTTCATAATGTCAAACACCACTTTTGCGGTTTCATGCAGAAAAGGTCTGGTCAGTCCGATGTTTCTGCCGTAACGGATGGCACGGCGCATAATCCGGCGCAGCACATAACCTCTGCCCTCATTGGAAGGCAGAACCCCGTCTCCGATGAGAAAGGCCATCGCGCGGGAATGATCCGCAATGACCTTCATGGCAATATCTGATTCCTTTGCCTCGCCCAGATTTCTGCCGGAAAGATCGCCGGTTTTTTCCATGATGGGACGCATCAAGTCTGTGTCGTAATTGGTGGGAGCGTTCTGCAGAATGGAAACAATGCGCTCCAGTCCCATGCCCGTGTCAATGCTGGGTTTGGGCAGGGGCGTCATTTTGCCGGACGCGTCCCGGTTGAACTGCATGAACACCAGATTCCAGATTTCCAGAAACCGGTCACAGTCACATCCGATTTTGCAGTCCGGGCCGCAGGCCATGTGCGCACCCCGGTCAATGTGAATTTCCGAGCAGGGTCCGCAGGGGCCGGTGTCGCCCATAGCCCAGAAATTGTCCTTTTCCCCAAAGCGCACAATCCGGTCTGCCGAAACCCCGGCCACTTTCTGCCAAAGGCGATCCGCCTCGTCATCATCGAGAAAAATGGAAACCCACAAATCCTTTTTTTTCAGACCGTACCCTTCTGTGAGGAGTTCCCATGCAAATTCAATGGCTTTTTCCTTGAAATAATCCCCAAAGGAAAAATTGCCCAGCATTTCAAAAAACGTGTGATGCCGGGCTGTGTATCCCACATTTTCCAGATCATTGTGCTTGCCGCCCGCGCGCACGCATTTCTGGGAGGTCGCAGCCCGGACATAGTCCCGTTTCTCCTCGCCCAGAAAGGTGCGCTTGAATTGCACCATGCCCGCGTTGGTGAACAGCAGCGTGGGATCGACCTGGGGAACCAGCGAGGAACTCCGTATCACCTGATGATCGTATTTTTTGAAATAATCCAAAAACTGTCTGCGTATCTCGTTGCCTGTCATGCTTTCTCCATATAATATAGGGGACTTGAAATGATGATTCCGGAAACAGGCCAGACCGGGGATTGTATTGCAGTCATTTATGATGAGCAGAAATCCCGGAATGTTTTTCCGGAGGTCAGAGGGGACAATGCCATTGATTTATGCAAAAAACAAGTCATCCCGAGTCCAAACTGAAAGTTTGGCACACCTGCACTTCCCGCATCAATGGCATTGGTTAAGTTTTTTTATTCCCCTTCTTCCGGCACGGGATCATCAGGCGAACCGGACGGCGCTTTGGAAAGGCCCATATTGCTCCTGACTTTTTGCAGAGCCTCATTGTAAACATCCGGTTTTTCTGTGAAATATTTCTTGACATTTTCCCGTCCCTGACCAATGCGCTCGCCGTTGTAGGAATACCAGGAACCGCTTTTTTCAATCACGCCGGTTTCCACACCCATATCCAGCAGATCGCCCACGCGGGAAATGCCCTCTCCGTAAGTGATGTCAAACTCGGCCTCTTTGAAGGGCGCGGCCATTTTGTTTTTGACCACCCGCACTTTGGTGCGGTTGCCGATGAGTTCCTGACCGTCCTTGATGGAAGAGGTGCGGCGAATATCCAGACGCACGGAAGAATAGAATTTCAGGGCATTGCCGCCGGTGGTGGTTTCCGGATTGCCGAACACAATGCCGATTTTCATGCGAATCTGGTTGATGAAAATCACGGATGTCATGGTTTTGCCAATGGTTCCGGTCAGTTTCCGCAAAGCCTGGGACATAAGCCGGGCCTGCAGTCCCATATGCGCATCGCCCATTTCCCCCTCAATTTCCGCACGGGGAACCAGAGCCGCGACCGAGTCAATGACCAGCACATCTATGCCGCCGCTGCGCACCAGCATATCCGCGATTTCCAGTGCCTGCTCCCCGGTATCCGGCTGTGCCACCAGCAGATCATCGCAGTTTACGCCCAGCTTTTTGGCATAAACGGTATCCAGCGCATGCTCCGCGTCAACAAAGGCTGCAATGCCGCCCATTTTCTGGGCTTCTGCCACAGCATGAAGAGCCAGAGTGGTTTTGCCCGATGATTCCGGCCCGAAAATCTCAATCACGCGTCCTCTGGGATACCCGCCGATGCCCAGAGCCCGATCCAGTGCAAGGGAACCGGAAGGAATCACAGGAACTTCAATCACTTCCCTGGTTCCCAGTTTCATAATGGAACCCTTGCCGAACTGGCGTTCGATTTGGGACATGGCACTCTCTACGGCCTTCTGCCGTTCTGCTGAAACACTCATACGATCCTCCTGAAATATGTGAATCTGTTTCATAATGGAATATTATGCGTTGGGTTGATAAAAAATTCAGCGGGAAACGATAACCCGGCCACAGGAATGACGGTTATGCCCTGTTTTCTGCCGACATTTGTTTCTGCCATTCTTTTTGACATCAAACAGTTTTTACTGCCAATATTCCGGATTCACTGTTTCATTTGATTTGAGATCAAAACAGACAATGAATTCCATTTCCTGCAAATACTGCCACATGTCAGCCTTTCGTGTCCATCTGCAGCATACACGGAAAAAAAAAGAAAGTAAAGATGCCCTGTTTCCCTGATCCGGAAAATACGATCCATGCGTGGAAAAAGCAAGATATTTTCTTTGTTTTTGCAGGAAGTTCCGGAACAGGTGAGTGTTGTGCGGGATTCATGGGAATTTCAGTTGAAATGAGAATTTTCTGATTTTTAAAAAAATGCGGCATGTTTTTCTGTGAGCCGGCAGATTCCCTCTGTCACTTTTTTGCCTCCGTATCGGGGAACAAACTGCGCGGCAGGTTTCGCAGATTCCTTTTTCACTTTTTCCGCCATCTTCCCGGCAGTCAAAAACAGAAATCCGGGTTTCACATCAATTGCTTCTGCGAAACGCTCCCAATGACGCATCTGAAGAAACCGGAAAAGGTTCTACCCTCCGATCTTCATGGACATTTTGGGAACCAGATCCGGATACACAAGGGTTGAAATCAGATCATAAAATGGGGCAGGAGATACCTTGCTGCCATGAAACAGAAGAGAAATGTCTTTGGCATGGGCATCTGCATTGCCGATAAGAAAATTGAAAATCACCCATTCCATCAGCCTTTTTCTGTCAATGAGCGGCTGCGCGCTGTTTTTCCGGATCAGATCAAAGCAGTCTGCCAGCGCCGGGCCTCCCTCACTCTGGTATTTCTGATGGGAGAGCGGCCCCATTGCCTGACAGAAATCCTCCTGATGCCTCCGGGAAACACTGCCATCCGCATGTCTTATCCTGTCATAACGCTCAATGATGTAAAGCGCATTCCGGGTTCCTTTGTGAATGAACACAGAAGGAACAGACAGCCCCGCAGCCTTTGCCAGCATCATGCAGAATGCCTCATTTTGAACCATATTCTTAAAATATTGGTTCTGAGGTTTGACGATATGATTTCAAAGGAGAATCGGTATAAATCCTGGGGCACAGTGTTTTCAGAAAAACCGGATTTTTCCGAAAAATCCGGTTTTTTGAATAGATGAAAATTTTTTGTCTGCACACTTGCTGTCCGCATTCCTGCTCTGCAGGAAGGAGAAACTCTTTGAGATCAGAAAAATTTTATGAACCGGATGTCAGAAAGACACTTTTCAGTTTTGTGTAAACCGCGCCGGATCTGTGCAGATGACTTTGCCAGAGAATGAGTTCCCCGGCAGTGAAATCGGGAGAAGCAAAGGAAGCAAATTTTTCCATTGCCGCGAGCAGATTTTTGGGATCAGGGCTTTCCTTTGCCCGTGCCAGAGTGAGATGGGCTTTGAAGGGCCGGGATTCTTTTTCATATCCCAGATCTGCCAGCCGATCATCGAGCCGGTTCTGCAAGGCAATCAGGTTGTGGGTATCCCCTGTCAGTCCAGTCCACAGCACCCGCGCTCTGCGCATATTGGGGAAAACGCCGATTCCCTTTGCTCCCAGATGCAGCAAAGACGTGTTCTGCACAGCCTGAGACATGGCCTGCGCAATCCGCTCTGTGTCATCCGGATTTATATCCCCCAGAAATTTCAGGGTCAGATGAATGTTTTCCGGAGCAACCCAGCGCAGATGAAGCTGGCAGGAGCGCAGATGATCCTGCCGTTCCCGGATGTGGTTCTGCACATCCTCCGGCAGGTGAAACGCGATAAAGGCTCTGATTCTGTTCTGATTCATATTTTATCCCGCATCCAGCATACACGGAAAATATGTGAAAGTAAATATTCCTGCTTCCGATGATTCCGGAAATTACAGTCACTGGACTGAAAAAGCAAGATGTTTTGTCAGAGAATCCCGATTCCTTTGATGAAGTTGCAAAAAATCGGCAGTGGATCAAATCCGTTGATCTGTCCGCTGATGCCGGGCCGGAAAAAATCCGAAAAGATTGACATTGTTACAGGAAAATGCCAAAAAAACAAATCAGAATCCCGGAAGGAATGATATTATCAACCAATCTGACCCACTGTCAAAAAAACAACTGCGGAAAAGGTTCTTTCATACAAAACAGCCTGCCCAAAGGGGCAGGCCGATATCAAAACATCAGATTTGTTTCACTGCCGGTTCATTTCCGTGACAAGTTCTTCCAGAACCCTGTCCGCGTCTTCCACAGGAACCTGACAGGTTCCCACCCTGCGGTGTCCGCCGCCGCCGTATCTGAGCATCAGCGCGCCCACATCCACAGTTGCTGTTTTGTTGATGATGCTGTAACCGCAGGTCATGACAATGTTCTGGCGGTTCAGTCCCCAGATCACCTGTATGGAAATGTTCTGCTCCGGATAAAGACTGTACATGAGAAAACGGTTGCCGGTATAGATTTCCTCCTGATTTCTCAGATCCAGGACAATCACTTTGTCCCGGGCGACAGTATTGGCCCGGATCATTTCCCGAAACAGTCTGTCCTGCTCAAAATAGCGATTCACTCTTTCTTTCACATCAGGCAGTTCCAGAATTTCTTCCACGGATTTGGTCCGGCAGTAGCCGATCATGTCCATCATCAGTTGATAATTGCTGATTTTGTAATCTTTGTATCGTCCCAGACCGGTACGGGGATCCATGATAAAGGAAAGCAGCACCCATCCTTCGGGATTGAGAATTTCCTCTGCGCCAAAATCTGCGGAATCGGCCTTGTCAACCGCTGCCACAAGATTTCGGATGTGGGAATCCGTGAATTTTTTGTCGCCGCCGTAATAATTGTAAATCACACGTGCAGCACTTGGGGCGGAAGTGTCGCTGACCCCTTTGAATGATCCATAGGCTTTTCTTTCCTCCTCACTGGAATGATGGTCAAACCACAGTCCGCATCCTTTCACATAGGGAACATTGGCCAGGAGATCATTTTCCGTGACTTCAATTTTGCCGTCCTGGATGTCTTTGGGATGAACGAATTTGATGTCATCAATCACCCCGACCTCCTTTAACAGCACAGCGCAGCCAAGTCCGTCAAAATCCGAACGTGTCAACAGTCTCATCCTTCCCTCCTCCTTGTGTTCATTGTTCACTGGCAACAGGCAAATGTGCAAGCATTTCTTCAACAGATTCCTTCAACTGGCGGATGACCGCAGGTTCCCCAATGGAAATTTCCCCCAGTTCTGTTTTGATTTCGGCTGTATCCAGCACAAAATCTTTTCCGTCAACAATATGGGTGTAAACAAAATCAATATCAGGACGTCCTGCAATCAAAAGCATTATGGAACTGACCATCCTGCCCAGCGGCGCACGGTCTATGTGATCATACTGAAAAGTGGCTGCTGTACGCGTTCCCTTTCCGACTTCGGAATGAATCTCAAACTGTCCGCCGCATCGCTCGGCTGCCGCTTTGAGCAGGGAAAGCCCCATGCCCACTCTGCGGGTTGTGCGCGTGGTGACAAAAGGGTCTGTGATATTGGCCAGCATATCCGGGGGAATCCCCCGGCCATTGTCTTTGATTTCCACTGTCAGCAGATTGCCGGATCGGTTTTCATTCACAAGAATTTCAATGCGGCCGGCACCGGCTGCTATGCCGTTTTCCGCAATGTCCATGATATGAAGGGAAATTTCACGCATGTTTTTTTCCTGATTCCAATTTCATATAACAAGACTTCTTCCGTCCCGGCCCTGCAAAGCCAGCCGGATTTCCGCAAAACAGGGCGTATCCATGATCATTTCTGTACGCGCTCTTCCGATGTCATCCGGAAAATGGGCATCTGATGAGGTGATGCAGGGCAGATGACGGAGGCCCGGAATCTTTTGCCGCGCTTCCCTGAGAGGAATGCGGAAGGAGACTTCCACGCCGTCCAAAGGCAGATCCGGGGGGACAAAGCCCAGTTGGCTGATAAGTCCGAATGCCTGCCGATCCACATGTGCGGCAATGCTCAATCCCCCAAACTGATGGGTTTTCTCCACAATTTTTTCAATGGACAGGGTGGTTGCACCAATAAGCATTCTGTCGTTTTCCCCGATTACCTCGTCATTTTCATCCGCGATAATCTGGTATCCGAAGTAATCCGGCCGGTTGGTTCCCGGCAGATGGGCCAGCACATATTCCTGCATGGCCATAACCGCTTTCATATCGGCAAAAATGGCCAGAATGTGCACTTCCTCTTTGGTGCAGATTTCCATTCCCGGAAGTACGCAGACTCCCACTTTTTCGCCCAGCCGCATGGCAACAGCGGCATTTTCCGCACAGTTGTGGTCACAGATGGCAATGACATCCAGCCCTTTTTCCCTGCTTTTTTCCACCACAGCGCGGGGGCTCATTTCCCAGTCTCCGCAGGGAGACAGGCAGGTATGGATATGCAGATCCGCGTGTCTTTGCATAAGGGACATCCGCAGCCTCCCTGTCAGTTTTTTCAGATTTATTCTGCCGGACTTCCCACACCCAGACGGTTCAGACGGCCTGCCAGATCAAAGGAGGAACCGGGCCACAGCAGCAGGGGAATGCCTTCTTTTTCTGCCTTTTCCATGGTTTCCTCATCCGGCTGATGGCCTCCGGCAATCACAATGGCTGCCATTTCCCGCAGCACGGCCACAGCAATGATGTTCTGATGTCCCTGAACCGTGATCCAGATGCAGTTTTCCGGCGCATTTCCCATGATTTCACTGAGCAGATCCCCGCAGTATCCGTTGATCACCGCACGATCCAGCCCGGCTTTTCCGGCTGCAACCCGCAGATTCAGTTTTTCCGCCAAATCTTTCACAAGAATGGTCATTATCTTATCCTTTCTTTCTGAATACGATATTTCTGTAGATTTCCGCTATGGGCAGTTCACAGTTCACAGAACTGAAAACCACAAGACTGTCAGCTTCCTGAAAAGCGGAATACCGCCAGATTCTGCTGTCCTGACGGACATATCTCTCCACACAGCACCAATGCTGTGAAACCAGAAAATATTCCTTCACAGAGGGAATGCGCTGATAAAAAGCGAATTTTTTGCCCCGGTCATACGCTTCTGTGGAATCTGAGAGAATTTCAATGATAATCAGAGGATTGAGCAGAACATCCTCGGATTCATCCTCAAAATCCTCTTTTTCACACGTTATGACAATATCCGGGTAAGTGTATTTTGTCCTGTCAATTTTCACCTTCATGTCACTGGAATACACATTGCAGGAAGTGTTCACAAGCTGGTTGCCGATGGCTCTGACCAGATTGGATGAGATCCGGTTGTGGTTCCGGCTGGCTCCGGCCATGGCAAAGATCTCACCGTCAATGTACTGGCTTTTGCTTTCAGATGCTCTTTCCATTTCCAGATATTCTTCCGGGCTGATATAACTTTCCTGCGGTAACAAAAAATTGCTCCTTATGAATAGGTGTTGATCAAAGGCCGCTGCAGCATTTCCTCATACAGGCGGATATAATTTCGCGCAGTCACTTCATGGGTGAAGGTGCGGGCAGCATGTTCCATCACTCTTTTTATCTGCCGTTCTTTGAAATATCAGCTGACATGGAATGAAAAGCGTGAACTAGCCCCTTTGATGGCCGAAACAGCCCGCCCGCGTCATGGGTTTCAAACAAAAAACCGTTGCCCGGTTCTCAGCGACATTCATATGTTCCACAGTGTCATGAATTCCGCCTGTGTCATGTGCCACAGGCAGGGTTCCGTATTTTGGACCGATCATCTGGGGCAGTCCGCAGGGTTCAAAGCGCGATGGCATAAGCACAAAATCCGCAGCACCATAGGAAAGATGCTCCAGATGTTCATCAAAGTCGCATACAGCCATGCGGTTTTCCAGATGATGAAACCGGGCAATGTCCTTGAAATGCCGCTGGTATTCGCCATTGGCCACAAAAATGAACTGCAGGTTCTGATCCCAGTAATCTGAAATCACTTTGTAGAGAATTTCCGCAAGCAACTGACAGCCTTTCTGAACCGGATCGAGCCGGGAAGGCCAGAAAAAAAGCGGTGCGTTTTCATCCTGAATCAGTCCCAGAGATTCCTGCAGAAAGACTTTGTTTTTCTTCTTGGCACGGCTGTGATCCTCAGGCCCGTAATTGCGGAACAGAGCTTTGTCTGTTTTGGGATCAAAACCCGGATCCGGCGCGTTGAGAATGCCTGCCGCACATCCGGCATTCCATTTGTTTGTCAGTTCGCTCCGTATGGAAGGTTCCACAAAACCGTGCTGTCCCCGTATGATTTCCATGAGAAAGGTATGACTGACAGTGTTGACAAAATGCGCGGCAAAAATGCCGCTGGAAAGGAAATCCAGAGGATTGGTGTTGCGGGATTCGTCATAACTTTGGGGAACCCGGCCGAAATACAGATGCTTCCAGAAAGAGGCCGCATCAATGCCCCGGTCTTCAATATAGGAAAGGGGACATTTGACGGTATGGATATTGTGGATGGTGAACAGGCAGGGAATTCCCATTTCCCTTGCCATTGCCGGTATCAGGGCCGTCATCCAGTCATTGCAGTGAATCAGATCCGGTTTCACGCGGGGAACAATGTAATTGATCACATCCCGCTGAAAGGTCAGAGACAGCTTGGTGTTTTCCAGACCGTCGCCTGAATAGATCTGGTTGAGGTAAAAAAAAGCCCGATCCTCCACCAGATGAATCCGTTCTTCCGGCATGGTGTCCTGAATGGTGATCTGCTCCTTTTTCAGAAACGGGGCCAGCCGGTCGCTGAAGATGGCCCGGTAATCCGGAAGGGCCACATGCACATCCGCACCCTGCTCAAACAGGGAGCTGATCAGTGCGGCAGACACATCAGCCAGACCGCCTGCCTTTGCCGTCATGTAATTGGCCAGATCTCCCATGCGATCCGGCAGATAGGTCACTTCCGGGGTTACAATGAGAATGCGGGGATTTTTTCTGGATTCTGTCATAGTTTTACCTCCAAATAAGGGGTTATAAGGGATGGGTTGGAGGGAATGGGGATCAGCGAGGTGGCTGTAAGGGATGGAGTCCATCATCATCGAGTCTGATTTCTGTCCCCCCAATCCTCAATCCCCAATCCCTAACCCTCTGATACCGATTCACCATTGAAAATATGCTTATCTGATTCCGGAGTGCCGAAATGAAGTGAGACGGAATTTTGGCCCGGTTTCCGGATCATTTCAGTGTCCCCGGTTTTCAGTCCGGGACTCCCCCGCCCCTGATCTGGGGGGCAGGAATTGCACAAATTCAATGGAGAATTGGTATAATCCCTTATCCCTCTTTACACCCAGGTGATAAATCCGGGAATGAATCTCGTCCATACATCCCCTTTGGGGATGACACGGGTGGTGAAGCCGTATCTGCCGGAAACACGGCAGGCAATATCACAGGCATAGAGATAGATGCCGCTCCCGTGAGCCTCCAGCATGGTCATGGTCTGCACTTCACTGCGGCTCAGCTCTTCCACCGAGCGCAGGACTCCGTAATACAGTTCCACTTCCACATCATCCGGCCGCAGTTCGCCCAGATTGACAATGCTGGTGACCTGAAAGCTCTCTCCCACCCGGAAGGGCCCTTCAGACTGCCGCTCAGGATAATCTATGCGGATGTCTTTCCACAGTCTGCCCAGCCGCTCCCTCTGTTTTGCCAGGGCAGCCGCATCCTTTGCATTGCCAGTCACCAGATGCCGCAGTCTTTCTTTTGCAGGTTTATAAAAACGTTCATTGTATTCCGCGACCATGCGGTGACTGCAGAACATGCGCATTCCCATTTTCATGGATTCCTTCATCATCTTCAGCCAGCGGACAGGAATGTCCCCGTTTTTCCTATCATAGAAACAGGGAATCACCTCATCTTCGAGAACATTGTAAAGTGCCTGGCTTTCCACAGCGTCCTGATAACCGTAATCCGTGTATTCCTCACCGTTGCCAATGCGCCATCCCCTGTCTTCCGCGTATCCTTCGCACCACCAGCCATCCAGAATGCTGACATTGAGCACGCCGTTGATGGCCGCCTTCATGCCGGATGTGCCGCATGCCTCCAGGGGCCTCCGCGGGGTGTTGAGCCACACATCTGCGCCCTGCACCAGATGACGCGCGATGAAGATATCATAATCCTCAATGAAGATGATCCGATCCCGCACACCCGCGCGGCGGGCAAACTGAATGATGTTTTTGATCAGATCCTTGCCTTCATGATCCCGCGGATGGGCTTTTCCCGCAAAAACAAACTGCACCGGAGTGGTTTTGCTCGTCAGGATGGCTTCAAAGCGATCCGGATCCTGCAGCAGAAGATACGCGCGTTTGTAAGTGGCAAAGCGCCGGGCAAAGGCAATGGTCAGCACGTCCTGATCCAGCACCAGTTCAGCGCGTTTCATAATCTCTCTGGGCGCATTTCTGCGTTTGTACTGTCTGAGCATGAGTTTGCGGCAGGTGCGGATAAGCCGCGCGCGGCTCATGGAATGCGCTCGCCAGAGTTCTTCGTCATAAATGTCATCAATGCGCCGGGCATTGTCAGGCCGGGAAGGATGGTTCTGCCATTCCGGCCCGATGTAGCGGTCAAAAAGCTGTGCATTCTCATGGGACAGAAAGGAGGCAATGTGCACACCGTTGGTGACATGGCCGATGGGAATTTCATCTTCGGGTCTTCCGGGCCACAGATGTGTCCACATATGCCGTGCCACCCTGCCGTGCAACTGGCTGACACCGTTGCAGTACTGGGCCATTCTTGCGCCCAGGGCAAACATGGACAGGGGGGTGTAATGGTTGGATCCGGGCGGCTGTCCCCAGGAGATGATTTCATCCGCACTGACACCCAGTTTTTTCTCCAGAGGAAGGAGATAGGGCCGAATCAGATCCGGCGGAAATTCCTCATTGCCCGCAGCCACCGGTGTATGGGTGGTGAATATGGTGGTTCTGGGAACAATTTCCAAAGCAGTTTTCAAATCCACTTTGTAGGCCGACATGGTCTGGGCCAGCCGCTCCAGGCTGGAAAATGCGGAATGCCCCTCATTCATATGAATGACTGCCGGACGGATGCCCATTTTCTCCAAAGCACGCATTCCTCCGATGCCCAGCACCATTTCCTGGGCAATGCGCATGGTCTGCTCCCCCACATACAGACGTGAGGTGATATCCCGAATATAGACAGAATTTTCCGCTATATTGGTATCCAGCAGATACAGGGGAACACATCCCGCGTCCAGACACCACACAGCCGCACGGATTTCACCGGCCGGGCCGTCAACCGAAACCCGGAGTTCATTTCCCTGCATGTCTTTGGCTTTGCGGATAGGCAGATGGTAAATATCGGTTTCCGGATATTCCTCCTGCTGCCATCCCTCCTGATCCAGAAACTGCCGGAAATATCCCTGCCGGTAAAGCAGTCCCACACCCACCAGGGGCAGGTTCATATCGGACGCGGCTTTGAGATGATCACCGGCCAGAATGCCCAGCCCTCCGGCAAACAGGGGAATGCTTTCATGGATTCCGAATTCCATGGAAAAATAGGCAATGGTTTCCTGCTGCTGAAAAATAATGTTGTAGTTGTCTGTGCTGACACAGGGAAGTCTTTCATAGTTTTCCCTCACTCTCTGCATATGGGACAGAAAACTCGGATCAAGGGAAAGTTCCTCCAGCCGTTTCTGGGGCACAAAGGTAAGAAAACGGATGGGGTTGCGTTCACACTCATCCCAGAGCCGGGGATCAATGCGCCGGAACAGATCCACCGCGTCATACTGCCAGCACCACCAGATATTCCGGGAAAGGGTCTCCAGAAAGACCAGCGGTTCGGGAATATTGGGAAATACCTGAAAAACCTGAAATTTTTTCATATCAGTGATACCTTTGAAAGCTGTCCATGGTCTGAGAGCGTGTCTGAAAACTCTCTCCGTCATCATTTTCCCCTTTTTAAAAGGGGGGGAGTCGATTTCCGGAAAAGAACATCCCCCGGATTTGACAACTTTTCAAAAGTTGTCAAATCGTTCAGATGACTGAACAGGGGCATTCATTTTCAGAAATCACCTTAAAGGGGATTTGCCGGACGGATATACAGAAAATCCTCCCAAAAGAGTGGAGAACAGACTTTTCAAACACCCTCTGATATCCGGCATGCGGTCTGCAGCATTCTGTTTTTGAAAAATTGTCAAGAGAGATTCCCTGTTTTACGCTGCTGAATCCATTTTTCAATGTCGGAGAATGTATCACAATCCAGTATCATCTCTCCCAGAACAAGCATGTCTTCAGGCCGCAATCCGTCCAGAATTTTCATATCGTCAAAAGGGCGTTGATATTTTTTCATCATCTGACGGCTTAAAAGGCCAAGATGGCCTTCGTGCAGCCCTTTCTCCAATCCTTTCTCCAATCCTTTCTGCAATCCTTTCTGCAATCCTTTCTCCAATCCTTTCTGCAACCCTTCTTCCATTAAATATTTTCTTATCATAAAAAACTCCTTTCGTTCCTTCATTTCACTGAGGATCATGTCACGCTCCTCTTCTCCGACTTCGGCATAAATATCAATGAAGTCAGCATATTTCTGAAACAAAGGAGCAGATGCCAGTTGAAACAGGCCGATATATGCCTGCCGGATAACTTCCCATCGCTCTTCCGGTTTGTACTGCATTTTGGGAAGCAGGATTTTCACAACCGGGTTGGGGCAATTATAATAGTCTGCGGCCTGATAATCAAACAGTTTCAGAAAAATGTATTCAAAATGGAGGAGCACACGGCTGTTCAACTGCGCATCCAGTTGCCGTATGACATCTTTTTTCCATCTGCGCCGGTCACTGAAGATCACGGTGGGGACAACCAAAGCTTCCGGGTATGCTTCCATTTTATCCGCTGTATAGTGCAGAAGTTTGTATATGGAAAACTTCTGCTTGTCTTCCTGAAATTCCGTCAGCCATAACAGCATCTGCTTCCTGTTCCGGAACGTGAACAGAATGGGAAGATCCAGAAGAAAACCGGCATCGGTCAGTTTCTGTTTTTTCGGTTCCTGGCGGACAAATTCATATTTTGCAACCGGTCCGAACTGCTGCAGGGTTTCCGGGAGTATCCATTCCAGTGCTTCCACAGGAAAATCCAGAAACAGGTTTTTGAAATTCTGATCATGGGATATCTGTGCCATTTGCGTACAGTTCCAAATTTAAGGATATTTAAGGACAAAGGAGTTCCGAACGGAAAGATCGGGTCTTTGAAACAATTCATAAATCTCTGTCAAACTTTCCGTCTGACACTCCTGCATCTTCTTAATTCGATAAGGGAAATGACCTGCAGATCAATGTCACGACACTTCAACAGGAAGCTGAATGGCCGCTTGGTCAGCCACTGTTCCGGAAAATCCGATAATCCATTACTCTTGAGAATAAGTCAACTAATTGAAAAATTTTTCATATTGCCTGTTCCCGGGGTATTATCAGCCGCAATGCCTCCGCTTTGATCTGTTCTGCATCCACCATCTTTGTCAGTTGCACCTCATCATACTGTCCCTCAAAAGCCTCCAGGGAAGCCCGCATGACTGCCACAGGCCACACATCATTCAGAATCTCATTCAGTTCGGGTTTGGAAAGATAATATCCGCCTGATTTTCTTCTTTTATTGATATAATTGATTTTATAGGCTGAATTCCGTATGGAAGCATCCCAGGAACGGGTGGAACGCTTTTCCGCGTATTGCTTAATCAGATGGATGATAAGAATTTCCGCATAACTGAAAATTTTGTTGATTTTGTCATCCCGGCTCATCTCTTCCATCTCTCCGATCAGAAGCAGCGCATCGTCATACTGTCCTTTTTGGATAAAGGCTTTGAGTTCAAGAAGTTCTTCCATACAGTCACTCTCATTTGTCTGTTTTATGCAAAATCATAGGAATAATAAACGGCTATGCCTTTTTCCCCTGCGTATTCCTCCACATCCGGCTGTGAGATCATATGGGTGACCAGCACCGGAAAAATATCGGGAAAAAGTCCTTCCAATTTGGAAAGACGGTTTTTGACAAAGCGATCCACATCGTTTTTGGACAGTTGACTTTTGGATTCTCCCACAACCGCAATCGGGCTGCCGTCCCTGACACCTTCTCCGATTATGTTGATTTCCAAATCATTTCCTTTCTTATCTTTAATATGTTTCCGGGTCAGACGATCTTTGAGTTTTATCCGATAATCTTTTTCCAGCAGTTCGGGCAGATATTTGCAGCTCAGGTCTTCCAGTCTGTATCCCACAGTATTCGTAAGTCCTCCCACCTGCTTTCTGGTTTCTGCCTGTTCATCTGCCAGATGCTTCAGTGATTTTTCTGTCCGTTTCTGTGCCTCGGCCAGTTCCCCAATCTTGATTTCTGTCCGTTTCTGCGCATCCGCGAGTTCCTCCACCTTGATTTCTGTCCGTTTCTGTGCCTCGGCCAGTTCTTTCACAGAAACCGCAACTTCATCCATGCGGTTTTCTGTTCGCTTTTGGGCATGGGCCAGTTCTTTTATTATGCCCTTCAGCTCGCTGAAATCTTCCTTTCGCACTGTATTCTGTATTTCTTCGCAGATTTCTCCCAGAACATGGGCGAGTTTTCTGGCTGCCGTGTCATCCAGCACATTTTTCAGTTCTGAATATATGTTAAACGTATTCAGCATGACTTCCCTACTTTCCCAAAAACAGTAAAGGGCGGTGAGACACCGCCCTTTTTTCATACAACAATCAGGGATAATAAATCAAGGAATTGTTTTTGTGAAAATTCTGATTCCCTGCTGCGGAAATCAGCAGCAGGTCAGACCGGCTGATTCTGACTAACCTTTGCAGAAAAACCGGATTTTTTGGAAAAAACCGGTTTTTTTGGGAGAAATCCGGCAGGTTGCAGGTTACAGATTCAAAACTTTGATCCAAAAACCGGATTTTTTGGAAAAATCCGGCAGGTTGCAGGTTACAGATTCAAAATCTTGATCCAAAAACCGGATTTTTTGGAAAAATCCGGTTTTTCCCGGGTGAAATCCGGCAGGTTGCAGGTTAGCGCAGTCCGGCCACTTTCTGGAGAACAAACACGGCCTCCACATGGCTGAGTTTTGTATCCCCGTTTGCATCTGCGCCCCGGTTGATTCCCGTAACCGGTATGCCTGCGGCAATCTGCAGGGCCAGAATCGCATCCCGCAGATTCACATAAGTGTCCACATTCAGATCACCGGGTTTTACCTCTCCGATGACATAGGGAATGCTCTCCGTGTCACGGTCATTCACAGCAGCGCTCAAATCTGAAACCGTTGCCTGAATATTGGCTGCACCAAACTGATTGATCTCCGGTGTGATATGGAGTTCCAGGAAGAATGGAACACCGGGCTCCACCGTAATCTGCGTCAGTTTTGTTGTCAATCCGGACTCGGTGAATTTCAGTTTTGCACTCTGCACCAGCGTGCTGTTGTCCGACATGGCAGAAAGATTCAGTGTGCCGCCGTCATCATCAAAAACATACAGGAAAACGGTTTTGGTTTCATTTTCCTTTCCGGTCACGGGCAGAGCGGAAGTGATAACCATCTCAGGTTTATCATTCTGCTCAATAATCCGGACAGTGAAGCTTTGACTGTCGGTAAACCGGTCATCGCTGACTTCAATGTGAATGACTGCCAGATCCGTTGCGCTTGCGGAAAATGCATTGGTCGCAGGCTTGAAACTGAACCGGTAATTGTAGGTGTTGGTGCCTCCCATTCCCAGATATACAGGGCTGCCGATATTCACATTGGGAACCAGATCCGGATGATCCGAATAAATACGGATCGTAAATCCGGTATAAGGAGTATTCTCATCTTTGACCGAGAAATTGACAATTCCCATACTCGGATCAACCACTCCGTTCACCTCCAAATCCTCATTGATGTTCACCTCATTGGGGAAGTTGATAATGCTCGGTGCGGTACCGGGTTTGCCCACATACACAGCCACGGTTGCTGTCACCTGCGGAGAAGTGCCGTCATTGACATCTATTTTAATGCCTGCCGTATCAGACTCGCTCTGGCTGTAAACATTGGGCGCAGAACGCAGTCCCAGACGGAACCAGTAATATCCCTCAGCCACATTGGACAGTTCCGGAATCAGTTCCGGGGCACCAATATTGCTCTGGGGAATCATGCTGTCTTTCAGTGATGTCACAGTAAACAGAAGAGACGTAAGGCGTATCCCTTGTCTGTCACCAGAACGTGATATACTCATCTTTTTCTCCCTCAATGGACTGGGGGCTGGCCGCAGTGATGGTGGGGGATTCGTAAACCGGTGTCACGGTCAGCACAAACTCCTTTGTCACCGGAGTGTGAACAGTGTCACTCACTGTCACCGCGGGTAAATTTTCACTCCGTGCCGTACTTGCCGGAAAGAGGCGTAAGCACTGTGTTCATGTAACAGAAAATCTTTCCACCTCGACGGCTAAAGTTGTGGTTCCGGTTCCGTTGATATTGACATTGGCATTGGGCAGAATATCAGCGCCCTCCGTCACATTGGCCGTTACTGTCACGGTCTCCCCGTCCGGATCTCCCACAATAATGCCCAAATCAAAGGCCGTATTCTGGGGCGTGGTTCCCTGAATCGGATCAAACTTCAGGGCAGGCGGATCCGGCAGAGGTTTCACTTCATAGACAAAGATGAAAGACTTCGTAGCCGAACCGTCTGTGACATTGACAGTGATATTCCCTATTCCTGACTGATTGGGAGCCGGGTAAATTTCATTGTCAGGGTTTTGGGTCCCATGCTGGTGTCAATGATATGCACAGACAGATCACTTCCTTGCCCACAAAGAGCCAGATCCGTAAACAGCCCACCGATATAAATGGTGTTCACCGGCACAATTTCCGGTTTGCTGGATACCACCGATATGGTCAGGTTTTCCTGTCCACATCATCCACGTAAAAGGCACAGGTGCATCCCCGCATTATAGGGATATGCCTGCTCCTCAATTGTGCTCAGGGGCGGTGTATAGGTGGCAGTGATGGTTTATGACTGGCTGATATTGGCCACAACAATTTCAAATTCCCGGAAGCCTCCAGACCGCCTGCATCCTTTACCAGCAGTTTCACAGTGGCAGTGCCGAACTGATCTTTTTTGCCGGTCAGCTTCAGGCTCAGGGATTTGCTCGTATCCGGCTGTCTGCACCACAGGGATTTTGTGCTGTCCGGATTTATCACAACACTGACTCCGGTTCCTGTGATTTCCAAAGTGAACATATCCGGCCTCCAGTTACAGCCGTCATGGTTACAGTATCCAAATCCACTCATGCAGGGTAAAAGGAATATTGGCAGGACAGCCTCTTCATTTACCGGTGCAGCAGGCAGGGTGGATGGATGCAATCGCGGGTGCTGTGTCTGCTATTACTCTTTACATCCACAAAGAACCGCAGCTTTGTTGCTGGTTCCGTCCGTGAGTTCCACCTGCATCTGTGCAATCCCGGTTTTATAGGTTTCAGGTCAGTCCCAGATCGATCTCAATTCGGGCACGTTATCCGCGATGGCAAGCTGCTGGTAGAATCCGGGGATTGAGTCCCGGAGCCTCCTTCCACCTTGTACAGACGGATATTGTCATCGGGAATCAAAGCCTGTCTTGCAGCCGTGACACCGTAAGCCTTTACGGTCATGCAGTCCCCAGTCCGGATCGGTCATTGCTGAGGTGATCGGGCCCGGAGGTTGTGGCGATAAGTGAAAACTGCAAAGCAGGCCATACAGTTGTATCACTTGCCTCATTCACTGTAAGACTCAGGTTCAGCGGAATACTGGCCAGCACCGGCGCATCCGCTGGGGCGCAACCTGAGCACAAAACTTTCCTGTGAAAATAAGGTCGGATTATCCTTTTTCTCCACCCATACGGTAACATTGGCCGTGCCGTTGTTGGTGCTGTTGGCATTTCTCAGCGGGTTGAAAGTCAGTTTCAGATCGTATTCTGCCGGGATCTGTGGAACCGTTGCTTTCTGCACCGTAATGATTTTCAGGGTTCCGTCCCCGTCCGGATCCATTCTTCATCTGACAATACAGAAGTAATGCCGGAACCGGTCAGCGCGGACATTAGCCAGGGAATCAGAGCCGCATTATCAGACCAGACTTTCACCACCATATCGTTCCAGTCCTTGCCTCCACGTGGTGAAGGCCAGATTGTTGGTGGTTGTCGGGGTATTGTCCTCATTGATGGTCTGATCCATGATTCCCAGCCCCGATTGATGGTTCTGGCGCATCGGTTTTGCGTCACATTGAGGATAAATTCCTTTTGCCAGGGCGCTCCGGTTTTTCCGGTAACTGACACTCTCATTCTGCCGAAATTAAAAGATCACCGTTGGCATTTGCGCGGAATGACGGCCAGTTTGAACGTGCCGATATGGTTGTTCAGCAGCGTCAGGGCATAGGGGCCATTCATTCCCGATAGTATGCAGATTATGTTCCGGGCATCCTGGGGAACCAGGTTTGCATTAAAAAGGAAGAAGCGGAAACCGAGACAGTGTCCCTGTCCGCATCTCTGATCCACATTTTCCACCTCAGTCGTAATTACCAGTCTGGCATTTTCCGGAACAATCAGGTTGTTTCTCCATCACGGGGCGCATCCGCAAAATCATAAGTGGTACTGGCACTGCTTCTGGGCGTAATCTGAACTGTCATCACCAGAATACAGGGGCACTTCATTGACCGGGTTGACCGTGAGGAGCAGTTTTCTGGTTGTGGTAATGTCCTTCTCCTTAATTTCCTGTTACTGTGATATAAATATTTTGCCTCGAAAATATCGGAATTGGCATTGTTCGCAGGATCGATGACCGTGTTCAGGGGTGCTGAATGGTACATTGCAGTGATTTTATTATCCGGCGCTGAGGTTGTTCCCCTGTAATATCCAGAAAAACATGGTTGTAATTTTCGTAAACCCTTTACGGTTTCCTCCTCCCACAAGAGTTATGGAAGTACACCCTTATTATTACCCGGAGCACCGTCATCTATCACCAGTGTCTGTCCCGCAAATCACAGCAAAATTGCCGGATTCTGCCTTGATGGTTCCGCCGGTTGCATCAATCTGGTTCAGGGGAGCATCCCCTGGCCATAACGGACAGTTGCAATCAGTTCCGATTGAGCATGGACTGTCAGAGGATACAGACACCTGCATCAGTCCGGGCCTTCCTGCCGAAGAAATCCAGAAGGGGAAGGGAAATATTGTAGGTATCCTCATCCATATCCGTTTCGGTCAGGTCATTGGGGTTGAAAATGACTTTGGGTCGGTGGTCACAGTTTTTTACCGTCAGCCAGAAAGAATCTCGGCCTTCAGTCCCTTGTCATCTTCCACAGTAATCTTAATCAGACCGGTTCCGGTTTTCGTCCATAGCCGGCGTCACGATTCGCTCTCTAGGTGTTTTAAGGATAGGTATATAATCCACCGCCACGGTTCTCGAAGTGCCGGTTCCGTCAATATTCAGATTCTCAGCAGTCTGGGGAACCAGCAGTCAGGTTGTCAACAGATGTTGCAGATACCCTTCAGGGATCACCGTTGGCATCGCTGGAGCACATAAACCCGAATTTCAACCGTGTGTTTCACTGACCGTAATAACGCCCTGGCTATGCTTTCGTGCATGACAAAGGTGGTTTCACCCGTCACGGTGTTTGCATATCCGGTGACAATCTCTTCCAAAGCTCCCGGTTCCGACTTTCACCGCATCCCCGGCCTTAACCGTCATAATTCATCTGCATCCCATTGCACCACTGCACTGGCTCATGTAATGCAAAACTTTCCCCTTGCCTCTACGGTATAGGAACCTGCACATAGCGGAGTCTGTCAATCCGGGGTACAAAATTCACCCCGCCTTCTCGACTGACAATCAGCATGAAACTCGTTTCCACCGGAGCGGTCACCACGCCGTCTGTTACAGAAATCTTGATATTGGTGGTTCCGCTCTGATCTGCTGCCGGGTCAGCCACAGATTGACCGGCCTGTGTTTGTATGTGGCAGCAGATATGGATCGGCTGATGCCAAGCCCGTCAAAATTGATATTTGGCCGGCTCAGTGGGAACCAGGCGATTCAACCGTTGCAGTTGCCGAAATTGTCAGCTGATCCGTTCCTGTCATTCAGCCAGATTTCAATTTTGCCGGTCTGGTTATTTTCCTCAATCGCAATATCACTTACTGCAGTGCCGCTCTGATACACGGGCCTGATACAGGGTTACGGTATCTGCCGCATCTATCGTAAGAGTAAGCCCGGTAGCAAGTGTGCTGACCAGGAATGGAGCATTGCTGTTGATCCGGATGGTATCCGTAGGCAGAATGCTCGTACTTCCAATGGTTCCGCCGGTATTGCTCACGGTTCCGGTCTGCCCTGTAATTGTCCCTTGTCACCAGAAGAATGCTTTTCACCTGATGCAGATAATTGATATAGGATCAACTGTGAGCAGGAACTGGTGCCGTAACCGGGAACGCCCTGATTTTCATCCACAGATACTGTCACCAAAGCCGAACCGTTCTGATTTGCGGGTGTAATGACCAGATTCAGGGGAACACTGTAAGCCGCGCTGGTAACGGTTCTGGTAAAACCGAATCCGTCTATGTCCATTGAAGAATTCGGCGCCAGCGTGTCATTGCCGGATGTCACAGATACCGTAAAGAGTGTCACCGTCCTCATCGCTGAGTTCAATTTCAATGGTTCCGGTTTTCCCGTTTTCCATTATGAGACTTCCACTGATAAAATCAGCATCGGAATCATATACGGTAATCACATCTCCAGCCGCTATGGTTGTGCTGGTGCCATCAACAGTGAACGGTTCACCGTCACATTCTTACAAAATCCTGTGCAGAGATCGCAAGCATTTCTCCCAGTGTGCCGGATGGTGACACCGTCCGCAATTGTGCCGTTCTGTGGGCGGTTTACCTGTTCCTCACCAGCCGGATGCTCTCAATGACTTGCGGAAAGAGGTCTCCCACAACCAATTTTATTTCCGCTGTTACCGGACATTTTTCTCCGTCACTGACCGATACCTTAATTGTGGCCGTACCGCTTTTGTTCTTGACCGGGATAATGTTGATATCCAGGGTTTTGTCCAGTGCTGCGCAGCTGGCGATAGTCACGGTTTTGCTCAAAGCGCCAACTCCGTCAATCTTGAAACCCTGCGTACTGTTGGGGAACAAGTACGGTATTATCAGATTCCAGAGAAACCGTCAGAGATTTACTGTCGCTGTCCTTTACCCTCAGCTTTATCAATTCCGGCTGCTGATTTTCATCTATGGTGATGAGGTCTTCTGTCAGCAGATCCTGATTCGGGGGTTGTAGTCCGCACCAGACTTTCACGATCGGCGGCATGTCCGGCGTAACCGTCAGCAGGAATTGTTTTTGCCGGTATTGCCCCTGCCGTGCCGTCACTGACTGTCACAGTAATCCCGCAGTTCCGCTCTGATCCGTTGCCGGTTTGATGACCAGGGAAGACTGGGAATAGGTTCCGGAGCCATCGGTCTTTACCGGAATCGTAATGGGGTTGTTGGCCGAACTGCCGTTAATCAGAATTGAAGAAGTCGGAACCAGTAAAGGCTTGTCCGATGTTACAGTAATGGTCAGACGTCATCCGTTCCGTCATCCATGACGATCGAAATCGGCAGCCGTCTGGGTATTTTCCATTATCAGGTTCTCTGTTATGACGACATTATTTCTCTTCGTTCAACGGTCGGCAGAATCGGAAGCACATTAATAATAAACTCCACTTCTACCACCGGGTTGATATTGTCATTCAGTCTGACAGTGATAACAGCAGGGCCGGTTACATCAGACTTGGGGAGCACCGAAAGCTTGAAGGTTTTGTCCAGCGGAGGAGTGCCTGTGGTAAGCACTGTACTCAAAGCAATTCGGTTCCGCTTCCAATTTTGAAATTCTGCGTACTGTTGGGAACCAGATCCGTATTGTTCGATGCAAAAGGAAACTGTCAGTGAAGTATTGTCACTGTCTTTGACGTTGATCTGAATATCCTTCGGTAACTGATTTTCTTCAAGAGAAATGGTATTGTCTGTCAGCAGATTTTGAATATTACCTGTCGGATCATATAACATACTGATAACTTCCTGTGCCGCATTTGCCCTGACATTTACCCGGAAACTTTGCTGAAGTCCCCTGTTGTCATTCACTGTAACATCAATACGCTTCACCGATGGCATCCGGGGCTGTGGATAATCAGTATCAGCGGGTTAATGCCAAAAAGATAGATATGGAACGGAACGCTGAATCCCACACCGTCAATGCTCATATTGGCAGCATCGTTGGGAATCAGGGTTATATTGCTGGAAGTAACGGTTACAGTCAGTGTATCACTGTTGGCATCACTAACCCGTATTTCAATATTGCCGGTATTGGTATTTTCATCAATATCAATTACTTTATCAACAACTGATATTGAATTGTGCATAATGCTGTCAATTTTGGGCATGATATTCACGCCACCCAGCGGCAGAACATTGAGATAAAAACTTCAAAAGAACTGCCATTGTCATCATCAACAGTGATGGTAATCGTGGCTTCGCCGGTTTCCATTTGCCGCGTAGGCGTAATATACAATGGTAGCAGAGGCCCGGCATTGTAAGCTGTTGCGGATACGGTTGTATTCGGTCCAACGCCAATGGAATGGATATCGGCAGATGTGGGTCGCAGAACAAGGGCTGTAATGTTTGAAGATCGATACCTTCAAGGATTGTTATCCCCATCACTGGATTTTGACCCGAATTTCACCTGTTGCCCGTATCCTGTTCAGATTACTACCACATCCTTTGCAATGATACTCTTGGTCTCATTTCCTTCAATCAGAAACACTTTCAATTTTCGGTGTCAGGTTAGAATCATAAATTTGAAGATTGAAATAATCACTGGAACTGATATTATCTCATCTTTAACCATCACAGTAATCATCACATCTCCAAATGTATTGGGGATTACCTTTACCACAAGATCAGCATAATAACCGTCCGGAAGGGTTGTAACCTGTCCACCGGGAATTATCAGGCCATTTGAGACCTGAATTTTATTCTCAAATCCAACAACCAAAATTTGACTGATTGGATCAATAGGTGTGGGTCTCTCATCCGGATACTCATAAACAACCCCTTTATAGGTATATTCAAAACTTACAATCAATTTTCTCGCCGGTAATTTCCTTGTCAAATACATCGAAACGAACTTCAATCGGATCGGATTTACTGGTTGAAAGATTGGTCAGCCCAATGATTTCAATGGCAGGCGGATTATTGGTGATGTCAGCAGTCAGCACAAAGTCATCCATTGCCTTATTGCCATTGACCGGATCTGTAAGGATCGCTGGCCGTAGGTCTGACCGATCCTTATTTGCGTATGTGAGTTCCACCGTATAAAAACCATCTCCCATATCAGTTTTGGCAATATTCTGGGTATCCGGAACCAGCATGGGATTGGAGGAGGTAATATCCACCCGCAACTGATCCGAGGGAGCCCTCCAGACCGCCCACAATAAAACCGAAAGAAATGTGAAATTCTTTCTCTGGTTGTTCGATCCTCAATATTGAAATGGTCAGTTTTTTGTCCACATACCACTCTGAGGACAAAGGGATTGTTCACCACCCCGCCTTTTCCGTCAGTGACTTTCAACACCATATCCACCGCGCCCCATTCCCCATCGGTCGGCGTGAGTTTCAGGGTGCAGGTTTTGTTCACTCCCGGAGAAGTGGTTACGGTTGCAGTGGTGCCGCTTCCGTTAATGCTGATATGATCCGCATCATTGGGAAGGAGCAGAGCATTGGCAGAAGTTGCCGTTGCTTCCAGTGTCAGGGTATCGCCATCCAGATCATTCACATAAAACGTGATTTCCTTATAGCTTTCTTCTGCGGTAATGGTCTGATCCGGAATGGAAATCAGCATTGTTTCATTCACGGAAATGGTTGGCACATCATTCACCTGAGAAATCGTGAGCAGGAAAGAATGCGTAACCGCATTTCCGTTATCATCCGTAACCGTGACACTTATCAGACTGGTTCCCCACAAATCCTCAACAGGCGTGAGATTCAGCATCATGGGAATTTTGCCATCAGACGTATCCACCATGTAAGGAGAGGGAAAACCGTTGATCTTGATATTCGGATAAAGATTCGGCAGCAAAGTTGCATTGCCGGAACTTACCGACACTGTGAGAAAATCACCGTCCGGATCATCCACAAGCACCTGAATATTCTCGCTGACCGTATCTTCAGGGATAACCGTGCTGGTAATTTTCAGAATACTGCCCGTATATACTGTCACCACATCGTTTGTATTGATATTCAGGGTTCCGCCGGGAATATTCAGCACCTTTGTCAAAGTTCCTGTATTGACAGAAATGGTGTCAGATGATGCAATGGTCACTGTAACTGCATTTCCCTCTGCATCCTGTCCCGTAATGGTTCCGCCTGCACTGCTAAGGGTCTGATCGCTGTCCGCAGTCACTTCCTGACGCACAGGCATAACCCGTTCAATTACCGGAGGATCATCATCCAGCATGGTGACAGAAAAAATAAAAGAGGCAGTGGTCGTATCTCCCTGCAGTTCACTGTATTCATCTTTGGCACTGATGGTCACAGTTGCATTGCCTGCCCGATCTTTTGCAGGTGTAAGAACCATCTGATAATTGTTCCCGTTTTCATCCGGGGTACTCAGGCGCGTTAAAGCGATATTTGCATCGGGAAGCAGAATCTGATCAGAAGAGGAAGCCGAAACCGCAAGATTGGCAGCCAGCGTGTCTGCATCCGTGACTTTGAAATAGACCGTGACAGCAGCATCCTCATTGGTTGTCACAGGATCAGTCACATTGGCAATCACAGGCGGGGCTGTAACACTGAAAACAAAGGATTTATAAACAGTGGGACTGGCACCGTCCGAAGCTGAAACCGTAATGGTTGCCTGTCCGGATATGCCGCTTGCCGGGGTAATCGTGAGGGCAAAATTGTTTCCCCCTGTATTCACCAAAGCCAGCCCGGAAGCAGGAACCAGAGCAGTATTGCCGGACACAGGAGAGACTGTGACATCTGCAATGGCAGTATCCGGATCAGTAACGGTAAAATTAACTGTTTCTGCGCCGGAACCAATCCGCTTTGTCACTGCGGGAATATCAGAGATAATCGGGCTGCCGGTCACAGTCAGCGTAAATGTATCAGTGGCAGCCGTGGTTCCTGTGACAGTCACGGTTATATCTGCTGTGCCAACCTGATCCTGCGCGGGTATGACCGTGATGGTCAAATTATCACAGAAACTGCCGTTCAGAGTATGCGTATAGGGAACAGCATTGCCATTGATGGTTATATTTGCAGCCGGAACCAGCGCTGTATTGGAAGAAACAGCAGAAACTGTAAGCGCTGCAGAGGAACTGGGATCGCAGACCGTAAAATCCGCAGTATAATAAGTCGGACTTGCGGCTGTGTTCATATTGATGATCTGATTGGGAATATCCGAAACTGTGGTGGCTCCTGTGCCGGTGGGGGAAACCTCTGCATTGAAATACACCGCGCCCGCGTTGTCTCCATTGACATTGTCTCCGGGAGCGCCGATAATCGCAAAATAATTTGCAGAATCAAAATAAACGCCCACCGCGCTGCCGTATTTGTCACCGGAAACCCCGTCACCGGGTATGAGCTTTTTCGTTTCTGTCATGGAAGCCCATGCAGCAGCCGGGTCTTCCATTGCATACAGATACGCGGCACCGATGCCGTCTTTGCTGTTTGCACCCACAAGAATATAATGTTCATGAATGGCAAGAGCCGTGCCAAACTTGTCGGTGGCGGTTCCGTCACTGGCTGTCAGCTCAGCACTGGCAGATGTCATATTCGACCATAATCCGCCTGCGGGTTTCTGATACACAAAAACTTTGGAACCGCTCCCGGTAACTTTTCTGGGGCCCACAACGGCTGTATCTCCGCCATACATGGCCACAGCTTCCCCAAAACCGCCATTGGCAGGTGAACCTGCAGCCGTAAGTTTGGCTCTTTGGGACCAACTGACCAAATTGTATCGGAACACATAAGCGGAACCGGCATTGGAAACTGCGTCAACATCATCAGATTTTGCACCGGCCAGCACATAGACATAATTGTTTTCCGGAATAGCCGCAGTGTCTTCCGCAGAAATAGCGACTGCTCCGCCAAAGTTGTCCCCGGTCAGACCGTCACCGGCTGTCAGTTTTGCGTGCTGGGACCAGTTTGTATTATTTCCCTTAAAAATATAGACTGAACCGGAATCATCCCCTTTGTCATCATCATACGGCGCGCCCACTGCTGCATAATAAAAATCAGTTCCCACACCGATAATGGCTACAGAATAACCGAAATAATCATTTGTGGTTCCGTCTGCGGCTGTCAGTTTTTTCACCTGTGTCCATACGCCGGAAGAAGAATCTCTTTTGAAAATATAGGCAGCACCTTTCTGACTGTTGTCTCTGTATGCGCCCACGATTGCGTAATCACCGGAAATGGCAACCGTGTATCCGAAATAATCCACGGCTGCAACATCGCTGCCTGCAAGTTTCTGCGAAAAAGCCCAGCCCGTTGCGGAATCATAGGTGTAAATATAGGCTTCCCCGTTTTCTGAGCTGTGCGGAGATCCCACTATGGCATAACTTCCGGAAATGGCAACGGCATTGCCGAAAAGATTGTATGCCGCACCGCTCGGCTCCAGAACTTTTGCATAGATATTCACCACAAATGAATCTTCTGCAGTGACGCCGCTGTCTGAGGCTGTCACTGTCACTGTGGTCAATCCCGAAGCATTGAACACGGGGTTGAGAAACAGCGCGGAACCTATGACCTGCACCGTCACATTTGTGTTATCTGCTGAAGCTGAAAACGTGATCGGATCTGTGCCGCTGAACACCTCTGCCAAATCCGCCACAGCATAGGCATCAAAATTCACAGGCAAAAACTGGTCAGGAATCTCTTTGCCTGAAATCAGACTTGCCGCTCCCGCGGACGCAGGGAAAACAGACAAAAGCAGCAGGACTGCCATCAATAAAGTAAATACACAGTGGATATACCTTGATTTCATGTCATACCTCCTTAGGTTTTGTTTTCCCGCATTCTTTTGTCTGTCTGCCGGAAAAAAGCCTTTTCCGGATGCAAATGCCGGGCGTGGTTGAATACTGTATCTTGCATAAAAAATATCCTTATCTTTGAAACCCTAAGGGTTTTGAAAACCCTTAGGGTTTTTCGGCTTCCAAATTCAATACAGCAAAAGATTATGTCTTTTTATCAGATAATTTTATCATTCCCGGAACAGGTTGATTCATAGGATTCCACACTACGAGTCCGTTCTGGGATGCTGCTGTGTTAAGATCATTGTCAGTTGAAACAAACAAAACCGTTTCAGATTCGATGGCACAGGCAAGCTGAAAAGCATCACATCCTTATTATTTTGTGGTTCAGTCCTATTTCTCCAGCCCTGTCAATCAGTTGTACAGTTACTTTCGGAACTGAAAAAACTTTCCACCGCATTTTAAAATCGGCAACTGCTTTGCGGAATTTTCTTTCTGTAAGATGTCTTCCACGCCGCATAGCCGAGAGAGCTGCCATGACCTCTGCCTTTGTTATTGCGGATGTAACCAAAACAGATTCTTCATCTGTGACAGCTTTTTCCAGAAATTCGATTATTTCAGTTGAACCTGCCTCATCAACAACTGATTTTACCAATGCGGAAGAATCAAAATAAATTTTCATTCGTAATTCTCTGTCAGATGCTTTCTGTGTTCAAGAACAATATCGGATGCAAGCGGAGAATCTTTTTCAGGTCTGACAGGACGGACGGACTGAAAAAAAGATTTGTCACCTGTCTGCAGCCATTTTTTCTTTTCTTTGCATTTTTCCGTTTCAGAAAATGTTTTAATCTGTCTTATCACTGTTTCAATCAGATTCTCTTTTCTTTCTTTTGTATTTCCCATCTGCCGGATCAACTGAAACAGTCTGAATTCCCTGTCTGTCAAATGAACAGCATATTCCTGCATGTTTTTCACCTTTCCACTGAAAAAATTTTTGTTTTTCTGAAACTGCCTGCCTGACAAATATCTTCCTCTTCCAGTTCCGGATATTCCCGAAACAACTCTGCGCGGTCGGAATAAATTGCTGCCATCCTGAGTATTATGCAAAAATCGTGCCAATTTTCTTTCTGTCATACCGGTTCATTTTTTTCTCATCTGATTCCGCAAGTTATGGATGCAGTAAAATACGCTGAAAATGGGAACATGGCAGATTTAAAAACATTTAATACCAAAAAAAGTTTTCCTGCAACAAAAAACGGCATATGGAACCTGATTTGTTTTCTTATCATTCTGTATAACTTTTTTCAATATTAATATTATTTTTATCACTGTTAAATTTTTTTAGAGATTAATTTGCAATTGTCCGAAAAATGCTCTTCTTTTCCACAGAGAACATCAATACCAATTCACCATTGAAACCGTGCCTGTCTGATTCCGGAGTGCCGAAATGAAGCGAAACGGAATTTTGGCCGGATTTCCGGAACATTTCAGTGTCCCAGACTTTCAGTTCGGGTCTCCCTCTCCGGAGTGCCGAAATGAAGTGAAACGGAATTTTGGCCGTATTTTTTGAATCATTTCAATGTCCCAGACTTTCAGTTCGGGATTCCTTCGCCCTAGTACATGACCACGTTGAATTTTATAGGATCAAAAACTGAATTTTTTCAAAAAATTCAGTTTTTTAATCACTGTTTCATCCTATAAAAACTAAGTTGGTTATGTACTAGGCATTGCACAAATTCAATGGCGATTTGGTATAAGACAATTTTTTTATCACTGTTAAATTTTTTTAGAGATAAAATTATCCGGAAAATGCTCTCCTTTCCCACAGAGAACACAGCGGTTTTCACAGAGGACACAGAGGATTTTTTTTCAACCGGTACACTTTCCGTCATGAATCTGTGGGTTTCAGCAACCGGATTTTCCGAAAAAATCCGGTTGTTCTGCACATTTCAGCGCACAAAATCAGCATTGGCAGCGCACCGGTGAATGACCATGCGCAATGTTGCAGGATTGCAGACTGAATTTTTTAAAAAAACTCAGTTTTTTTCATCCGGTGCCGAAACTTTCAGCCACACCCGCAGCACTTCGCTTGCACTCCATGCCTGCGCATCACAGCCTTTTGGGGTATGGGGAAAATTTCCGTCTGTGATTTCCGGCAGATGCCCCACACATCCGGTGTTTGTCAGCCGCGTGCAGGAGCCCAGCCACGTCAGTGCGGTTTTTCGTCCCTCTTCTCCATAGACCTGAGCCCAGGCTTCACAGAAAGAGGGAAACACCCATGTCCATGCAGTTCCGTTGTGATACGCGGGTTTGCGCCGGGTATCCTCATCGCCTGCATAGATTCCCTGATAGGGATGATGCGGATTGTTGAGCAGTCTGCCATGATGCCGAATTGCCAAAGGATACTCCACAGGCCGGTCTGCCAGACTCCGGATGGCTCCCGGAATGAGAAGGGCGGAACACGCGTCCAGCACATTCCGGCAAAGATCCGGATCATCCACTGCACCCAGCGTAAGGGCAAAAAGCTGATTGGGACGCAGCGCGTCATCAGGTTTGGCCTGCAAAGCCGACTGTCCGGGCCGGGCATGAAGGCAGTCTGACAAATATCCTTTGTCTTTCAGAAAAAACAACTCTGTCAGAGATTTTCTCACCTGCTCCGCTGCCTTCTGCCAGCGGCTTTTTTCGGCTTCCGGAGCAATGCGTGCGAGAAAAGAGAGGGCTGACTGCCACAAAGCCTGAATTTCCACAGGATAGCCTTCGCGCGGGGTTCCGGCCGGGTGGTTGGTGTCCATCCAGGTGAAATGGGAAGGACTGAACAAAAGCCCGGAATCCGGATCGGTCCGAATGCCGTTGGAAGTTCCCCGCAGCAGAGAATTTGCCATATCGGAAAGGATTTCCCGGATTTTCCGATTTCCGCATTTTTCATTCAGAAAAGAATCCGTTCCCTCCGCGTGTATCAGATCCGCGCAGGCCGTGAAAAACCACAGGGGCGCATCCGAAGTGTCCCGGTTGCCCGCGTCATTGCCCCGGATCATGTTGGGAATCGTGCCGTTTTCCTCAAACCGGGCAAACTGTTTCAGAATCGAGCGGGATTCTTCTGTTCTGCCTGCGGCAATCAGACCCCGGACAAAAATCAGGGTGTCCCGTCCCCAGTCCAGAAACCAGGGATAACCCGCGATAACGGTTTGCAGATTCTCCCGCGCGACCACAAAATGATCCACTGCCCGTGAAAGAGCTGACACCATGTCACAGGATTTTTCAGCACAATTTTGGGAAATGGGCACCAGGGGATTTCCGAATGTCACAGGTTCTGCATCCGCTCCCATGACCTGCGCGTGCAGTTCGCATTCCTGACCGCCGCGGAGAAATGCGGAAAAATAGCCGGGACTGAACAGATCGGAATCCGGATCCAGTCCTCTGTCTGCCTCCAGAGGCCGGTGAATCATGTATTTCCATTCCGGTTCATAAAAAAAACTGCCCGGAGAAATATCGACCTGCAGTTTCCTCCCGGCTGATGGTGCAAACACAAATCCGCCGGATCGGGCTGTCACAGCTTTGTGCCATTCATGCTCAGGCCCCATGAAGGCTTTGGTGACATCATGGAAACTCCGATCTTCGATATCGGGCCGCAGAATCAGGCGCACAGCTTTTTCATCCGGCAACTGCCCGGATTTCCCTTTTGTGATGTCACGGAAAAAACAAATGCGCATGGCATTTTTCCCCCCCATCATCTCCATTGCGATATGCAGATCAATGTCTTCGCCCTGGCCGGTGGGAATGCGGTATTTCCAGAAAGCCCGTGAACTTTCATCCGTGCGGAAGGTTGCCAGACAGTTGCTTCCGATTTCATAGGAAAATCCCTGAAACACCACCCATGCCCGGCACCGGGTGAACATGATGCGCCGATCTTCCGGATACAGGGGACTGATATTCGCGGCAAGCAGACCGTCATAGCGGCTTTGCAGCGCCCCCCAGGAAACCCCGGCCCGCAGCATTCCGCCCCGTGCATTGGTTCCCATAAAGAGCAAATCCTTTCGGAGAATTTCAGATCGGTGAAAAACCTGCTGCACCCTTGCATGTTCCGGCCGGGAAAGAAGGAGAACATGGCCTTCCCCGTGTTCGCATTTTCCGGGCTCATACATGGAAATTCGCAGGATACGGGAAAGATGGCTTTGGGGAACCGGAAAAGGGGAAAAAAGCGCAAAATGTTTTCCGTGTCTGTCCGGCAGGCTTTGCTCATGGCCGATGGCCGTATCCCTGTCCATTACGGAAGCCCGGAAGGGAAAAGGGGACTGCAGAAGCAGAAAATGATCCGGAGGAATCATCACTTCCCGGCGCAGATCTTCAGGCCAGTTCCAGAGAATCACGCGGGATTCTCTGCCCGAAGAATTCAGACTGCGGCAGTATTCTGAGGGATTTTCCGCGAGTTGCTGCCCTGCTGCATCCGGATCAAAATCCGCCATATGGCCTGTGCCTTTGCATTGGCAGAATATTTCCAGAGCCTTTGCACGGAGACACTGGGCAGTGATGCGTCTGGGAACAGGGAAGCCGTTGAAACCCTGAGGGTTTTGGAAATCCTCAGGGTTTGGGGAAGGCACATCAGCGGGTTCCAGACAAAGCACCTGCGCGGGCTGCAGATGACAGATGCGCATATCTCCCGCTTTTTCCGCAGAAACAGGATTGCTCCCAAGCAACTCCCTGAAATTTCTTGCATTCATATCATGGCTGTGCCAAGACAGTCGGGCCGGACTGGCATCATCCAGATTCACCAGCACAAGAAGTTTTGCACCCGAAGGACGGTGATGGCGCAGCAGAACAATGCCATTTCCCTCTCCCTGCTGGATCAGACGCAGCTCTGCCTGGTCATGAAAAGCCGGATGATGGCGCAGCAGCCGGTTCAGATGCCGGATATGCGCAATCTGGTTTTGTTCTGCGCCCCAGTTTAAGGAACAGGCATCATGCACATTGATTTTTTCTGCGGCAAACCATTCCACACCGTTGGCAAAACCGAAGCCGCCGTTCTGAGAGGCCAGCGCGCACAGGGCTGTCCGCATTTTGGCATAGGCATGGGAACGCGCAGCCAGACGGTTGTTGTCATGGGTTTCCGCGAAATGGATCATCACCCCTTCGCTCTGACCAATGTCAAAGGCTCCGGGCAGATAATAACTGATCTGCCCCCGATCATAATTCTGGAACAGCTCGGAATAGGCCCAGTTCAGATTGGCTCTGTCCAGCAGTTCGCGGGTCACGGAAATCTTTCCGCCCAGACCTTCCAGAAAAAACACTGTGTCCGGATACTGTTCCCGCACTGCTGCCGCAATGAAACGCCAGGCCCGCGCGGGAATTTTGTACCCTGCATCGCACCGGAAACCGTCCACGCCCCGTCTGCACCAGGTGAGAAAGACATCGGCCATATACTGCCAGAGATCCGTATGGGAGTAATCCAGTTCTGTCAGGTCCTCCCATGTCACGCCCCAGGCTCCGGGCATGCGGATATGTCCTTTTTCATCACGGGACAGCCACTGCGGATGGGTCTCATGCAGACTGGCTGCCCAGCCTGTGTGGTTGATGGCAATGTCCATGATGAGCTTGCCGTGCCGGGCATGGACAGCGTCCACCAGTTCAATGAACTGCTCCAGGGGCGTGGCTTTGGGATCAAATTCAGCCAGGGCCGGATCCACTTCGGTAAAACTGAGCGCGGCATAGGGACTGCCGAAACGTCCCATGCGTGCATAGGTGGTGGGTGTGGGATGAACCGGAAGCAGTTGGAGCCAGCGGCAGCCGAGCTCTCCCAGAATGAAATCCAGTTCCTGAATTAAATCCCGGAATGTCCCGGATTTGGGGATGACGGTGTATCCGGTCTGATCCAGCATGCTGATGCATGCGGACTGAGGTTCCGAGGGTCTGCCCTTTCCGGATTTGTTGGGACCGAACTGACGGACAAACGCGTTATAAATGATGTTCGCACAGCAGGTGTCTGCGGGTTCTGTGTTGATAATTGTATTGGGACCGGGGGGCCACAGGGGATCGGTTTTTCCTTCTGCCAGAAAATAGGCTTTTGCCTCAAAATGTCCCACTTCGCACAGGGGAAGCGTTACGGTAAAAAATCCGTGACCGGCCTCCTGCATGGGAATGTCAAACCAGTCACGGGAGAGCGGGGATTCATCATGCAGGACTTCCCGGAGAATTTCGGATCGGATGGTTCTGCCCTGGCCGATATTGGTGCGCAGCCAGGCACGGCCTTTTGGCTCCTCACGGGCAGACAGAGCAAAGGTGCACGTATCTCCCCGGAACCGCAGCAGATGCGCTCCCGGAGCCGGTTCCTGTTTCAGACGGTCAGAGACATTCATGAAATCACCTTTTCCGGAGAAACTCTTATGGTTTCTTTTTGTTCAGATCTTCCGGCTGTTTTGCCGGCTCTGCACCGGAAACCCGAATCTGCATCTCAATTTTCTCCAGAGGATTGTCTCTCGGATCTCTGGGCTGGGACACAATCTGATCGGCAACCTCCATGCCGGAAACCACCTCCCCAAAAACTGTATATTTCCCGTCCAGATAAGGGGCATCTGCCACGCAGATGAAAAACTGGGAACCCGCACTGTCCGGATGTCCGGAGCGGGCCATGGAAAGAATGCCTCTTTTATGGGCTTTGGTGCTGAACTCGGCTTTGAGACGGTAATCCGGCCCGCCGGTTCCGTGAACTCTCCGATCCGGATTTTTCGAAAGGGGATCACCACCCTGGATCATGAATCCGGGAATCACCCGGTGAAACGAGGTTCCATTGTAAAAACCGGATCTTGCCAATTCCAGAAAACTGCTCACATGATTGGGCGCGACATCCGGAAAAAATTTTATCGTGATTTCTCCGAATTTGGTAGAAATAACTGCACGTGCGGCATTCATGTCCGCTATTTCTTCGGAACTGAAATTCTTCTGCCGAATCTCTGCGCCATATGCTGCGGAAAAAACAAAAAACAGCAGACAGGCACAGACTGCAACATGTTTCAGATACGGATTCATCTTATGTTCTTGCCTCCCTTTGGTTTGAGAAATATTTTTGGGGATTGGGGCCAGGGTTGACATTCCTGCTTCCCATCCCTGTCCCCTGCACCCTGTTTTTTTTCATTTAATCCGAAAATGTGAAAAAAAGCAATCCCAAAGAACACAGTATGCATGTTCATGAGAAAAAAATATTTTTATATCCGGGTATCAGATGGATAATTCTTGTCGCAGGGGAAAAAAAATGTTATAGAATGAATTTCGGTAAATGGCAAATTGTCAGTGAAGAAAAAACGTATTTATTCTTACATGAGGAAGAGACAGAAATTATGATGCAGACATTGAAGATTGATATTTACAAACCCCAGAAAAAAGAGCCGGACACCAAAGTGACCATTCCCCTTTCCTCTCTGAGCATATCGGAAAAACTGCTGCCCAGCAAGGTAAAGGCTTCTTTGGAACGGGAAGGGATTGATCTGAGTGAACTGAGTGTGCTGTTTGCCAAACAGGGGCCCAAGGGAACCCTGATTGAAGTGGAAAACTTGACGGAAAGAATTGTGATCGCCATAGAATAGATCAGATTCGGCAGCAGGGACATGCATGTTTCCGGACAGTGGGAAAAGAAAACTCCCCGCGTTTTTTGGCGGGGATCCTGTATTGCGTATTGCGGCCAATGTTGCCGACAGATGCCTCACCGAGGCATTTTTTTCAGCCGGCTCAGCCGCGGCGCGCCGCGCAGGTTCCGGAGGGCGCTTTGAAGCCGCCGGATCCGGTCGGGATTCCGTGTGCCCGGACAAACCCCGCTGATATGCGTTTTTCCACATCTCCGCTCCTGCATTCCGGGCATTCCGGCAAGGCACTGTCTGCAGAAAACATAAGTTTTTCAAACTGACTGTGGCATTTTCTGCACTCGAATTCATATATGGGCATAGGCTCACATCTCCTTTCAGAATTATTTCAGAAAAAAATAAACAGGCAGAGCCTGTCCGTCAAGTGCCGGTTTGAAAGGGCAGTTTCAGAAACGTCTCTGCATCCGCCAAAACAGACTCTCTGTTTTGGCAGGAAATCCGCTGAGGACATGGAAGGGATCAGGGTTTTCGGGTGCAGAAAAACACATTCCCTCCTCATCTGGGAAAAAACGGAATCTCTTTTTTCCGTCTGCTGAGAACTCAGGCATAAACCGGAGCGGCAACACGAAGATTTTTACTGAATTTTCAGGTTTCCATAAGGAAAAGAAATGGAAAAAAAGGATATTCTCCCGGATTTGCCCCCTCCCTGGAATTATCTGATTCCTCTGTCAACCCGTCTTACGGTTTGGGCTATCCTGGCAGCGATTCTCTATATTCTCCGCTCCTTTTTTCTTCTGCTTTTTCTCACGTTTGTCTTTGCCTATATCCAGTCCGGAAGTGTCAACCGGCTGGAAAAATATATCCGAAGCAGAGGACTGCGGGTCATCACGGTTTTTGTTCTTCTGCTGACCTTTCTGACCGCAGTGGGGCTTTTTGTGTTTCCCAAAGTCCGGAAACAGACCGAGGCATTTGTCGGCCAGTTTTCGGCCTATATCAAAAAGGTGGATGAAACCCTTGAAAATCTGGCAGCCCGGTATCCGGTTCTGTACAATGTGATTCCGGAACTTCAGGACCCGGAAGAGACGGCCCCGCAGGAAAATGGAAACGGGGCGGATCCGGCTGAAAAAAAAGGGAAATCCCCCACCATTGCATTTTTGCAGGAACTCATGGGGCTTGGGGAGTTTGCAGAGGGAAATGCGAAAAAAATTGATCAGGTTCTCAGCATTCTGGGCGGAATCGGGGGGCGATTTGCCTCGGTTTCCTCCGCGTTTCTGCTTTCCCTGCTCTTTTCTTTCCTCATTGTCTTTGATCTGCCCCGGTTAAGCCGCAATGTCACGGATCTGAAAAACACCAAGCTCGCTTTTATCTATGATGAGGTGGCTGAAAATATTTTCAATTTTTCCCAGGTTATGGGGCAGGCTCTGGAAGCCCAGTTCTATATTGCCCTGATCAACACCATTCTGACCGCCATCGGCATTTATCTTCTGGGAATGGGCACAAATGTGGCCTTTCTGTCTGTGATTGTGTTTTTCTGCAGTTTCATTCCCGTAGTCGGTGTGTTTGTCAGTTCGATTCCCATATGCCTTATTGCACTGCAGACTTCCGGCGGACTGCAGACCCTTTTTCTGGCCGTTCTGATGATTGCTGCCGTCCATCTGATCGAAGGTTATATCCTCAATCCCAAGATCTACGGCGCCCGTATGCGCATCAACCCTGTGATTGTGCTCATCATCCTGACTGTCAGCGGAAAACTTTTCCATTTCTGGGGACTGATTCTGGGCGTGCCTATCTGCACCTATTTTTTCGGACATGCCATTCGCTGTCCTTTGGCAGACAGGGCAGAGGAATCATAAGGTGATTTCTGAAAATGAACTTGCCTGTTCGCTCATCTGAAAGATTTGACAGCTTTTGCAAATCTGAGGAATGTTTTTTTCCGGAAATCGCCTTATGGATCGGGGCGTTGAGGGAATGTGGTGAGAGAAGTGCATATAAAACCCTTCTGTATGCAACCATCGCGGAGGCAGACTCCCGTCCTGCGTGTGAAAATCTCACAAGATGCCGTTTCGTAAACAGAAAATCATTTTCCCACCACTTTCAGTCTGTCCAGAAAACGGCACAGGTCTTCGATTCCGGGCGGAACCGTACCAAGAGTTTTCCCTTCCATCGCGTCCAGGAAAAGAGAGCGGGTGTCAGGAACTCGGGCAATAATCCTGTCTGCGTCCACCTGCGCAGCCATGACAGATTCAATTTCCTCATCCGTTCGGTTCAGCACAAAATACACAGGTTTTCCAATTTTGTCTCCGATCTCGGCAATCTTGCGCGCGAGCAGAAAGGAATCAAACGAGGGATCCACAATGCACAGGATTATATCTGCCCCTTCATCCACACCCCTGCCCAGATGCTCAATTCCGGCTTCCGTATCCACAATGACCATTTCCTCTTTCCCGGTTTCCAGATTGCTCAGCAGCGTTTTGGAAAGCCCGCCCATCGCACACGCGCAGCCTTCTCCGAAATGGTGAATCTTGCCGATGGTGAGCAGCCGGATGCCGTCGCATTCCACAGAAAAATCCTGGGGAATGTCTGCAAACCGCCATCTTTCATTGACAAACACAGGCTTTCCATGTGCAAATGCCTCCATCATTCTGTTTTTCGCGCCTTTCTTGCCGCCCAGTTTGTCTGTCAGACCTGCTGCCTCTTCCACACCCATCAGCCGCTCCAGCCCCAGATTGGATTCATCCGCATCCACCAGCAGCACCCGGTACCCCTTGTCATGCAATGTCCTTGCCATCAGCACAGCCAACGTGCTTTTTCCGCTTCCGCCTTTGCCGCAGATAAGAATTTTCATAGCATTTTCCTGCTGTTAAGTATTTGATGATTTGAAAGGCTTATTTTGATTTCAAAGCGCGCCTGAGCAGAGTCAGCACTTTGGGTTTATCCCTTCCTTCCAGTTTGAAATCAAGCCCTCTCCTGAAAATTTCCGGAAAATAATATTTATTCTCATATTCAGTAATTATTCCAAGTTGTTCCATCATTTGTACATCTTCATCCGTAAGATCAAACTGATCTTTTTCAAATGGAATTTTTTTGTCATCCGCTTTTTTCAGTTTCTCAAAAATTCCTTCCAGCAATTTGATTTCCTGCCGGATTTCCTCTATTTTTTTCCTGCTGCACGGATCCAGGGCATTTCTGATGGAAGCCGGGGGCAGCAGTCTGTCAGAAAATTCCTTCTGATTTATGGCATCTTCCGCAGCAAAACGGATCAGCCGCACCACATCTCTGGCCTGCAACTGTCCCTTAAAATCTGACAAAGCCGCTGTGACCCAGTTTGCTGTATTGGCCTGTCCGGATTCTGCTTTTCCCAGTTTCAGTCCCCATAAGGGTTCCAGTGCTTTTTCAATTGCTTCACCTGAAATATTTTCCAAAGACTCTTTAATTCCAACGTATTGCCCCATGTTTGCAGCATCTCTGACCAGCCATGCCACCAGACGGAGAGCCTCCTGACGATCCCATTTTAATTCAAAACCCTGATAACGGGATTCAAACTGTCCGAAATTCTGCCGGATGGATGATTTCACGATGTCTTTTCGGACAAAAACCAGCAGCCCGATTCTGTTGTCGGGCCATTCCCGCAGACTGTTCATAACTTCCTGGCACAAGGCACGGACAGCCGTCTGTTCCTCCCTGCTTTGATCAATATGCTGAAAACAGTCTTCCAGACCGTCAATGAGAAAGGTAAATGACAGATTGTTTTCAGACAGTTTTTTCTGAATTGCAGACAGAGGATTTTTATCCTCTTCACAGGAGAGCAGTTTTGCAATCATATTCAGCCAGAAATTCTTCCAGATTATCTGATCATTGGAATTTGTTCTGATCCGTTCTGCTATCATTTCCCGAATATCAGCATCCGGCATAGGGCATAAAGGAAAGGAACTGTTTTCCATGGCAGAGGTACGACATTTTTTCACAATTTCTCTTGCTGAATCTTTGAGATTCTGAGAGATTAGCAACGGCCAGATAATATCTGCATTTCTCTCTTTTTTATCCGTTCCTCCGATTTTTTTCACAAAACTGTTCCAGTGATGTAAACGGGTCAACTGGAGATAACTGTAAGTTTTTCCTGAACCTTTTGCTCCCATGACAACTGCTGTGGGGATTTGTTTTTCAAATTTCCGTGCCAGATTTTTCAGATTCTGTGTTTTTAAAAATGCATCGGCTTTTCCGGATTCGGCATATTCATAATCTTCGGCAGTTTCAGCCAACTTTTTCAAATCCTTTTTGTATATCTCCTCTGTGATTTTTTTTATAAGCTTATCAGTAGTATCCTGAACTAGTTTCCGGTATCGGACAATACCGGTCATCACATTGTGAACATCAGTTCCATCCAGTTTTGCCAATGTCGTGTCAAGGTCTTTGAGATAAAGAAGTCTTTCATCAAAAAGCGTTTGAAGAATGTCTTCACTCAGCAAATCCCCTGTATCCGGATCTTCAAAAATGACAAACTGATTTAATTCCTCTTTGATTTTTTCTGTTTCCCTGGTATTTTCCTTATCTTCCTTTATCATGGACAAAATCACAGTTGGCTTTTTACAACCATCTGGAAACAAATCATAAATTTTTTTGTTCTGCTCCAGAATCAGTTTGCTTCCGTAAACAGACTGACTGGAAGCCGTGCTTACCATCACTCTGTGAATACGGGGATCAAGCAGCAGAGGACTGGAAATTTCACTGAGTCCTGCCCTCAGATCCGCAAGCACACAGTCAACGCCCAGTTTTTTTCCAAGAAGCCAAAGCAGTTCTGAAACAATCCATTCCTTTCCCTTTTGCCAGGAAACATGCTCCGGGCGGATCGGCATCCGCATGGCCTGCTCTGTCTCACGGAAGGCGGGGAGAAAATAATGTTCGGTCTGAAATTCACGGCTTTTGAAAACAAGCATTTGAGGGCGGATTCTCTCTGCTGAAAAATCAAGGGTGTCAGCATAATTTTCTGAAGTGTCATAATGAGCCAGCGTCAGGAAATCCAGAAAGGAAATATCAAATTCCCCCAGTTGCTCTCGCGCCCACCAAGTCAGGCCCGGAGCCTCCAAATCTGCATCTACAATCAGCACCGGTTTGCCCGGATACACTTCACTCAAAGCCTTTGCAAAAGAAAGCAGATGAACTGTCCGGCTGACACCGCCTTTGAAGGAATAAAAAGCCCATAGGGAAGGATTTCCCATCATTTTGCTGAAATCCGGGCCTGTTAAGTTCAACTGTTCCGGGTAAAGACTGAAAGTGGCAAAGTCAGGTTTGATGGTCTTGGGAATGAATTTTTCCTCATCCGGTTCTATCTCAAACACCACATTCAGATGGCGCAGTTCTCCGTGTGAGGGAGATTCCATATATATTTTTTCATTCGCATATCTGGGACCGAACCAGTCCTGAAGAGCAGCAACGGCTTCTTCCTGATTCTCCTCATTTCTGATCCGAATTTGGATTTCATCCGGAAAAACGCTGATGCCTGTAATGCCATCAGGCCACTCATTTGCATATTTTTTCCGCAGGATTTCTGTTTCCACGTCAAACCACGTAATCAATTTGATCAGTTTGCGCATTTGCATTTCATTTCTCCTATACTCTGCCTTCCAGTTCTGTGAGTATCTTTTTCAAACTGTTGACAAACTGCAGTTCTTTTTCATCATTCAGTTTTTTTCCGTACCGCCATGCCTGATGCATATCTTCCGGAGAAATCTGATTTTTATCTTCAGCTTCCACTTGGGGAAGCTGATATTCTTTTTTTTTCACATTAAACATTTTCAGAACATTCAGGATTTCATTCAGATTATGGCCAAACTCCGTAATATTTCTTCCTTCCGTATTTTCCTGATTTGTCATTCGCAGTCTGAATTCCTTCATATACAAAGACTTGAGACCGCATTCCACTGCATAAAACAGCACCATTTTATGGGAATAATTTGGAGCAGTCTGATCTTTTTCTGCGGAAATCCAGATACTCTTATGTTTTCGATAGGATTTTTGAATTTCTTTGTCACTGACATGAATCATGCGTCTCCGATTGTCTCCTTTTTTACGGAAGAACCGATTATCTGTTTTTTTCTGTTTACAAATTCCGGTCAGGGATTTATGAAGTGTAACGGAATGGCTGTCCCTGTCCAGATAACAGACCGTAAGAAAATGTCTGTCTGAAAAACCCTGATGGTTTTCAAAATCATCAGGGTTTCAGTATGAAAAACTGTTCGTAAAACCGTATAGCACAGGGAGAAGCAAATCTCAAGAATGAACCATCACAAACGGACAAGCGAATACAATGATCAGTATTGAAAATATATCCAAAGGCTTCGGGGGACAGACCCTGTTTGAGGACACGGGATTCCGGCTCAACCGCCGGGAACGGGTGGGACTGGTGGGACGCAATGGTCATGGCAAGACCACTTTGTTCAGAATCATCACAGGGGAAGAAGTCCCGGACACGGGGGCTGTGGTTATTCCCAAAAACTACCGCATCGGTTATGTGCGCCAGAACATTGAATTTACGGAAAATACAGTTCTGAAGGAAGGCATGAGGGGACTGCGGGCAGAGGAAAGCGATCATTCCTGGAAAGTGGAAAAAATCCTTTTTGGTCTGGGTTTTTCTCAAACCGATATGGATCGCAGCCCTCTGGAATTCTCCGGAGGATTTCAGGTGCGCCTGAATCTGGCAAAAATGCTCGTATCTGATCCGGATCTGCTGCTGCTGGACGAACCCACCAACTATCTGGACATCACCTCCATCCGGTGGATACAGGGTTTTCTCAATGCCTGGCCCCGTGAGGTCATGCTCATTACCCATGATCGCGGATTCATGGACAAAGTTGTCACCCATACGGTAGCGATTCACCGGAAGAAAATGCGCAAGATCGAAGGCGACACCGGCAAACTCTACGCGCAGATTGCCCAGGATGAGGAAATCTATGAAAAAACCAGAGTCAATGACGAACGCAGGCGCAAAGAGATAGAACTTTTCATCACCCGTTTCCGCGCCAAAGCCCGGCTGGCAAATATGGTGCAGTCCCGCGTCAAAACTCTGGGAAAAATGGAGAAAAAGGAAAAACTCGAAGAGCTGAAGAATCTGGATTTCTCCTTCCGATCCAAACCCTTTAAGGGAAAAAATGTCATGAATGTGCGCGATCTTTCCTTTGCCTATGAGGAACAGACAAATCTGATTGAGAATTTCTCCATCAGTGCCGGGCCCGGAGAACGCATCTGCATTGTGGGCAAAAACGGCAAAGGCAAAACCACGCTGCTGCGTCTGATTGCGGGTTCCCTGACCCCGCAGACCGGTGAAATTGCCTTCAATCCCAATATTGTCAAAGGCGTGTATGAGCAGACCACTATCAAAACTCTGGTGGATACGCGCACCGTGGCTGAGGAAATCCTGTATTCTGATGCGGGCGTGGATCTGCAGAAAGCCCGGAATATCGCGGGAGCCATGATGTTTGAAGGCGATGCGGCATTGAAAAAAATCTCTGTGCTGTCCGGCGGGGAAAAAAGCCGGGTCATGCTGGGCAAACTGCTTGCCACGCCTGTCAATATGCTGCTGCTGGATGAACCCACCAACCATCTGGATATGGAATCCTGTGATGCCCTGCTTGCCGCGATTGACAATTTTGACGGTGCTGTCATCATGGTGACACACAATGAAATGTTTCTTCATGCCATTGCACAGCGCCTGATTGTATTCCGGGATGGGGGAATTGAGGTGTTTGAAGGAAGCTATCAGCGCTTTCTGGAAAAAGGCGGATGGCAGGATGAGGACTTGTCTGCTGCAAAGGCCGAGCCTGCACTTTTCCCCAGGGAAACAGACAGCCGTCCCAAAATCGGCAGAAAGGAACTGCGCAAACTGCGATCCGATGTGATCACAGAGCGGTCAAAAATTCTCAAACCTGTGGAAGATCGGATTGCACAGATTGAAAATGACATTGACGCGACCGAGAAAAAACTGGAAGCCCTCAACACGGAAATGATGGAAGCCAGTCTCAAAGGGGATGGCAGGAAAATCGGAGAAATAGGCCAGAGTGTCCACGCTTGCCAGGCGGCCATTGAAAAATGGTTTGAGGAACTGGAAACCCTTACGGAGAAACTGGAAGAACAGAGTGCAGTATTTGATGCCCGCCTTGCGGAACTGGATGAAATGGCCGCATTCTGAACCCAAATGCAGCACCAAAGCAGCACAAGTTTCCAGCTTGTGCTGCTTTGGTTATGCTGCTATGCGGAGGTTCTGAGGCGGAAGTCCCCGCCCTCGTATACCCGCACCGGATTTCCCCGCTCCAGCCTGTTGTGCTGGTTCCAGCGTTTCCGCTCATGCCGGTGCTTTGCTTTTTCCGCCTCATTTTCGAGCAGTTCTGCGAGTCGGGACAGAGCCAGCTTCCGGTTGAGATGCTGGGATCGCTCTTCCTGCGCAAAGGCACTCAGTCCTGTGGGAATATGAGTTACGCGCACGGCGGTCTCTGTTTTGTTCACATGCTGACCGCCCGGGCCTGAAGCCCGCATCCGCTCGGTTCGGATTTCCTTTTCCGACCATTTCACATCTTCCGGAGGAGAAAGGCTTTTGACGCCCACAAACCAGTTTTTTCTCTGGTGATGGGGACGGAACCGGCTTTTGGCAATCCACTGCACGGTTCCCTCCCATTGCTGAAAGAAATCCGAAAGATTTTCCCCTTCCGCTGCCAGCAGCGCGGAACGCAGACATCCGGGTTTTTCAGACGGAATCTGTTCAAGAACACAAATGCGAATTCCTTTTTTTTCCGCTTCCTCTGCAAGGCGGCGCAGCACATGGGCAACGGCCAGACAGCATTCTTCCGGGCCCCGTCCGGATGTGATCTGCAGCCATGCTCTCATCTGCCGCTCCTTGTTTTATAGGTAATCAGAGGCCGGAACACCGCAATAATCTGCAGGAGTCCCTCATCCGCCATATCTCCCATTACCCGTTCAATGTTTTTGTATGCCTGCGGAGCCTCCTCATACAGCAGGGCTTTGTCTTCGCAGATGACCACACTGCCCAGTTCTGTCTGGGTCAGGGATTTGGCATGAACACGATCTTTGAGACGGCCTTTGACACTGCTCCGGTTCCATTTCCGGCCTGCCCCGTGTGCCAGAGACCACAAATTGGCGGTCTGATCTCCCACCGGCATTGCCAGATAGGTGAAAGAACCCCGTGTTCCCGGAACAATCACCGGCCCCCGGTCAGAGGGAACCACGCCTTTGCGGTGCAGCCAGACGGATTTTCCGGCCTGCGGAAGCGGAGAAACCGCATTGTGCAAAATATCCAGAATCATTCTGCCCTCGGCTCCCAGGGCAGAAAGGAAACGGTGGGCTGTCAATGCCCGGCTGGCCTGAGCCCATACAAGCGCGTTGTCATGTTTTCGGATGTATTTTTCCGCATCCGCTGATGCGCTTTCCAGCCCTGCAGCGCCTTTGACATCGGTGTGCTTTCTCAGCAGGGAAGCCCCCAGTCCGCGCGAACCGCTGTGAACCAGCAGCATCAGAAAATCTTTGTCCAGCCCCAGCGCATCAAATGCCTCCTGATTATGGATCTGCTCCACCATCTGCAGTTCGGCAAAATGGTTGCCTCCGCCAATGGTTCCCAGTGCATCGTCAAAACCCGATGATTTCAGACCGTATCCGGCAAGCCACTGCCCTGTGTCCCCTTCCCAGGGTTCTTCAAACCCGTACAGTCTCTTGGCCCATTTGTCCCGTTTCATTTTGCTTTTCCGCAGATCGGTCAGCCACAGTCCCATGCCGCAGCCCACATCGCTGCCAATGAGATGGGGATAAAAAATATCCTGTGTCAGAAAGGCCGCTCCCACAGGCCCGCCCTTGCCCGGATGCAGATCCGGCATGGCCGCAATGCATTCCATTCCGGGAAGCTCTCCCGTTTTTTTCAACTGCTGAATCGCATCGCCTTCCAGCCGGTTCTGATCCGGCACAAAGAGACGGATGACGGGATTGTCAGAAATAATGATCATTCAGAAGTTCTCCATAAAAAAGGGCAGTGAAAGGCCCTGATTTCAATATCCTGTAAGAAATGCGGAAACAGGCGAATCTTTCCTGCAAAAAAGACCGGTTTTCAGAGGCGGGGGCCGGTCACAGCAAATAAAAAAATTATTGTCAGCGGGTCAAACTGCCCGGCAATGTCGTCCCTTCGGGGATTCTGATACCGATTCTCCTTTGAAACCATATGTTGCGGAAGGCAGTGCCGATTCACCGCCGATTTTATGCTGTGCTGTCAGTTTGCTGTGACCTTTGTGCCATCTTTGTGTCCTTTGTGGTTAAAAAAAGCATGGTTTCAATGGAGAATCGGTATAATACCAATTCGCCATTGATCTGAAACATAAGTTTTTCAGAAAAACCGGATTTTTCGGAAAAATCCGGTTTTTTGAACACATGAAAACCTCTTTTCTGCCTGCTTATAGGTATCTTTTCAATGGGGAATCGGTGTAATACCAATTCGCCATTGATCTGAAACATAAGTTTTTCAGAAAAACCGGATTTTTCGGAAAAATCCGGTTTTTTGAACACATGAAAACCTCTTTTCTGCCTGCTTACAAGTATCTTTTCAATGGGGAATCGGTATAATAAGAAGAATCCATGCAGATTTTTTCCATCCTGATGCCAAACACGGGTTCAGCGGATATGAACCATACGTCAATAATGAAATTTCCTGCGTCAGAGATGCCGCAGCACAAAGTCTGTCCGCTCTCTGACCGAAAGAACCGGAACCCGTATCAGATCATAGGCAAGCATTTCATAAGCAGCGGCAGTCAGCGTGTCCAGTTTTGCAGCGGTCTGATCATCCTCGCTTCTCACCCGGTCTTTCGCAAATGCCAGCCGCTCGAAAAAGAATATCTTTTTGTAGCGCACCGCCCCGGAGTGCTCAACCGCCTCCTGTGCATTCAGACCGGAAAGATGATAATATCCAATGCTGTCCGGTATGCCCCGATCCAGAAAAATCTGTTCGCTGGCGGGAAGATGCGCCTCATTTTTCAGCTTCTGGCACAAAATGGCCTGCTGCATTTTCAGCGCATCGCCCCGGATGCTGTCCATTGTCCGGCCTTTTTGCAGTTCGCTGTCAATATAGGCCCGTGCCGCTTCATGGACAACCTGAAATCCCATTCTTTCCAGTTCACAGATGACAGCGGTTTTGCCGGAACAGGGCGCGCCTGTGATGACATACCAGTTTGTGTGACGTGTCATTTTTGCTGCAATGAATTTTTTTGACTTACAGTATGCTGGAAAGTTTCCCGCAGAGGACACAGAGATTTTTTCTGTTTTTCCCTGTGCTTTCTGCGGGAAGCAATGCAGAGATTTTACACAATGCACAGAGATTCTTTCTGTTTTTCCCTGTGCACTCTGCAATCTTTTTACGCCAGCAGATCCGCAGGCATTTCACAGGAAGAGGGATCCGCTTTTTTCTTTTCCACAAAATGTGCGGCAGCCAGCGCGGCTGTGCATCCTTCTCCTGCGGCCACCACAATCTGCCGCGCGTATTTTTCCTTCAAATCTCCGATCGCAAAAATGCCGGGAATCCGGGTTTCGCATTTTTCATCTGTCACCACATAACCTTCTGCATTGCGTTTGATTCCGGCCGGAACCAGCGCATTGTTGGGATTGAACCCGATAAAGACAAAAACGCCGTCTGTTTCCAAATCGCGCTCTGCCCCGGTTTTTGTGTCTTTGAGTCCCACTGCGCAGACCCCGTTCTCATCGGCTTTGATTTTAGTCAAAACCGTATTCCAGAGCATTTCAATCTTGCATTCGGCCTTGATCCGCTCCTGCAGAATCATTCCGGCACGGAGCGCATCCCGGCGGTGCGCAATATAGACTTTTTGGGCAATTTTTGCCAGATACAGGGATTCCTCGGCCGCGCTGTCTCCTCCGCCCACCACCACAACGGTTTTGTTCCGGAAAAAGAAACCGTCACAGACCGCGCAGTAGGAAACCCCTTTGCCGTAATATTCATCCTCGCCCGGAATCCCCAGTTTGCGCGGACTTCCTCCTGTGGCAAGAATGACAGCATGGGTTTTCAGCTCTTTGCTCCCCGCGAGTTTCACTGTGTGAAATTCCAGACCGGGTTCCACCGCAGTCACTTCATCTGACAGGGTTTCCAGACCGCAGGACTGGGCATGTTCCGCAAATTTCAGGGAAAGTTCCGAACCGCTGATATGCGTAAATCCCGGATAGTTTTCCACTTCATCAGACATTGTGACCTGACCGCCGGGAATGCCTTTTTCCACCAGCACGGTTTTCAAAGCCGCGCGCATGGCATAAATTCCGGCAGTCAGTCCGCCCGGCCCTCCGCCCACAATCACCAAATCATATACGCTGTTTTCCGGCATTGTCTGTCTCCTTTTCTGCTGTTTTTTTCTCAGAGGATTTGCATTTTTGATTTTTTTTCCTGATGCAGAATGCTGCAATGTTTCATACCAATTTGCTATTGAAAATATACTTTATGCAAAGCAGTTTTTGCGGAAGACAATACCAATTTTCCATCGATTTTGCAAAGTCCTGTCAGTTTTCTGTGACCTTTGAGCCCTCTCTGTGTCCTTCGCGGTTAATGGGTAAAGGAAAGCATGGTTTCAAAGGCGAACCGGTATCAGTGCCATTTCAGCCATGAATGAACGCCGTTCAGATCCATGCTTTTTTGTGTCTTCCAGACGGATATTTTAAATATAATCAATATGCAATTATATCAGAGAGTGCATTCAGCATTCCTTTTCTGCCTGTTCTTTATCAGCCGTTGACAATTGTCTGCACAATATAATATTATGATGTTCAAATCAAGTTCAGAATCACTCAGAGTCATGTTTTAAATTCACAAAATTTGGTACAGTTATTTCAGCAAACAGCCTTAATGGACTGTCAAAAAAGTTCTTTCACATTCAAGATTTGACAACTTTCAAAAAATTGTCAAATCTGTCCTGTCCTGAGCAAAGAACTTGTTTGACAGTCCAGTTAATGCCGATTCTCCATTGAAAACATGCTTTCTGTCCAGTTTGTTTTTACCGCGGGGGACACAGAGAGGGCACAAACGTAACAAAAAACTGACCGGACACTACTGCATGACCAACTTAGTTTTTATAGGATCAAACAGTGATTAAAAAACTGAATTTTTCAAAAAAATTCAGTTTTTGATCCTATAAAATTCAACGTGGTCATGCACTACGCAACAGTTCAGTAATTTTTTCTGCTGTGCAACTCGATAAATCAGACAGTTGCAATATAAGTCCCGAATATTTCTCAACTCATGGCAAAAGCTGAGTTTGAAAAAAATAAAATGCAGGGGCAAATCAGCTCCAAAATTTGCAGGTTCAGATTTAACTGCCTGAAATTTTTAACACTGAAAAAGCAAAAAAATTACCGAAGCATTGATTGCCGGGAAAGGTTGCAGTTAATAAAGATAACACGTTTTGGTTGGGAAGGCAAGCGGTCGGATCTGTGAACAGGGGATTTTCAGGACAGAATGCCGGACATGAAAAAATGTTCCCGGACTATGGCCCGGGAACAGGGGAAGACGCACAGATACGACCTTACTTCAGTTTCGGAATCCGAATCTGCTGGCCCGGATAGATTTTGTCCGGGTGCTTGATCACTTCACGGTTTGCCTCAAAGATAAGCGGATATTTGTTGGCATCCCCGTAATACTGTTTGGCAATTTTGGACAGAGTGTCTCCGGATTTGATTTCATAAAACTGACTTGACTCGGTTTCCACCAGTTCAGGAACAGTCTCGGCTGCTGCTTCAGCAGATTTGGGTTCAGGATACAGCAGGTTGTCCCCGTCAACCAGATCAATGCCTTTGGTGTTTCCTGTCAGCAGTATGGCCTTCTCTTTGGTGGAAAGAGAATCGCAGGTTCCAGACAGTTTGGCTGTGCTTTCGGCAACCTCAGCTTTGAGATTCAGTATTTTCCCGCTGAGTTCCTTGTTGAGCATTTTCTCTATGTCTTCAGCATTGTTTTTGCCTCCGAGCACAGCCGCCCCCACATTTTTCAGAAAACTGAAAAGACCCATTCCATCATCCTCCTTGCTGTTGAGTGTTCATCACGAACCTGAAAAACAGGCAGGCATAACGGAATGCAGCATCACATTGCGAAATGACTGCTCACGGATTTTCAGGCAACGACAGGACGCTTTTATTTTTTATATCGTATCAGCCTTCTGAAAGTCAAGAAAAAATACTGCAAATTTCATGCAGTTCGAAAAATCCCCTGCATTTCAGAGGCGAATTCGGTGCCGGATATTCATTATACCGATTCTCCATTGACATGATGCGAAAACTGTCAGTTTTTCCGCAGTTCTGTCTGTGCAAAAAACGCTCCGCCTGATTTCCGCACTCCTCCCATCAGGTGCAGACAGTATCAAATCAATGGCGAATCGGTATTATTCTCCGGATGAATTCATTGCTCATTTGAATTGCTCCCTCTTCATCAAATCTGGCAATTTCTGTTATTCTTTCGGCATGGCTGTCATCAATCATTTCAAACTGATTTTGGTTTGGACAGATACAGGCATTCAAATCTCCGGGTTCAAATTTGTCCAGACCGTTTCCATAACTTCTTTTATTGTTTTTTATTATTTCCTGACCAATATCGCTGAGCAGATAAAGGAAAAGTTTGTTTATAAGCCTTTCACCGCATTTGCTCGGATAAAAAGCATGAAAGCATGTGAAAGTGACTGCGGTTGTAAAATTTCTGATTACCTTGCATCTGCCCCTGTTAAAAACACCGAACAAAAGGGGGGCCGGTTTCCGGTATTCGGTTTTGTACCAGGGGGTTCTCATTCTTGTGAGATACCTCTGGTGACAGCCCAGTTTTTCCCCCTCTTTTATATAGGTTTGCACCTCTTTGCTTTCATGTCCGCTTACACGCAGACAGTGAACCGCTTTGTCTGAATCATATAACTTTTCAAATTCATGTTCTGTAAATACAGGTCTGCGTATTTGGGAACTTTTTGTGATACACCTGCAAATACTGCCATTGTCCAGATTCCATTTTTTGATTTCTGTTTTTGTAAGTGCAAAAAAAGCATTGGCTCCGGTGGCAATGCCTCTTGTAACAGAGCCATAGCAGGATAATGTCACAAAATCATGCGCAACAGCCTGTTCAGAAAACAGTGAAAGCAGGACAGGGGACCATTTTCTGCTGAAGCCCAGCTCTGATGCGTTTATTGTCCTCTGATAGAAATCAGTAATATCAGCCAGTTGGAGAATATCTTCATTTGCTTTGATTTTAGTGATTTTCACAGGTTCTTTTTTTCCATCTTTTCTGCAGAGCAGCACACACACCGTTGTTGTTGCATCAGGAAAGATTTCTTTTTCATTTTCGAAGATTATTATCTGTTTTAACAAATTTTTCTCCAGCAGGCTTTTCTTTGTCTCTGTTCCATAGCCCGCATTGAAAAATTCGAATGGCATAATAAATGCCAGATTTCCGTCAGGATTGAGTTCGCTGATGGCTTTCAGAAGAAAAACAGAAGAAATATTGGAATAACCCGCAAGCTTTCTGCCTGTCTGTTTTTCTATTTTGGGCAATATGCTGTGTCTGTTAAGAAATTTCTGAAATCTCATGTATGGCGGATTGCAGACAATTCCGTCAAAGGGGCCGGTGTCAGATTCAAGATAGTCTCCCCTGACAAGGGTCAGATTTGTGCTGTTGTCAGTATCCCTTAGATAAGAAAGGATATTTTCATCAATTTCATACCCTGCAACCTGCGGCTTTGGGATGGGAGCAGATTTGCTTATTTCATCATAGAATATGCCAAGACCGAAAGCGGGGTCCAGCACGGTTTTGGGATTGCCTTTCAGTATCCACTGAACCATAAGCCGGGCAATGGGGGACGGCGTGAAGAATTGTCCGTATGCTTTCCTGTGGCTGAGAGATGTTTCTGATATATATCTGGATTCAAACATGAATTTTTCCATTCCGACATTTTCGCAGGAATCCTGAAAAATATTTCAGCATCGGTTTTTCTGACAATGGGTCAAATCCGTTGATCAGCATCGCATTCTGCAGAAAAACTCTGTGTCACTGTGCGGTTAATCAAAGACGATCAGCGGATTTGACCCGCCATGCGCCTGTTTTATACAATGCTTATATTTTGTTGTGACCTTTGTGTCATCTTTGTGCCCTTTGCGGTTAAAAAGGCATGGTTTCAAAGGAGAATCAGTATGATAGCAATTCTCCATTGAAATCATGTTTTGCGGAAGGCAATACCGATTCTCCGCTGATTTTATACCGCCATGCAAATTTATTGTGACCTTTGTGTCATCTTTGTGTCCTTTGTGGTTAAAAAGGCATGGTTTCAAAGGAGAATCGGTATGATACCCCAAATTCTGTTGACATTTCAAATCATACAGCGGAAATGAAGATTTGACAACTTTTGAAAAGTTGTCAAATCCTGCCGGAACAGGTCGGACTGATTCATTCCGGAGAGATTGGTTTCTGTAAATTCAGAATGTTATAAAAATATCAACAGAATCTGGAACCCAGAAATTTTTCACCAAAGCACTGAATATGAAAAAGCCGCAGAAAATGACCCGTTCCGAAAACATGTCCCGGATACGGAGCACGAACACCAAACCTGAAATCCTGGTGCGCAAGGCCCTGTGGGCCAGAGGACTGCGCTACCGTCTTTATCCGGATCTTCCGGGACGGCCTGATCTGGTATTTTACAAATCCCGTGCGGTGGTGTTTGTGGACGGGTGCTTCTGGCACGGCTGCCCCCTTCATTATTCTGCACCCAAAAACCGATGGGATTTCTGGAAGGAGAAACTGCGGCGCAATGTTCTTCGGGATATGGAAGTTGATGATCAACTGAGGGCAATGGGTTGGAAAATTCTCCGCATATGGGAACATGAACTCAGGCATCTGGATGAAGTCACAGAGAATATTTCCCGTCATGTTCACGGCAATCTGCCTTATGGGCATGAAACAGAAAATTTTTCCGCAATGACAGTCAGAGAAGCCATTTCTGTGTACGGAACATCTCCGGAGCAGCAGCGGATCTGTCCATGCGGCAGTGCGGATATCCGGGTTCTGGAAGTCAGCGGCCCGGGTTCCCTGAATGTCACTTCCAAAAGCAGGCCGGACAGTGCGGAATTCCTCTGCCGGAAGTGCCGGAACCGCTTTCATCTCCGAATCTCTTAGTCGGTGAAATCACCTTGCGTACAGAGGTCATGCTGACGAAAGTCGGTATCCGGAACCCGTCCAACTTTCTGGTTTCAGGCTTTCTCCGGAATGGCGGTGGAAGCAGATACATTCCTGATTTTGGAAATAACGGATTAACATCAACTGTGAACTGAAAAAACAATGAAAAAAGAAACATGGATACAGGCCGGATGGCTCATTGACGGAAGCGGAGGCCTGATTCGGGAAGATGTTCTTCTGCATATTGCACACGGAACCATCCGGGAAATAAGAAATTTGACAGAGGCACACACAGATCAGCCGGGAATGGTGAATCTGTCAGACTGCACGCTGATGCCCGGGCTGATTGACAGTCATGTGCATCTGTTTCTGTCCGGAACCGGTGCGCCTGCCGTGCGTGAAAGGCAGTTGGATGCTGAATTTGAGGAAATAAAACCTTTCATATCCGCCCATCTGAAGCAGGCGCTGCGCTGCGGAGTGCTTGCGGTGCGGGATGGAGGCGATTATGCGGGTCATGCTCTCCGATACCGGGATCTGTATGCTGAGGGAATGCCTGTCCGCATCATAGCCGCAGGCAGAGCCTGGCGCAAAGACGGGCGGTACGGAAAACTCATCGGCAGACCCCCGGGAAAAGGACGAAGTCTGGCTGAAGCCCTTGCCGCAGAATCCGGGGGGATTGATCATGTGAAAATCGTGCA
>JAWKPW010000027.1:0-56184 GCA_041390465.1 Desulfobacterales bacterium | reverse complement strand
ATCAGGCATGTGCGGTATGGGATGAAAACGGCAGCGGAGACTGGACAGATGAGGTGACAGATCAGATGCAGATCATCTGCACGGACGATCCTGGCACGGATCCCCAGGGTGATCCGACCGCATGGAAGGAAACGCCTCATCTGCAGGCGCCTGCCGGTTTGAAAACTGTATCCGGCACCGGGCCCGTGATTCACTGGGAAATGGTCTGGACCAATGATGCGAATGCACAGGCCATGCTGGTGCATGTGGAAGATTTGATTCCCAAAGGCACATCGTATGTGAACGGCAGTCTGGGAGCGGACTATGGTACATATTGGTAGGATTCGGAGCTGAACCGCATTTTCTGGGAGGATATGATCCCCGGAAACGGCGGAAAGGTCAAAATATGGTTTGATACCTATGTGTCAGATGGTATAAGGGAAACAGACAATCTGGCCTGCGCGGTATGGGATGAAAACGGAAACGGTGACTGGACAGATGAGGTCAGTGCCGGACAGTCGGAAATCTGCACCAATGCAGGCACTTCCACCGTATGGAAGGCTCCGGAAAGACCGGCAGAAACCATATGGCCGCTGAAACCTTTTTAAAAAAGAATCTGTTCCCGTGCAGTTGCATGGGAACAGATTTCACCGGGAAAAGAGATGAACCATCTGCTGACACCGAAAAATGATTACGTGTTCAAAAAACTGTTTACGGAAGACACAGAGATTCTGACGAATCTGATCAACTGTGTGCTTGAACTTTCTCCGGAAAACCGCATTGTTTCGGTGGAAATAAAAAATCCGGACATTCTGCCGGATGAATTTGAAAAGAGATTCATCATTCTGGATATCCGGGGGCTTGACAGTTCGGGAAAGGAATATGACATTGAGATGCAGGTTCGCAGATACGAAAACTACCCGAAAAGGAGTCTGTATTATCTTTGCAGAATGTACGGGGAGCAGCTCAAATCCGGTGATGACTACGGAGAACTGCATCCGGTCATCGGCATCCATTTTCTGGATTACCGGCAGTTTCCGGAGCATAAGGACTTTCATTATCATTTCCGGCTGCGGGACAGGAACTGGCCGGAGCTTGTTCTCACCGATGACCTGTCTCTGCACATTTTTGAACTCCGGGAAATTGAAAAGCAGATGAAAGACAGGAAAATGACGGATCTGCTGGAATGGCTGCATTTTTTCAACCATGCGCATGAAGAGGGGGAGAAAACCATGAGAACAAATTATTCCAATCCCATGATAACCAGAGCCTTTGACGCGCTGGAATCCCTGAGTGCGGACAGAATTACCCGCGATCTTGCGGAAAGAAGGGAAAAGGCTTTGAAAGATGAAACCATGTTCCTCAATGAAGCCCGGCGTCTGGGGCGGGCAGAGGGCAGAGCGGAAGGCAGAGCAGAGGGCAGAAAAGATATGCAGTTCAGCATAGCGGAAAAACTGCTGGCAAGGGGAATGGATGCGGATGTAATCAGTGAACTGACAGGACTGGACAGTGCAGAAATTATAAAAATGGGACAGATTTCCCGGAAAGAATAATGTGCATGAATTCTCTGTTTTCCAATCCCATGACAGGCAGAGCCTTTGACACTCTGGAAATCCAGAGCGCGGACAGGATTGCCCGTGATCTTGCGGAAAGAAGGGAAAAGGTCATGAAAGATGAAATCATGTTCCTCAATGAGGCCGGCCGACTGAGAAGAAAGGAAGGGAAAGCAGAAGGAAAGGCAGAGGAAAAAAGGAAAACGTTCTGAGACTGATTCAGATGAAGGTGCTGACATCAGAGACAATCAGAAGGCTGTGATAAGAACTTTCTGAATTTGCAGAAAATATGTTTTTATCCTGTGCACACCCTTTGCGTTTTCCGTGGCTGCGCATATGTTGACAGCGAATCAGATTCCCTGAGGGGGCGGAAAGCCGCGTCCGCGATTTTTTCAGCCGTTTGCCTCGCTTTTTATGTCTGAAATTATAATTGCTTACTGTTGATTGACAAACTTTAAAAATCGGAGTCCGGAGATGAGGAAAATTGCGTGTTTGAAAAAAGGGACACAGGCCCGATGGATCTGTCTGATCCTGACAGGGATGCTGTCCTGGATACTGTTTCATCCTGCTGCGTCTGTGCAGGCAGAAGATACCATCACCATTACAACCCGGAAAGGGGACAAACTGATAACAATCTCCAAAGATCTGCTGGAGAATCCAAATCAGTGGCCGGAGATTGCAAAGAAAAACAGACTTCGCAATCCCAATTTCATACCGGTGGGCACGGAATTGGCAATTCCTGTCAGATTGCTGAAAGAAGAACCCCTTGCCGGAGAGGTTTCCTTTGCAAAGGGAGATGTGAGGGTTCAGACATCCGAAGGGGCAGAATGGATTTCCCTTTATGCCGGGGATGCGGTTCATCAGAAAAACCGTGTGAGAACAGGGGAAAAAAGCAAACTGCAGATTCGTTATGCAGACGGATCGGTTCTGACTTTGGAAGAAAATACGGAAATGCTTATCTCCGTCTGCGCGGAGAAAAAAAGATTCGGCATTTTCCGGGAACTGATGCTCAGTTTGGGAAAACTGAGTGCCCAAATACAGAAATCCCGCCTGAAAATTGGAACAGGAACCGCAGTGGCCGGCATCCGGGGAACTCTGTTCCGGCTGTCTTCGGATGCACAGGCAGCGACCCGTTCCGAGGTGCTGGAAGGCATTGTGGACATGGAAGCGCAGGGAAAGCAGGTTGCGGTGAACAGCGGGGAGGGAACTCTTGTGCAGAAAGGCAGACCGCCCATGGCACCGGTGAAACTCCTGCCCCCTCCTGTTCCGTCAGAAATCCAAAGCGTGTATGAGCAGATGCCAATCCATTTCCAGTTCACAGGTTCGGAAGAGGCAGCCGCATTTCATGCACAACTGGCAAAGGAAGCTGATATGCTGGATGCGGTGTCTGAGGCAGTGACTGCACCGGGAGAAAAATTTGAGGTGAACGGAATTCCGGACGGAACCTATTATCTGCGGTTTTCCGCTGTTGACAAATACGGGCTGGAGGGCATCCCGTCTGAACCCATCGCGATAACTATTCAGACAAAGGTTCCTGCGGAAAAGCCTGTGGCTGAGATTTTGGAAAATACGGTGCTGCTTCTGGTTGACACCTCCGGTTCCATGCAGGGGAAAATTTCATATACCGAATCTTCGGAAGATCGCAGGGAAACAAAAATGGCTTTGGTGAAAAAACTTCTGACCCGCGTGTATGAACAACTGCCTGCGGGACGCAGCACCGGTATTTTGCAGATTGTTTATCTTCCTGGAAAAAAGGAAGTAATCAAAGAGTTTCTTCCCATCGGCATTTATGAAAAAGACAAAGCCCTATCAGAAATTCGGGACAGTTTTCTCACAGATTACCCGGTGTTCAACCGCCGCACTCCTTTGGCAGAGGCTTTTGGACAACTGGATGAAACTTGTCTCAAAAATCTCAAGGTTCCGGTGACGCTGGTGCTGATCTCAGACGGGCTTGAAAGTTTCCATGAGGATGATGAGGATGAAAAAGGCGCGGTAAAGCAAATCCGGCGTCTGAAGGAAAAATACGGATCAAATTTCATTCTTCACACCGTGTATGCAGGAGAGAGAAACAAAGATTCCAAAGGAAAAGACAGGCTCAGGCAGATGGGGGAGGAAGGCGGGGGAAAGCATTTTTCTGCGACAGAAATCATGGAACATCAGGAATTGCTTTCCAAATTCTGCGGCATACTGTATGCACTGCCCCAAAATCAGAAACAGGAAGAGGTGAACTGAAATGAAAAAGACCAAATTCTGCATTGTTTTTCTTCTGACTCTTGTGCTTTTTGCAGCTTTTCCCGTGCATGTGGGCGCAGATGAGATGCTGTCTCTGTACGGTCTCAAAGGATATGCTTATACGTATTCACCGCTTCCGGCAGACGGCTTTCATGTGCAGACCGGAGCCATGTATTCCATTTTTCACGAAAACAATCTGCAGTGCCGGGATGGCTACATCTGGGTGGTTCCCCTCAGTCTGACTTACGGGGACGGAAATTTCTGGGAAATTGCAGCCGGAACCCATTGGGAATACTGGAAGAACACGGATTTTGACGTGGATGAGACCGGCATCGGCGATATTTTTCTGGGCGGAAAGGTGCGTGTTCTGGGGCAGGAAAGGGGAATGCCCCTGGATTTGTCGCTGATGCCCTATATCCTGATTCCCACCGGAGATCGGGACAAATCCATCGGCGATCTCTACAATTACAATCCCACCAATGACGATGAATATTCCTATGGCATTAATCTGCTTTTGGGCAGACGCTGGGATCGTTTCTATCTCGCGGGAAATTTCGGAATCAACCATGTGGACAGTGATCATGAATATATTGACAAAGACACTTTTTTTCTGGGACTGACACTGGAATATCAGATTTCTGAAACTCTGACATCCTATGTGGAATTCATCAGCAATGAAAACAAAAACATGTACAATTATCCGCAGGGTCATTTCTGCCATGATCCGGATGTGGGCGAGGATATACGGGAAATCGGTGCGGGCATCGGATGGGTGAAGGATGAGTGGGGGATCAAAGTCCATGCAGGTGCGGGCATGACCGAAACCTCACCGGATCTGCGGGTTATGGCACTTGTAAACCGCAGTTTTTCCTTCTGATCGAGTGGGCTGTTGCATATTCCGGCTGAAACAGCAAACCGGGAGGTTGGGGGGCCAAAGTTGACAGTGAATCAGATCTTCTACAAAACCGCGTACATTCGCTTCACATCCTCTTTTTTGCCCAGAACCACCAGAACATATCCGGCTTCCAGGATTTCAGAGGGCATGGGATTGAAAATCATGTCTCCGGAGGGTTTTTTGATGGCCACAATGATGACCCCGAAATCTTTGCGCAGATGACTTTCAATAAGATTTTTTCCGATCAGTTGGGATCCGGGTCTGATTTCAGCCTCATCCATCATCAGTCCCAGTTTGTTGCCCATGGTGGCAATGTCTATGAAATCCACCACCGTGGGCTGTTTCAATATCTGGGCCATGCGCCTGCCGCCGATGTAATAGGGGGACACCACACGGCTGGCTCCGGCCCGTTTGAGTTTTTCCTCATTTCTCACATCCGAGGTGCGGGACATGACGAAAATATCAGGCCGAAGTCCCTTGGCTGTAAGGGTGATGAAGACATTGTTGGCATCCGCGCGCACCGCTGTCACCAGTCCCCGCGCTTTCATGATTCCGGCTTTGATCAGGGCTTCATCTGAAGCGGCATCCATCTGCAGATAAAGGTATTTTTCCTTTTCTATGGAAGAGATTGCCGCAGAATCCTGTTCAATGATCACAAAGGGAATGCTGTCCTGACGCAGTTCCCGGCAGATAATCCGGCCAATGCGTCCGAATCCGCAGATAATGAAATGGTTTTTCAGTGCCTGGATCTGCTTTTCCACCTTTCTCCTTTCAAAACCCTTTCGCAGTTCCCCCTCAATCAGCACCCGTGCCACCACAGCCAGAGAATAGGCCCCCACACTGACACTCATGGTGATAATAATCATGGTGATGATCCGGCCATAGGTTGACAATGGCTGAATCTCGGAAAAGCCCACTGTGCTGATGGTGATTACGGTCATGTAAAGGGCATCAAAATAAGACATATGCTCCACATAGCGGTAGCCCAGTGTTCCAAAGGCAAAAATGCCTGCAAGAACTATAAAGGATATGCGCAGCCGTTTCAGCTCCATATGCGGATACCCTGTTTTTTATGATTCAGAAAGAAATGCCGACATGACGGCATCCGTTATTTCCGGAGAAACAGAAAACGGATTGCCAATTTTTTCAGGCAGATCGGGAAATTCAAAAATTTCCGGCAGAGGGACATCTGTCTTCAGTTCAGAACGGAAGCCGCATTTTTTCATTACAAACTGATGAAGTTCCGGATCAGACAGCGCGTGTGCCAGTTTTTCTCCTGCCTGTCCCAGAGACAGAAAGGGGAAATGCTGCACAATGATCGGCTCCGGCATCAGCACCCGCACCTGCTGTGCAACCGTATCCCGGTATTTGGGAAAAGCCTGATAAAAAGCGGGCACATGGCATTCTTCCACAAGGATCAGGGGAAAAGACCACTGTCCCTGTTTGATGTACTGGGCAAAAAGGTCATCCGATGTTTTTTCCGATGTGCGCATATCATGTGCAATCTGCCGCAGTGTTGTCAGAAAAGGCCCTGAAAAATCGGCAGCAGACAGATTCCCCTGCCGGAGCGCCTGAGCCATAAGAACTGTGCTGAACACTCCGGTGTCTGTTTCCGCAGAGGAGGAAAGACCGGCAATTCTCAATTTGCCTTCTGTCTGAGAAAATCCCGAATCAGCCCATGTTTTTCCCGCAGCCATCATTTGAAGCAGAGACACCATGCCGGAAAAAACAAGACCGTCTCCCTGTTTTTCAGCCAGACCTTTTTGCATCAGCACGGCAGCGGTTTCCGGCCGGGAACAGATGACCAGCGGAGAGCGAAAAAGCGGATGCAGGGTGTATTTCAGATCCGGATGCCCTTTTTCAAAAACATGGACAGACTGCATACCCGAAGGCCATATCCCGTCAAGCTTTTCCACAGGCACGTCTGTCAGTTCCTGCATATGCACCATGTTTCCGCTGAGAGTGATGGCATATCTGCGTTTCAGCAGTTCCCGGAATTCCGGATCATGAAACAGATTCCTGTGCATCTCTCCGTACAGAATCCGGACATTGAGGAGTTCCGTCTGCTTTCCGCCCTTTCCCTCCAGTTTTTCCATGCTGCCGTAAAACAGAAACACAAGTCCGGCTGCAAGCACCGCGAAAACTCCCACTGCCAGACGCCAGTTTTTCATGGTTGCCAGTATCAGAAAAACAAACAGAAAACCGATCAGAAACACTCTGCTCATTGCATTTCCCTATCCCTGCTCTTCATTCTCGGCATATTTCTGCAAAGGCCGGACTCGGGGCCTTCCTTTGCGCCGTGCGGCAATGCCTTTGGCCGCTGTCAGGGCAGATGCCGCAGTGGTGATGTTGGGAACCCGATAGCGCACGGATGCCTTGCGGATATAGGAATCATCTTCCTGACTCTGTTTTCCTTCCGGCGTGTTGATGACCAGATCAATTTCTCCGTTTTTGATGGCATCCGTGATATTGGGACGGCCATACCCCATTTTTTTGATCAGATCGGCTTCAATTCCGTTTTCTGCAAGAAACTGACGGGTTCCGCGGGTGGCCAGAATGCGGAATCCCATTTCCCGGAACAGCCGGGCCGGTTCCAGAGCGGCTGATTTGTCCTGATCCGCGACCGTGATGAGAACAGTGCCTTCAAGGGGCAGCGGTATTCCGCAGGCTTCCCAGGCTTTGAAAAAGGCCCGTCCGAAAGAATCAGACAGTCCCACAGCCTGTCCGGTGGAGCGCATTTCCGGGCCCGGAAGGGGATCGGTTTCCGGAAACACATCAAAGGGAAATACCGCTTTTCTGACACTGAAATGCGGGATGTTTCTCTGCCGGGGATTGTGTTCCGAAAGGGTTTTTCCCAGCAGAATCTGTGCAGCCATCCGGGCCAGGGGAATATGGCAGACTTTGGACACAAGGGGAACTGTGCGGGATGCGCCAATCTCCGCATCCAGCATATAGACGGTATCACCGGCAACCGCATAACGCACTCTGAGCATTCCGATCACTTGCAGTTCCAGAGCAATGCGGCGGGTATAGTCCCGGAGAATATCCAACTGCAGGTGGGAAAGCATCAGAGGCGGAACCGCAAGGGTGGAATCACCGGAATGAACCCCGGCCCGTTCCACATGCTCTGCCACGCCGGCCGCAAAGACCTCGGAACCGTCTGAGACAGCAAGAACTTCCGCTCCGATGGCATCTTTGAGCAATTTTTCAATGAACACAGGCTGATGATCTGCCACATCCGGAGACAGGCTCAGCCAGTGATGAATCGATTCCCGATCTGCAAACACCTCTGCTGCGGAATTTGCTGCATTCCCGGATCGGATGAAAACCGGATACCCCATCTCGTCAGCAGTTTTCTGTATCTCTTCGGGGGACGCTACCATGCCGGAAGCAAGCCGGGGAAAGCCGAGTTTGCGGACAATCTGCCGAAACCCTTCCCGGTCCCGGGTTTTTCGTATGGCAGCCCCCGCAGATGCGAAAATCCGGATTCCTGCGCTTTCCAGTTCCTGTTCCATATCCAGAGCACGCTGTCCCCCAAACTGCAGCATCACGCCATCGGGTTTCTCCCGGTGCACAAGATTCAGAATTGTCTCTGCGGTCACCGGCTCGAAAAACAGACCGTCAGACTGGGCAGGATCCGTTGTCACCGAGGCTGGATTGCAGTTGACCACCAAAGCCCTGTATCCGGCTTCCCGGACAGCGGAAACAGCCTGAATGCAGCAGTGATCCAATTCCCTGCTCTGACCAATGCGGTGGGGGCCGCTGCCTGCAATCAGAATGCGTCTTTGCTCATGGCATTTCGGTTCCTCTTTTCCGCCGGCCGCATAGGAAAAATACCAGCCGCTGCGGCCGCTTTCATCCCCTCCGACAGCAAAGCGGGACGGGAAAAGCTTTATGGTCTCACGTCTGTGCCGAATCTGTGTTTCCGGGATTTCCAGCAGCCGGGACAGGTATCTGTCTCCAAAGCCCGCTTTTTTGGCCCGGATCAGCAGAGCATCGTCCGGCAGATTTCCTTTGGCGCGCAGAATTTCCTCCTCCAGATCAAGCATCTGTCTGATCTGAGAGACAAACAGGGGGCGAATCCGTGTTTTTTCGTGAATGGCAGCAGCATCTGCTCCTTTGCGCAGTGCCTCGTACAGAATGAACATGCGTTGACTGGAAGGTTTTCCCAGCAGGTTCAGCAAATCATCTGCGGTTTCTTCCTGCCATTCTCCCGCAAATCCCAGTCCGCCCCGATTCCCATCCAGGGAACGGACAGCCTTTTGCAGCGCCTCTGCAAAGCTGCATCCCATGCCTATGACCTCGCCGGCGGACTGCATCCGTATGCCCAGCCGATCTTCGCTGCCGGGAAATTTGTCAAAATCCCAGCGCGGAAATTTGACCGTGATCTGCCCATCGGAAAAGGAGCGGCTCTGTTTCCATTTTTTCAGATCAGGAATGTCATCCATCCGCAGACCGCAGGAAAGCAGAGCGGAAAGGGCTCCCAGGGGAAGTCCTGCTGCTTTGGCAGCCAGGGCCGCAGTGCGGGAGGCTCTGGGATTGACTTCAATGACCACCACCCTGCCGCTTGCCGGATCATGGGCAAACTGAATCACAGTCAGTCCTTCTGAAGCAATGGCTCCGGCAATGGCATGGGCCTGATTTTCCATTTTTTTGCCAAGTTCCGGGGAAATGCTCATCATGGGAATCACGCAGATGGAATCACCGGTGTGAACTCCCGCGGGATCAATGTTTTCCACCCAGCAGACCGTGCAGATTTCATTTTGCGCATCCCGGAGCAGCACCACCTCCACTTCATCCCAGCCCAGCAGGGATTCCTCCACCATAATCTGGCCTGCCAGACTTGCGGAAAGCCCCCGTGCAGCGGCATCGGGAACATCTTCCATATTGTAGAGCATCTCCCCGCCGGTTCCGCCCATGCCGAATGCCGGATGGATGACCAGAGGGCAGCCCAGTTCCCCGGCTGCTTTCTGCGCTTCCTCCACCGAAGTGACCGTGCGGCTCCGGGGGGTTTCCAGACCCAGACTGCGCATGGTTTTTTTGAAGGCATCCCTGTCCTGGCAAAGGCGGACAGCGTCCGCGGCAGTGCCGATGATTTTTGCCCCGAAATCCGTCAGCACCCCGGATTTTTCCAGTTCAATGCCCAGATTCAGGGCAGACTGTCCGCCCATGTTTGTCAGCAGTGCATCAGGCCGCTGTGCAGCAATGATTTCCGTGATGACTTTGGTGTTCAGGGGTTCAATATAGGTGAAATCCGACCTGTCCGTATCTGTCATTACAGCGGCCGGATCCGTGTCAACCGTCACCACTTCATATCCCCTGTCGCGCAGGGCCTGACAGGCCTGGGTTCCGAAATAATCATATTCGCCCCCCTGCCCGATGATCAGGGGGCCGGAACCGATGATAAGAATTTTGTGAATATCTTTGTGTTTGGGCATGATATTTCCTTCTCTGCAAGGAAAGCTGACAGATATGACAGGCAGTTTCTCAGTTGCCAGAATTCGGGTGTCAGGGAATAAAAATACTGAGCACTTGAAATCTGACCCCTGTTTTTCAAATCCCTTCTGCTCTCTGCAGCTTCCGCTGTGTTCACTGAGGCATGGCGTCAATTTGCAAAAATGCAAAACCGGGACTCCTGCCTGATTCCCGGTTTTTCTTTCATGTTTGTGTCTATGTAATGTGTGTGAAGATAAAAATCAAGAAAAACAATCTGAAACAGCATATTTTTGGAAAAGGGGGAATGAATGCGGATTTCAGGTTTCAGATTTTGTTTTTTTCCGTTCCTGAACGCTCAGATGTTTTTTCCAGAACCCTGCGCACCGTCTTTGCCATTTCTCCCTTGAGAACGGGTTTCATGACGTATTCCCGGATTCCCCGCTCCAGCGCCTTTTCCCTGGTGATCAGTTCGCTGAACCCTGTGCAGAGAATGATGGGAATATCGGGCCGTATCTGTATCAGTTCCCTGGAGAGTTCAATGCCGGTCATGCCGGGCATGGTCATATCCGTAATAACCAGATCAAATTCATCCGGTCCGCTGCGGAACAGATGCAGGGCTGCGGAACTTTCGGTCACATCCGTCACCTGATAGCCCAGGCGTTCGAGCATCTGTTTTTCCATCTGCACAATCTGGAGTTCATCATCCACAAGCAGGATTCTTTCGTTTCCTCCAAGGGGGATGTCGATTTCATCCATCCGGGGTGTTTCAGGGAGTTTTTCCACCACAGGCAGCCAGATATCAAAGGTGCTTCCCTTTCCGGGCTGACTGTGCACCGTGATATGTCCCTTATGGTTTCTCACAATGCCGTGCACCACGGAAAGCCCCAGCCCGGTTCCCTCCCCGGGATCTTTGGTGGTGAAATAGGGATCAAAAATGTGTTCCCGGATCTCCTCTGTCATGCCGTATCCTGTGTCGCTGACAGAGATTCTCACATAGTTTCCGGGCGGCACAGAAGGCAGAAATCCGGAGTCTTCGTCCGGGATTTCTGTTTCCCTGACCTGTATGGACAGAATCCCGCCTTTTTCCCGCATGGCATGATAGGCATTGGTGCACAGATTCATCATCACCTGGTGAATCTGCGTGGGATCTCCCAGCACATCCCTGCATCCTGGAGCGGCATTCTGCTGAATCTCAATGGTGGAAGGCAGCGTGGCCCGCAGCAGTTTCAAAACCTCTTTTACAATCATGCGGATGTTCACAGGACTGCGTTCCGTATCACTGCGGCGGCTGAAGGCCAGAATCTGGCTGACCAGATCCTTTGCCCGGAACGCAGCTTTGAGAATCTGCTCCAGATTCCGGTACATGGGACTGTTTTCTGAAATATCATCCATGACCAGTTCGGTATAGCCAATGATGGGAAAAAGGATATTGTTGAAATCATGGGCAATGCCTCCGGCCAGCGTGCCAAGGGCCTCCATTTTCTGGGCATGGCGCAGCAGGGCCTCGCTGCGCTGATGCTCCTCCATTTCCTCTTTCAGTCTTTCATTGGCAATCTCCAACTGCTTTGTGCGTTCTTCCAGTTCTGCCGTGCGCTTCCGGATCTCACTTTCCAGATGTTCCCGGTATTTCCGGTTTTCCACCAGCAGTCTGGCGCGTTCAAGGGCCTTGCGCACAGCATGTTCCAAAACCTCCATATCCTGTATGGGTTTGGTGACATAATCCCAGGCTCCCAGACGCAGAGCCTCAATGGCATCCTGCATCACTCCGGTTCCGGAGACCACGATGATGGGCGTTTCCGGTGCTTCTTTGGTCACAGCGGCCAGCACATCCAGTCCGTCAACTTCAGGCATGCGGAGATCCACAAGCACAATGTCCGGCCGTTTTTTCCTCCGGAAGATTTCCAGCCCCATCCGTCCGTTTTCCGCTTCTGAGACAAGAAAACCGCTGTCTTCGAGAAAAACACTGAGGCTTTCACGGATTACCCGATCATCATCAATAATCAGAACTCTTACTCCGGATGCGTCTGTTGTCATGAAATATCCTTTCTTCAGGGATTGGGGTACAGGGGCTGGGGACTGGGAAGCGGGGATCAGGGATTGGGAGTTATTCCGCACCCGGCCCCCAAATTCCCAGTCCCTAACCCCTTCCCCCAAAACCCCGTATGGCTTCTATGAGCAGATTCATGTCCCCCACCGGTTTGACAAAGACCTGTTTGGAAGTGATGCCAATGGCGGCCAGGGGTTCCGGCAGGGTGTAACCGGCCGAACCGGTGTGTATGATGAATTTCATTTCCGGGTGCATGCGGTGAGCCTCCAGAATCAGGGTGTTCCCGTCCCTGTCCGGCAGACGGATGTCAATAATGCCTGCATCAAAGGGATGGGAAGCCAGTTCTTTGAGTGCATCCGCGACATTGTCTGCACTGCGGACCAGACAGTTTTCATCTTCCAGAAAAGCCTCCAGATTCAGCCGGATGGTGTCTTCATCGTCAACAACCAGAATGCGGAGAGGGGAATCCTTCATGGCAGACTCCTGAACAGAGGCAGTCGGATGATGCATCTGGTTCCCTTTCCGGGTTCAGATTCCACTGCCAGTGTTCCTTTGTGATTATTGGTGACAATATAGTAGGATACCGACAGTCCCAGCCCCGGGCCGGTTCCCACCTGTTTTGTGCTGAAAAAAGGCTCAAAAATGCGTTTGACAATGTGAGGCTCCATGCCGGGCCCGTTATCTTCCACCTCAATGCGTGCCATTTTTTCCTCCCTGCGCACACGCAGAATAATCCGGGGTTTTGGACCCGCGGTTTTTGCAGAAACAGAGAGCCCGGATTCCATGGCCTGAGCCGCGTTGCGGAGCAGATTGAGCAGCACCTGTTCCATCTCTGTCTCCATGCAGGGAACTTTGGGCATTTCCGGATCAAATTCCCGTACAATTTCAATCCCGCGGAAATCATATTTTTTTCTCAGATCATAATCATGCGCAGCCAGTTCCAATGCCCGATCCGCGATCTCTGCCAGATTGTGGGGAGCCATGCGGGATTCCCCGGGGCGGCTGAAGCGGATCACCTTGTGGATGATTTCCGATGCCCTGCTGCCGGATTCCCGTATGCTTTCGAGAAAATTCAAAATATTGCGCTTTTCCAGATAACAGCGGACAGTCTGCAGACTTGTTCCGCATTCTGCCGCAGTTTCCTCGTTTTTCGGCAGTTCCGGGGAAGTCCGGCGCAAAATGTTCTGCACACTCTGCAGAATGCCGCCCAGCGGATTGTTGATTTCATGGGCCATGCCTGCGGCCAGTCCGCCCACGGACATCATTTTTTCAGCCTGCACCATCGTTTCCTCAATCCGCACCCGCATGGTAATGTCGTCAATCTGTATCACAGCGCCCTGGTACCCATCTGCTGTCAGGGGGAAAATGCCCACATCTTTATACCGTTTTTCTCCTCTCACTTCAACCGGCAGTTTTTCCCAGCGAAAAGGCTGACCTTTGTCCACAGCTTTCCGGAGACTGTCCAACTGCCGGGACAGGCAGGGAAAAAATTCCGACACATGGTGTCCCCGGATGTTTTCCCCTGCCATGCGGGTCTCTTTTTCCGCTTCCGTGTTCCATTCAATGATCCGGCCTTCCCTGTCCACACTCAGCAGCACAGAGGAAAGGGCATCTATGATGTTTTTCACATAATTTTTCGCAGCTTCCAGTTCCCGGTTCCGCACCGTCAGTTCCGCGAGCAGAAGTTTGCGCCCGTTTTCGGAGGCCTCCCTTTCTTCCCGCAGCCGCACGAGATCAAAGGCCCGTTCCAGAATCTGCAGCAGCTCATCGGGACGCAGCGGCTTGTTCAGATAGTGAAAGGCTCCGTGACGCACCGCATGGATGGCCGAATCCGTATCTGCATAGGCTGTGGCCATGATGCACAGAATATCCGGATTCAGTTTTTTCAGATCCGCGAGCAGTCGGGTTCCGTTTCCGTCCGGAAGTTTCAGATCCAAAATGGCCGCAGCAGGCTGTTTTTCCCTGGCCAGAGCCAATGCCTCGGCACAGGTTCCGGCAGAATATGCAACATATCCTTCCTCTGTGAGAATATCCGCCAGATTGTCACACTGGGCGGCCTCATCGTCGACAATCAGAACTGCTTTTTCTTTCATCTTCTGTTTTTCCCCTTTGCTTTCCGGAGAATATTTTGCAAAGCACGATTGTTTTGTCAAAACAAAACTGACAGATACGGTTTTATTTGTGAACATTGCGCCGTCTTTGCGGCCTTTGCGCCTGAAATCCGTCCGAACAAACTTGGCAAAGCACCGGTGCTCTGTCTGTCTTGAATCTGTGGTACCGATTCTCCATTGAAACCATGCTTTTTTTAACCACAAAGAACACAAAGATGGCACAAAGATCACAATAAATTTATATCATTTTACAAAATAGATGTCGAATCGGCATTGCCTTCCGAAAAATATAGTTTCAATGGAGAATTGGTATGATTCCAAAAACCGGATTTTTCCAAAAAATCCGGTTTTTTCCGCAGCCGGTTTTTTGTGCAAAAAAAACAGATCATTAGACCGGACTTCTGTCCGGTTCCGGTACGGGAAGCGCAATGGCGACAGTTGTGCCTCTGTGCATTTCACTGGTCAGGGAGACGGTTCCGCTGTGCTCCTCCACAATTTTTTTGACAATGGCAAGTCCCAGTCCGGTTCCCCTTGCCCGTGTGGTGAACAGGGGTTCAAAGGCCTGATCCGCAGTCTCCGGTGTCATTCCCGGCCCGTTGTCTGTCACCCGGATGCACAGCTCCTTTTCTGTCACAGACGCGGATACTTTTATCATTGGCTGATAAGCGCTGCCCTGTTCGGTCATCTCTTTTTTCTTTTCACTTGCAGACTGGACAGCGTTCTGCAGCAGATTGATCATGACACGGCGCAGCTTTTCCCTGTCAAAAAGAACCCGCGGGAGATCGGGAGCTGCCTCATACACTGTCTCCACGCCTTCGGACAAAGGTCTCTGTCTGAGCACTTCCTCCAGAAATGGGCCAATATCCCCGGCAACCGCATTGCTGTGCCGCCCCCGTGTATATTCCAGCAGATCCTCCACAATGCCATCGCACATTTCAATCTGTGCATCAATGCGGTCAAGATGCTTGTCAATTTTCGGATCACTTCCTTTGAGCATTTTGTTCAGAATGTATACGGAAGAACGGATGACCCCCAGAGGATTTCGCAGATCATGACTGACAGCGGCTGTCAGTCTGCCAAGAACGGAGAGTTTCTCTGCCCGCAGCAGTTGTTCTTTGATGCGTTCCTGTTCCGCAATGTCCGCAATCAGTTTGACCCGCATCTGGTTGATGGCCGAAACCACATGACTGAGTTCATCCTTTCCCTTTTCCCTGCGTTTGAGCATCAGGGGACTGTCCAGATGGTTCAGATCCAGATGACGGGCATACTCTGCCATTTCCATCAGATGCCGGATGATGAGCCGCTCAACAATGAAAAGGATGAAAAAGGAAACCACAAAGGTTTTCAAAGCCTGTGTCCCCAGAATCACCAGCACCCTTTCCCGCAGACGTTTCCACACACCGGACAGACTGGCCGTGACGCGCAGTTCCCCCAGATACACCCTTTCTGTATTCCATTCTTTGTAATATATCCGGGCATTGTAGTACAGGGGAAAGGCATGGGTGATATGATTGCGTTCCCTGCACTTTTCGCCGGCAGAAAAATGAATGCCGTCCTCTTCCGCAATCTCCAGATATTCAATGTCCGGAATTTTCAGAATCCCCTGCATCTGCAATTCCAACTGTTCCTGATTCAGACGCCACAGGCTTGAGGCCAGACTTTCCAGATAGGTGTCCTGAATCTGGAGAATGCGGCTGTCAATCAGAGACACATCCTGCCGGTACTCAATATAGACTTGGAACGCAGTTGCTATCAGGGCAAAGGTGGAACTGCAGATCAGAATGTAAAAAAGAAGACGGCAGGCCAAAGGACGCCGGGCTTGTATTTTCAGCATGCACTTATTCCCTTGTTGTTGTAAAAACCATATCTGTCTGTGACAGTATGCGGTTGTCCGGCTCAAAACCGATCTGCCCGGCAGTTTTCAGGTTGATGGCAAGTCTGTCTTTGTATGCAAACACCTGAGGCAGCTCACGGGGTTTGGCTCCGTTGAGTATTTTGCCGATAATTTCCGCATGGAAACGGCCCAGTTCCCTCCACTTCTGCACCGTGCCCATCAGCGCGCCGTGTCTGACAATTTCATAACCGGCCTGGGCAAAGGTCGGTATTTTCTTTTCTGTCAGGGGCCGGAGATAGTTCCGGGCATTCTGCACTTCAAACCCCACAGAGTTGCTGATATAGACAGCATCCGCATGCAGAGACAGGGCTTCCATGCACTCTGCCGCATGTTTCAGGGTATGGGGGTTCTCACTTGCCATGTATACAGGAAGTTCACAGGCCACCACGTCAAAGCCCTTTTCTCCTGCCAGTTCCAGAATTTCCTCCACAGCAGCATAGGATCGTCCCTCTGCTGTATTCTGATACTGAATCCCCAGGGTATGGAAGCCGATGGTATTGTAAAACAGTTCCGCCTGTCTGCGGTATCTGTCCGGATTGGTCCGGGCATGGACATGGTCATATCCGGAATCTTCATGATCCCGGACAATCCCTGCCCGTACCGGATCTGCCACAGACATGGAAACTGTGGGAACCGAATGTCTGTCATTGGCCAGATCCAGACCGGCCCAGGTTCCCATGGCAATGATCAGATCAATATCCCGGTCACGGTTGAGACGTTCAATGAGAGATTTTTGAATGATTTTCCGTTTTCGGCTGTCCCAGTCTGCGGTGTAAAAGGCATCCCGGACAAATTCAATATATCCGCTTTGCACACGGGGGCTGGAAAGAAAACCTTTCCATACCATGCCTGTGTCTTTGCCGTCCATGATTACGGGAAGATATTCAAAGTCAATCCATCCCAGGGATTTTAGTCCTTCAGCCACATGGAGCAGCACCTGATAGTAGTCTGCATAGGCTCCGCCCTCCATATAGGCTATCCGCCATTTTCTGCCGCCCGGGCCTTTGCAGGGAATCATTTTGTAGTCATCCGGATGCGCTTTTGGATATTTTTTTCTGTATTCCGTCTCCGGTTCCGGCATTTCCAGCGGTTTCAGACGCACAATTTTGATCTCTTTTCCGGCTTCCCGCGGGTTTTCCGGGACCTCCGGTTTTGGCGCAGCCTGAAATGAAACCGTGTCCCCGGATTTGTTACAGGCCGGAATCAGGCAAAGGCATATCAGGCATATCAGAAGGAACAGAAAGGGAAAAAACAAAAAGGTTCTGGGCATGGCAAATTCTGTGAAATTCCTGCTGCTTTTATCGGTTGTTTACGGATTTTTCTGCCGAGCTGCGGATTATATGACAAAAATTAGATAATGACAAATATGAAAAACAATGATAGGGAATTTATTTTTTCCGGTATGGTCATCTGCCGGAAATCCGGTGCAGCTTAACCTGAAACCTGCCTGCAAAGACAAAGGATTATGGACGCATCAGCAGATTCCAAAAAAGACAGATACATCCGCCTTGCCGTGATTGCCGGTCTGGTCATTGTTCTCGATCAGATCACAAAACTGATTATCCTCAGCACCATGCCCCTGCATCAGTCCATTCCGGTCATCCCCGGACTGTTCAGCATTACCCATATTCACAATCCGGGCGGGGCATTCGGTTTTTTTGCAGATCAGCATCCCCTGATTCGTAAAACCGTGTTTCTGTTCATGTCCTCGGCTGCTGCCGTTTTTGTTCTCTGGTTTTACCATCAGACACCCAGAACCCTTCCCTGGCTGGCCTTTGGGCTGTCTCTGATTTTCGGAGGGGCTGTCGGCAATCTCATAGACCGGTTCCGTTTTGGAAAAGTGGTGGATTTTCTTGATTTCTATATCGGAAGTTATCACTGGCCCGCGTTCAATGTGGCAGACAGCGCCATTTCGGTGGGGGTGGGGATTTTTGTGATTCATCTGCTGTTCAAGAAAATGCCGGAGTGAGCATTCTCCCACTGTGCTGAACAGGATTGTGCCAGACCATCAAGTTAAGGGAGCGGGAGACCCGAACTGAAAGTCTGGGATTCTGAAATGATTCGGAAATCCGGCCGAAATTCCGTTTCACTTCATTTTGGGACTCCGGAAATTCCTTAACTTAATGGCATTGACGCAACGTGCGGGAACGAGAGGTTTATGAAGAAAATCCCGGTCAATCCTTTAATCATGTGAATCAGGGTTCAGACAATCAGACGCAGTGCGTCCCGGAGGCATTCCCCTGCAGGAGCGTGGGAACGGGGGGAAATATCATCTTATGGGCATAACCAGCATGTGATAACCGTAATCCAGGAGAATATCGGTGCATTTTTCACTGAAATATTTTCTCAGTTCAATTTCCCTGTCCTCATCATCCGGCTCTGTGACATTAATCCACAGATCATTGGGATTTTCAGGACTTTCTGAAATATCAACAAAGCGGACATCCGGGAAATGCTTCTGCAAATCATTGAGCAGACCGTCAATAATTTCCTGCTGCTTTGAATTTATTCTCATATGCTTAACTCCTTTTCTATAATCTCAATCAGTTGTGTTGCCTGTGAAAGCTATGGCGTTTCAAAAGGCAGTGACGCTTTGCGCGGGCGCCATGAACAAAAATCCCGGTCAATCCCTTAATCCTGTGAATCCCGGTTCAGACAATACGGACGCTCATCCCACCCGGAAATAAATTTCCGGGCTGTTTATGTGCTGTCCCGATGAGACTCTGTTTGGAACATTCCATATCTTCGGACAGGCACGGAATCTTCTCTTTTTCCCGTGCCGGAAAGTGAAATCCCGAAGGGATGACATTATTACAGAAATGACATGCAAAAACACAAAACAGAATCCCGGAGGGATGACATTATCATTTCACCCCTCCGGGGTTTTATATGGAAAATATCCTGTCTTTCTATAATAATGCCATCCTTTCGGGTTTATGAAAATTCCGATGATGGCATTGTTTCTATAACAAAGCCACCCCCTTCGGGTTTTTAATCCCCGGTTTTCTTATTTCGTATTGAAATGAATACCATCTTTTATTACGGTATTATCCCCGACCACGCCGATTTGGGAATTTTTGATATTGTATGCTTTTCCCTGATCCTTTGCAAAAACAACATCCCCATCGGCTTTGATGTTTATGCTGTCTCCCTGATTGCCACTTTGCACAGCTTTCAAACCCGGTTCCGGCATTTCCGCAATAAACTGACAAAGCAGCCTGTGCTGAACGGCATCCGCATTTTCCGGTTTTGCAATGGACATATGATCTGAAAGAGGAACTTTGTACGGTTCCCCGAAATATTTTGCTCCGGAAAAGGGCTCCACAACCTGCTTTTTCCAGAACATGCGGAGAAAACCGGTTTTTTGGGGAAACCATGCCTTATCTTCAATCAGTTCCTTTCCCCTGATGGGGAACGCGGGATTCTCCATGCTTATCAGATTGTGAAAATCCCTGTCCAGATCATTGAGCCAGACATTCTGCTGGGAAAATTCCAGGGCCTGTGCCTGCGTATGCCCCATTGCCCCTGTAATGATGGAAAGCCAGTTGGCATAATCCGAACCCAAAGAGGGAGATGCCACAAGAAACAGACCAACAGGAATCTGTTTTTCAGAGAGAAATTTCTGGTGCTTTACAATAAATCTGCGCACAGCAATGCCGCCCATGCTGTGGCAGACAAACACGATCCGCTTTGCCGTCTCAAACAAGTTATCCAGTTTTGAAAGCTCCCGCAGGGAATCCACCGCATCCCCTATGCTGTAATTGCCGCTGGAAACTCCTGTGCTGTAGGTAAACACATAGATGCCTGTCTTCTCAAAGCCTTGCTGCTTTTTCAGCAGATCCGGCCACCAGGCCCCATTGTCATTTTTCCAGCATTCCTCACCGGACAGAATGCCGTGAACAAAAACAACGCTTGTATCTCCCTGGGGTTTGTTTATCCATTTTCCCTGCATGATATTTTGTTCCTTTTATAAAGCAGTGCCTTGGTTCTGTTGACATTTCTGTAAGCTGCTGAATTTGCAGGAAGCGATCTCTCCGGAATGAACCGTGCGGACGCCCTCTGAATCTGTCCGGAATGAGATGCAGACCTGTTTCCGGTTCAGGCAGGAGACTCTGACTGTCTGTCTGATCTGAAATGTCAACAGAACCTTGTCAAAGTTGGTTTTATGATCTGAAGTTTGCAGAAAAACCGGATTTTTTAGAAAAATCCGGTTTTTGCAACGCACAGATTCCTCCATAAAGATATTCATCCAGTTTTTCAGACCAGTCCGGCGGGCCGTTAAGCTGCAATGACCGTGCAGTATTCAGAAAAGATTCGGTTTTTTCTTCATGTGGCAGCACAGCTATTCTGACATGGGTATCGGGTTTGAGGGAAATGGGCATAAGGGGCAGAAAAACCTTTCCGTCATACAGGGCTTCAATGGTCAGCATCATTGTTTTTCTCCTTTTTTGTATCTGATGGTAAATATAACCACACAGATAATGACTGTAATACGTACAGATCACAATTTCAGATCTTTTTCTTTCCGATTTTCAACCTCTGTCTTCAAAGGCGGCGGTCCCGCAGAACGGATCGGTTTTTCCTCCTCTGTTTTCCGTCCGAACTTTATATCCGCCTTTTTCCACAGTGTTTCATGAGCGAAGCACTCCCAGCCCCATCGCAGCCATCTGACCAGCGCGGTTGCCAGCCACAAAGACCAGACAAGCATGAAAATATGGTAGGTGAAACGGGGCAGGGACAATGCCCAGGGAATCGGCATATTCCCGTCAATGCGATCCTGTGTCCAGCACAGAAAGGAACTGCCGGATCCGTTGCCGGAAATCTGCATTTCCGGAACACCGAGCAGCCCGTTTTTGATGGCAAGATAAAAACAGATCATGGCGGCAAGACTCAGCGCTGCAAGGAAAAACTGCATGAGATTGAAAACAAACCAGCCTTTGGGCAGATCCGCTTTTTTCCGCACCCCCAGAGCCAGAAACCATACGACAACAAGAATTGCTCCCAGGGCATGAATCTGTGTAAGTCCCAGCCCCAGCAGGGCCCAGTGCCGGGTTTTCAGGGGCGTGAGCGGAATTCTGCCCAGAACAGCGGCAGCCAGCGCAATCACGAAAAGATAGCTCCAGAACAGAACAGCCGGCCCCATTTTCGGCCCCCCGGTCAGAAGAATCCAGCGATCACGGGGCATGTCAAACTGCACTTTTGCATTCACGGCTCTTTCGCCGATATGAATCTCCGGCCCTTTTTCCATAAAGGAAACAGCCCGGTTCTCCTGCCATTGCAGTTCAATTTCCTGACTGCCGGGTTTCAGGGGAATGCTCACAGTACGCCCTTCCTGACGGATGGGTTTGCTTTCTTTGTCAATTTTCACTTCCTTCAGTTCCGCTCCCTCCGGCAGGGTGATGGTATGCCGGGTTCCTTTGGAAGATCGAACCCGCATCTCAAGTCCCGCACTGCCCATGCGCTTTCCCGGACGCCATTTCAGCAGAGCCTGATCAATGGTCACAGTCTGACCTTCCACAGCCTGGGGTTTGCTGATTCGGAGTTCGACAATTTCTTTGGGCCAGGGCCGCCACGCGGGTTTCCACAATCCTTGTGCGTCCTGCTGATGAATGGGCGGTATTCCGGAAAATTCCAGATGCCAGATGGGGCTGGCATCCAAAATCCACATTTCCGACCATGAATCCGTGTCCGGAGCCTGCAGCACTGTTTTGTCTGTTCTTTCCAGCACGGAAAGCCAGCGGATTTCATTCTGCTGAGGCCCCATGTTCAGCACCGCCTGCGCGTCTTTCACCTGAATGCCCTGTGTGGTAACGGATTCTCCGGCAAGAAGCGGAACCGGAAGAATCACAGGTGTGCCGGACGGGCTTTTTCTTCTGGCGGTGGTTTCCACTTCCCACTGAATGCCCAGCCGCAGAGTGCGTTCAATTTCCACAAACGCGGGCAGAATATCTGTGCCGGTCTCCGCGATTTTCTCTTCCTTCTGCCGGATTCGTGTCAGTTGAAGTGTGTCTTCAGGTCTGCCTTCTGTGTCAAGCCCTCTGAGTTCCCATCCCTGCACATTTGCAGTCACGGTATAAGGTTTCATTTGCATGGGCAGATGAATTTCATTGACCGGGCCGGTCTGATTTTTCAGCGTCAGCATGTGAATGCCTTCGGGAACCAGCACCCAGAGAATGCCGGAACTGTCTTTGATGACAGTGTTCATTTCCAGCCCATCGATCCAAATCTCTTTGGGCATCCACGATTTGAGACTGCCGGGCAGAGGAACTCCGGTCTGCTGTGCTGTGTGAACCTCAACACGGAGTTCCAGATGATCCGCATCAGCACGCAGTTCCATATGGCTGAATACCGCGCAGGAAGGCTGGCAGTCATGGGGTTTGATCAGTTTTGTCTCCAGTTCTTTCAGAATTTCCTGAGAAGGAAATCCCGCAGCACGGGATTGGGACATCATGCCGGAGCAGAGAAAAATCAGCGCGCAGATTGTGACAGCGGAAAGCTTCTGTCCTGCCAGATTCCACTGCTTGCGCACATCCAGCAGCCCGAAGATGAACAAAGCCAGAAATATGACACGGACAAAGGCAAAAATCAGATTCATGCTCGGAGAAATCAGCCAAAAGCGGATTTCCTGTGATTTGCTGACCGGCCCGTTCCACTGAATATTCGCAGAATTCCAGTCCCAGGCCGGAAGACCGGGACCGGTCTGCACATTTGCATTGGGATCATGGGTGAACACAGCCTGTTTGCGTTTGTAAGAATATCCCGAAGATTTGTCCGCAGACGGCATGGGTTCCGGAGCTTTTTTCTGCATATATCTGTCCTGGCTCTGCATATAGTTCTCTGCTTCCGAAACAGCATCACTGACCGTCTGTTTTGCAGATCTTCCCATGCCGGTATCATAACTTTTCCAGGGATATTCCAACTGCGGATACATGCCATGCCGGATCTGATGCACCATAAAGGGGATGCTCAGCACCAGAAGAACAAGTCCTGCCCCGATCCCCCACATGCGCACCAAGTTTCGGATTTTCCCCTCCGGCAGCACGCGCAGCAGTCCCAAAGCTATCAGAATATGAAGCCACACATGGCGGGGAGCCTCATTTTCGTGCCAAATAAGGGTCAGGCAGAGCATGGCTGTCAGTCCCCACAGCGGATTTCGGAGTTTGAAAGTTCCCACTGAGATGATGAGAATGAGAAAAATATCCAGCAGGGTCCATTTGTGCAGCCAGGTTCCGGAAGCCGTATCGGCCCCGTTCTGGGCAAAGAGTTTCCATCCGGGCGGCAGGTGAAGTGTGGCAGATACTTTTTCAAAATCATGGTCCCATCCGGTCGCGGAAATGCTGTTGGCTGCCTTTTCCACGCGCGATTCGGCTGTCAGATTGATACTTCCCTGCCGGATTTCCACGCCCTGCTTTCCATTCTGCATGGTGATCAACTGATCCGTGCCATTGACCGAAACCCGCCCCAGAGAAGCAGATGGCAGCATGAACAGAGACCAGTTGCGGCTCATGGTTCCGCGGATCTGATCCTGCACGGTGAAACCTTTGCCGTCAAAATCCAGCCACCATGTGCGCTGGAGCTGCAGCCGATCCGGCGCGGGGTCTTCATTTCCCCTGCGGATTTGTTTTACTGTCAGGCTGGCATCTTTGTCCATGAGATACGCAGGCAGGGATTTCCAGTCATCCGGCAGACCGGTGCGGCTGGGATCAATGGAAGGCGGCCCCTGTATTTCCACCAGACGGAGATCATTTCTGGCCTGAAACACCCAGATTTCCTGTCCGTATGCACCGCTGACCGGCCCGATGCGGTCAGTGGGCCTGGGAAAACGGGTTTCGATGCGGATCTCCCATTTTCCGGGACGCACCTGTGCCAGAATTTCTCCTTTTTCTCCTATGCGCACAGGAAAAGGCGCAGACAAAGCCAAAGGAATGGAGCCTTCCGGCAGAATCTGTTCCAGCCGGATTTCTCTGGCCTGACCGGAAATGTTCAACTGCAGCATACTGAGGATTTTCAGGGGAATTTCATCTGTGATTTTCCGGAAAACTGTCACTTCCTGCCTGTCTTCATCGCTTTTGGAAATCTCCCGCTTCTGCAGCCATAAACGCCCACTGAGATCCAAAACAGGAAATGGAACCTCCCGGTCGCCGATACTCAGGGAAAGAAGGCCGGTCTGGGCAGGAATCTGGAGAATTTCCGGTATGTCTTTCCAGTGAAATTCACCGCTGACAGAATAGTTGCCGGGTTTCAGAAACAGGGAAGGTGTGTTTTTCCGCAGAATAACCGCAGTCGGCACACGGTTTGTCAGCACTTTTTCCGGCCAGCGTTCCGCAGAACCGGGCAGGGGAATCCATGTTTTGGCAAAAACTGTCCAGTCCTGTGTAAACTGCCCGCCCTCTTTTGCGGCAGCAATTTTCAGTTGCGCAGGCCACGCGCATTGAAACGACCGGGGCTGATTGCAGAATTCCGGACAGAATTTCTCTTCCTGACTGTGCATGACCCAGGGAATCCATGGCGCAAGATCAGACGGCACATCGGCTTTGTCCAAAGGTTCGGCAAAAGTGTTTTTCACACAGATGAACAGCAACATAAAAAAACAGACTGAAACAATTTTTTTCATGCTTTCCCCCTTTCTGGCATTTTGGAAGACAATTCTCTCTGCTGAAATCCAAACTTCCTGAAATATAAAAAACTCTAACATGTTCCCCTGTTTCAGACAAGCATGATCATGCTGTGTCCCCGGTTGCTGAATGCAGGATTTGACGGAACAATATCCTGATTTCCTGTCCAATTGTTTTGCATTTGTCCGGAAAAGGCACTATAATCAATAAAAATGTCTGCGGAAAGATGGCAATGTTCCACGTGGAAAATTGCCATTGACATTCCGTGCAGATTTATGGAAGAAAAAAATAATGTTCCACGTGGAACATTTTCCGGACAGAATACAGGATTTGACCAAAACCTTATCCAAAACAAAGGAGTTTGTTATGAAAAAGCAGTTGGTTGTGCTGATTACGGGGATTATGGGAATGATGATGGGTTCCATGCCCAATGCCATATGCGCTGAAACCGTGCGAATGGGATATTTTGAAATCAAACCCCATATGTATCAGGACAGCAAAACCGGCAAGCCGGCGGGAGCATCCATCCGTTATTTTGAAAGTATTGCAAAGGAAATGGGTTATGATGTGGAATGGACAGAACCTCTTCCTTTTCCCCGCCTGATATATTATCTGCAGGAAGGAACCGTTGACGGTTCTTTGGTGATAACCAAAAATCCGGAACGGGAGGAATTTCTCCACTATCCGGAGAGAGCCTATCATTCCATTCAGACAGTATTTGTTCTCAGAAAAGATAATAAACTGGGAAAAATCGAATCCATTGCAGATGTCAGGGGATACAGGGTCGGTTTTCTGCAGGGCGGGAATCTGACAGAATTTGTCAGAGAAAACATGGATAACCTGAAAATGGAATTTATACCGGGCAGCAACTGGACCAAAAGCAATCTGCTGAAACTGATAAACGGGAGACTGGATGCTGTCTATGACCTGAATGAAAGCACCATGCTGTATGAGGCAAAAATTTTGGGAATTCAGGATCAGATCAAAATCATCCCTTTGCCGGAACCGCCCGGACATCTTTTTGCGGTTTTTTCCAAAAAATCGGAAAAGGGGCAGACGCTTGCTGAAAAATACACCAGGGTGGCGGCTGAATCCGGTTTGCAGTACAAAGATCTGCTGGACAGGGAATTCAGGGAGGTTGAATAGGCATACTGCTTCAATATATTTTGCATTTATCCAAAGAAGGCACTATAATAAGGATATTTGCGGGAAACTGCGGGAATGTTCCACGTGGAACATCCCAACTGAGGCAGATACTGTCCGGATAAACCGTGAATGACAAAAATGACATGAATTTTTTGTGCCATTTGTTTATATGATTCGTGCCATTCGCGGCAAAAAAATGTTCCACGTGGAACATCCGAAACCTGTGGACACCCAAAAGGAAATGTTCCACGTGGAACATTGGAAGCAAAAATCTGATTCGGGGGCAGAAGATGATTTTCTGCACTCCGAATTTTCTTGTTTTCTTTACATATACACAGCAGGGGAGGGAGGCAGGTTTAAAACTGCCGTCCCCAAAAGGAGCATTGAATGGATTTTGATTTTACGCCGTATTTCAAAAGATACGAACAACTGGTGGCAGCCGCTGATGCCATGTTTGAGAAGGTGAAAACCCAGCATCCGGATTGTGTGAGATGTGAGGTGACATGCTCAGACTGCTGCCATGCCCTGTTTGATCTGACCCTGATTGAGGCTCTGTATATCAATCACCAGTTTCAGCAGAAATTCAAAGACAGGGAAAGGGAAAAGGCGGCTTTGCTGGAAAAGGCCAGCAAAGCGGACCGCCTGGTTTACAAAATCAAGAAAAATGCCTACAGACAGTTGCAGGAAGGAAAGCCGGAGGCTGAGATTATTGCGGATGTGGGAAAAGAGCGCATCCGCTGTCCTCTGCTCAATGAAGAGGAAAAATGCGATCTGTATGAATTTCGTCCCATCACCTGCAGACTGTACGGCATTCCCACAGCCATCAGCGGAAAAGGGCATACCTGCGCCAAATCCGCGTTCAAACCCGGAGAACCCTATCCCACAGTCAATCTGGACACCCTTCATACCCGTCTGTATGAAATTTCCAGGGATTTGGTGGCCGATATAAAATCAAAACACATCAAAATGGGGGAAATGCTGGTTCCTTTGTCCATGTCCCTTCTGACGGTATATGATGAGGATTATCTGGGCATTGCAAAACCGGAGGAGAAAAATGAATAAAATATCACCGGAGGAGGCGGAAAAACGGAAAAAAGCCGTATTTGACAGCATGTCTCCAAAAAGGCAGAAGCACATACGGGATAAGGTCGGATATGAAAAATGGGACCCCTTTGCGGAACCCAAGGATCCCATTGACATGCGCCGGGATCAGTCCAAACGCACCACACAGATGCTGGTGCGGGAATTTCTCCATACCCGGAAGCTGGAAGGATACAGCAACGCATACGGCGCGGGAGTACTGGAAATCTGTCTGGGCATCATGAACGATGATGACCGGTTCCGGGGAATGTATGAATTTTCCTGCTGGTACCGGGATCTGCTGATCCGGGAAGGCAGGATCAGCAAAGAAGACAAATAAACGGCAGATCAAAAAAGGCATGTTCCGGTATGGACATGCCGGAGATCGTGTGTTACAGGCCAAATCAGGAACTCGCCTTCTGAAGCCTTGATAATCAAGGGCTGAGAGAGGCTCCTTTGGATAAAATCTGTATGAAACCATTTTCGGGAGTCAAAGACTCCCGAAAATGGTTTTTGGGGGATTCTGGCAGCAGGAGAACATCCATGTATGTTATGCGGCACAAACTCCGAGTAAAATTGCTCTGACCTTTACCGCAAAGCCGGAATTAAAAAAATGCAGAAGCACAAAATTGGAAACAGCAGTCGGGAGAAAATTTCGGAGCGCAAATCCGTCATCTTAAAAGCGTTGGCAAGACTGGTCAGGCCATTGCACTGGCAGTCATTTGACGCAGATTTGTGATATCGCGTGAAGGCGATTGGCCGAACAGACGGTTGTACTCGCGGCTGAATTGAGACGGGCTTTCATAGCCCACCTGAAATGCGGCATTGGCTGCATTCAGACTTTCCGCAAACATCAGCCGTCTTGCTTCGTGTAAGCGCAGCCATTTCTGGTACTGTAACGGACTCATGGCTGTCAGTGTACGGAAATGATGATGAAAGGTGGAGGCACTCATATTCACCTGCCCTGCAAGTTCCTCAATACGCAACCTTCGTGTGAAATTGCCCTTCAGCCATTCAATTGCCCGTGCGATCTGATGGCTCTGACTTCCTGCGGAAGCCATCCGGCGCAGACGCTCGCCCTGATCGCCCACCAGCAGACGGTAAAAAATTTCCTTCCGCATGATCGGCGCAAGAATCGGAATATCCGCAGGTTCATCCAGCAGATCGATCGGGGTCGTTGAAATCACAGGCGTCGGCAGAGTCACTCCTCTCCGGTCGCCATCTCCCCGGCCTGACTGCTGCGCACGCGTGTTGAGGAAGATTACTGTCTGTCATCAGTTGTGACATCTCCCGCTGATCAATTCTCAATACAAGCCCCAGATAAGGCTTCTCACTGCTCGCTCTGACAATCTGCACAACCGTTGGCAGATCCACAGACGAGATCAGAAAATGCTGCTCATCATAGACATATGTGTCATCTCCGAGCAGCACGCGTTTTGCCCCCTGTGCGATCACGCAGATGCGCGGTTCATACATAATGCTTATCGGTTCGGTCGGTTCGTGCCGCTGATGAAGTGACAAACCCTGAACGGCTGTTTCAGACAGGTCGCCTTTGTCTGTCCATCGGGCAATGGTCTTTCCCAAAACTCCGAGCACGGCTTCCATCCTTTTATCTTCGAATTCCTGAGTGACGGTCTGCTTACCCATTGCGGTTTCCTCCTGTCTGACATTGCCGGTTTCCTCTTTGTTTATCAGATTTCGCATAGCTGTGCAATCCGTTTATCGAAAAACTCGGAGGATCAGGCAAGAAATGAGCAGGATTGGTCTACCTGTCTTTGTTCTTTTTGGCGTATATGGTCTTCAACAAAACGGCAGGCAGTGTGTGCAAAATCTGCAAAAAACAAATTCAATCTGAAACAGATCAAAGGAGAATCAGCATGGACAATTTCATTTACAGCATTCCGACCACCGCATACTTCGGCAGGGGACAGATCAATATTCTCGGACAGACCATCAAGGCGCATGGCGGCTCCAGGGTGCTGCTGGCTTACGGCGGCGGAAGTATCAGGAAAAACGGCATCTATGAAGCGATCCTCAAACAGTTCGGCAAGGCGGGACTTTCTCATGCGGAGTTGAGCGGCATCAAGCCGAACCCGAGAGTTGAAAGCGTGGAGGAAGGCATCAGAATTTATCGGGAAAACGGCTGTGATTTCATTCTGGCTGTAGGAGGCGGTTCAACTCTGGATGCCTGCAAAGCCATTGCCGCCGGAGTCATGTATGACGGTCCGGTTACGGATCTTTTTGTCAATGAGTCGGGATTATCCGATATTGCCGCCGCAGCACCGTTAGCCACTATTCTGACTATGGCCGGAACCGGTTCTGAAATGGATATGGGCGCGGTCATTACCGCAGGGAAGAATCACAAGAAAAAAGTTCTCATGCACCCGCTTGTCAATCCCCGGTTTTCCATTCTGGACCCGGAATACACCTATACCGTGCCGGAACATCACTCCATGGCAGGTGTGGCAGATATCCTCTGTCATCTCATGGAACAGTATTTCACCCCTGATGTCAACGCAAAGGTTCAGGATCGCATGAATGAGGGCGTGATGAAAGTTGTGATGGAAGATGCCCCGAAAATCCTGGCAGACCCGAAAGACTATGATGCCCGCGCCAACATCATGTGGGCAAGCTCCATGGCTTTGGCCGGATTCCAGTTTATGCTCGGCAAACCCATGTTCCCGTTCCCGCTTCACGGCATGGGGCATGAACTCTCAAGCATGTACGACATGACGCACGGCGTAACCCTGGCACTTCTGACTCCGTCCTGGATGCGTCATACCATGCGCACTGCTCCCAACTATCTGCCAATTTTTGCACGGTTTGCCCGCAATGTCCTTGATATACGGGAGAAGGACGATGCCATGGCAGCAGAAGAAGGCGTCAGGCAGTTGAAGGCATTCTATACAGCGATCAGGATGCCCGCGAATCTTAGCGATGCGGGTGTAAAAGAAAAGGACTTGGAAATCATGGCAGAAAGGGCGGTGGAAAGAGGAAATCTGGGCATACTGACCTCCATCGGCAAGAAAGAGGCACTTCAAATCATGCGGGACGCATTCTGAAACACGATGGAAAAGGGCAGTGATGAACAATACTGAACCTCGGATAACAACGTAAAGGAGAACTGAAAATGTACAAATTAAGAGATTTGCTTATGATTGCTATCGGCTTGGGCATGATGTCCGTCATCAGTGTCCCGGTTTTGGCTCAGGATATATCCAACGGAGCTGACAATTTTTACAAAAGCGACAAAGTGACCCTGTAGAAGGTTGTGTTTAAAAATCAGTACAGCATGAAGGTTGCAGGAAATCTTTTCACTCCCAACGATTTCAATAAAAACACAAAAAATCCCGCGATCATCGTCGGGCATCCTATGGGCGCGGTAAAGGAACAAAGTGCGAATCTGTATGCCACAAAAATGGCGGAACAGGGATTTGTGACCCTGTCCATAGATTTGTCTTTCTGGGGAGAGAGCGAGGGACAGCCCCGCAATGCTGTTTCTCCGGATATTTATGCCGAGGATTTCAGTGCTGCGGTGGATTTTTTGGGCACTCAGCCGTTTGTTGACAGAGATCGGATTGGTGTGATCGGAATCTGCGGCAGCGGGAGCTTTGCCATCAGCGCAGCCAAAATTGACCCGCGCATGAAAGCCGTTGCGACCGTCAGTATGTATGATATGGGCGCGGCCAACCGTTATGCACTCAGAAAATCTTTGACCCTTGAGCAGAGAAAGAAAATCATCGCAGACGCGGCTGAACAGCGCTATGCGGAGTTCACGGGCGGTGAGACAAAATACACCAGCGGGACAGATCATGAACTCAACGAAAACACGCATCCCATTCAGCGTGAGTTTTATGACTTCTACCGCACGCCGAGAGGTGAATACACGCCGGAAGGCTCATCTCCGAAACTGACAACGCACCCGACATTGAGCAGTAATATCAAATTCATGAATTTCTACCCCTTCAATGACATTGAGACGATTTCTCCTCGCCCCATGCTGTTCATCGCGGGTGAAAAAGCGCATTCCATCGAGTTCAGCGAAGACGCTTACAAGCTTTCTGCTGAACCGAAGGAACTTTACATCGTGAAGGGTGCGGGACATGTGGACTTGTATGACCGGGTCAATCTTATTCCATGGGACAAGCTCACATCCTTTTTTTCCAACCATCTGAAATAGGGTGATACGATGGGCTATTTGACGCGGCTGTGCAAGTCGTGATGGCCGCGTCCTTATCAAAGTACAGTTCTTTTACCAACTTTTGTCCTCTGCAAAACCGGAAGGAGTGCAAAAATTAAGCGGAGCGATTTTTTGCACATAAAGGAGAAAAGTTGAGCAACATACTATAAAAGATATGAGGCAGAAAATGCAAAAACGCAAATTGGGAAAAAGCAATCTGGAAGTTTCAGCTATCGGGCTTGGGTGCATGGGAATGAGCTTCGGCTATGGCCCGCCTGCTGATAAACACGAGATGATTTCTCTGATTCACAAAGCCGTTGAATTCGGCGTTACATTCTTCGATACAGCAGAAGTTTATGGCCCCTTCACAAATGAAGAACTCGTGGGAGAAGCACTTGCGCCATACAAGGGGAAAGTGGTGATTGCCACCAAATTCGGTTTCAATACCGGCGTTGATCCTGCAAAGGGCGCACCGGCACTTAACAGCCGACCGGATCATATCAAAAAAGTCGCCGATGCATCGCTTAAGCGGCTCAGGGTGGATGTTATTGATCTGTTCTATCAGCACCGCGTTGACCCGGATGTGCCGATTGAAGATGTAGCCGGAGCCGTGAAAGAACTCATTCAGGAAGGCAAAGTAAAGCACTTCGGACTTTCAGAACCGGGAATACAGACGATCCGCCGCGCTCATGCGGTTCAGCCCGTAACAGCGGTTCAGAGCGAATATTCGCTGTGGTGGAGACGCCCTGAAACCGGATTGCTGGCAACATTGGAGGAACTGGGGATCGGTCTGGTTCCTTACAGTCCTCTGGGCAAGGGATTTCTCACGGGAAATATTGATGAAAACACCAAATTTGACACCAACGATTTCCGAAACATCGTTCCCCGGTTCACGCCGGAGGCTCGGAAAGCAAATCAGGCATTGGTTGATCTGCTTGGCAAAATTGCAGAGCGGAAGAAGGCTACCCCTGCCCAGATAGCACTCGCCTGGCTGCTGGCACAAAAGCCCTGGATTGTTCCGATTCCGGGAACCACGAAACCTCAACGTCTGGATGAAAACATCGGATCTGCGGCTGTCGATCTTACACCTGACGATCTCCGTGAGATTGACAGCGCTGCCTCAAAGATCACGGTGCATGGGGAGCGTTATCCTGAAAAGCTGGAGCAGATGACCGGTCGTTAACCGCAAAACATGTGTTATCTGGCTGCAAAAGGAGAAGCAATTATGGAAAAGCAGATTTCGCGGCGCAGTTTTTTGAAAAATAGTGCCATCGCGCTGGGTGTTATTGTCGTAACTGATTTTACAGGTATCGGCAGTGCCGGGCAGGTGAGCGGTCTTAAAACTTTATCATCAGAAGAATTAAAGGAGGAAACCATGCCTCATGTTATCGTAAAACTCTGGCCCGGAAGGTCAGAACAGGACAAGAAGCGGCTTGCCGAAGCCATCGTTAAAGACGTTGTCAACATTACAAAGTGCGGAGAAGAATCGGTTTCAGTGGCTATAGAAGAAATCGAACCGGGAGATTGGAAAGAGAAGGTCTATGACCCGGAGATTCGCAGGAACATGGAGAAGCTGTATAAGAAACCCGGGTATTCCATGTGAGTAGAAGAAAAATACAGAACCTCACATAATAAAGTAAAGGAGTTCCTCACTTTTTTACCGCACATCTGAAATAGGTGATGGGAGAAAACTTTAACCTCTGCAACTAACAGAAAGGAAGGAAATGAAACTCTTAACCGCAACTGTCATATTGCTCTCTGCATTCGCTCCTGCCGCATCAGGAGGGGATATTCCTCAAAAGGGAGAATCGCAGAGGATAAGCATCACACGAAGCGGATCCCAGCCATCAACCAAGGGATCGGATGAATATTTTACCGGTTCTGTGCGTATTGATTCCCGATTTCAGCAGAGCGATCCCGCGCGCGTCGGAGGCGGGATTGTAACATTCGATCCGGGCGCCCGCACTGCCTGGCATACGCACCCGCTGGGGCAGACGCTGATCATCACGGCGGGGACCGGCCTGATCCGGCAATGGGGCAATCCCATTCAGGAAATGAAGCAGGGCGATGTGGTATGGATTCCGCCGGACGTCAGGCATTGGCACGGCGCTGCGGAAACTGCGGGTATGACGCACATTGCCATAGCAGAATCGCTCGAAGGCAAGGCCGTTCAATGGATGGAAAAAGTCAGCGATGAGCAATACCGCAGGTGATCTTATACCGGTTCTCCATTGATCTGATACAATGTTTTCTGCACAGCCGAAAGTTTTCGGGTATTCAAAAAACCGGATTTTTTTGGAAAAATCCGGTTTTTCCGGGGAACCGGCAGAAAATGTTATATAACTTCAATGGCGATTTGGTATTATACCGATTCACTATTGGTTTGATCCAATCAGATTTGACAATTTTTCAAAAGTTGTCAAATCTTGCACAGATGGATATTGTATCATTTCAATGGCGAATGGGTATTATACCGTTACCTTCTGACGGGAAAAGGTTGAGACCGAGTAACCATGCAAATCAAAAGGGGAATATCATGAATAAAAAACTCGCAGTAATTTTGACAGGCATTTTTATCTCAGTGTTTGGGATTGTAACCATTTCGGAGGCGCAGACTATGAAAAACAGCGGCTTGAACGCCAGACAGGAAAAGATCGTTACCATTGCGGCATTCACTGCCAAGGGCGATCTGCAAAAACTCAAAACAGCCTTGAACGAAGGACTGGATGCCGGTCTGACCGTCAATGAGATCAAGGAAATTCTCGTGCAGATGTATGCTTATGCGGGATTCCCCCGCAGTCTGAACGGTATCAGCACGTTTATGAGCGTTATGGAAGAACGGAAAGCAAAAGGCATCAATGACGAAATCGGTAAGGAAGCAAGCCCGCTGCCTGCCGATAAAAGCAGAATAGAGCTCGGAACGGAAATTCAGACGCGCCTTGCAGGAAAGCCGGTTAGCGGGGCAGTTTACACATTCGCTCCGGCTATTGATCAGTTTTTGAAAGAACATCTGTTCGGAGACATCTTCGGACGCGACATCCTTGATTTCCAAAGCAGGGAAATCGCAACCATATCTGCTCTGGCAAGTATGGATGGCGTCAATCCCCAACTGCAGTCTCATTTCAACGTCGGGTTCAATACCGGGCTGACGGAGGCTCAGATGAGAAGCCTGATATCGGTTCTCGAAGCCAAAGTCGGCAGGAAAGAAGCGGATAATGCCTCTGAAGTATTAGGTTCTGTTGACATTTCAGATTCAGGCGGGTGTTCAGATCGGCAATCTGAACCGGCAGCCTTGCCGTAATGCTGTATGCTGCCGTTTCGGACAGAACCGGTGAAACTCCGTCTGTCCGGCCCAGAGAATGCCGTATAAATAAAAACAGCATGTTGCAGAAATGTCAACAGAACCTAGCCAGGGTTTTGAGCAACAGGGCAAAGTAACATTGAGGCAATGATTTCTGACATCAACAATCGCAAAAGGAGGATAATACCAATTCTCCATTGAAATCATGCTTTTTTTAACCGCAAAGGACACAAAGACGGCACAAATGTCACAATAAACTGGCAGAACTGTTTGAAACCCAGCGGAAAAATCGGCACTGCCTGGGTTTCATTTTCCTGACTGCGGCAATTTCCTTTTTCCGAGTTCCAGTGCAGGATGCCATCTTTTGACACGGGGATCTTTTAAATAGGTGTCAATCAGCGACACATCCCGGTTGTCCTGACCGAGTGCCTTTTTCCAGACCTCCTGATAGCCCGGATCAGCGGTTTCAATTTTCACAGGGAAAATTTGCAGCGTGGCCGGTTCTTTTTCTCCCATCGATGATGCCGGTCACTTTTCCGTTTCCGGGAGGGATAAAAAAGACATCCTCTATGGCGGATTCCCCGATCTCCGTATCTGCCCTGCTGCCGTACTGTCCGCTCCAGCGGAACTTCATATGCAGATGCACCCCGTTTTCAGATCGGTTTTGAATTTCATAAATCAGTTTGTATCCGAAAACATCCTGCTGTCCGGTTCTGCCGGAATTATCCCCTGCCAACTCTTCCTGTTTTTCCCCAATCTTTCCATAACGGATTCCATGACGGAGTTCCAGTCCGTTGAGTTCCAGAAATCTGCGGGAGAGCGCTTCCGTGCCAATCACATCAGGATAGCGCAGGGAACGGCGGAGCAGTCCGTTGTAAACAGATTCTGTCAGCTCCAGTTCTTCTGCCCGGATATTTTTAAGAAATTTTTCACAGGCCGGAGAAATGTGATGACGGATATTGTATTTGTAAACATGATGATCATCTCCGGCAAAAATCTGGTTCCGAAAAACGGCCAGACTTTCTCCTCTGAAATCTGTTTCTTTAAGCACACGCATGGATTCAAAATCATAAAAATGAATGCCCCGGTTGCGCCGGAGTGCAATGAGCATCACCGGCCCGGTCTGATTCGGAAGAACTTCCTCTGAAGTGACAATCAGATCATCCACCGGCACAGGGGTTCTGATATGGTGAAGTGTGCGTCCGTCTGTGAGATTCCGTACTGCAATATGGTTGTCCCTGTATTCGATTGCAGAATCTTTGCAAAAAAAGACCAGGGAACCGGGCAGAATCTTTTCCCAGGTTTTCACAAGAGAACGGTCTTTTTTGTTCCATGCAAAAATATGGTTCTCACCCGCTGCAATCAGACTGCCATTGTGCGGAAATATGGCTGTTATGCAGGGCTTGCGGTTGAAAATTTCCCAGTCTGCATTGGGCTGATCACTGCTGGCATAGATACCGGCAAAGGAAAGGTCTTCCAGTTTCCATGAATTGATCAGACCGCCGCAGGAGCCGACATACAGCCTTTCGCTGTCTGCGGCTGCCGAGCTGATATAATGCCCCTCCTTCAGTTTCACTGTGGCAGTTTCTCCGCTGCGAATATCCCATATCACAGCAGTATCCACATCCCGATCCGATCCTCCGGAAATGATGCGTGTGCCGGAAACCATGCGGATTCCGCCCTCGTAGCGGGAAAAATCATCATTTTTCAGGGTGCGGAGCAGTTTCAGGCTGTCCGCGTCAAAAACATGAATCTCCCGTGTGCCGCTTTCATTGTTTTCAAATATCCATATCTGCCCGTCCACCGCAAAGGGACGGCTGTACCATATCTCCGGCAGCCGGTATCTCACCATGTTCTGATGGGTGTTTTCCAAAATGAAATCAATTTCCTCCCACATTTCCAGAGAAACATACACGGAAAAAGGAATGTCATAAATGCTCAGAAGTTCCTCTTTGACAGCGTACCTGATTTTTTCCCGTTTCCGCAGATTGTCTGCTGTGATCGCGGAACAACTGTTTTCTGAAAAAAATATGATGATGAGAAGGATAAGAAATCTGATATGCACAGTGTTTTTATTCCCTGTAAAAGGTTTGGAGTCTGCCATGTCATTGCGTTGTTTTTGCAAATCCAGCGGAAAGGAAAGAGTGCATGTGCCTGAAAAAAGTTTACTGCCCCCTGTTTCGCATGGAATGAATTCTTCGGATATATTCTTCGGATTCGCAGCCCAGACGATCTGCGGTTTCAAATTCGGTCAGGGCCTCATCCGGAAGGCCGAGGCGCAGATACACTCTGCCCAGACGCTGGCGGAACAGGCCGTTTCCCGGTGCGATTTGCACACTGTGGCGGCAGAAGCTCAGTGCAATGTCCGGATTTTCTCCCCGCAGATCATAGAGCCAGCCCAGTGCGGAAAGGGATATGGCATCATCAGGTTTGAGGCGGATGGCCTGCCGGTATGCGGCAATGGCCTTGTCTGTCTGACCCAGTACGGCACAGCATTTTCCCATATAACGCCAGGCTGAGCCTGATGCAGGGCGGATTTCAAGGGATTTTTGAAAAAAAAGTTTGCTTTTTTCCGCCTCCCCCCTGTCCAGAAAGAGTTTGCCAAGCTGAAACAGGATTTCAAACACATTCGGCCCTATGGCATGGGCTTTGAGAAAATTTTCCATGGCCAAATCCTTTTCCCCTTTCAGCAGATGAACAAGTCCGGTATTGTAAACCGGCATGGGCTCATCCGGGAGCAGTTGTGCGGCTGTGCGGAATTCCTCCAGAGCCGAAGGGTATGCCCCCAGCACACTGTAACACACGCCCAGACTGTTGTGGAGATTTCCCTCAGAGGGACTGAGCATCAGAGCGGATTTGAATTCCGCAATGGCTCCTTTCACATTTCCCTGCTGATAGAGCCTGTCCGCGTTCATATTCAGTGTAATCGCATCAAAAAGGGCTGTGCCGCCTGCCCCGGAAAGTTCGGCCTGCTCCAAAGCTTTTCGTGCATTGTGCAGGGATTCCATGCGGGAAAAATGGGCAAGGGGATATTCGGCAATGCCTGCACTCAGGCTTTGCTGTCTGATTTTCCCAAGAGATTTGCGTATGTTTTCCGCACAGGCAGTGCAGACAGAGGCATTTTCATCCGGAAAAAAGCAGCCGAACATGTCCCGCTCGATCAGTCCCCACATTCCTTTTGCCGGACAGCATACCGCATCAATGGCTGAGGCTGTATCAAGCAGTACGCGAATTGCGTATTCCCTGCCCCGGTTTTTTTCTGTCTGCGTGAAATCATCCATGCGGATAAGCAGGATTCCGAACCGCAGAAAGGCATCCAGATGCCCAAGGGCATCATCCACAAAAGCCTTTCCCATCCGCATACGGGGAAATCTCGCGGACAGTTCTTTCAGACCAACGGCAGACTGCCCCTTTTCCTTTTCCGGAGCCTGCACATTGCTCCGGCGCAGCAGAAAATCCTGTGTGGAACTCCGGCTGCCGTATGGAATCCGGATTTTTCGATTCATGCCTTCTTTCTTTCCGAAATTTCCCTCAATGCGTTCACAATCTCGGCAATATCCCCGGAATTGACGGTTCTCATATCCATTATGAAAAAATCCTCCTCAATCCGTCCGATGACAGGGGGCTGATGTTTCCGCATCCGGTATTCAAGCGCGTTGACAGACATGCCGTTTATGCGCACGCGCACGCCTTTGGAAGGGAGTTCCAGAAGCGGGAGGGAGCCTCCTCCCGGACGGGAGCGCAAATCAGTGACCTGGGCAAAGAGATCCGGGATCTGCAGTGTCCGCAGTTTTTCGGCAAGCTGCTCTGCTTTTTCTGCAATATGGGCAGGCGAATCTGTTATGAGGCGCAGGGTGGGAATGGCCTGAACCGCTTTTTCCGGATCCCGGTACAGACGGAGCGTGGCTTCCAGAGCGGCAAGGGTCATTTTGTCAATGCGCAAAGCGCGGGTCAGGGGATTTTTCCGGATCTGCGCGATATACTCCTTTTTTCCCGCGATCAGTCCGGCCTGGGGGCCGCCGAGCAGTTTGTCTCCGCTGAAAGTGACAAGGGAGACGCCTGCCTTCACCGAATCCTGCACTGTGGGTTCTTTGGGCAGACCATAGCGGGAAAAATCGGTAAACGTGCCGCTTCCCAGATCCTCCATCAGGGGAATCCCCCGATCTGCTGCCAGTTTTGCGAGTTCCGCAAGCCCGACCGCTGCCGTGAAGCCCACAATGCTGTAATTGCTCATATGCACCTTGAGCAGCAGCCCTGTATTGGGGCCAATGGCATTTTCATAGTCCCGCATATGGGTGCGGTTGGTAGTTCCCACTTCTTTGAGGATGGCCCCGCTTTTGGCCATGACATCCGGAATGCGGAAGGAACCTCCGATTTCCACCAGTTCCCCGCGGGAGACAATCACCTCTTTTCCCCGTGCCAGGGTTTCCAGACAAAGCAGCACCGCTCCAGCGTTGTTGTTCACTGCCATTGCGGCTTCCGCTCCCGTGAGTTCGCAGAGCAGAGGCTCCACACAACTGTAACGGATGCCGCGTTCCCCTTTTTCCAGATCAAATTCCAGATTGGAATAGTGTCCGGAAATCCGCATCATATTTTCAATGACCTCATCCGCGAGCAGAGAACGGCCCAGATTGGTGTGCACGACCACACCGCTTGCGTTGATCAGGGGACGGAGATGAGGGCGCATCTGTTGTGCCACACGGATTTTCACCTGTTCCAGAATCACAGGATCCGACAAATCCCTTTCCCCGGTATCCTGTCCGGTGCGGATGGCTTCGCGCAGATGTCCGATAACCTCACGGATGCCGATCATGAGAACCATTCGGGGAATATCTTCAAAAAAAACATCCTGTTTGCTGATTTCAAGCAGATGATCCACGCCCGGAAGCATCAAAGAGCGTTCGCTGTTTTTTCGCTGAGTTCCACCTGTGTCTCCCCGGTTTGACAATTATTGATTCTTTCCCCTATACCATTTCCGCGCGGTTTTCCACAAGAGATTTTGCATTTTGGAAAAATAGGGGACGTCTCAGGAATGTTTTTTTGGCATTTTTTTAAAAGGCAGTTGTCGGGAAAAAAACAGAGGGGAAGGGCAAGCCCAGGGGATTGCCCGTGCACTGCAAGTCAGTCAGCATAAATTTTCAGGGAAGTCCTTTTCAGAAAAACCGGATTTTTTGGAAAAATCCGGTTTTTGGGACACCCGAAAGTGCTTATGAAAAAATTTGTGCCAGCACCTGTCAGACAAAATTCAGAATCAGACTGTCATCAGGTCTGTATGCCTGAGAGGGCAGACTGCTTTCTTTGGCAACATACCCGGGTACGGCAATGCCTGAGGCAAACTGTGCATAATCGGCAAAGGTTCTGCCGTCAATCATGACCTTGAGCCCGGGCAGCGGATTTTTCAGCGGAACCACAGCATGGGCCTGGCCAAATTTGTCTTTTACATCCGCATATCCCAGACTTTCCGCGTGCCTGCCAATGCTGACTTCCATATAATGATTTGAATTTTCAGAAATTTTGTCCTGAAAATCCTCCCCGATTTTTCTCAGTACCCTATCCAGATCTGTACGCATCATTCCCTCCTTTTGTTCCTGTGTGTATCAGAAAATCACAGATACTTCATCATGATATGCCGTTATGGTGAGAAGATAACAACAGGTTTCAGGGAATCAATATTGGGATAAAAAGGGGATTTCAAGGGGCGGAAACTGTCATTTTGGAAAAATATTTCCTGCCGATGACCACTTCTTCAGGTCTTCCAGCAGTCCGTAATCGGTCATGTCGCAGCGGATGGGGGTAATGGAAATATAATTGAGAGAAAGCGCATCCCTGTCCACATCCGGATCCTGTCCGTATGTACGTAAATCCATGCCCAGCCAGTGATAGGTGCGGTTCCGGGGATCCGTGCGTTTTTCATAATATTCCCCGGCCAGCCTGTCAAGGCTCTGGCGGCTGATGCGCACACCCGCGATTTCCTTCATGGGCAGATCCGGCAGGTTCACATTCAGGGCAGTGCCAAAGGGCAGCCCTTTTTCCAGCACATCCTGCGCCAGTTTTGCGGTAAAATCTGCGGCTTCATCGCAATGGCGGATGGCAGTTCCCTGCATGGAAACAGCAATGGCGGGAATTCCGTAGAGTGCGGCTTCCCTTGCTGCGGCCACTGTTCCGGAATAGTTGAGATTGATCCCCACATTGGCTCCGGGATTGATGCCGGAGATCACCAGATCCGGTTCTCTGTCCAGGAATTCCAGAATTCCCAGTTTGATGCAGTCAGCCGGTTTTCCGTTCACGGCAATCCCCTGCCGGCCGTTCACAGAAATTTTTTCCACGCGCAGGGGTTCCAGCAGGGTGATACCATGACTGACAGCGCTTCTCTCCCTGTCCGGAGCGATCACTGTCACAGAATGTTCCGGAGAAAATGCCCTGTGCAAAGCCCATAAACCGGGCGCACAAATGCCGTCATCATTTGTCAGAAGTATATTCATGACTTGGCAGCAACTCCCTCGTGATGGGAGAATGTATTTTTTTTACGATTCTTCCTGTTTCAGAAAAACCTTGTGATCCACCAGGGAAAGGGAATGAATTCGGGCTTTGAGAAATTTCTGCTCACCAAAGATGTTGACCAGAGTTATACCCTCCTCGTTGGGTTCAATGGTGTCCACTGCTTCCATAATCAGTTTTCTCTCATCACCTTCCATCAGATAGGCATTGGCCTCACACATCTTTTACCTCACTTTCTGCAAAAAATCTGTTCAGGTTGTCATGAATCAGAGACTCAATCAGATGGGGAAGGGGCACAGGGGAAATTCCCACGATCCCGATGTTTTCCTGGGAAAGAGGGAGCAGAAGTTTTCGTGCCGGACTTATGGCCACAGCCTCGGCCATGCGCGGAGTCACCTCGCCCATCATGGCATGAACCATGATGATTCCGATGGGGCCGATAATCACATCCGCCTTGGCTGCGGTCTGCACAATGGCATTTTCACCGGATGCGCCCCGGTTGGCCCTGGCCTTGAGCATCTGGGACGTGGCAATGGCATTGGTTCCCAGAGCCGTAATATCCACGCTTTCCTCAAAAACTTCCTTGATTTTTTTGATCACCGCGCTGCCGATGCCGCCGCCCTGACCGTCAATCACACAGATACGTTTCATTGTTACAGGTTCCCAAGTTTTTTCTTGTTCCCGCACTTTGCGTCAATCTCATTAAGTTAAGGAATTTCCGGAGTGTCAAACTGAGTGTTTTCCAAATTATGTCAGTATCTGAAACTTTCACCATTAGCTTAATGACATTGAGACTTCGTCCGAGTTCTGTTTTCTTCATATCATCATTTCTGTTTTATAAATAATCTTTCAGAACAATAACCTTTATATCCTGTATTTGTTTAAGATTCAAATCATTTGTTATAAAAACCTCAGCACCGGAATCAACAGCCACAGCAATCTGCAATGCATCCATACCTTTGAGAAAAGCATATCTTCCTCTCAGATTTCCCGCTTTTTCTGCCATATCTGCTGAAATTTCTGTCATATGGATATTTTTCCCATGTCTGAGGAAATCTGCAAATTTTTTTGCCAGCATATGATTTCCGGCTTGAACAGGTTTTGGCAAAACCTCAACAAGCGTTATCACTGATGTATATGCAACAGCTTTGCCTGAACGGAATGTATCAACAACTTCTTTGGCAAGAAGTCCAAACAGTTGATGACCTTCGATATAGTAAATAATCGGGGCAGTATCTATAAACAGGATTCTGTGATGATCAAGTTCGTCAGAAAGTCTCATAAACGATCCTCTCTCATTCTGTTCACATATTCCTGTGCATCTTCACCTTTCCACAGGTTTGCCCCCAGCCCGTAAATTTCTTTCCAGTCAAACTGTTTATCAGAACCGCTTTTTTTTCTGATTTGGCAGACAATCATTTCCAGCAGTTTCAGCAGTTCATGCAAAGAAAGATTTTCCGTTTCCTTTTGAATTTTTGTCAGTGATACTTCCTGCATTTATTCTCCTTTTGGAATTTTCCAAAAAAACAATATGCCCGCATTGGAATGCAGCGCGTGAGAACGATGCCGGTTTCAGGAATTTCATAGTTGCATATTAATGACAGATTGCTGTTCAAGCAGGCAATGAAAATTTTCCTGTATTTTCAAAATGGATAATTCAGCGCTCTGAATTTTTAAATACATGAAAATTTCTGCCTGCGATTGAGCATTCAAAATTCCTCATTGAACATTTTCAGCAGGCGATCCAAATCCTCGTCATTGTAAAACTCAATTTCCAGTCTGCCTTTTTTTCCCTGGCGTTTTATCTGCACCTTTGTGCCGAAATGGCGGGAAAGATTTTCCGCAATGCCGGTAAAATAAATTTCATCCGAATCCGGTTCCGGAGGAGATTTTTCCGACTTTTCCTTTTCCTCTTTCATGCGGCTGAGGATGCGCTCGGTCTCCCGCACGGAAAGTCCTTTTTCCATCACCAGCCGCCACAGGTTCATCTGCTGCAGTGTGTTTTCCGCTCCCAGCAGAACTTTCGCGTGTCCCATGCTCAGGGAACTGTCCAGAATGGAGTTTTTTATCTCTTCCGGCAACTGGCGCAGACGCAGAAAATTGGCAACAGCGGGACGGCTTTTGCCCACCCGGGCTGCCACCTGCTCCTGGGTCAGTCCGAATTCCTCCATGAGCCGGTGATATGCCTCGGATTCCTCCAAAGGATTCAAATCCTCGCGCTGGATATTCTCCACAATGGAGATTTCCAGCATAAGAGCATCGGAAACATCCTTGACAATCACCGGAACCTCAGTCAGTCCGGCCAGTTTTGCCGCGCGCAGACGCCGCTCTCCGGCAACCAGTTCATAGCCGTCTGTGTCTTTGCGGACAATCAGGGGCTGAATGATTCCCTGTTCTTTGATGGAAAGACTCAGTTCCGCGAGTTCATCCGGAGAAAAGCTGCGCCGGGGCTGATACCGGTTGGGCTGAATCTGCCCAGTGTCACAAAGAAAAAACTCTTTCTGACTGTCCCCGGCCGTCTCGGACAGAACTGCTGCTGCCGGAGAGACCGCACCCGGAATCAGTGCGCCCAGTCCTCTTCCCAAAGCCATTTTTTTGCGTTTGCTGCTGTCCTGCATATCTTCTTATCCCTTGGCACCGCTGATGATTTCCTCAGCCAGTGCCGCATAACTTTTGGCTCCGGCAGAAGCCGGATCGTAGAGCAGAATGGGTTTTCCGAAACTCGGTGCCTCTCCCAGACGCACATTGCGGGGGATCACGGTTTCAAACACCCGTTCTTTGCCTGCAAAAAAATTTTTGGCCTCTTCCACCACCTGATGGGACAGGTTGGTGCGCTGGTCAAACATGGTCAGAAGAATTCCGCACACAGCCAGATTCGGATTGAGGCTGCTGCGAATCAGTTCACGGGTCTGGAGCAACTGTCCCAGCCCCTCCAGCGCATAAAACTCACACTGCAGGGGAATCAGCAGGGAATCCGCAGCAGTCATGGCATTGAGGGTGAGCAGACTCAGAGACGGGGGACAGTCAAGAATGATGTAGTCAAAATTTCCTCTCACACGGTCGAGGAGTTTTTTCAGTACCTGCTCCCGGCCCTGTTCAGCCATCATTTCCACTTCAAAACCGATGAGTTCCACACGGGAGGGAATCACCCGCAGGTTTTCAGGTTCCGTGCTGACAATCAGCTCCTCCGCATTCGCTTCTCCGATAAGTCCGTGATAAAGTGTCCGGTTCAGGGCATTTTTGTCTATTCCCATGCCGGTTGTGGCATTGGCCTGGGGATCACAGTCCACCAGCAGCGTCTTTTTTCCCGAAAGTGCCAGCCCCGCGGCCAGATTCACCGCTGTCGTGGTCTTTCCCACCCCGCCCTTCTGATTGGCTATACATATTGTCTGTGTCATAATCCGCTATCCTGTTTGCAGGAGGTCTCAGGTTTCGGGTGTCAGAGTTCAGGGATTATGGTACTGACACCTGTGCCGCTATGCGATGCTCCGAAAGAAATCGGCCTTTGTAAGCGGTTCAGCAGGAAGTTTCGGGTGCAGTGTTTTCAGAAAATCTGGAATTTTTTGGAAAAATCCAGATGTTTGAAAGCCTGAAAACTTTTGCCTGACCGCTTATTGTGAACAGTTCTGTCTGTTCAGAACTTTGTATCACAAAAGAGCCTGTTTGAAAAGACAGAGAATATTTTTTATTGTTTGAATTTATGCCTGAAATGTTTTACAGTTGAATATCAGGTGTCAGTGAACATGTCACCACAGCACTGAAACCTGAAAACGGAAATCTGTTTCAGAGAGGTCTGTCATGAAATCTTTGCAGAAAACAACTGCGGTATGTCTGACGATGCTTGTGCTGGGAAATCTTTTTTTTCCCCCGCCGGGCGCTGCCATTACCATTCGGGAAGAGGAAAAACTGGGTTATGAATTCATGAAAACGGTCAGGGCGCATTTCCGTTTCATTGAAGACCCCATGATTGCGGCCTATGTTGAGAAAATCGGGAAAAAAATTCTTTCGGTCATGCCGGACCAGCCTTTTCCCTACAATTTTTATGTAATCCGTCAGGATGTTTACAATGCGTTTGCCGGGCCTGCGGGCAATGTGTTTGTCAACAGCGGACTGATGACAGCCATGGACACTGAGGATGAACTCGCGGCAATTCTGGCCCATGAAATCATTCATGTGTCCGCACGGCATATTTCCCAGAAAATTGAACGCACCTCCAAAATCACGCTGGCCTCGCTGGCCGGCATTGTGGCCGGTATTTTTCTGGGCATCGGCGGCGCGGGAGAGGCGGCACAGGCTGTGACCATGAGTTCCATGGCCGCAGGCCAGACCGCTTCGCTTTCCTACAGCCGTCAGGATGAAATGCAGGCAGATCAGATCGGCATACAATATCTTACCGCCGCAGGCTACAGCGGGGAGGGAATGCTTACCATTCTCAAAAAAATCCGGGATACGGACTGGTACGGAACCGAGCAGGCTCCTTCCTATATCATGACCCATCCGGCTGTGGGAGATCGCATAGCCTATCTGGGAAGCTGGATGGAATCCCATCGGAAAGAGCTGAAAAAACCCGGTGCAGACAATCAGGAATTCCGTCAGGTGCGCACCCGTCTGACTGCTGCTTACGGCGATAAGGACGAAGCCCTGCGGAAAATGAAGGCCGAACTGGCAAAATATCCGGATGATCCCTTTGTCTGTCACGGATACGGCATTGCCCTGGCCCGGAATGACAATCCCAAAGAAGGTGCGGTGCATGTGCGCCGGGCTTTGCAGAAACGCCCCTTTGACGCGGTGATGCTCAAGGATTTGGGGGAAATCTCTTTCATGGACGGGCAGTATGAAAACGCGATGCAGGCACTTTCCGGCAGCATCGGCATTGATCCGGAAGACTATGAATGCCTGTTTCTGCTGGGCCGCAGCGCGATTGAACTGGGGCAGTACCGTGAGGCCATTTCCTTTCTGGAAAAAACCCTGGAAAAAAAACCGGAGGATTCCCAGACCATCTATTATCTGGGGGAAGCCTGGGGCAAACAGGGCAATATGGCCGAGGCGCATTATTATCTGGGAAAATATTACCGGAACAAAAGGGATTTCAGAAATGCCATCTTTCACTTCCGCCAGGTGCTGAAACTTTCGGATGATTCTGCCCGGAAAGCGGATGTGGAAAAAATGCTCTCCTTTTTGCGAAAAGAAAGGAATCTGTCTGAAGAGGACAGGGAAGGCAGGCGGGATCAGAAAAAGCCTTTTTGCAGGCTTCAGGAAAAAGAGTTTTTCTGAGCAAACAGGGTGTGCAAAATCGCTGTCAGAAATCCGGTCTGTCCTGTACAGAAAGCGATTTTGCACACCCTGCCCGCTGGATTTTTTGTATCGAAAAAAATAGCCGGGACAAAAGGAGGTGCCTGATATGAAAGATTATGACCCGCTTTTTGTCTTTTCCGACAAAACTGAAAAATGCGGATATTTCAATAAGGAATTCAGAATCGTCATTCCTCCGCAGTTTTTTGTCGGAGATCCTTTTTCGGAAGGTCTGGCTGCGGTGCACCGGGAATCGGAATCACTGTGGGGGTATATTGACAAAAAAGGGGAATTTGTCATTCCCGATGAATTCGTGGAGTGCAGTCCGTTCTGTGACGGAAGGTCATGGGTGTTAAGGAAATACGGAGGTGGATGGGAAATTATCGACAAAACCGGCAGAACAGTCGGTCCGCTGAGGTTCAGGTATCCTTTTCGGAATTTTTCAGAGGGGCTTGCTGTCGCCAAAACCGAACAGCAGGGAAAAGAAGGCTTTGTCGGCAGAGACGGAAACTGGGCATTACCTCCGGAATATGAAAGAGCTGACAGCTTTGCCGAAGGCCTGGCACCTGTGAGAGTCAGAGGCAAATGGGGATTTATTGACAGAAACGGTGAATTCCGTATCTCTCCGTTGTATGATTATGCCCGCTGTTTTTCAGACGGACTCGCGTGTGTGAATATCGGCGGCAGACCACTGTCATCTTTTGGTTATCCCAAGGGAGGCAGATGGGGATTTGTCGATCAGACCGGAAAAATCATTATCGAGCCTTGTTACAGCGATTTCAGTGACTTTCATGAGGGATATGCAAAGGTCAGAGTGCCGGTATCAGAGCCGAAGCGTGATGATGTAAATCCTTCTCCTTTCCGCAGGTTCTGCCGGTCGGTTCTGGCAGGACTTGGTCTGACAGATGATTCATACCGCCGCAGATCTCTTGAAAGATACAGATACGGTTACATAGACAAAACCGGCAGGATGGCCATAGGTCCGGAATTCTGCCGGGCAGAAAGATTCTCAGAGGGACTTGCCGCGGTCTCTGTATATGAGGACTGGGATACGAGCATAATGGGATATATCAACCGGGCAGGTGAACTGACCATACCGGCAAAATATGAGACGGCATCAGAATTCAGGAACGGTTTGGCGAAAGTAACTTCTGAAAAATATAATTATATTTTCTATATAGATAAAACGGGGAAAATGGTATGGCCGCCTTATTATAACTTTTATGACAATTTCTGATTTTCCTGTAAGGCGGAAAAACGATTCTGGAAATATTGACAGTATAAACAGATAATTAATTACCAAAACAACCCGGAATCCCATCCGTTTGTCTCGTTCCCACGCTCCAGCGTGGTAACGCCTGCGGGACGCTCTGCGTCCCGTTTTGGCACATATGACGCAGAGCGTCAGGTCTGCATTCCCACGCAGAGCGTGGGAACGAGTCAAAGCATTGGAATATATGAAAATCGCTAATGAAATGCCTCGCGATACAATTGCTTACATGTGGGACTCGCAAGGCAGACGGATGGTTCTTGATACCGGAAATACGCTGAATTTTTTCCGGAAGTATGCATATGCTGAGAATCTTGATTACTATCCGTGGTCTTCCGGATATGAAGATCAGGTGGCACCTCTGGGATATTGCCGGAAAAATCAGGAATATGAAAGTGACACGGGACTGGCAGAGTTGGTATGATCATATCTACCCGAAATAAATACAGATGAGGATGAGAGAATATGAACAGTATAAAACCGGAACCTTTTATAGACCAGCCGCCGGATGTTTTCACATCCGTGACATACCGGGAATTTCTGGAGCAATGGAAACAGGTTGGTGATAGTATTAATAACGGTGTGATATACACATGACCTATCCGAAAGGAGAATGCGCCTTAACTGCCCGGAGGCTATTCGGATGGAGCCTCTGTTTGAAGAATTGAAACGCTTTGCTCAGGAATATCATAGGCGACTGCCGATCCGCCTGACAACCCGATACCCCTACTGCGGAGAAAAAATATTGCAATACGTGGATTTTTTCAGTCTCATCGGATACTTTTCTCCGTGTCCCAACAGCGAATTGTATCGCGGTTCTTTATGGTATTACAAGGTACCTTTCAGAAAAGTGTGCGATCATGCGGTGATTATGACCTACGCTGTCAATCTCCAGGGATTGGTTCCCGACGACATTGTCAAACAGGGAATACGACTCCAATCCGAGGAGCTTGATTCCGCCCCTCTGGTCATAGTGTGGCCGCTTGTGGCACGACAGACAAGTGTCGTAATGCATGCGGTTCCCATCGGACGCCTTGACGACCCGGAACCGGTTCATCGTTATACAGCTTATTTTATGACATATTTCGCATCCGATAAAAGCAATCTCCGTACAGACAAAATGTATGTTCATACAGATGTCGGGTATGCTGCCACGGAAGGTGTAAAGACAGACCGTGATCTGGCAAAATGGATCCGTGCAGGGCGTCTTTTCTGGCTGGATCCGGATGATCCGGAACATCCTCTGGTACACGGAGCACCGGAGAACTTCCCGTACGGCAATATCAGACCGGAGGGGTGGTACAGAATTTTGAACGACGGCAAGGTTGACGGTCTGCATCCTTACAATCGAAGCTTAATATGGAATGGTTCTGCTCCTTCCCATGACCAATCTTTTTCAAAGAGCGTAGAGGACTGACATCTTTGGAAATTAAAGAACATATCCATCTTCCGGAACTGTGTGCTCAGGCATTCCCCTCTTTCCCGTAATCATCCCGCCAGTTTTCGGCGTCTTTCGGTATTGTCTGAACCATGATTCACCTGATTGAAAGATTCCCATGATTTTCCGGCCGCTTCCGGGCACTTCTGCATCAGACGGAGCCGGTTCAGGCATTCCCCTCTTTCCCGCAGTCATCCCACCACTTTTCGGCATCATGTATTTTTCTGAATCTGAACAGGGATGTTCCGAATCTGTTCAGCATATCCGTGTCCGCATTCCTCAGTTTTGCCTCCAGTGCGGGTGTCACAGTCCCGAAACGTTCCCGAACCTGGGAAAATATCAGTGAGGAAATACCTTTTTTTTCTCCTCTTATCTCCCCTCTTCTCTCAATCTGCTCCGCAACCGTCATGGCAACACTCCTTGCATTTTCATCATTAATTTTATTACTACATTGGTAACTTAAAACACAACTTATTGATTTTATTAAATATTTAAAAAATACGCAATTTTTAGTATTTACAATAAAATCAAGGTATTATCGTTTAAGTTACCAAAGTAGATATCCATCGGTCAATGTAACCTCTGGCCGTGCCTTCACATCCTCATTCCGTGCGTGGTAGGTGTATCTCAGCACCCATTCGGAAATTCAAGGAATAAGGATTCATCCTTCTGCCGTATCCTTTTCAGCAGTTCCACGGCATTGGCGAAAATATCCCCGAAATCTTTATTAAAGATATGCTTGAAAAGATAAAGCACCGTGCCCAGCGCCATGTTTTCGCCGAGGGTGAGCATCTCATCCGGATATTTCCCAGGTCATACAGTTCACGGTGAAATCCGGCAGATGTTCGAGGAACCTCACCGCCCTGAATCGTTCCGCCCATTCTGTCCGGGGAGATTTCCACTTTTCTTTCCGTGATGCAGCACAGCCGGAATCACCGGCAGGCACTTCACATCAGGTTCTGATCAACCATTCCTTCCATATGTTCACCATGCAACACAGCAGTCTGAAAACCATCATCGGGTCGGGCGTGCTCTGATGCTCGAAAAGAATGTACAGGAATGCGTCCAGTCCCTTTATCTTTGTCCGGTAAACAATGTCCGAGTGCTTATCCCTGAGCTTTTCGTCAACATAACTTCCGTCCGTGATTTCCAGACTGTCAAAGTCAATATGTTTCCTGATATTCTCCGAAAAATAAGACTCAAAAAAGCCCCGTGCCACCAGAATTTTCCGGAAGGCCGCCGTGAAGGCCGCATTGTGGGGATTGTTTACTGATTTCTCAAATATTTCCTGCAAATCACTCATGCCGGTTCCTGCCCTGAGTGCGGTTTTCCCCGATTCTTTTTTCCATTTTCTCAGAATTTTGCCCGAAAGTCAAAAAATTATTCTGAAAGCAGAATTTTTTCCAGAAATGCCAAAGAGGGGAGCAGATGTTTGTAAGAAAAAACCTCCAGAGACACCACTCCTTTGAAATTTTTCAAAATTTCCCGGATAATATCAGCCTGTGCAGCAGACAGGTTATCCAGAGAAAGATGATCCTTTCCCTCGCGGACGCCGTGAAGATGCATCAGGGGAATCCGATCCGCATGACGCTCCCAAAAAGTTTTCACATCAAAACCGCAGAGCATCAGGTGTCCGGTATCCATGCAGACTGACAAATCAAATTCCCGTATCAATGATTCCGCAATTTCAAAAGGATACATCAGGGTTTCCACAGCCAGCATACGGCTGTCCGGAACTGCATCCAGCAGGACGGCAAGCCCGTCCGCACATCTTTTCTGCCATTGCTGTATATCATTTTTATCCTGCAGGGGAAATTCGCAGGGAAGATGAAGTGCAAACGCGGACGGGGAAAGGGGAAGGCATCTGCGGATAAACGAGCGCAGGATTTCTGCGGACTGTTTTCGATTTGACGCTTGCGGATCGCTGAGAGACACATCTGTGGGAAGATGAATATTGTATGTGAGATCAAACGCCTGCCCTGCCTGTGCCAGTTCCGAAATCATCATTTCCGGGGGCAGACTGTCGGGCCACCGGCTTTCAAACAGCAGCACTTCGATTTCATCCAGAAAAGGGCCGAGCATCCGCACATTGGGCAGATACTGATCCGGATAAATGAAAGAGGTGGTTGCAAGGGAAAAGGGATATTTTTTCTTAAAGGATTTGGGAAGGGGAGGGTATGCTGTCACGGGATCTCAACTTTGTCAAAAAAGTGCGCACCGGGCTGCCGGATTCCGCAGCCCGGATTGCAAAAAAGGGTTTATTTTTCCTTGTATTCTTCAAAGGGAGACTTGTTTTTGTCTGCCACCTGGCAGGCATTGCGCATTCAGGTGGAAATGCCCATTTTCGGCAGAATATACATCTGCAGGGCAAACCATATGCCGATAACACCAAGAAAAATCAAAACTTCTTTCATTGTGCCTCCTTTTGGGGAAGAAGAAAACGCTTTTCAACAAAATCAGCCAGTTCTCTGATATCTTCCATGCCAAAGCAGGGAATATCCGCAGCCATATCCGCATCTGTCACCAGAGCCGCAAAATGATTGTCTCTGCTCGCATACAGAGGGGTTTTGTGCGCTCCATGCAGGTTCACCTATTTTGGGCCGTATTTCATTCTTGTACCCCTCTGCAATCACCAGATCCATGTCCTGAAAATACATTTCAATTGTCCAGACTGTCGCAGGGCATATCTTTGACCATAAAAATCTGGTTCTGCGCGGCCAGTATCACGGTATCAGCTCCGGCCATTTTGTGCCGTGCGCTGTCCTTGCCTTTTTTGTCTGCCTCAATGGTGTGATGGGTATGCTTGACTGTTCCGATGCGGTATCCGCGCTTTTTGAGTTCCGGAATCAGTTTTTCAATCAGCGTGGTTTTTCCAGGAGACCGGATTTTCCCACAATGCAAATCATCTGCGGCATGGAGTCACCTCAAACTGGTCTGGAATTTGAACATGTTTACCGAAGCTTATCAGCTCAATAAAGGCAAGAGTAAGTCCCGGATATCCGGTTGTCAAGGCAGATGCGAATCCGGACGATATGGCAAACCTGTTGCAGGTGATGAAAGGGAAGTTATTGTTTTTGAAGTGTGATCATTGTTCCTGAAACATAAGTTTTCAGAAAAACCGGATTTTCCGAAAAAATCCGGTTTTGAACACATGAAAACCTCTTTTCTGCCTGCTTGCAAGTATCTTTTCAATGGAGAATCGGTATGATATGGGCCGGACTGGACATAATCTGATTCTTTGGAAAAAGATCAGATTATGTCCATCATGTGATTTTCTCAATAAAAAAAGCAGTGCATTGCAGGTTCAGATTTTATTTTCTGAACACAGAACGCGTGAAACCTTATTTGGCATTGGGTGTGAACAATGCCTTGTCAAGCAGTTTGAAGTCCCCGATGAGTTTCTGGGCTTTTTCACCGCAGATCCAGTCCGAGAATTTTTTTGCCAAATCCGCTTTGGCTTTGGGACAGCGTTCCGGATTGACAACAATCACGCTGTACTGATTTTTCAGACTGTCATCCCCTTCCACCAGAATTTTCAGATCCGGATTGCCTTTTGCATCAGCCTCGTATTTGATATAGGTTCCCCTGTCGGTGATGGTGTATCCCCTGCGTTCGGCTGCAATATTGATGGTCGACAGCATTCCCTGACCGGTCTGCACATACCAGTTCTCTTTTTCCGGCACGGTCAGTTCAGCGTTTTTCCACAGTTTCAGTTCCAGTTGGTGGGTTCCGGACTTATCCCCGCGGCTGGCAAACACGGCCTGTTTTTCCTGTATGATTTTCAGGGCTTCTTTTACCGATTTTCCTTTGATTCCCGCAGGATCAGCTTCCGGCCCGATGAGAATGAAATCATTGTACATGATTTCCCGGCGATCCCTGCCAAAACCGTCTGCCACAAATTTCAGTTCCGCGTCCGGTGCGTGAACCATCAGCACATCCACATCACAGTTTTCGCCCATTTTCAGGGCTTTTCCTGTCCCGGTTGCGGTCCAGCGAAGTTCAACTCCGGTATCATCCCTGAACAGAGGTGCAAGGTAATTCAGCAGCCCGGTGTCATCCGTGCTGGTGGTGGTTGCCATCATCAGCACAGGACTTTCTTCTGCTGCCAGTGCGGGCATTGCCATCAGGCAAATCATCATTGCCGCAGCAAAAAACAGTTTCACTTTTTTCATTTGCATGTTCTCCTTTTGTCAATGGGTTATCAGCAATGCGATATTTTCCATCGCGGTTCACAGCCTTAAAACGGTTCTAATGGTCATACTGTTTCGCATATTCCGCATCATTGTACAGCCCCTCACCGTAAAGCGGCACACCATAGTTCCGGATCATCTCCTGCCCTTTTTCAGAAATGACAAAATCAATAAACTCGGACGCATATTTCTGCATCGGCGTTGCGGATTCCGGCTGGCAGAGCGTATGATAGGTATTGATCAGCATGGGATCGCCCCGGAAAAGAATCCGCAGATTTGCCATTTCCTTTTTCACGGCTGCCCATGTGCTGCTGTCGGCCATGAAATACCCTTTCATTTCATCCGCTTTTTTCAGGGTGGCTGTCATAAAGGTTTTCGTCACAACATACCATTCTCCGGCAGGTTCAATACCGGCTTTTTTCCACACATCCATTTCCTTTTTGTGGGTTCCGGAATTGTCTCCTCTGGACAGAAACGGCGCTTTGGCTGAAGCGATTTTGGCATAAGCCTCGGCAGCGCTTTTGGCTGTGCGGATGCCTGCGGGATCAGCTTCGGGTCCCACAATGTAAAATTCATTGGAACCGATCAGATGCCGTTTGACAGCCCATCCTTCGGCCACAGCCTGTTTTTCCGCGGCAGGTGCATGAACCATAATCATATCCGCGTGCTTTTCTTTGAGCATTTTCAGAGCTTCTCCGGAACCGGCCTTGATCCAGCACACACCGGTTTCTTTGCCTTTGCTGAATTCTTCGGCCAGAGCCTTTACCAGCCCCAGTTCTCCGGGGCTCCCGGTTGCCAGCCGGATCATGTTCTGCCCCATGCCGTAAACCTCCGTGCATTTGTCCTGTGCAAATGCTGCTGATGCACAGAAAAAAAGAGCAAAGAATACAATCGTCTTTTTGCATTGTTTCAATGAAAAACGCATTTGATTTTCTCCTTTGTCTGAAATGTATGCCACTGATCTGTATCAAAATAATCTGCTGCAACCCCTGAGGGTTTTCAAAACCCTCAGGGGTTCCGGACAGAAAAGCTGTACAGATTATTTTTTTACAAACCCCAAGGGTTTCGAAAACCCTTGGGGTTTTATGATGACAATCTTTTTAATTTCCAGGCAGTGTGGAAACAAAACAGGAACTGCCGCCGCTGTCTGTATCCTCAGTTTCCGCTTTTTCCCCGACCCGGTATATGCGGGAAAAAATATTTTCGCTGTATTCCTCATCATCATTTGCAGCGACCAGATAGACATTGCCGTCTGCCTCAAACGATTCCCAGTCCCGTATGCCGTAGGTGGTAATAACCTGATTTTCAGCAAACGCGGAGCCGTTCCATTTGTAAATCACAGAATTTTTTGTGGGCGTTTTATCATCTTTGTTATTGGCAACAGCCAGATACGTCTCATTTCCCACAGTGAAACTCTCACAGTCATGCGCACCATAGGTGAGGATGGACTGGAACTTGGAAAAGGAAGTGCCGTTCCATTTGTATATATCAGATCCGGTGACACGGGAACTGGAACTCTGGTTGTTGGCAACAGCCAGAAAGGTCTGTCCGTCAATGACAAAACTTTCCCAGCCCCGTGCGCTGTGGGTCAAAACAGACTGGAAAGAAACAAATTCTGTTCCGTTCCATTGGTAAATCACAGAATAAAGATCACGGGTTTCATCATTGTCCTGATTCGCAATTGCGAGAAAAGTCTTCCCGTCAATCACAAAACTTTCCCAGTCCCGTGCGCTGTGGGTAAGAATGGACTGGAATTCTGCAAACTTGCTTCCATTCCATTTGTATATGACTGAATCCACATTCCGGCTGCTGTCATTGCGCTCATTTGCCACAGCCAGATAGGTTTCTCCATTGATCACAAAACTCTCGTAATCCCGCGCACCCTGGGTGGGAAGCGTCTGATACAGTTCAAATTTTTTCCCGTTCCATTTGTAAATGGGAGAATCTGCAAGACGCGTGCTTTCATCTTTGCGGTTCAGGGCAAGAGCCAGATACGCGGTTCCATTGATGACAAAACTTTCCCATCGTTCCGCCCACAGGATTTCCACAGACTGAAGTTCTGCAAAAGATTTGCCGTTCCATTGGTAAACAACGGAATTTCCGCCCTCACTGGCAGCAGCCAGATATGCGGTTCCGTCAATGGAAAAACTTTCCCAGCTCCGGGCTTTATTGGTGTCAATGTGCTGGATTTCTTCATACGGCAGGGATTCTGCTGCTGTATCCTGTCCTGCAATCGCTCCGTAGACAATGATTTTTTCCTGATCAATGTAATTCCACCCGGCTTCGAGCAGATCAATGTCAGTTGTTCCCTCAGGCAGAGGCTCCACCCGGATTATGGTGACAGAACGGGTGCAGGCTCCGGCATTGTGATCCCAGTCTTCATTATAGGGCCAGATGACATCCTGATTTGCCGAATTGCTGGCCTGATCCGGCGGATTGGGTGATTTCTGGGGAACCACCAGACGGTAGGGGCCTTCCCCGTCCAGTTTGTTATCTTCTGTCAGGTATCCGGTGTCCAGGTTATTTCCTTCCCTTTTACCTGCCAGAATCATCTTCAGGCCGTTTTTGACGGTGATGGTTTCCCCTGCTGTCCTGCCCGTGCATGAGGATGCACTGTAATCACACCAGCCGGTATCCGGATATATCCCCTCATCAGCCTGATCCGTGTACTGATAAACCGCTTCCGGATATGTCCAAAAAACAGGATACATTTCAGGGGTTTCATCATATTCCAGAGGATGATACTGCGCCCAGCCGTCCGGAGCAAACACGGTGATGCCTGTGGAAGTTCCCAGAATTCCCGCATCCAGCAGCAGATTTTCCACACTCACTCCGGTGTATTCTGCATAAAAATCACCGGATTTGCTGGTATTCATCAGCATAAACTGCGTATGCTGCGGCAGAGCCTCCAGTTGCTGCCGGGTATAGATTTTAAAGGGTGCGGTCTTCTGGGATGGATTATCCCCGGCATTTCCCGGATAAGTCCCTGCTTCGATTTCGCTTTTGTTCGCATAACCATCTCCGTCC
>JAWKPW010000026.1:0-58949 GCA_041390465.1 Desulfobacterales bacterium | reverse complement strand
AACCTGCGCTCTGCATATGACGCGGAGCGTCCGGTCTGCATTCCCACGCGGAGCGTGGGAACGAGGGGAAATACGCCAGTGTTTCCCGATGGCTGTCCATCAGTTGCCGTATCTGCGCCAGATGAGCGTCTGTTTTTATCTCCGCATACTGCTGTTTCAGCAGATGCACATATTTTTCGTAGTCGTTCATGGTATAATGAATCTCCCCGGAAATCAAATTCATTCGGTTATCAGACGCTCAACGAGATCCTCTCTGATGTACAGCCCCGCATTTCTCACCTGCAAAAGGGCGATACGGAGAGAAGGGATCGGTCCGAACCGGTGAGCAGATACCAGAAGCCCGACAGTACCGATATGGCTGATGTGCAGAGATTCGCAGCACTTGCGGGCAGCACGGTCATCAATCACGGCAAGATAATCGGATGTTTTCAATGTCCATGAAATCACCTGAGACTCCCCATCTCCCAAATTCCAGACCAGAACACGCCGATCAGTTTCCACTTTCTTTCTTACCGCCCAGTCCGCTTCTGACAAACCTGTGAAAGCTGCATCTTTGCAGACAGATATTTCCTGCCAGACCGAATCGGGAACAATAATCCGATCAGACAGTTTCGGCAGGACAGAGGCCAGACCGGACTTGAACAAGGTGATCAGCGGCGAGGCATTTACAACAATTCCTTTATTCATTAGCAGGTTATCTGACATTTTCCACTTCTCTGAGAACATCTTCGTAAGAATACTGAAAAGGCGATATGCCTATCCGGGAGATTGCCATAAGAAAATCGGAACGGTTCATTCCTGCCACTTCCGCAGCTTTTTCCTGAGAAACAAAACCGAGTTCATACCATTTTGCGGCAGCAAACAGACGTATTTCCGCAGCAAATTCTTTCGGACTTTTATGAAGAGCGGGCAGTATGCTTTCATCGAATTCCATTGTAACTTCAAATTTCATATCAGACACCCTTTCTGAAATCCGTCATTCATTTTTACATTTATTTCGTTATCTCATTCCCACGCGGAGCGTGGGAACGAGTCCAATTTCATATCAGACACCCTTTCTGAAATCCGTCATTCATTTTTACATTATCTCATTCCCACGCGGAGCGTGGGAACGAGTCCAAAATGGGAATAATTCTTTTTTTCCCCTTTGCGCGCCTGAGCGAGTCCGTCCTGCCAGCCTTTGTCAAAGTCGTTGGTGTTGAACATAATGAAACACAGCTTCCCTTTTTGTTTTCTGTTATTGTGACAATACAGATCTCAACGCGGCAAGATTCTCTGTTTCATCAGACAGAGCCGCAACCGGAACTGCAAAACCTTTCACAGTCCTGCTTTTCAGTATTCCCGAATCCGCTTTCATATGAAGAGCATACTCATCCTTTTCCAGAAAATACTGGTCCGCTGTCCGGGAGGCCGGATCAATGTTCCAGTATTCCTTCACGCCGTGGGCCGTGTAATCCACGAATTTGACTGTCCGGTCATTTTGTTCTGTTGGGGGCGACAGCACTTCCGCAATAAAATCCGCATCCGGGAACTGTGTCTGCTTCGGTCTGAATTTTTTGAACTTTGCCTGACTCCAGAAACAGACATCCGGTTCATAATCATTGCGGGTCAGGGAAACCATCATCGTTCTCATACCCTGCAAATCCGAGTCTGTTCAACCGGACATGCATATCCGGCAATTCCAATAGAAATTTCCCCGTAACATTATGTTCAATTCTGACCGGTGAATGCACAATCACCTCCCCGTTGATGAATTCGGCTTTCTGATCTTCGAGCACATCTTCATAAAGCTGCTTCAGCTTTTTCCGCTCCTCATGCAGAATTGAGCGGATATACCGGTAATACAGACCAGGTTTCGGGGAACGGTGCAGTTTCTCTGTGAGAATATTCCATAAGTCATACTTCCTCTGCAACATTAAAAAAGTGCAAAATTGCATTGTCCTTGTTTCCCTGTTCCCTGAAAAAACAAAAACTGTTTTTTCCGAGAAAAATTATAACGTTTCAGAATGTCCGCAGAGGAAAGGAAAAAGAAAGAAAAACAGGATGTGAAAATACCGGATTCCGGCTTTCATCAGAATACAGCGGCTTCTGATTTTTGTGAAATCTGCATAACAGGAATCAATACGTTCTGCGGAATACGATGCACGCGTTGCAGCCCCCGAATCCAAAGGAATTCTTCAGCACATATTCCTGGGACAGTTTCCGTGCACCTTCGGGCACGCAGTCAAGTTCCATTTCCGGATCAGGTCGGTAATTGATGGTGGGCAGCAGAATATCCCGCCGCATTCCCTCCAGAGTGAGAATGGCTTCCAGTGCACTGGAAGCGCCCATGGCGTGACCGGTAAGGGATTTGTTGGCAGAAACCGGGGGAATGCGTTTTCCGAAAACCGCGCGGAGCGCGTCATATTCCACTTTGTCCCCGATTTTGGTGGATGTGGCATGGGCATTGACTGCCTGAATTTCGCGGGGTGTGATTCCCGCGTCTGCAATGGCCTCTGCCATGCAGCGTTTCACTGTTTCAAAATGGGGGGCCACAAAATGATGCGCATCCGATGTCATGCTCCATCCTGCAATTTCCAGATCCAGGGGCAGCCCGTGAATCCGGGCAAATTCCTTTGTTGCAAGAAGGATACTTCCCGCACCCTCGGAGATCACAAAGCCTCTTCTGTCCGCAGAAAAGGGACGGCTGGCGCGCGATGGCGGATCATCAGCATCCTCCGTACCGGATCGGTATGCGCCGTTCATGGTGGCAAATCCGGCCACAATGGGCTCCACCAGAGGAAAATCCACAGCACCGCAGATGACCATGTCCGCCCGTCCCTGAGACAGAAGCATATGCCCTATGATCATGGAAGTCAGACCGGTGGCGCACGCGGTGATGGTGGCTGTAATCGGGCCGGTGGCTCCGGTGAGAATGGATATTTTTCCGCCCACCATATTGCTGCAGGAATTGGGATTCGCGCAGGGAGGAGGAAGCTTTTTTTCCTCCCGCATCCGCCGATCCGCGGACAGCACAGCATCCAGTCCGCCCACAGCGGAACTGAAGGTGATGGCAGTGCGGGGCGCCAGATCAGGTGTGATTTCCATGCCGCTTTTTTCCAAAGCCCGGTGCACCGCGAGCATGGCCCAGGGAAAAATGGGAGAAGGCCACAAAGCCAGGGATCGGGGACGGAGAAATGGCCAGGCCCGCATGTCCATGTTCGGAACCTGACCCGCAATCTGCACCGGAAAATCCGCATCTGCGGAAAAACGGCTCAGTCTCCCAATGCCGCTTTCCCCTTTTGCTGCCCGATGCCACTGTGTTTCCATATCGGTTCCCAGCGGAGACACCGCATCCCAGGAAATCACAACCGTTTTTTGGGAATCCAAAGGCATTTTCGGCAGGTTCCTCCTGTCTGACACACATGTTTTCAGCCGGATTTCAATTTTTCATGGCAGATCAAATCCGTTGATCTGCCCGCTGACTTCCAGGCGGAAAAAAATCTGAACAGATTGACATTGTTACAGAAAAAAATGCAAAAAAAACAAATCAGAATCCCGGAAGGGATGACATTGTCCGCAGATTTGATCCGCTGTCCGATTTTTTGCAATAAGCACAATTTGATTTGAGCGGTTATTTCCTGCGCAAAGCCCACAGAAAGACAAGCACTGCCAGCACCGTGAGAATCATCCATGCCCTGTCATCCGGTCTGAGGGCATACAGAAGCGAAGCAGATATGCACAGGGTTCCGCTCAGCACCATTTTCCCCAGCCGATCCAGAGAATGCCGCAGTTCTCCAAGCATCCTGCGGGCATCTCTTCCCAGTCCTGCCCGAAACTCCAGTTTTCCCTGCCGGGCGCAGTGAAGCACATCAGACATCTGAGCGGGAAGGCTGTATAAGGATCGGGCCAGCATCAGCAGTTCCCCCAGTCTTTCTTCACTGTCTTTGTGCATGGCCTCTTTTGCATACCGCCGGGCAAAAGGAATGGTTTTGGACCAGACATCAAAATCAGGATCCAGATTTGCGGCCATGCCGGAAAGAATGCCAATGGCCCGGAGCACAAAAAGCATATCGGCCTGAAACTGAAACGGAGCCTCCCGGATTATATCCCGGTATTCCTGCAAAAATCCGGATGCCTCTTCCAATGCCCTGTTTTTGAGCTGACTCACTTTCACGCCCCATAAGCGTCTGAACAGGGCCTCGTGCGCCTCTTCCAGCCGTCTGAGATCCGCACCCGGCAGCAGGGTTCCGGCTTTGACATAGGACTGAACCATTCTGGCGGCATCACGGGTTCCCAGCCCGATGGCATATTCCCGCAAAGCCTCGCGCAGGCGTTCCGGGATTGCGGTCATCATGCCGAAATCAATGAAAACAATCTGAAAAGGACGGTTGGGGCTGTACGGAACCGGATCTCCGGGTGCAAAGGCCGCAGTTCCCGCCTCTTTTTCCTCTGAACTGGGCAGGGGACGGACAAAGAGATTGCCCGGATGGGGATCCGCATGGACAAAATGGGTTTCAAAGACCTGCCGCATATAAAGACGGTAAAGGCAGTCTGCCACCTGCGCGCGGGAAATGCCGGCCGCATCAAGGGCAGCCGGATCTCCAATGCGGATATGGGAAACATCTTCCAGCGTAAGGGTGGAGGCCCGGCAGTATTCCCAATGGATTTTGGGAATATGGATGCGGGAATCCCCGGCAAAATTCTGAAGCAGGACTTCAGCGTTCCGGCCTTCGTTTTCAAAATCCAGTTCCCGCCGGGTGATGCGGGTGAATTCTTTGGCCAGCCAGTCCGCATCCACCCTTCGGCGGATCTCATTCCACAATTTCAGCCAGCGGAATGCCAGACCAATGGCAGCAAGATCGGTTTCCACAATTGCGCGGATGCCGGGCCGCAGAACCTTGACCACAGCCTTTTCTCCGGTGCGGAGCCGTACCCGGTGTGCCTGGGCCAGAGAAGCCGCACCCAGCGGGACAGGTGAGAAACTGTCAAAAATCCGGGAAATGGGCGCACCGAAATCCGCCTCGATCTGCGCGATGATGTCTTCCGGGCTTTCAGCCGGAACCTCATCCTGCAGTCCGGACAGTTCCTGTGTAATCTCTTTGGGCAGAATATCCACCCGGATGCTGAGAAACTGACCCAGTTTGATCAGGACACCGCCCATTTCCACTGCCAGAAAGCGGAATCTGCGCGTGATGTCCTGCCAGCGGGACATTGGCGGAGTCCGGAAACAGCGAAGTACAGGGCGGTTGAGAATTATATCCCACCACAGGGTCTGCAGCAGTATCCGGAAGAAAAAGCTGCGCACCCTGCGGTAGCGTTTCAGATCCATATCCGCAGCCTGCGGAAATTTCTTTATTTTTTCCGTCACGTGCTGCAGAGTCCGCCGCTTTTGCGCTCCTTTTCGGCTCCGTGTGAAATCCATTCCAGCAGTTTTTTTATCCAGCCGTCTTTTTTGCCGGTATCCGCTGATGCCATGTCAGATTTGGATGCCATATCGTCTTCTCTCCTTTCCCAAAGCCGGAAGCATCTCAGAAGTCCTGAAAATCATCATCATCAAAGGGGATCACCTTTTCCGGATCAGGTTCTTTTCCGGATTTCCTTTTTTCCAAAGCCCCCAGTCCTGTCTCTTTCCGCAGGGGTTTGACAACCGGTTTTTTCAGAGGGCCGGCCGGCATCTCCTCGGGCCATTCTGAAGCGCTTTTGCTCTGATCAGAAAAAAGGCTTCCGGTTTCAGAACTGCTCATCATATCGGAAAGGGAGATGACATAGTTTTTCATTTCCCTTGCCTGGGTCTGCATCTGCTCGGAAGCGGATGAGGTCTCTTCCGCGTTGGCCGCGTTGGCCTGAATGATTTTGTCCATTTCGCTCATGACATTGTTGACCTGCTCGATTCCCCGCGCCTGCTCTTCGGAAGCAGCCGCGATTTCCCCCACGAGATCGCCCACTTTGGCGGAAATGCCGGTGACTTCGGAAAAGGCACTGTTGGTGCGCGTGACAAGATCGGAACCGGACTGAATTTTGCTCACGGTTCCCTCTATGAGTCCGGAAGTGTTTTTGGCAGCATCGGCTGAACGCATGGCAAGATTTTTCACCTCATCCGCAACCACGGCAAACCCGGCTCCGGCCTCCCCTGCCCTGGCTGCCTCCACTGCGGCGTTCAGAGCCAGAAGATTGGTCTGGAAAGCGATTTCATCAATGGTTTTGATGATTTTGGAGGTCTCCTCACTGGCCCGGCAGATTTCCTCCATGGATTTGGTCAGCTCATTCATGGACTGGTTCGCGTTGGCAACCACCCGTCCGGTTTCCTTCATCAGACTGTCAGCCTGCTTTGCATTGTCCGCATTCCGGCGGGTCATGGAAGACATTTCCTCCAGCGAGGATGTGGTTTCCTCCATGGATGCAGCCTGCTGGGAGGATGCCTGGGCCAGGGACTGGCTGGCTGAGGAAATCTGGCGGGACCCGGCTATCATCTGATCCGCGCTGTTGGCAAGAATGGCAATGCTTTTTTTCAGTGTTCTGTTGTTTCTGTGCGCATAAAAGAGAAAGGCTATGGCAAGGATCAGCATGAATATGCCGATAACCGTAAACTGAATCTGCAGGGCTCCCAGCCGTTTTTCATACAGCAGCCGCTCTCTGCCTCCGGTTCCCACCAGCCAGTCCCAGGGTTCGTAATAGGTCTGAAAGGCAAGAAATGTGGAAACCGGTTCTCCGGGATTCTGCCATTTTGCCCTGAACAGTTTTCCGGTCATTTCCGGATTGGCCCAGGAATCCCGCGCTGTGAATTTTCCGTCCACCTGCACATCCCATACATTTTTCCCTTCCACATAGGGATGCATCTGCGATATTCCCCTGCTGTCCCCCTTTGTGCCTGTGGCCCATATGTACACAAACTCATCTGCGGACATCCTGTTTGCCGACCTGTTCCTTGTGCTATCCGCGTTTTGGGGGCCGTTGGCATAGGTGCGGACCAAATCCTGCGCTTCCTCCTTTGTCATTTTTCCTGCCCGGACCTGCGCGTCCATTGCCTGAATCAGTCCCATGACATCTTTGTTGATCCTTGCAAACATTTCTCCGCCCAGATCCGTGAGTTCACTTCGGGCAGTATAATAGGTCAGTCCGAAGGACGCGCATATCCCCACAAACAGCAGGACAACAACAAAAACCAGCAGCTTGAATCTCATATTCATTCTGAACACTCCTTTCCTGTAAATCCGGCATCCTGTTCAAACTCTTCCTTGTCCATAATATATGACATATATATTTTTTCTTTGCTGTGCGCAATGGTTTATATGCAGACTTCCCAAAAATTCTTTTCCGCAGTTTTTCGTCCGGCCTGCTGCAAAAACACACTTTCCGATCAGCGGATGTTCGGGAAATTCGGCGGAGCCTCAGACCGGCTGCACCTTGCATGAAATCTGAAAAAAACTCCTGTTTTTCTGCGGCAAAGACACAAAGTTTCACAAAGGTCTGCTCTGTGCCAATGCTGCGCTGCTCTGCGGCAAAATGCAGGATGTCTGCCAATCTGAATCCGCTGTCATGAATTTTTTCTCTGCTCCTGTCCCCATCCGGACGCTGTTTTTCTGATTCCCCGGTGAATCACAGCCACTCCTCCGGTCAGCCGCAGATATTCCCCATGGGAAAAACCGATGTGCTCCAGCAGGAATTTCAGGCTGTCCGGCGAGGGGAAAAGCCGGATGGATTCCGGCAGATAGGTGTATGCCCGCGCAGATCCGGTAAGCAGTTTTCCCAGCCGGGGCATGACATGGAAGGAATACAGATCATAAACCCTGCGGAACAGGGGCGCAGCAGGCTGGGAAAATTCCAGACAGACCATCCGTCCGCCGGGTCGAAGCACCCGGTGCATTTCCGCAAAACCCTTTTCCATGCGGGTGAGATTCCGGACGCCGAAACCGACAATGACCGCATCAAAAAAACCGTCCGGAAAGGCCATCTGCTCAGCGTCCCCCTGCACATAAATGATCCGGTGCCGGAATTTCCTGCCAAAGGCGCGCAAACGGCCTGCCTCCATCATCTGCCGGTTGATGTCATACAGCACCACCCGGCCGGCTGCGCCCACCCGTTTTGACGCAGATACAGCCAGATCTCCGGTTCCGCCGCATACATCCAGCACTTTTTCTCCGGGTTTCAGATCAAGCATCCCGATGGCCCGGCATTTCCACAGATGATGAATGCCGAAACTCAGCAATGTGTTCATCATGTCATACCGGGCAGCAACTTCATCAAACTGATGGCGCACCCATCCGGCCTTCCGGCTCTGTGCTATGGTCTGAAAGCCGATGGGGGCAGTCGGTTCCGCATCTCCGATTTCTTTCATTTTCACCTTGTCATTGCTTCATTTCAGTTAAAATTGCAGATGCCTTTCAGGCAGATGACGCCTGCCGGATTGGGCTGAGGCCGGTCCGTCCCGGTTTTTCAGTGACTCTGTGCCGAAAGAAAACAGATAAGGAGCTGTGCCGGAGAAGCTTTTTTTCCGCGCCGGTTTCTGAAAAAATTTCCTTTCCAATCCGGCTCCTCTTTTTTTCCGGGATTTTTCTGCTTAAAAGAGTTGAAAAGCATATTCTTTTATACTATAACTGCGCGTCTGTAAATTATGTACAGGTTTTCCGGGAAATTTTTCCCCGCGCACGGAGAAAGATATTTTCTGAAAATCTGCATATGCCTATCATAACATGGATTGAAGAGAAAGAAAAGGAGGGTAAAAACATGTATGTTCCGAGATATATGTTTTTTACAAAAGGCGTGGGGCATTCCAAGGAGAAACTGGCCTCATTTGAAAATGCTTTGCGCAACGCAAAAATCGCGCATCTGAATCTGGTTACCGTATCTTCCATATTTCCGCCCTACTGCAAGATTCTGAATGTGGAAGACGGCATCAAATATCTTGAACCCGGAGAAATCACGCACTGCGTTCTGGCAAGGGAGCAGATCAAGGAGCCGGGAAGACGCATTGTGGCCAGCATCGGCCTGGCTCTTCCGGCAGAACCCGGACAGTACGGTTATATTTCGGAACATCACGGATTCGGACAGACCGAAAAAGAGGCAGGCGAATATGCCGAAGACCTTGCCGCGTCCATGCTTGCCAGCACTCTGGGCATTGAGTTTGATCCGGACAAGGATTATGATGAGCGAAGTGAAGTGTACAAAATGTCAGGCAAAATCGTAGGCTCCCAGCATTTCTCCCAGGGAGCGCTGGGCTCCGAGGGCAACATGTGGACCACCGTGGTGGCAGCGGCCATGTTCGTGAAATAAGTGCGCAACCGAAAGTTTTCCGGTGTGCAGAAACCGGATTTTTCCGAAAAATCCGGTTTTTCTCAAAATGCCGCGACAGAAAATTTGTGCTGACCCGGAAGGCTGGACAAGGTGATTATGGAAGCGGAAGCATTTGTTCCTTTCGGCGGAGAGGAAGTCGGAACCCTGACTCTGGAAAATGCGGATATTGCTGTGCTGCCCCTGTGCTATGAAAATTGTGTGTCTTACGGAACCGGCACTGTCAAAGGACCTTTTCATCTGCTGCGGGCATCCGCACAGTTGGAACTTATGGACGAGGAAACCCTTGTCAACTGGGGAGAAAAAGCCATTCACACGCTGGCGCCCCTGTTTCCGGCAGAAGATCCGGAACAGGCTGTGGCACAGATGAAACATGCCGCAGCAGAAGTGCTGCGCAGAAACAAATTTCTGCTCTGCCTGGGCGGGGATCATGCCATCTCCATCGGCCCCATTCTTGCTGTTTCGGAAATTCATCCCGGAACCGGAGTTCTGCAGATTGATGCGCACGCGGATTTGCGGAATGAATGGAACGGCAGCCGCTTCAATCATGCCTGTGTCATGCGCCGGGTGATTGAGGACGCGGGTCTGGCTGCCGTGCAGGCAGGCATCCGATCTTTTTCTCCGGAAGAGGCGGAGTATATGCGGCAGAGGCGTATCCGCCCCTTTTATGCCCATGAGATTGATCCGTCAGATGATTCATGGATTGGGGAGATTCTCTGCGCACTTCCGGAAAAAGTGTATCTCACCATTGATGTGGACGGTCTGGATCCCGCTGTCATTCCCGGAACCGGAACACCGGAACCGGGCGGATTTTCCTACCGCCAGATTGTCCGTCTGATCCGGGCCCTGGGCAGGGAAAAAAAAGTGGTGGCCGCGGACATCAATGAACTGGCAAAAATACAGGGCTCACAGGTTTCCGAGGTGACTGCGGCCAGAATTGCGGCAAAAATTCTGGTTTACTGCACATAAGCAACTGTTTTTCAGGCTGGGGGCCAGTCCTGCTGACAGCCGGCAGGCTTGGGCAGAGATTGACCCCCAGCTTTTTCTCTGTTTCTTTGCGATGCATTTTCTCAGCAGCCCCGGAAATATCCGCGTGCATTTCTGTCCCTGACAGCCAAAAAAGAGTCAAAACTTCTGCCCGGCTCTCCCGCACAGGAAAAAAAACAGATGAATCCTTTTGCACCATCCCTGCCTGTCACTTTCTCCGATCCGCTGGCCCGAACTGTTCTTGACTCCCTTTCCGCGCATATTGCCATATTGGATGAAAAGGGCTTTATTGTGGAGAGCAACCGGGCCTGGAGATCATACGCATGCAAAAACGGCATGAAAGGAAAACCGGATTCCATAGGTCTGAATTATCTGGATATCTGCAATGCTGCCACCGGAGAGGAATCGGAAGATGCCCGGCATGTGGCAGCAGGCATACGCGCGGTGCTTGCAGGTCGGATCGGGGAATTTCTGTATGACTATCCCTGCCATTCGCCGGAAGGCAGATACTGGTATTATATGCGGGCTGTGGGTATGCAGCACGAAGGAAAAATCATGGCGGTGGTCAGCCATGAAAACATCACAGCCCTGAAACTGGCTGAGGAAAACCTGAAAGAGCGGGAGCAGGAACTCCGGGAGCACAATGTGGCCCTGAAAGTGCTGCTGAAACAGCGGGAAAATGACAGGGCGGATCTGGAGCAGAAAATGCTGCGCAATGTAAAGGAACTGGTTCTGCCTTATGTGGAAAAACTTAAAAAATCAAATCTGAGACCGGATCAGAAAACCTTTGCGGAAATTGTCGAAACCCACCTCAACGACATCATTTCCCCTTTTCTGCACCGTCTTTCCGCAGCAGAAATTTTTCTTACCCCCCAGGAAATGCAGGTCGCTGCTTTGGTCAGACAGGGCAGATCCAGCAAGGATATAGCCGAGATCCTCAATATTGCGGAAACCACTGTGCATTTTCACCGCAGAAATCTGAGAATCAAATTCGGCCTGAAAAAGCGGCAGGGCAATCTGCGCACGCACCTGATGTCTCTGTCACAGAACTGATCCCATCCATCTGCCAGTTACTCCGGCAAAAGTTTTCAGGTATTCAAAAAACCGGATTTTTCCGAAAAAATCCGGTTTTTCTGAAAACGTCATATCCGAAAATTTATGCTGATGCCAGTTCCCCATTGAAAGCATAGTTATGAAACACACACCCTCCCCCCTCTCAAGAGTTTTTTTGAAATCTGTGTCAAATCAAGGGCGAATCGGTATGACCTGCTCATATTGATCCGAAAGGCGCCACTTTGAAAAATCTGAAAAAAATTATCCCTGTGTGCGCTGTTCCGGATATTGCAGGAAAAGAAGCGGATTTTTTCTCCGGCATGTGAAATGCAGCGAACTTGGACCGCAGACAAAGGCGAACAGTCCGGCAAATCAAATTTGACAGGACATTACAGACTTTTCCCGGTCAGTCCCGGCTCCCGTGCCAGAAGCTGACGCAGCGGGTTCATGTCCGGAAGTCCCAAACCCGAGGACAATGCCGCATCAATTTCGGCACGCACCGGATCTTTGTCAAGTCTGGCAAGGGCCATCAGTTCCTTATCACAAACCGCATCATAGGCGTTGGCGAGATGTTCGATGACTTCATCCGGCAGGGATCGCACATCCAGCACCGGCATGGTTTCCCATGCAGGCTGTTTGACTTTCATCCATGCACTTCTGGTGGCAACACGGCAGGATAAAAACAGCAGCAGTGAGGAGGTGCTGTTCAGCCACAGGAGAAGGGCTTTTTTCTGATCCGCAGATAATTCTGTTTTCAATGCCCACCATGTATTTCCCAAAACAGGTTCATCAAATCCGACTGCCATCACGCGATGGGTAACTGGCCATAATCTTTCTGTCAGCAAAATATTGCCGGCACGGGGCCACAGCCTGCGCTCCCCGTAATCTTCTCCCCGTGGCGATTCTGCCCAGGGCATAAGGTGTGTATTGGGAGACTGCTTCATGCTCACCACTTTTTTTGCATCATGATTCCAAAATGACGGGAAAGGTGACCAGTCTGTTTCAGACGGTTTGAATCCGTCATGTATCCGCCTTTGATCCGGCCCAAGTTTCCCCATCTCTCCCAGTCTGCACAGCGGCACATCCGCCTCTTTTCTGCCCGGCACTGCGAGTTTTCCCTGTTTCAGTTTCACTGCGGCACGCAGTGCCCATGTCTGTGCAAACTGCACACCGATCCACTGGGCATCCCCCTGTGATGCAGGCAGTGACACCACTTCCGCAAACTTGCGATCTCCGGCTCCGATGATGGATGTTATCCCTTTGGAAGCAAGAGTCGCGGGGCAGCATATCCGCACGCCGCCCGCCACGCTCAGAGCCTCGTAAATGGTATGGGGATTGCGCCACAGATTGACATAAAGTGTCTCCCCCGGTTTCTCATCCTCCTTCAGTTTGCGGGCGATGAACATGATCTCTGAAAGATCGGTGTTTTCCGAAAAATTCGGACGGTCAGCATCATGACTGACCATCACAGCCTCGACATGATAACTGTCTGCCAGCAGCCTGCGGTTTGCCCCCCAGGCTTCACCGGTTGCAAGTGCCGCTGGCAGAATGAATGCCAGCCGTCCCCCGGCACGCAGATATTTGTCGGCCAGTGCCAGAAACACACTGCCAAGCCCGGCTGTGACAGAGGCCCGCAGATCTTTGGAACGCTTTTTCAGTTCGGTCTGCAGTTTTGCCCGCTCAGCTTCCGGCAGGCTGCCGAACAGGAGATTTCCGCCAACGGAGCGCACAAAGGGCGGATTCATCACGCAGAGATCCGTTTCAGGGATTTCCGCTGAGGTGAAGCGCTCCCCGCGCACACCGGTCTGCCGGATTTCCATCTGGGTGTTGTCCAAAGACATTTGTGTTGTGACACGCTTCTTGTCAATAAAATCGAGACTGCCCAGACGCAGGGAGCGGTTTTTCACGCCCATGGGCATGACAAAGAGATTCATGCTCCGGCAGGTCACATGCGGGGCAAGCATTCCCAGAGTGGAGGCCGTGAGATGGACAGCCGAGGGCAGAACATCGTAGCCGTGCAGCACTTTTTCCATCAGAATCTGATGCAGACGGCTGAGATTCTTTTCCGCAACTGTCCCGCCTTTTTTTACCCTTGAAACGACAAACTGATCCGTGAGGGCCTGTGCTGCGGCCATGAGCAGGGTTCCGGTTCCGCAGGCGGGATCGGCGATGACAAAATCCTCCAGTTTTTTGGGAGATCCGAAATCCCTGCCCTCCCATTTCTGCGCAAACACCAGCTTGAGCAGCAGCGTGGCCGAGGAGGTGGCCGTGTAATACGTGCCGAGATATTTGGCATGGTGCAGCAGCCAGTGGTAGATCCGTCCCATGAGATCATGCCGGAGTGCGGACTGGTTGGCGCAGATGGATTTTGCCTCGTCCATGAGCCAGCGGATGGCGGATACCGCGTTCGGAGACGCGGGAATTTCCCCCAGAACCGCCTCCCCAAGCTGAAACACCGGCACATAGTCTATTTTTTCCCATATTTCATGCCACTGCCGCATCATGCTGTCGATGGGATCCGTATCCGCATTGTATGCGCGCAGGGAATCCACACTCCCATCCGCGCCGCTGACGGCAAGCTGCTCCTGAAAGATCATGGCATTGGCAAGGACCAGGGAGGCAACTTTGGTTGCGGTGATGCGCCGGGCTGTCTGTTCCTTTGCACTTTCTCCCCGCCTTGCCGGGATTCCCAGCAAATCTGACAGCCGGTCGCAGGTTGCGGGCTGCCCGATCCACAGTGCTGCAATGTTTTCAATCTTGTCCGAAAGACGGGCCGCGGCCTGTGCAACAATGTCATCCCGGATCAGGGTTTCATGCACCCGGCGAAGGGACGCGAGAATTTCCGAAGGAGCAGCCTCGGACCAGTCTGTCTGCCCGGCTTCCGAGATGATCAGAAAGCGAACCCGCGTCTCTGACAGGGTTTTTCCCAGCACGGACGCGGAAACACTGCGCAGATTTTCCGGATACACCAGCGCGACAGCCATGTGGCAGATGCCGGTCTGCACCCGGCGGAGCGCATCCGACAGCACGGATTTGTCCGCATCGGCCGCGTCCGAAAACTTCCCCTCAATCACAACCCGGAGTCCGCTGAAAACAAACATCACATCCGGCCTGTGTCTTCCGGATTTCTGAAGGGTCTCCGGTTCCGCAATCACGCCGTGCTGGGAGAGAAGCAGCGCAAGCTGCGTGTTGACGGTTTCCTCTCTGTGACGCCAATCCTGTGCCATTTTTATCCTTCCTTATCTGCCATCTCCAGTTCCGCTCCGATTTTCAGTTTTTTGTCTGTATTGACAATCAGATGCCCGTCTGATTCACCCAGCACCATGATATTGACGGTCTCCCCGCTTTCTTTGAGGATGACACGGGGATTGTCGTAACGGTTGATCACAGCTTCTTTGGGAATCCGCAGCCCTTCGGTTTCGGTTTCCAAATCCAGGGAAAAGCGCAGCCCTCCTCTTTTTTTCCCTTCATATCCGGACAGAATCAGTTCAATGCCCAGTTTCCGGGTTTTTTCATCAAATTCCGGATTGATCCAGTTCAGGCGGGCCTTTACGGTTTTTCCTTCCAACTGCGCGTCAAATTCCTCCCCAAGATTTTGGATGGCCCCCAGTTCCTGACCGGACACAGACAGGGGGATGGTGAGGTGCCGGAAATCGCCAAGCATGGCCACAGGGGAACCTGCCGCAACCAGTTCTCCGGCCTCTGCCATTTTTTTTATGACAATCCATCCTTTGGGAGCAAAAATGCTGTGTCTGCGTTTGCGTTCCCGCAGTTCACTCAGGGCAGTCTGCAGTACGGCCTTTTCCGCGTCCAGAGTTTTGCGCTCCAGCCGTGCCTGACTGAGTTCCTCTTTGGCCGCATCCCGTTTGACCTCAGTGGCGCGATCTCCTTTGTGCAGTTGATCAATGCGCCGGAATTCCTTTTCCAGATACGCCACGCCGGAGGCATTTTTCAGCAGCGCGGCTTCGATTTTCTGCAGGGACTGACGGGTGCTGCGGATCTGAAAATCAATAAATGTGGGATCAATTTCAAAAAAAGCTTTGTCTCCCACCGTCTGCCCTACGTCATAATGAACCTGGAGAATCTTTCCGCCCACTTCCGAAGACAGGGTCATAACGGTGTCGCTGCGCGTATAGCCGCTCAGGGTGATCATTTTCCGGGCAGGCTGAATGAGCAGACTGTCCTGGGCCGAGGCACAGAGGGAACAGGCAAAAAAAATTGCAATAAGCGCCAATATGGATTTTATCATGCGGTTTCTGCTGATCATTTTGACGGTCTTTCCTTAGATATAAATTGGGGGAAGGCAGTTCCGCTCCCCTTTCACACACAGAAAAATTCCCGGGGCCGGGCATTCTTCACAATACCGTAAAGACAGTAAGACACAAAATTTCACAAAGGTCAAGGTTTGCCTGTTTTTCAGCGTTCATGCAAAGGCAGTTTTTCCAGTCCTGAATCTTTCCCGTCAGATTCAGGAGAAAGAAGCCTTTCATCAGAAAAAGATCTGATACCAATTCGCCATTGATCTGAAACATAAATTTTTCCGAAAAACCGGATTTTTCCGAAAAATCCGGTTGTTTGAACACACGAAAACCTCTTTTTTTCCTGCTTGCAAGTATCTTTTCAACGGGGAATTGGTATGATATTTTTACAGCCTGAATTTTCTTGACAGAAAACCGGGAGATGTATATGGGTTCTGTATCGTTTACCCCAAACAAAAGGAGAAGAAAATGAAACGGATGATGGTACTGGCAATGCTGGCTGTTCTGCTTGCAGGTTCTTCCGCACTGGCGGCAACACCTTTGGGAGGGCTTGCTGTGGCGCTGTCTCCCGGGGGAAATCTTCTGACGGCTGCCGGGGACAACCGGGTTCTGTATGTGCTGGATCCGGGAAAAATGGAAGTTTCCCAGAGGATATGGCTGGGGGTGTGCATTCTTGATCTGCAGTTCAACAAAGACGGAAGTGTGCTTCTGGCAGAAGACACAGACGGAAGCATTCATGCCATTGACACAAAAACCTGGCAGATCCAGAAGAAAATGCAGAAGGCCGGGCTGATGAGTGCCGCGCAGGCTGCGGATCTCATGGCCGGACTGAATCCGGATTACAACGGTCACAGCATCCATTTTCTGTCCATGACCGACCTGAGTGAGAAAGGCAAAATCAGCTTTGCAAAAGGGCAGAAGGTGATGACAATGGGACTGGATGCCGCAGGCGGAAAACTGGCTGTTCTCCTGGAAAGTGCGGCGGATGAATCAGAACCCAAAGGCGCAAAACCGCCTGCGGATCTCAGGGGGACGGCTTTGGAGGAGTTTCGGCTGAAAAATGACGGCAGGACAGCGATGTTCATGGTCTTCAAGGTTCCGGACGGAACCAGACTGAGCGAGCACAAACTGTATTACTCCCCAGGCAGCAGCGGATGGAAAACCTTTTTTCACGGTGACAGTGTGCTGACTGTCAATTACAGCAATCTCAACGCGCAGATCAGCCTTTCCGGAGAAGTCAGCCTGTTCCAGCTTGACAACAGCTTCAATTACGGCATGGGCATATCTGCGGATCAGAAAATCTTTATGAGCGGCGGACTTGCCCACGGAACTTATACAAAAGTGGAAGGAATGGTCAAATCTGAATTCAAACCGGATCGGCTGGCCGGCTGGCCGGAATATTTCAAGGGCTTTGCTGTGGCCTCGGACGGAACTGCCTATGGTTCCACTTCCGGATACCGCATCATCCGCATCAAAGCCGGTGGAACGGTGGACAAAAGTTTTCCTGTATTTTAATCAGGCCATCCTGCCTGGTCTTTTGTTTTCCCCTTTTGCAAAGAGAGGGCAGTGCGGAATTCCCGTCATTTGCAAAAGAAATTCCCACTGCCCCTTTTTCAGAAAGGGGAGAACAACTGTCTGATTTGAAAAATCAGACTGTCATGTCAAAGGCAGGTTGCACACAGTCCGGGATAACGGGTCAAACGGGTTGAAAAAAAGCAGGGGCAACCCCGCCCCTGCAATGAATCATCAGGGGATTTGATCCGTTGCCCCTCTGTCCGGTTCTGAAAAAGAGATCAGCCCAGTCTTTCGGCAGAGGTTGCCTCCAGCGCTTCAATGATTTCCGAGAGAAAACGGTTGCATGGCGCGGGGATTCCCAGCTCCTCCCCTTTGCGAACAATGGCCCGGTTGATGACATTCACTTCGGTATCCGCACCCCGCAGAATGTCCTGCAGCATGCTCGCACGGTTTGGCCCTGTTTTTTCGCACACGGATTTCACCACTGCAAGGGGATTGTCATAGGGCAGACAGATGTGGAGGGCATTTGCCACAGCAACTGCCTCGGCCACAGCCGCAGACATGATTTTTTCACATTCGGGTTTGATCCCCAGCACACCGTTGGGAACCCGCAGAATTGCGGCCAGTGCGTTGATTCCCGCATTGATGATGAGTTTTCCCCACACAAGGGTTTGCAAATCATCGGAAACATGCACATCGATACCGGCTTTCTGAAAAAGCCGGATGACAGGTTCCGCAGACAGGGTGCGCGGGGAAAACGGGCTGATATATGTCGGCCCCGTGCCTGCATGACGCACACGGCCCGGCCCCATCAGGGTTCCCCCGTGAGAAGTGACACCTGCAAGGGTCTGTTTTTCTCCCACAATATCCGCTATGATTTCTGCATTGCCGATTCCGTTCTGCAGGGTCAGAACCATTCCTTTTTCGCTGAGAAGCGGCTTTGCTGTCCGCGCGGCTTCGGCTGTTCCGCAGGATTTGGTGAAAATGATGGCCAGATCAATGCCCGGTTTCACATCTGCGGGATTGGCGGTGGCAGTCAGTCTGTGTGTTTCAGCAGATCCGTCTGCGTGTTCCACAGTCAGCCCCTCACAGCAGATTTTTTTTACATGCTCTTCATAGGGATCAATAAGACAAAGATCTGAAACCGCAGCCAGCATGGCTCCGAACAGAGACCCCATTGCTCCTGCACCGACAATCGCTGTTCTCATGGCAAAGTCCTCCGCAGAGACAAAAATTTCTTCGGTTTTCAAGTGATTGTTTTTAATTTGTATAAAAATTCATACGCTTGAAAAATTCCCCGGCCCTGTCATAAAATGCGGACAAAAACCGCGTGCTGCTGGAAATTAATATGAAATCTGAAAAACAGCCGGGCATTTTACCGGGGATAATTTCCCTCATGATAAATATGATCATAGTAATATTCTGCGTACCCTTCATCCTGCTGAACGGCATCCTCTCCCTCGGAAAATTTTTTTCGGATCTGTTCCGCATGTTTCAGCCATAGGTCACGGGCAAACTGATACAAATTTTCCTTCACTCTGCCGCTGTCCTGGGAATAATTCCTGGTTGACCGGATATACGCCTCTGCACCTTCGATAACAGCCCTTATATTTCTGATGTGTTCCGTATCGTCAAGGCTGTCTTCGGCAGATAGGGAATGAATGCGTTCCAGAATACTTTTTGCTGTACCTTCAATGAGTTCAACAGGTTTCATTTTCTCTCAGACCTCCCCCGGTCAAAGCCGGATGATCCGGTTGTATCTGTCTCCAAAAAATGAAGTGCGATTATTCATAATGACAGTTGGACATTTATACGGATATTGGGTATATGTCAATCATTTCACCAAAACAGTTTTTTGGACCAAAAGAGTCATTGAGGAGGATACAAGATGCGGGCAGTCATAACCGGTGTCGGACATTATGTCCCGGAACAGATACTTGGCAATCAGGATTTGGAAAAAATGGTTGACACCAGTGATGAATGGATTCTCAGCAGGACAGGGATCAGACAAAGACGCATTCTGGAGAAAAACAGGGGAACATCCTTTATGGCTGCAAAGGCAGCGCAAAGGGTTCTGGAGCAGCGTCAGATCAGTGCAAAGGAACTGGATTTGATCATTCTTGCCACTGTCACTCCGGATATGCCGGTTCCCAGCGCGGTTTCCCTGGTGCAGAAGGAACTGGGTGCGGATAAGTGCTGGGGATTTGATCTCAACGGCGGATGTTCCGGTTTTCTGTATGCTTTGGTCACAGCCGGCCAGTTCATTGAATCCGGAAAACATCAGAAGGTGCTGGTGATCGGAGCGGACAAAATGAGCAGCATCATTGACTATCAGGATCGGAACACCTGTGTCATTTTCGGAGATGCTGCCGGTGCTGTGCTGCTGGAGCCCTCCGAGGATGAGGAACAGGGGATCAGGGATTTTGATCTCCATCTGGATGGAGAGGGTGCACAGTATCTTTATATTCCCGCGGGCGGAAGTCTGGAGCCGGCCTCATCTGAAACGGTTGCCAAAAGAAAGCACTATGTGTTTCAGGATGGAAAAGCCGTATTCAAACGAGCGGTGACCGGCATGAGCGAGGTCTCAAAACAGATTCTGGACAGAAACGGGCTCGGGCCCGAAGATATAAAATATCTGATTCCCCATCAGGCCAATTTCCGGATTATTGATTCGGTTGCAAAAAAACTTGAGTTGACATCCGAACAGGTCATCATCAATATTGAAAATTACGGAAACACCACAGCCGCCACCATTCCTTTGGCCATGTCCGAGGCATATGAGAAAAAAATGCTCCGCAGGGGAGACTGGCTGGTGCTTTCAGCCTTTGGCGCGGGATTCACCTGGGGCAGTGTGCTGGTGAGATGGTCTCTGGATTGAACCGGCACCATCTGAAAACAGAGCAGGAATCCGCGCACGCGGGTGCAGACAGGAAAACAATGAAGCCGTCTGTTTTTGCAGAATTGTCAGAATCAAAAAATTTGTCGTCCGGAAGCAGCGCGTCTGCTGCGGTGTTCCTGTGTCTGCTGTCCCTGTGTTTTTCCGGATGCACGGGCAGCGGGCTCCGAAACCCGGAGAATCTGTGTGCCATATTCCGTGAAAAACCCGAGTGGTATGCCTCCGCGAGCGCGTCACGGAAAAAATGGGGCATTCCCATTCCGGTGATGATGGCGATTATGCAGCATGAATCCGATTTCCGATCCGATGCCCGGCCCAGGAGGCGGATTTGTCTGTTTGTTTTTCCCGGTTCCAGACTTTCCTCTGCCTACGGATATGCCCAGGCCATTGACAGCACATGGAACATTTACTGCAAACATACGGGAAATCTGCATGCGGATCGGACAGATTTTGATGATGCCATTGATTTCATCGGCTGGTACTGCCATATCAGTTTTATGAAATGCGGCATGGCCAAAGAGGACGCGTACAATCTCTATCTGGCCTATCATGAGGGACAGATCGGATTCAATCAGGGAACTTACAACAGAAAACCCTGGCTGAAAAAAGTGGCCTTTTCGGTACAGGATCAGGCAAACACATATGCGCGCCAGTTTGCTCTGTGTGAATTTGAATTCCGGAAACCGGAAATACGGGGGAAAAGCTGTCTGTATCCTTTCTGAATCTGAAAAAAACTGCCCCTTTTCCTTATTGGGCAACAGCGATGCATGGAATGAAAACAGATTATGACAAATGAAAGCATCTCCCGCAGATGGCTGATTTTCTCCACAGTGGGCATTGGTGTTTTCATGTCCACTCTGGACAGCAGCATTGTCAATGTCGCGCTGCCCGTCATCATGGATGAATTTGGCTCAACCCTCAGCACAGTGGAATGGGTGATGATGATCTATCTGCTCACGGTTTCCTCTCTGCTGATGAGTTTCGGCAGACTCAGCGACATCCGGGGACGCAGATGGGTTTATACGCGCGGGCTGCTTGTTTTTTCTTTGGGTTCGCTGTGCTGCGGTCTTTCCGTGAACGCGGTGTCTCTGATTGCATCCCGCGCGTTTCAGGGACTGGGCGCGGCCATGATTATGTCCTGCACCCAGGCCATTGTGGTGGAAACCTTTCCCCCGTCCCAGCGGGGCAAATCCCTTGGAACACTGGGCGCTGTCGTAGCTTCGGGACTGACGCTGGGCCCTGCACTGGGCGGGTGGATTCTGCAGGTTTCCTCCTGGCAGACCATTTTTTATATCAATATTCCCATCGGCCTGATTACGGCCTTTGCTGCTTCCCGGATTCTCAAAGGCGGAATTTCGGATGTGATGCGTTCCGAATCCTTTGACCGATCCGGCGCGATTCTTATGACACTGGCCACAGGAACCTTTCTTTTTGTCATCACCCATGGATATGAATGGGGTTATGACAGCATTCCCATCCTCTGCCTTTCAGGCTCCTTTGTCCTGTCTTTTGCCGGTCTGGTATGGCAGGAACTGCGCTGTCCCTCGCCCCTGTTTCCCCCGTATCTGCTGAAAATCCGCCTCTTCACGCTGCCGGTGCTGGCTTTGACGATCCTTTTTGTCGGACTGTTCACCGTGATCTTTCTCATGCCTTTTTTTCTTACACATCCCTGCGGTTTTCCTTCAGGAAAAACCGGCCTTTTCATGATGACGCCCTTTGCCTTTCTTTTTGTCATTGCCCCGCTTGCGGGAAATCTTTCAGATCGCATCGGGTCCCGGATTCTGTGCACCATCGGCATGAGCATTTTAAGTCTTTCCTTTTATTTTCTCTCCAATCTGAAGCCCGGAATGCCGGATTTTTCCATTGCCTGGCCCCTGGCCCTGAGCGGCATTGGGGTAGCCCTTTTCACTGCACCCAACAATTCCCTGATTATGGGATCGGTTCCTCCGAAATATATGGGCATTGCTGCCGGAACCGTTGCCACAGTTCGCAATCTGGGCATGGTTTTGGGCATTGCCCTGGCCGGAACCGTGTTCAACAGTGTTTTTAAAAGCCTGAGCGGAGGGGAAATCCTTCGGGGATATTATCCGGAACTGGAGCCGATTTATATGGCTGCCTTCCGTGCCGCCATGAGAGCCGGAGGGCTGGCCGGGTTAATCGGCATATTTGTCACTTTTATACGCGGAAAAGAAAAAGAATGAAAAAATGTCTGATACAGGCTGTACTCTTTGATTTTGACGGAACTTTGACCTTTCCGGGCGCGATTGACTTTCCCGGAATCAAAAAAAGCATTGGCTGTCCCGGTGAAATTCCGGTACTGGAATTTATTCAGAAAATGGAAAATCCTGCGGAAAAAATGCAGGCCATGAAAATTCTGGAACACGCGGAAATTCAGTCTGCGCGCATCTCCCGGCCCAATGCGGACGCGGAGGAAATCATCCGGTTCCTGCATTCCAAAGGGCTGAAAACCGGCATCATCACGCGCAACAGCCGCTGTTCAGTGGATATTGCACTGAAAAATTTTGAAAATCTCAAACCCGAAGATTTTGATGTGATCATCACCCGTGAGGAACCTGTTGCACCCAAACCCGGGCCGGACGGCATTTTGCTGGCCGCAGAAAGACTGAGGATAAAAGCCGAAAACATGATCATGGTCGGGGATGTTGCATTTGACATCCTCGCAGGCAGGGCAGCCGGATCTGTCACAGTTTTTCTCACCAACGGCGGTGATTTGCCGCAGCAGGAATGTGATTATGTGATTTCCGGCCTTGGGGAACTCAGAAACATTGTGCGGCTGTACCTGCCTTTGCCTGCGGGAAAATTTCCCAATGATCTGCTCAGGGAATTTCTGGATGATTTCCATTTCAATGATCCCTCTGTGCTCATCAATCCGGGTATCGGCGAGGATACGGCCGCGATCTGTGCGCAGGGTGAGGAAGTCCTGATTCTCAAATCCGATCCCATCACCTTTGCCACAGATGCCATTGGACAGTATGCGGTGCTTGTCAATGCCAATGACATTGCCACATCCGGAGCGGTGCCGCGCTGGTTTCTTGCCACTCTGCTATTTCCCTGCGGCATCAGTCCAAAAGAGGTTTTTCACATTCTCCGGGATTTGGAATCGGTCTGCCGGAAATGGAACATCACCTTATGCGGCGGACATACGGAAATCACAGATGCAGTCAACCGCACCGTGATTTCCGGAATGCTGGTGGGAACTGTGAAAAAGGCTGATCTCATTGACAAACGCAGTATGCGTCCCGGTGATCGGGTTTTGCTGACCAAAGGGGTGGCAGTGGAAGGCACAAGCATTATCGCGCGGGAATTTGCAGCCCGGCTCAGGGAAATGGGCATGGATGAGGAAACAATTGCCATGTGCCGGAGTTTTCTTTCCCAGATCAGCATCTTGGACGAGGCCCGCATTGCCGCGCAGTGCAAAGGATGCTCTGCCATGCACGATGTCACGGAAGGCGGGCTGGCCACCGCTCTGGAGGAACTGAGCATTGCCGGAGGTCACAGAATCCGGGTGCATATGGAAAACATTCCGGTGCTGCCCCAGACACAGGCCCTGTGCAGTCTGCTGGACATCCATCCTCTGGGACTCATTGGATCCGGCAGTCTGATCCTCTGCTGCCGGGAAGAATCCTGCAAAGAACTGATTGCGGGCATCTTCCGGGCAGGCATTCAGGTCACGGTCATCGGTGAGGTTCTCGAATCCGGAAACGGAATTGAGGCTCTTGCAGGAGGGGAAATTGCGGAATGGCCGCGTTTTGCTGTGGATGAAATTACCAAACTGTTTTGATCGGCAGCAATTTATGCGCTGAGAATTTCTGACGGGAAATATTACAGGAGATGCACATGTCAAAAGTCATTAAAGAATATCGGGGAAATATTGCTTTGCTGCGCATGAACAATGGCGTCACCAATGCCATCGGCACGGAATTGGTCAATGACCTTTGTGCTGCACTGCAGGAAATCAGAAAAGACGCGGCAGGCATGGTTCTTGCCGGAGGAGAAAAATTTTTCAGCATGGGACTGAATCTGCCGGAACTGCTGGAAATGAACCAAAAGGAGATGACGGATTTCTGGTACAGATTTGATCAACTGGTCATGGATCTTTTTACGGTTCCGCTGCCAAGCGTGTGCGCGATACGCGGTCATGCTGTGGCCGGGGGCTGTGTTTTTGCAGTTACCTCGGATTACCGCTTTGGCACTTCAGACAAAAAACAGATCGGACTCAATGAAATCCGGCTGGGGGTTCCGGTTCCCTGGTCTGTGGATATGATTCTCCGCCAGCTTGTGGGAGACCGGGTCGCAACAGAAATGATGTACACCGGAAATTTTATGACCCTGTCTGATGCAAAAACTGTGGGACTGGTTGATGAAATCTGCTCTCCGGAAAGCGTGGAGGAACGGGCAGCGGAAAAGGCCGCATTGCCGGCTGCATCCAACAGGGCAGCGTTTTGTGCAATGAAAGCAAACCGGGTGGAAGAAATCCGCATGAAATATGAAAAAAACTCCAAAGCCAAAAATGAGATTTTCCTTCACTGCTGGTTTGATCCCTCAGTTCAGGAAGTGCTGAAAGAGGCATCCCGGAAATTCTGAAAAAGGATTTTTGCGGAAATTGTTCTCTCCTGTCTGAACAGGGATTTTCAGGATTAGGCGATTTCTGAAAATAAATGTACCGGATTTGAAGGCGTCACAGTTCCGTGCAGGTTGGGGTGAGGAACGAACCCCAACATATTCAGGATGTTGGGGTTCACTTCGTTCACCCCAGCCTACTGCCAATTTTTATTCATCAGGTGAAAGGAGCATACATGGAAATTGAGATCAGAATTCCCAATGTTGGCGAATCCGTGCAGGAGGCCATTCTTGCCCAGTGGTACAAACAGGATGGCGACAGTGTAAAAAAAGATGAGCCTCTGTTTATCATTGAAACAGACAAGGTTTCGCTGGAAGTCAATGCAGAGACTGACGGCATTCTGAAGATTCTGGTTCCGGAAGGTCAGACTGTGGCTGTGGGTTCTGTGGTGGGAAAAATCAGCACTGCGGCTGTTTCAGAGGAAAAAGCACCGGACAAAGAAAAACCTGCTCCCAAAGAAGCGGAAAAGTCTGCTGAGAAAAAATCCGAGTCTCCCAAAACCGAAGAAAAGAAAGCGGTTCCGGATGAAATTCCGGCAAAAGATGCTGCAAAAGATGACAAAGATCTGCCACCTTCGGTGCGCAGACTGGCTGCGGAACAGGGAATTGATGTCAGTCAGATTGCAGGAAGCGGCCCTGACGGAAGAATTACCAAAGGCGATGTGCTGCTTGCAATGGAATCCGGCAGTATTGTGAAAACAGCAGAATGTCCTGAGCCTGCTCCAAGTTCTCCGGATGACAAAGAGCAAATCGTCAGAAAAGCCATGACACCCATCCGCAAACGCATTGCCGCGCGGCTGCTGGAAGCAAAACAGAATACAGCCATGCTCACCACATTCAATGACATTGACATGAGCCGGGCAATGGATATCCGCAATGAATACAAGGAAGTGTTCAAAAAGAAATATGATGTGAATCTGGGTTTCATGTCCTTTTTTGTCAAAGCCGCTGTGCAGGCTTTGAAGGAGTTTCCGGAAATCAACGCGTTTATTGAAGGCAGTGACATTGTGTATCACAATTACTGGCACATTGGCATTGCAGTGGGATCGCCGCGCGGGCTGGTGGTTCCGGTGATTCGCAATGCGGATCAGCTCAGTTTCGCGGGTATTGAACAGGCCATTGTGGATTATGTGGGAAAAATCAAGGAGAACCGGCTGGAACTCGCGGATTTGGAAGGAGCCACTTTCACAATAACAAACGGCGGTGTGTTCGGTTCGCTGCTGAGTACGCCCATCCTCAACACGCCCCAGAGCGGCATTCTGGGAATGCACCGCATTGAAAAACGTCCGGTTGTCATCAATGATGAAATTGTGGCCCGTCCCATGATGTATGTGGCCCTGAGTTATGATCACCGCATTGTGGATGGCCGCGAGGCAGTGACATTCCTGCGCCGGATCAAGGAATGCGTGGAAAATCCCGAACGTCTGCTCATGGAGGTGTGAAATGGCAAAAGAATATGATTTGATTGTGATTGGTGCAGGCCCCGGAGGCTATTCAGCCTGTCTGAAAGCCCGGAAACTGGGCATGTCCGCAGCCTGCGTGGAAAAAGAAGCCCGTCCCGGCGGTGTGTGCCTGAATGCGGGCTGCATTCCCAGCAAGGCTCTGCTGGATTCCAGCGAGCATTATTACAGTGCCAGAGAAAAATTTGCACACCACGGTGTGATTTGCGATGATGTCCGTCTTGATTTGAAAGCCATGATGTCCCGGAAAGAAAAAGTTGTGACAGATCTGACTGCCCAGTTGTCCCAACTGCTCAAAGGCAATAAAGTGGAAATGATACAGGGAAAGGCAAAACTGGCCGGAGCGAATCAGGTGGATGTGATTGCAGATTCCGGTGAAAAAATCTCCCTGAAGGCAAAGAACATTCTGCTGGCAACGGGCAGCGAACCCATTGCAGTGCCGGGGCTGGCCTTTGACGGACAGCAGATTGTGAGTTCCACCGAAGCCCTGTCCTTTGATGCGGTTCCCCATCATCTGTGCGTAATTGGCGGAGGTTTCATTGGACTGGAACTGGGTTCGGTCTGGTCCCGGCTGGGTGCAAAGGTGACGGTGGTGGAAATGCTGCCAGCGATTGCCTCTGTCATGGATTCCCTGATTATCCGGGGACTGGAGCGGGTGCTGAAAAAGCAGGGACTGGAATTCCGGCTCAATACCAAAGTCACAGAAGCAAAAATTGAAAATGGCAAAGTGCGGGTAAATCTGGAAAGCAGGGGAGAAAGCAGCACACTGGAATGCGACAAAGTGCTGGTGGCTGTGGGCAGAAGGCCATTGACTGCGGGTTTGGGACTGGAAGATTTGGGCATTGAAACCGATGCCCGCACAGGTCTATAAAGTGGATGCAACATACCGCACCAATGTTCCTTCTGTATCTGCCATTGGCGATCTGATTCCCGGCCCTGCACTTTCGCACCCTAAAGCCTCAACCGAGGCCATTGCAGCAGTGGAAAACATGGCCGGACTGCCCGGTGAGGTGAATTATGACGCACTTCCCTCTGTGGTTTGGCCGAAACGCCTGGGTGTGGGACTTACCGGGCGCAGATCAGAAAGGCAGATTCCCTTTCATGCCGAGACCTTTCCCTTTACCGAAACGGCCGGGCAAGGTGCATGGTGAAACAGACGGTTTTGTGAAAATCTCGGTCATGCCAAAACCGACCGGGTCTGGGGTTCACATTTTCGACTATGGCGGATCTGATTGCGGAATGCGCTGGCAATGGGTGCACCCAGTGCAGAAGACGTGCCCGGACAATTCACGCATCCACTTTTCGAGGCGATGATGGAAGCCGCTATGAGTCTCCCGCAAGTCATAGCGATTTGAAAATGCAGGATGATGAATCAAATTTTCAGGATGTGCGGAATCATCCCGGATATCCTGATTCAAATTTTGACATTTCATGTTTTTCATCTGAATCAGAATGTTTTCCTGATAAACCAGCATAACAATCTGAGTTTATGTTTTCTGCCATTCCGGCACAATCAGAATTCGGCATTTTCAAAGATTCCAGATTTCTGTCTTCACTCAAAGTGAGAAAATTCCTGAGTCTTTGGAGGATTATCTTCCTTGACACCTGCCGCAAAATATATACAATGTATATACAGCACAGTCAAACCAAAAACGTTTTTTCTGATAACGTTATGCAAGGACAGGGCATGGTGAAATTATGATAACGAACATAAAAAATGGAAACAGTCTTGCGGTGAGAATTCACTCAGACATTCACAAACAAACTGAATATTAAAGAAGGCTCCCGTATCAGACTGGAATCGGCAGACGGCATAATCTTTCTGAAACCGGTAAAGAAATACTCTCTGGATGAACTGCTGAAAGGGATCAGTGAAGACAATCTCCATTCCGAGGTCAGCACCGGCAAACCGCAGGGAGGTGAAGTTTGGCAGTCTATGTTCCTGAGCGGGGCGATATTGCATGGATAAGGACCCGCAGGCAGGGCATGAACAGGCAGGCAAAAGACCGGCATTGGTTTTGTCACCCAAAGCATATAACGGGAAAACCGGTCTGTCGATATTCTGCCCGGTCACCAGCCAAGTTAAAGGATACCCCTTTGAAGTTCGGATACCGTCCGGATTGAAAGTTGCAGGAGTTGTTCTTTCTGATCAGGTAAAAAGTCTTGACTGGAAAGCCCGAACTGCTTCTTTCTGCTGCAAGATTGATAGGCAGATTTTGGAAGAGGTTCAGGCAAAAATCATTCCGCTTATTGATGAATAATGTGAATTTGTCTGTCAGAAGCCGGATATCCGAAATCAGGAGATTCTTGTGACATACGATTTAAATTTGTCTGAACTCTGGTTCACATGATTAAGGGATTAACAGGATTAAAAAATCATGCAAATCCCTTAATCATGTGAATCAGGGTTCAGACAATAAAAAAACTGCTGTGATCCAAGTGCTTATGAAGGGTTTCGCTTGCAGTGCACACACCCTGCCTTCTCGTTGTCTGAAATTGCAGAAATTGCAGGTCGGATTAGCATGAGTGTAATCCGACCTGCTGCACTGCTGCACCCGGTCTCAGTCTTCCATAAACGCGACCGCATTCCGGAAGATGCGGATGCCCGGTGTCATACCGCTTTTCTCTGCTTTGCCGGAGCGATTCGCTTTTTCTTTCTGCCGTGTCCAGTCCGGATGATTGCACATATGATTGTAAGCCTCCGGATGGGGCATGAGTCCGAAAACCCGGCCTGTGGGATCACAGATGCCTGCAATGTCCGCAAGCGAGCCGTTGGGATTGTGCGGAAATGCGCCGTTTGCCGGATTTCCTTCCGGCAGAGCATACCGCAATACAATCTGCTGATTGCTTATCAGACGATCCAGAACCGCTTTTTCCGCATAAAAACGGCCTTCTCCGTGCCGCACCGGCAGTTCTGCACAGTCCATGTTTTTGGTGAATACGCAGGGAGAATTGGGATTGACTTTCAGGTTGACCCACTGATCCCGGAAATTGCCGCATTCATTGTGGGTCAAAGCCACAGACCGGGCTGTGTAATTTTTGTCCAGTCCGGGCAGCAGTCCCAGATTCACCAATGTCTGAAATCCGTTGCAGATGCCAATGACCAGATTTCCCTTTGCAATGAAATCCAGAATTTTGTCTCCCAGATTTGTCCGCATCCGCACGGCCTGAATCACGCCCGCGCCGTGATCATCTCCCCAACTGAAACCGCCGCCGAACACCATGATCTGAAACTGGTGCAAAGAAACCGATCCGTCAATCAGGGAATTGATATGAACCCTTACAGGACTGGCTCCGGCCAGTTCAAATGCGTATGCAGTTTCATGATCACAGTTGAGTCCATAGCCGGTCAGAACAAGCACTTTGACTTTCATATCAAATCTCCGAAAGGTTTTTTCCATGCTGATTTCAGTTTTTCAATGCCCAGCCGGATGATGTTTTTCTTTGCTTTGCCGCTGATAAGCAGTTCCGGATTTTCTGTCACGTTTCCAATGCACGCGAAGTTCAATCCTGCAAAGATCTTTTCAAATGCCTGCTGATTTTCCGGTGCAATTGTAATAATAAAACGTCCTGCGGATTCGGAAAACAGCAGAACATCATCCCGATCTGCTCCCTCAGCAGGAATTTTTTCCAATGCAATGTCCATTCCCAGATTGGCTGCCATGCAGACCATTGCCAGATGAACACCCAGTCCGCCTCGGCAGACCGCGTGAACTGAAGCAGCCAGTTCTTTTTCCATTGCATTCTGCAATACCCGGTAAACAGACAAAAATTCCTCAGTCCGAACCTGCGGCACATTCGCGCCCGTGTAACCCAAATGCTCGTAATATTCAGATGCTCCCAGTTCATTGCGCGTCAGGCCGATCACATAGACCAGATCCCCCGGCATTTTCGCGTCCATTGTAACGCATTTTTCCACATTTTCGACAAGTCCGATGGTGGAAAACTGCAGGCTTTCCAATGCGGAAATTTTATGGGTTTCCCCATACAATCCGGGCAGATGGCCGTCCACATACATGCTGTCCTTGCCGGAAAGCAGGGGAATGCCATAGGCCAGACAGATTTCTTTCAATGCAAGGCAGGAGCGAACCAGTTGAGCTGCCTTGAATTTTCCGTCCGGATTTTTTTCCGGATGATACTGAATATTGGGCCAGCAGAAATTGTCGACCCCGCCGATATGATCCACAGTCCCGCCCACTGCAAGAAGACGGCGCACAGCTTCGTCAATGGTGCAGGCTGTCATGTGATACGCATCAATCGCGGAATACGCGGGAAGCAATGCCTGTGCAAAGGCAAGTCCGCGATTGGAATGCAGCACAGGCCGGATTACAGCCGCATCACTGTTCACATCCCGATCCGCGCCAATGAGCGGTTTGATGACACTGGTTCCCTGCACTTCATGGTCATACTGGCGCACAATCCATTCTTTGGACGCGATATTGGGACGGGACAGAAGATCACAAAGCAGTTGGTTGAAATCTGAAGGCATTCCGAGAACCGGTTCCTGCAATCCCCGTTCCTCCGGAGATTTCCAGTGTGCCTCAAATTCCCACCGGGGAAAACCGGATTTGAGCAGATCCATTTCAATATACGCGCAGGTTTTTCCTTTGTAACGGATATGCAGCGCGCCGGAATCTGTGTATTTTCCGATCACTGTGCTTTCCACCGCGTGCTTTGCAGACAGGGACATGAATTGCTCCAAATGCACAGGTTTCACAGCCACTGTCATCCGCTCCTGAGATTCAGAAACCCAGATTTCCCACTGATCCAGCCCCTCATATTTCAATGGCACTTTGTCCAGATCAATTTCACATCCGTTGCTGAACCGTGCAGATTCCCCCACAGAAGAGGAAAGGCCGCCCCCGCCGTTGTCTGTGACAAATGCAATCAGTCCCTCATCTCTTGCTTCCAGCAGAAAATCGTGCATTTTTTTCTGGGTATAGGGATCACCAATCTGCACATGACCTGCGGGCGTGTGTTTGGAAAAACTTTCAGACGATGCCGTAACACCGTGAATTCCGTCCTTTCCCACACGTCCGCCGCACATGATGACCAGATCGCCCGGTGAGGTTTTCTTCTGTTCGCAGGGTTCGCCATTGACAGTTGCAGGCATAAGCCCAACAGCAGTTACATAAACAAGGCATTTGCCCATATAACCCGGATGAAAGATAACCTGCCCGAAAGTGGTGGGAATGCCGCTTTTGTTGCCTCCGTCACGCACGCCTTCAATCACGCCGTCCAGCAGACGCCGGGGATGGAGTTTCGGTTTGAGATTTCCGTTGTAATCGCGCTGCCCCACGCAGAATCCGTAACCGCCCATGAGCAGTTTTGATCCTTTGCCGGTTCCCAGCGGATCCCGGTAAACGCCCACAATGCCGGTAATCGCGCCCCCGTAGGCTTCCATATTGGAAGGGGAATTGTGGGTTTCTCCGGTAATCACATAATAGTGATTTTCATCAAAACGGCCTGCTCCGGCATTGTCCCACAGCACGGAAACCACCCAGTCTTTGTTTTTCTGCAGTTCGAGCGTGGGAGCCTCAATGCAGGTTTTGAAAAGGCTGTTCACCATTTCCGCAGGGCTGTCATTTGCCTCTTTGTAACGGAACAAAGCCTGAAAGGTGTTGTGATTGCAATGGTCACTTCTTGCCTGGGAAATATATTCCAGTTCAATGTCTGTGGGATCAGAAAGTCCCACAGCCGCGCGGCGGGCAGTCACATCCGGTTTGCGGAAATAGGAGCGGATAACCGGAATGTCATTGGGATTGAGAGCCAGATTCCGTTCATCACTGAGTTTCTGCAGGCTTTCATTGGAATCAATGGGAATGGTTGTGACTGTGGGCGTGTGATTGAGAATCACTTTGGGGAGAATGAAACCAATGCCGGTTTCCGGATTCCAGTCTGCTTTGGAAAAAATTTTCCACTGCTGGATAATATCATTTGCCAGCAATTTTTTTGCAATGATGTCAGACTGTTGCTCATTCAGTCCCGCTCCCCGGAGACAGTAGCGTTTGGACGTGTAAATGGCTTCTCCGGATTTCAGGCGGATGCCCAGAATGTCTTCCACAGCCTCCTTTGCAGTCGCGCCTGCATTGTCCCGCACGCCGGGCCGGAATCCAATCCAGAGAATCTGCTCAAAAGGCAGATTCAGAGGCGCAAATGAAGAAATCTGCGTAACAGGGTTGGTGAAAAGTTCGGTCCGTATCTTTTCCAGTTGCTGGCCGGAAAGTTCCGCATCAATGGTGACAATGTGAACGGTACGGACATCTTCCAGTACAATGCCGAAATAGTCTTTGGCTTTTCGGCGGATGCCCCGTCCCTCCGGATCGGAAAGATCGGGTTTCAATGTGATTTCAAGTCTGTGTGGCATATCTGTATTTCTCTGTTTGAATATTAAGGGAAAAAATTGCTAAGTTCCCTGTCTTCTGTTTCCCGGCTGATTTTATCGGGCTTTTATTCGGATTATTCCAGCCACTTTCATTGGAGTGGAGAAAAAAATTTTGCTGTCAGTTAACCCGCTCCCCTGTTTTCAGCAAAGAGAGTGCTCACTTCGCATGTTCTGTCAAATCAATGGTCAGAATACAGAAAGACATTCAGTGATGTTTTTCCAGGAATTCCGCAGGTGTCATTACAGGCAGAGTCTTGCAAAATTCTTTGGGAAAATGCCGGATATTTCCTGTAATCAGCACATCCGCATAAGCAGCCAGAGCAGCTTCCAGAAACGGGGTATCGCTTTCATCCGGGAGCTGAACGGATTGATACAATACCGGTGCCTGTATTCCTTCTGAACGGATAAATGACAGAACAGTCTGAATATTATCCGGATTCAGATCAAATTTGGGTCTTGTCAGCACTTCGTAATATTCTGCAGGGATATATTCATTGATGACTATATCCATATTTCCCTGAAGAATCAGACGCAGAATTTTTGCCGGTTTGCTTTGGGGTTTCAAAAATGCGGAAATCAGGACATTGGTATCCAAAACAACTTTCATGCAGATTTTCCTTTGCGGACAGAATCAATTTCTGCCTGAATTTCCTCATCACCAATGGTACAGGTTCCTTTCTGAACCGATTCTTTATGAATCATGTCCAATGCTCTCAAGGCCCGCGCCCTTTTTATTGCTTCCAGTTCCTGCTCAAAGGTGTTTTCATCCACACCGGTCAATATGGCAATGGGACGACCGTTCGCAGTGATAATAATATCCTGCTTCTGTTTTGTTTTTTGCCATAAATGTTCAGGGGAAAAACCCAAATCTCCGGCTGATACAAATTTCATTTTTTATCTCCTTTGGCAATCCTGTTCCGAGTATCATCATATAGTCTTTAAGATAATTATTTGAGGTAGGTTGGATTGAACGCAGTGAAACCCAACATGTTTATTTTGTTGGGGTTCGTTCCTCACCTCCAACCTACACAACTATCCAATTTCATTATTGTTTCATTTGGAATTGGCCTCTTTCAGCAAATTCCGTTTATCCTGTTGAATTAAACAGTTTCCATTATCCGCTTCACCAGAGTGTCAATTTCTTTCATTTCTTTGTGCAGATGTGCTTTGATTTCCAGCCGCAGTTTTCCCAGATGCACGCCCTCAATTTTCTGATCCGGGGCAATATTTTCTGCCAGAAATTTTGAAACCGAATCATGGGCCTGTCTGCCCAGTTCCGCAAGGTGGAGATGTATTTTGTTTTTCCTGTCAAATTTCGGCCAGTAAATGTCAAGAATTTTCTTGCACACATCTCTTGCACCGAACAGACCGCGTGACTGAAAATCCTTCATCCTTTCATTTGGAATGGAAGAATTAAGAATGGCAGCCAAATAATTTGCCTCATCAAAACTGTCTGTATAGAAAACAAAAGATTTATAATCCACAATGAATTCCAAATCAAGATTTTTCCTTTGAATTACAGTTCCATTTGCATCTTTGCCGCTGGTATTGTAAATAACAAGATATTTTTTGTTAATATCCTGAGAGGTAATTCCTTTCTGATAATTGATTCTGTCATTGGCTGTAAGATTTTTTGATCTTTCTGTTTTATGTTTGTTCCAAATATCATCAGCATTTTTGAACCATTTTGATGCATACAGAAATCCATTGTGTCTCAACTCTGACGGTGAAAGAAGTCTGATTGTTTTGTAATTATCACTGTCCTTTTCAATAATAAGGGGAAGCAATATCAGATCAGGTTTGTGCAGGGCAAAAGGCAAAATGCTTTTTGCCAAAGCAGTTCTGAATAAAAAATTGCTTTCCACCTTATCACTGAAATCAATTTTTTTCCATGGTTCTTTTGCTTCCAATTTTATAAATCCGGCAGTTTTCATATTTATAATTCTGTTGATATAATTGGGAACATTTTCTTGATTTATTTCTATAAAATAAAAATTTCTGGGAAACAGTGTTGCCCCGAGTTTGAATTCATTTTTATATTGATTGGTTTTATTTGATGATTTGCTGCGTTTTGTTGACAATGCAGAGGCATTTCCCTGTTTATTGTAAAACCATTTATTATTCATTTCTGTGAGTTTTTTATCAGCAGTTTTTAAACTGCAATTGTGTGCAGGCAGATTCCCGCTGAATGATTTGCCATTGAGCCAATCTTTTGACATATTTGGTTTTTTAACTGTTTTTTCAGCAAACAACACTCCGCTGGGTATCCGAAACAAAGGTTTCACTTTATCCAAATCCCATACTTGTGTAAGTTTAAATCCTTTTGCTTTTCCGCTTCTTGTGTTATCATGGTGGTCGGCACTGAAAAAACTTCTCGGTATAACAAAAATAATTTTCCCTTTGGCTTTTAGAAAATAATTGGCACAATGAGCAAAAAAGACAGATGCTATTTCCAACTGTGCCATGTTGGCTGCTTTGATTGGTTTAATATCATATTGTTCTGCCAAAGCAATGAGTGTATTCTGATATTCTTCATTTTTTACACTGTTAAGAGTGAACCAGGGCGGATTGCCAATCACATAATCAAATTTATTACTTAAAAAATAGGGTTTATACAGATTTTGAACAATAAATTTCCATATGGAATCTCTTCCTTCTTCTTTTGCAGATTTAAGTGTCTCATAGATTGAATAAAAACTGTCAATAATTTTTGGATTTTCATTCATTTTCTTATATCTGCGCATTAAACTGTTTTGAAAAGTCTGAACACTTTCTTTTTTGCTGTTCATTGACTGATCCGCCAGTTCATCACAGATTTCAATGGCTTTATCAAACAGATTCACATCCTCAAAAATTTTTGTGCTGAGCCGAAGTTTGTTCTGATCAATCTGCATGGAAAATTCACCGCCGAAAAGTTTTTCCACATCCTGAGGTGAAAGCAGAGTATTGGCCAGAATAATGTTGATATGAACAGGTTTCTCAGCTTCACCAATCCCTTTTCCCAGAGCAAGCAGCACAGTGGTTTTGGCAATCTGCACGCTCAGGGGATGAATGTCAATTCCGCAAATGCTCTCACTGAGTTCTTCCGCAGTGACGCCGGGATTGTTTTCTTTCATGCGGTGAATCACGGCGCGGAGAAAGGAGCCGCTGCCGCAGGCCGGGTCAAGTATTTTGTCATCCGGTTTAAATTCAAATTCATTCACAATTCTTTCGCACAGCCAGTCCGGAGTGTAATATTCCCCCAGCCCGTGCCGGGTATCCAGATCGATGAGCTCCTGATAAACCCCTTTGAGAATATCCTCATCCACATTGCTGAAATCATAGCCGGAAATTTCCTGCGCCACAAGCCGGAAAACCTTTTTCAGATCCCTGAAGCTTCTCTCACTGTTTATCCAGTGAAAAAAGTCATTTTCCACAAAATTCTGCAGATTGTGGCGGCTGAAAATGCTGCCGCTGATGATTCCTGCCAGACTGTCATCATCAATATGCTCATCACTGCTCACTGTCGCATGGGCCAGCATTTTGGAAAAAATGCTGAGCCAGGTGTGAATGAGAAAATTTTTCTCGCTGTCATCAAAGCTTCCGTAGGCTATGGAGAGAAATCTGCGCCACTGCTCAAGGGAAACCTGCACCTCACCGTATTTTTTCACCTCTTTGAAATGAGCGGACAGCAGCCGGAAGGATTCAATGAACACCGCACTCTGATGCCCGAAGGATTCCTCCATGCGTTTCAGTGTGGCCTTCTGCTTCTGCTCCCTGAAAAGAAAACGGTCAATCCAGTAATAAAAATCCTCCGCGTTGTCTTCCCCAAGTTCAAATGACGCGGATTTCACCTCTTCCAGACGCAGTTCGTCCTCTGTCAGATTTTCCAGATCGTCAATCTGGGAAACATCCGGGGCGAACACCTTCCATGTGATGCAGTCCGATGCAATCAAAGTGAAGTTGTAACCCTCACCGGATCGGAACTGTCCGAGAAGATAACCGGCCAACTGCTCTTTGGCATGTTTCAAAGAGGCTTTCAGGCTGTTTTCAAATTCAATGATGATGCAGTTGTAAAGGGTGTCCGCGCTGCCCCGGTGCAGTCTGTCCTTTCGCGGAATGTTCAGCACCGCGGATTCCGAGCCCGCTGTGATTCTGTCAATGATGTCTTCAATCTCCCTCTGCCCCGCATACAGACGGTTGAGCAGATCCTTGAATCGCCTCTCTTTTCACGGCCTCCCTGTTTGCGGAGGCCACCTTCTGTCTGTATTTATTTATTAATTCTGCGCGCTGGTCTGACATTTTTATCCTTTGCCATGTTTAAAAATTGAAACAGAACAAACATGCACTTCTTTGTCAAGTCCGCAGCCCCCGGCGCACAGCTTCAGCAAGCCCTTCTGATTTGCGAAGCTGGCCGACCTGGTGCATATGGATAAGCAAGCGTCAGAAGTTCAAACTGTTCTCCCGGTGTCAGTCCTGATGTTTTGCCTTTTGACGGAAGTTTTCCCAGTCTGTCATTCTGCACCTGATCCATTTTCAGATTTGCCAGTTCCAGGACTTCGGCATCAGACAGTTCTGCAACAGAATGAAAAATATCATAATTTTCCAAATGATCCCATACGGGCCACATCATTTTCAGAGCATCTGTCAATACCGCTGCTGCATCCCGGTGTTGTAATCTGACCAAAGTATTTTGCATGTTCAAGCAGGCTGTCAGGCAGGTTCAGTGTCAGATGTGCCATTTTTTTCTCCTTTTTTATTGCAAAAAACTGCTGCTGCCAATCAGCAAATAATCAGATTATTCGCTGCTCAGTTTTCTGATAATGGATTTTGCCAGATTTTCATTTATTTCTTTATGGAGGGGTATGGGTTGAGACTGTTTTGTTGCAAAGTTGGTGTACCAGTCATGCGCTCCGCCATGTCTTACAAGTACGCATCCCATATCTTCAAGTTTTTTAATCAGTTCACGTCTTTTCATTATGCAACCATCAATTCTTCCACTTTCCGAATACAGGGAATTTCATCTGATTCAATATCTTTCAGAATTTCTTTCAGGTTGTGAATCAGTTCTTCTTTTGACAATCCCTGCGTCTGATAATCAGGATAATCGTTGAGATAACCCAAATAATAAACCCCATCCTTCCAATATGTGTATTTGATATGTTTCATCGGTTGATTTTCCTTTATTTTCAGATTGGTTTTGTAATGTTGAACACACGAAATCAAAGTTGGCAAAGCACTAAGCGGTTTCCATTATCCGCTTCACCAGAGTGTCAATCTCTTTCATTTCTTTGTGCAGATGTGCTTTGATTTCCAGCCGCAGTTTTCCCAGATGAATGCCCTCAATCTTCTGATCCGGATCAACATGGACTGCGAGGAAATCTGAAACCGAATCATGGGCTTTTCTGCCCAGTTCCGCAAGCTGGAGATGTGCCTCATTCTTTTCATTAAACCTGGGCCAGTAAATATCAAGAATTCTCTTGTGAACATCTCTTGCGCCGAACAAACCGCGTGACTGAAAATCCTTCATCATCAGATTTGGAACAGTTGAGTTGAGAACTGCTGTCAGAAAATATGCTTCATTCTCAGATTTGGCTGCCATCCAATATGCCTTATGATCAACAATAAATTCCAAATCCAAATCTTTTCTTTTTACAACCGCTGCATTTGCATCTTTGGCAGACGCGTTGTAAAGAACCAGATACGGGACATTAAGATTCTGTCCGATTAATCCTTTCTGAAAATCAAGCCGATCATTTATTGTCATATTTTTTGATTTTTCCGTTTTTTCCAAATCCCAGATTCTTTCAGCATTAACAAACCATTTTGCAGCATCTCTGTATCCTTCTTCCAAAAGTTCTCTTGCAGAATAAAGTTTGATTTCTTTTTTTCCCCCTCTGCATGTTTTGGTTATGATGGGCAGTACAGCCAAATCAGGTTTGTAAAGTGCAAAGGGCAGAATGCTTTTTGAAAGTGCTGTGCGAAAAATGAAACAGCTTTCCATTTTTCCTGAAAATTTCAATCCCTTCCAGGGAATTTTTGCATCAGCCTGTATGTCATCTGATGTTCTGATGTGGAGAATCCTGTCTTTCCAGTCAAAATTCTTTTCCCATCCTTTTTCAAAAGCCATGTCAATCTGTATAAAATAAAATGCTCTGGGAACAATGGTGGCCCCCTGTTTAAAACTGCTTTTGTATGGATTGATTTTGTTCTGTGATGTGCTTTTTCGTTTCGAAAAAGCTGAAGATTTTCCCTGATGCACATAATACAACCTGCAATTTTTTTCTTTGACTCTGTTTCTTGCAGTTTTCAGATTACAGTTATGAACGGGCAGACTGCCTTTAAAGGAAATTCCTTCTATACCATCTGCATATGCCTGTACACCATTGTTTAAGCTGCCATTATCCCCATTATTGTTTATTTTTTGAATAAATTTTTCGGAAAACAATACACAGGCCGGAATACGGAACAGAGGTGACACATTCTCCAAATCCCAAATCTGTGCAATGCGGAACCCGGATGCTTTTCTGCTTCTTGTATTGTCATGATGGTCCGCACTGAAAAAACTTCTTGGCAGAACAAAGCATATTTTCCCGTTTTCATGCAGAAAAAAACTGCTGCAATGGGCCATGAATATGGCGGCAATTTCAAGATGGGGCATATTGGCCGAACGCAAAGGTTTCACTTTGTATTTGTCAGCCAGATCATACAACTGCTTCTGATATTCCTCATTTTTCACAGAACTGTATGTGAACCAGGGCGGATTGCCAATTACATAGTCAAATTTTTCCTTTAAAAAATAAGGCTTGTAAAGATTCTGCACAATGAATTTCCAAATGCTGTCCCTGCCTTTTTCTTTTGCAAGCTTGAAAGATTCATAAATCTGATAAAAGCTGGCAGTGGTTTTCATATCCATATCTTTGTTTTTATAGCGTCTTTGTAAATTTTTTTCAAAAGTCTGTATGCTTTCTTTTTTTCTGTTCAAAGAATGTTGTGCCAAGTCCTCACAGGCATGAAGAGCTTCATCAAACAGTGCCATGTCATCAAAAATTTTTGTGCTGAGTTTCAGACTGTTCTGATCAATGTGCATGGTGAATTCCGTGCCGAAAAGGTTTTCCACTCCTTCGGGTGCAAGAAGGGTGTTGGCAAGAATGACATTGATGTGAACCGGTTTTCTTGCTTTGGTGATTTCTTTTCCCAGAGCAAGCAGCACAGTGGTTTTGGCAATCTGCACGCTCAGGGGATGAATGTCAATTCCGCAAATGCTCTCACTGAGTTCTTCCGCAGTGATGCCGGGATTGTTTTCTTTCATGCGGTGAATCACGGCGCGGAGAAAGGAGCCGCTGCCGCAGGCCGGGTCAAGTATTTTGTCATCCGGTTTAAATTCAAATTCATTCACAATTCTTTCGCACAGCCAGTCCGGAGTGTAATATTCCCCCAGCCCGTGCCGGGTATCCAGATCGATGAGCTCCTGATAAACCCCCTTGAGAATATCCTCATCCACATTGCTGAAATCATAGCCGGAAATTTCCTGCGCCACAAGCCGGAAAACCTTTTTCAGGTCCCTGAAGCTTCTCTCACTGTTTATCCAGTGAAAAAAGTCATTTTCCACAAAATTCTGCAGATTGTGGCGGCTGAAAATGCTGCCGCTGATGATTCCTGCCAGACTGTCATCATCAATATGCTCATCACTGCTCACTGTCGCATGGGCCAGCATTTTGGAAAAAATGCTGAGCCAGGTGTGAATGAGAAAATTTTTCTCGCTGTCATCAAATGTCCCGTAGGCTATGGAGAGAAATCTGCGCCACTGCTCAAGGGAAACCTGCACCTCACCGTATTTTTTCACCTCTTTGAAGTGTGCGGACAGCAGCCGGAAGGATTCAATGAACACCGCACTCTGATGCCCGAAGGATTCCCTCCATGCGTTTCAGTGTGGCCTTCTGTTTCTGCTCCCTGAAAAGAAAACGGTCAATCCAGTAATAAAAATCCTCCGCGTTGTCTTCCCCAAGTGCAAATGACGCGGATTTCACCTCTTCCAGACGCAGTTCGTCCTCTGTCAGATTTTCCAGATCGTCAATCTGGGAAACATCCGGTGCGAACACCTTCCATGTGATGCAGTCCGATGCAATCAAAGTGAAGTTGTAACCCTCACCGGATCGGAACTGTCCGAGAAGATAACCGGTCAACTGCTCTTTGGCATGTTTCAAAGAGGCTTTCAGGCTGTTTTCAAATTCAATGATGATGCAGTTGTAAAGGGTGTCCGCGCTGCCCCGGTGCAGTCTGTCCTTTCGCGGAATGTTCAGCACCGCGGATTCCGAGCCGGCTGTGATTCTGTCAATGATGTCTTCAATCTCCCTCTGCCCCGCATACAGACGGTTGAGCAGATCCTTGAAGGCCTCTCTTTTCACGGCCTCCCTGTTTGCGGAGGCCACTTTTTTCCGGTAACTGTTAATCAGTTCTTCGCGCTGATTTGACATTTTTTTATCCCTGTTTTGCAGGTATTCCGGCAATCTGTATCTGCAGGAATTTTGCAATGAATTTACGGAAAGGACTGAAAGAAGACTTTCCCAAGATTCGAATCTGATTTTTCAATGTGCGTTTGAAACAAAAATTTATTTTGTGCAAAAAAACACCGCACTTAACTGTTGCGCTCCTCCGGAATTTGAGAAAAAAAAACCGGATTTTTTGGAAAAATCCGGTTTTTTTGCAACCTCACATTTTTTAACTGAAAAATACCCGTGTAATGTCGTTGTAGAAAACAAAAATCATCAAAAGCAGAAGGATGAAAAATCCGGCCTGCTGGGCAATTTCCCGGAAACGGGTATTGACCGGCTTTCCGGTAAGGATTTCAATAAAAAAGAAAAACAGATGACCGCCGTCCAGCACCGGAATGGGCAGCAGATTCAGAATGCCGAGGCTTACACTGAGCAGCGCGATCCAGAACACCAAATCCGAAAAACCTTTTTTTGCCATTTCTCCGGACATCTGGGCAATGACAATGGGGCCGCCGAGATTTTCTTTCACCGGAATGGTTCCCTGAATCATCTTGCCCACACTCAGCACCGTAAGCCGGCAGATTTCCCAAGTCTGGCGCAGACTTTCTGTCATGGCCTGAAAACTGTTGAGGGTTTTGTGTTCTCTTTCCTGGGACGCAGTGATTCCGATGATATAACGCTCGGTTTCCTCACCAAAAATATTGTTTGCCTTTACGGTTTGGGGGATAACCCTCACATCCAGTTCATTGTCCGAGCGCCGGATGCTGACAGCCATTTCCCTGCCGTTGCTGGCAGAAATCATGGAAGCCATCTCTTCCCATGTTTCCACTGCCTGCCCGTTGATGGCCACAATCAAATCCCCTTTCTGAATGCCGGCCGCATAGGCAGGAGATTCCGGCTGCACATCTCCCACCAGAGGTCTGGCAATAAACACACCGGAAAAGCGGAACAGACCGAAAAGAATGAGAATCGTCAGAAGAAAATTGAACACAGGGCCTGCAGCGACAATAAGAATGCGTTTTATCACATGCTTATGCGTGAAGGAAACAGGAATGTCCTCCTCCGGAATCTCCGCGTCCGGCTCCTCACCCACCATTTTCACAAATCCGCCCAGAGGAATGGCGGATATGCGGTAATCTGTCCTGCCTGCCTTTCTGCCGACAAGCCGGGGGCCGAAGCCCAGAGAAAAAATTTCCACACCCACCCCGCACAGACGGGCCAGCAGAAAATGTCCCAGCTCGTGGAAAAAAACAAGCGCACCCAAAACAACAACAAAGGCAGCAATACTGGTCGCAACACTGGTTGTCATGATAATTTCTAACCCATATTAAAAATTAATAAAATAAACTGAGTTGTCAAATTTGAGTTTGGGCGTTTCAGCCCCGGAGAATGCAAAGGGAACAAAAAGAGCAGATTCAAAAATGACAAAGCAGCACTGCATTTTCCGGAAATTTTTCCGGATTTGGATAAATATAAGCATTCCTCCCTGTTTTCAACATCTGTTTTTTTCATTTCCGCATTTGAATCAGTTCCCCTGCCGTTTCCCTGGCCCATTGATCAGCGGCAAAAATATCATCCAGCCCCGGTTTTTCCGTTACGGTGTGCCTGTCCATGATTTCCTGAATCAGCAGGGGGATGGCGGTGAAGAGGATCTTTTTTTCCAGAAAAGCCTCCACTGCCACTTCATTGGCCGCATTCAGAACAGCGGGCAGGGTTCCGCCTCTTTCACAGGCCCGGAACGCCAGTTTCAGGCAGGGGAATTTTTCCCTGTCCGGTTCATAAAATGTCAGGTTCTGCAGACCCGCAAAATCCGGGATCGGCTGGCCGATGGGAAGCCGTTCCGGAAAAGACAGGGCATAGGCAATGGCCCCTTTCATATCCGGAACCCCCAGTTGCGCAAGCACAGATCCGTCCCTGTAGGCCACCATGGAATGCACAATGCTTTGGGGATGCACGACCACCTGAATCCGGTCATAGGGAACATCAAAAAGCCAGCGGGCTTCAATGACCTCCAGCCCCTTGTTCATCAGTGTGGCAGAATCAATGGTGATTTTTCTGCCCATATTCCAGTTGGGATGTTTCAGGGCCTGTTCCGGTGAGATGGATGAAAAAGCATCCTTTGGGGTATTGCGGAAAGGCCCGCCTGAAGCTGTGAGCAGGATTCTGTCCAAATCTTCCCTGCTCTGCCCGGAAAGACACTGGAAGATTGCGCTGTGTTCGCTGTCCACCGGCAGAATGCGCACGCCTTTTTCTTTGGCCCGCTTCATCACGATTTTCCCGGCCATGACCAGGGTTTCCTTGTTGGCAAGGGCAATCTGCTTTCCCGCGTCAATGGCCGCAAGGGTGGGTTTCAGACCGGCAGCGCCCATCATGGCCGCTATCACCGTATCAGCCTTTTCATGTGCGGCAGCTCTCAAAGATTCCACAGTTCCGCGTTCGCTCAACCGTTTCCAGCAGTTCAACTCGGTCAAAATCAGCGGTGTGGCCATCCGTCCTCTGGATGAGGCACTCCGTTTTCTGGAAAAAGAGGCAGCAGAGATTCTTCCCAAAGGTTATACAGTTGATTATACAGGAGAATCCCGCCAACTGCGGGAAGAGGGCAACAAATTTCTTCCCGCGTTTTCTCTGGCCATGATTCTGATTTTCCTTGTGCTGTCCGCGCAGTTCAACAGTTTTCGCGATCCTTTTGTCATTCTGGCCGGTTCCGTGCCGCTGGCCATGTTCGGCGCGCTGATTTTCACCTTTCTGAAAATTCCTGATCCCAATACAGCCTTTTGGACCAATGGCTGGACCACAACCCTGAACATTTATTCACAGGTGGGGCTGGTCACACTGATCGGGCTGGTGTCCAAAAACGGGATTCTGATTGTGGAATTTGCCAATCAGCTTCAGTTGCAGGGGCGAAGCAAATATGAGGCCGTGCATGAGGCTGCCATGACCCGGCTCCGTCCCATTCTCATGACCACCGGAGCCACAGTTGCAGGCCATTTTCCCCTCACACTGGTTTCGGGAGCGGGCGCGGCAGCAAGAAATTCCATTGGTCTGGTGATTGTGGGCGGAATGGCCATTGGCACAGTGTTCACCCTGTTTGTGGTTCCCTGCATTTATATGCTGATTGCACGCGACCATGCCAAAGGCCGGGAGCGGGAGATGTCGGTGGCCGGACTTCATGCACAAATATGAAATGCAAGGCAGGGGCGGGGCAGAAATCCGCCCCTGCTGCCTTATGAAAGGAGTGCCAGACTGAAAGTCAGGCAGATTTTTCCAAATTGTTTCAGTATCCCAAACTTTCAGTTTGGGACTCCGCTCCCTTAAGGAAACGGCATTGTTTCTATATCAAGCGTTATCTTCATAAAAGCTCCTTTGGCATAAGGTCGGTTTTTTCATCCGCTCTGAGGGCTTATGCAGCTTTGCCAGTCTGTCTGCTCAGCATGTCCGCCTCTTTTGAATCAAGAAAATGATCAATATCAAGAAGCAGTTTGAGTTTCCCTTCTGATTTGGCCAGTCCGAGGATGCAGCCGGTTTTCAGTTTTGAGCCTGTTATTGGCATATTTTCAATATCCCTGCCTTTTACATTTGACACTCCGATAATGGAATCCACTGTTATTCCCATTGGCTGCCCTTGCGTATCAATGATTATGATGCAGATTCTCTCTGTTTGTTTTACAGCCTTCAATCCAAGTTTTGCTCTGAAATCAATGACCGGGATAACCTTTCCTCTGAGATTGATGACCCCTTTTATGAAATCCGGTGTTTCAGGGACGGAGATGACATGTGTTGTTTCTATAACTTCCTGAATTTTAGAAATATTGATTCCATATTCCTCACTGCCTGAACTGAATATCATGTATTTTTCTGATCTTTCTCTTTTTTCCTCCATCAGTTGGACAGTCTCGCGCTCTGCAATTTCCTGCTCCAGTTTTTCCGTCAGTTCCTTTTGTTTCATATTCTGATATGCTGTCCGGGACATGAGATTGGCCATCAGAAACAGTGCATTGGCTATTTCTTTAAACCTCTCAAAAGACATAACGGAAACTTCTTCCCATGCAGAACGGAATTCTTCTTCGTCCGCTCCGATATTTCTGGCATATTTCATCATTTTTTCAGTGCTCTGCGCCTCGTCACGAACCTGGCCGATAAGCCAGTTGGCAATGTGTGTGTTCCCTGCCAGAATGCTGGCCCCCGCATCCCACAACCCGCCGCTCAGACATGGACGTATGGTGGGGCCGTCCGGATTGTAATGTCCGATTTCAGCATCGGATTTCATGCAGTTGACAAGCCCTTTTTCCGTTTTCCTGATAATATCATTGCACAATTTGCAGAAATTGCTTGGTTCTGTTATCGGGCATCCATCCGGATCGGTGATAATTGAGGCGATACCGACAGCTTTTGCAAAGGCATCCTGAAGTTTCTGAATTTCTTTGAGATCAAAAAGATCTGAAAAGGATATTGACATTTGTTGTCCTTTCTCAAAAAACAGGCGTTTTCTCTTCCCATCCTGAGAGGGGCAGGCCAAATCTGTTGATCTGTCCACTGGACTCCGGGCAGAAAAAACCCGAACGAATTGGTATTACTATGGAAAAAATATGAAAAACAAATCAGAATCCCGGCAGGGATGACATGAACAACCGATCTGCCCCACTGTCCACTCCTTCATCCCCTCTCAGGAGGGGAATGAAAAACCTGACTGATTCGGTATGACGCATCATCCATTTCTGTGTCTGCCCGGCAGTTTCCTTCCCACAAATCTTTGGGGAAGGAACAATTCGCAGGATATGTACTATCACCTGAATATGCTTACCGTCAATATCAAAAACCCGCCTGCCGCTCATTAAGGAAGGCCGGAACAATCATAAATCATCTTCAGTCTGTGCAGCAGACCGCAGACAAAGGAAATGCCTGCATTTTTTTTGGTATGATACAATTATGGATTTTTTGCAGATTAAAACGACAAATTTGTTTTAAAACTATATTAAAAATACAAAAATGTAATTAAATACATTTTTGTATTGACAGATTTTCCGGTTTGATCAAAATATTTTTTTATATAAATTAAAATAGTTAAATAAAAATATCCGCAAAAATGAAAGCTGGCATCCATCTTGCTTTATATAAATGCAAAGGCTGTTGGGAATGCGTCAGCAAAGAATATTATCATTTATCATATACAGGGCAAACCGGAAAATCCCAAAATCCGAAAAAAGAACAGGGGATAATTCTGTCAGGAGTTAAGCAGTTGACTGCATAAACCCCAAATGTTTTGAAAACCCTTGGGGTTTCAGGAGTGATTTTTTTTGTCAACTGCATAACTCCTGTCTGTTTCATTTCTGTTTTTGCACGTTTTCGGAATTTTCCTGATTTGCCGACAAAGCGCATCAGAAAGGACAAATCAGAATGAGAAAAGTCGCTATTTACGGAAAAGGCGGGATTGGAAAATCCACGACAACACAGAACACAGTGGCAGGTCTGGCTGAAATGGGCAACAAGGTCATGGTCGTGGGATGCGATCCCAAAGCAGACTCCACACGGCTGCTGCTGGGCGGTCTGGCCCAGAGAACCGTTTTGGACACGCTGCGGGAAGAAGGAGAGGATGTGGAACTGGAAGATGTGCGCAAAGTCGGATTCGGCGGAACCCTGTGCACAGAGTCCGGAGGCCCGGAGCCGGGCGTGGGATGCGCAGGCCGGGGCATTATCACTTCCATCAACCTGCTGGAGCAGTTGGGTGCATACGCGGACAGCGAGAAACTGGATTATGTCTTTTACGATGTTCTGGGTGACGTGGTGTGCGGCGGTTTTGCCATGCCCATCCGGGAAGGCAAAGCACAGGAAATCTACATTGTGGTCTCCGGTGAAATGATGGCCATGTATGCAGCCAACAATATCTGCAAAGGCATTGTGAAATTTGCCGAGGCCGGGGGCGTGCGTCTGGGCGGACTGATCTGCAACAGCCGCAAGGTGGACAATGAGCAGGAAATGATTCAGGCCCTGGCTGACAAACTGGGAACCCAGATGATTCATTTTGTGCCCCGCGACAATATGGTGCAGCGTGCGGAAATCAATCGCAAAACTGTGATTGAATATGATGGCGCACATCCCCAGGCTGATGAATACCGGGCATTGGCAAAAAAAATCAATGACAATGAGATGAAAGTCATTCCCAAGCCAATGGCAATTGATGAACTGGAAAAACTGCTCATTGAATACGGCATTGCAGCGTAGTCAGTTGTCAGTTATCAGTTATCATACCAATTCCCCATTGAAAAGATACTTGCAAGCAGGAAAAAAAGAGGTTTCCGTGTGTTCAAAAAACCGGATTTTCCGAAAAATCCGGTTTTTCTGAAAAACTTATGTTTCAGATCAATGGCGAATTGGTATCAGTTATCAGGGATTGGGGATTAGGTTTCAGGTTTCAGTATCCAGTCATCAGTATTACCCTGACACCTGACACCCGAAACCTGACACCACTTACGGATAAACAACAGGTCAGGTGTTTGCAAATCAAACTGAATTCTTCTGAAAGGAAAACATATCATGATGATGCTGAGATCCATTGTAAGACCCGAAAAAGTGGACAATGTGCTGGCTGCCCTGATGGAAGCCGGTTTTCCTGGTGTTACCAAAATGTCTGTTGTGGGACGCGGGAAACAGCGGGGTATCAAAATCGGTGAAGTCACGTATGATGAAATCCCCAAAGAACTGCTGCTGACAGTTGTAAAAGATCAGGATAAGGATTTTGCCATCAAAACCATTATCAAGGCGGCAAGAACCGGTGAAAAGGGGGCATTCGGAGACGGCAAGATATTTGTGGTTCCGGTGCTGGAGTCCTATACCATCAGTTCCGGCATAAAGGAAACTGCGGACGGAAAAACCGAAGAGGTGCAGATATGAGAGAGGTGATGGCGATTGTTCGCATGAACATGATGAACAAAACCAAACGGGCACTGACTGAAGCCGGTATTTCTTCCATGACGGCAAGGGATTGTCTGGGACGGGGAAAAGGTTTGGTGGATATGCACCTGCTTAAAGGTGCAGAAAAAGGATATGAAGAGGCGGTCGCTCAACTGGGGCAGAGCAGCAGACTGATTCCCAAGCGGATTCTTCTGATGGTGCTGCCGGAGAAACTGGTGGACAAAGCTGTGAAAACCATCATCCGGATCAATCAGACCGGCAAATCCGGAGACGGCATGATTTTTGTCAGTCCCTGCACAGATGCCATACGTGTGAGAACAGGGGAACATGGAAATGATGCACTGGATGATGTGAAATGAGGTGTCAGGTTTCAGTGAACAGTTATCAGTAACCAGTAACCAGCACCCAATTTTTCAGGAGAATCAGCCATGATTGCAGCAGCAGAAAAAGAAGAGGAAATATTGGAACTTGACGGACTTGATCCGGAAAAGGTGAAGGAGGATTTGCTCAGCGCGTATCCGACCAAAGTGGCCCGGAAACGTGCCAGGCAGATTATTGTCAACAAAGTGGGACCCGATGAGGAAGTGCCGGTCATTCAGTCCAATGTGCGCACAATTCCCGGTCTTATCGGTCAGCGGGGCTGCTGTTATGCAGGATGCAAGGGCGTTGTGCTTGGTCCGACCCGTGACATTGTGAATATCACGCACGGTCCCATCGGCTGCGGTTTTTACAGTTGGCTAACCCGGAGAAATCAGACAGATCCGAGCACCACACCGGACGGGCATAATTTCATGACCTACTGTTTTTCCACCGATATGCAGGATGAGCAGATCATCTTTGGCGGTGAAAAGAAGCTGAAACAGGCCATTCAGGAGGCATACGACAACTTTCATCCCAAAGCCATTGCGGTTTTTGCCACCTGCCCGGTGGGGCTGATCGGTGATGATGTTCATTCGGTCTGCCGGGAGATGAAGGAAAAACTGGGCATCAATATTTTTGGTTTCAGTTGTGAGGGGTACAAAGGCGTAAGCCAGTCTGCGGGACATCACATTGCCAACAACCAGATATTCAAACATGTGATTGGAACAAGTGATACTGTCACAGACGGCGAATACCGGATCAATCTGCTGGGGGAATACAATATCGGCGGGGATGCATTTGAAATTGAACGCATATTTGAGGAATGCGGGATTACACTCAATGCAACATTCAGCGGCAATTCCAGCATTGACGGATTTGCCAGAGCGCATACCGCAGATCTCAATCTGATCATGTGCCACCGTTCCATCAATTATGTGGCAGAAATGATGGAAAAGAAATACGGACTGCCCTGGATCAAGGTCAATTTCATCGGTGCGCAGGCCACTGCCAAATCCCTGCGCAGGATTGCCCAGTATTTCGGGGAGCAGAAACTCATTGACCGGGTGGAAGAGGTAATTGCAAAGGAAATGCCTGCGGTGGAAGCGGCACGGGCAGAAATCCGTCCCCGCACCCAAGGCAAACGAGCCATGCTTTTTGTGGGCGGTTCCCGTGCGCATCATTATCAGGAACTGTTTGCAGAACTGGGAATGGAAACCCTGTCTGCGGGATATGAATTTGCGCACCGGGATGATTATGAAGGACGCAAGGTCATGCCTTCCATCAAAGTGGATGCGGACAGCCGGAATATTGAGGAACTGGAAGTGGAACATGACCCGGAAAAATACAAACCCAGAAAATCTCCGGAAGATATGGAAAAACTCCGTTCCTGCGGATTGGAATTCTCCGGATACGAAGGCATGATGCCGGAAATGAAAAACGGCGCGCTGGTCATTGATGACATCAGTCAGCATGAAGCAGATACCATGCTGGAAACCTTTAAACCGGATATTTACTGTGCGGGCATCAAGGAAAAATACGCTGTTCAGAAACACGGCATTCCCATGAAGCAGTTGCACAGTTATGATTACGGCGGGCCTTACGCGGGCTTCAAGGGAGCCATCAATTTTTACAAAGAAATTGATCGCATGGTCAACAGCAAAATCTGGTCATACATCAAGGCTCCCTGGCAGAAAAATCCTGAATTGTCAGCCACGTATGCGTGGGAATAAAGAAGGTTTCAGGTTTCAGGTGTTCAGTGTCAGGTATCGGGTTACACCTTGTTCCCAGGCTTTATGTCAATGCCATTGATTTAAGGAGCGGACACTTCAACATCCCCCTTTGTAAAGGGGGATTCCAATAAAAAAAACAGCAAGGAGTGCAGAAAAATGCTGCTGAAACATACCACTGCGGAAATCAAAGAACGGACAGCTTTGACCGTCAATCCGGCAAAGACCTGTCAGCCCATTGGCGCCATGTACGCTTCGCTGGGGATTCACGGATGTCTTCCCCACAGTCACGGATCTCAGGGATGTTATGCGTATCACCGCAGCACCCTGACCCGTCATTACAAAGAACCGGTATGGCCGCTACCAGTGCATTCACCGGCACATCCGTGTTCGGGGAGCCAGGCCAATCTGCTGCGCCAGGCCATTGACAATATTTTGCCGTCTATAACCCGGATGTGATTGCCGTGCATACCACATGCCTGTCTGAAACCATTGGGGATGATATTCCCCAGATTGTAGAAAAAGGCACAGGCAGAGGCAAATTCCGGATGGCAAATATATTCTTCATGCCAATACGCTTAGTTATGTGGGTTCCCATGTTACAGGTTTCTCCAACATGTGCAAAGCAATGGTGGATTATTTTGCCAAATCCAACGGCAAAAAAGCAAAACATCAACCTGATTCCCGGTTATAACTGGGCCGGCGTGTGACATGGAGGAATCAGACGCATTGCAACGGAAATGAAGCTGGGAACCATTCTGTTTCCGATACTTCCGGTGTGCTGAACAGCCTGACAAGCAAATTCAAATATCCGGATGGCATTATTTACGGTTGATCAGATTTGAAACTGAGCGGATTTAAGCATGGGAACAGTGGCAATGGGACGCCTTGCCTCATTGGCCCTAGCCCGTGCGCTGGATGCCAAATGCAAGGTTCCCTGCGAAATCCTTGATCTGCCTATCGGACTGCATGCCTGGATATGTTCATTGACACCATTCGTCATATTGCGGGCGTCAATGTGCCGGATTCCCTGACGAACAGGGCCAGATGGTGGACCCATCATTTCCGACATGCACCAGTATTTACGGCAAACAGGTCGGGGCTGGTGGGCGATCCGGATCCAGTTGCTTGCATTGACCAAGTTTCTGGTATCTTTGGATATGTGTCCGGTTTATGTGTCCTGGAGGACCCCGGCTGGCAAGAAATTTGAAAAAAAGCACTGAAAAGATTGACCAAAGATGTTCCCCATAGGGTGAAAATCAGCGTGCCGAGTGACTTATGTTTCTTTTTCATCAGTGGATCAAACAGGCTCAGTGGATCTGCTCATTAGCAACACACGTGAAATACATTGCCAGAGATGAGGATATTCCCTATGTGCGTTACGGTTTCCCCATTCTGGATCGCGTGGGACACAGTTATTACCACTGTGGGATACAAAGGCGGAATGCGTCTGCTGGAAAAGATGGGCGCGATTCTGGATCGCAGGGATCGGGATTCCTCAGACATCGGATTTGAGTTGAGTGATGTAATTGGAAATTTCTCCTCTCGTTCCCACGCTCTGCGTGGGGATGCAGACCGGACGCTCTGCGTCCGACTTCGAATGTTCTCAGGCTCAACATCAGGCATTACATTAAGTTTTGTTTTGCCCCGTAGGGGCATAGTATTTGTAGAATTAATGGCATTGAATTTCCATATCCGGTTAAGCCCCATAGGGGCGGAATGTTTCTGTGGCATGCGGATGTATTCATGCGCTGACAGGCTTTTCTGTTACAGAAAAATGCTGCTGCTACTCCCCGCGTCCCATAATGACGCAGAGCGTCTGATCTGCATTCCCAAGCAGAGCGTGGGAACAGTAGTGAACACCGGATAAACCAGATAATTACAGGATAAAAAACATGACAGCCATACCCATACTCAGGCGGAAAGTCAGATATATCAGAAAGGTGCGCAGCAGGATGAAATGCGGCAAACACAACTTTGGCTGGTTTCTGTCAGTCAGAGGGCCTGCGTATTCTGCGGGTCCGGTGTGGTGCTGTACCCCATTGCCGGATGCGCTGCATCTGATTCACGGCCCATTGGATGTGCTGCTTATACAGGGACATCCGGGAGCGCTGTCATCGGGCCAGAGACTGCACCGCCTGAGTTTTTCCTGGTTGCAGGAAAAGGATGTGATTTTCGGCGGTGAGAAAAAGCTGCTATGCATGAGCGAACTCGGTGACATCCATCAGCCAAAGCAGCCTTTATTCCACCTGCATTGTGGGGATTATCGGTGATGATGTGGAGGCTGTATGCAAACAGGTGGCCAGGGAAAAAGGCATTCCGGTTCTGCCTGTGCATTCCGAAAGGGGATTCAGGGGAACCAAAAGACGGATACAAAGCCGCGTGCCATGCTTTGTTCAAACTGGTGGGGCAAGGAGATACTGTGGTATCAACCCTTACAGTATCAATTCTCAGAGAATCAACATTGGCGGCAGGCGTGGATTATCAAAGATTATTATCGGCGGATGGGCGTGGAAGTGGTATCACCATGACCGGAGATGGCAGAGTGAATGATGTACGCCGTTCCACGGAGCTGCTCTGAATGTGGTGCAGTGTTCCGGAGCCGCGACCTTTCTTGCTGAAATGATGGAAAGGAAAGGCTCATACAGCATCTATATCCGGGTTTCTCCTATTTCGGACTGGAATATGTCAAAGGCATTGTATGACGTGGCAAAAGCATTTTCGGTGAAAATCGCGGAAATCATGGAGCGCACAAAGGAAATTGTACGCACGGAAATCAGCCATGTTTATCCGGTTTGCAAAATCAAAGCCCTGGTGCAGGGCAAAAAAGCCGCGGTTATGTGGGCGGCGCATTCAAAGCCTTTTCCCTGATCAAAGCCCTGCGCTATCTGGGAATGGATGTGATTCTGGCCAAGCTCCCAGACCGGAAATGATGCGATTATCAGACCCTTCGGGATATGTGCGATGACGGTTCGTGATTCTCGATGATGCGAATCCATTGGAACTGTCCAAATATATTATTGAAAAAAAAGGCCGATCTGTTTATCGGCAATTTGTCAAAGGAAGCGTCCATTGCTTACAAAATGGGAATCGGGTTCTGCGATCATAACCACGAGCGCAAAATTCCGCTGGCAGGATATTCCGGAATGCTCAATTTTGCAAAGGAAGTGTATCTGACCGTATCCAGCCCGGTGTGGAAATTTGCCAGAAATCAGTTATCGGTAAACAGTGAACGGTATGTTCCGGAATCTCGTTCCACGCTCCGCGTGGGAACGCAGTATGGTACGCTCTGCGTATGGCTGCGAGTGCTGAAAAGGCTGGAGCGTCGGCTGGCGTTCCCACGCAAGGGCGTGGGAACGGAAGAGGTGATCATGGAGCGTTGAAAGGACTCGGAGCGTCTGGTATCATTCCCGCAGGACGTGGGAACGGGAGGAAAAAATTATGAATAACAATCTGTCCATAAAAAAAGAAGAATACTGCCACAAAGAATGCGTGCAAACTCTGCGCCGCTGGGGGCTTCGCTGGTGTTCAAAGGCATTAAAGGTGCGGTTCCGCTGCTGCACGGTTCACAGAGGCTGCTCCTTATATCTGGGTATCTTATCAGCCATTTCAAGAACCCATTGATATAGCCTGCTCCGTTTTGCAAGAGGAAACTGCTATTTTCGAGGCGGAGCCAAATCTGAAAATCGCGCTGGAAAACATACGGAAACAGTATGATCCGGAGTTGGAGGGCATTGCCACCACCTGCCTGAGTGAGACCATTGGCGATGATGTTCCCATGTTCATCCGGGAATACAAAGAAATGTGCGAAGGACAGGATTTGCCGCCCATTGTGCATATTTCCACGCCCAGTTATCAGGGAACCCATACGCAGGGATTTCACGGTGCAGTACGTGCGCTTGTGGAAGGATTGGCGGAAAACGGTCATAAGGAAAAAGCCAATCATGTCAATCTCTTTCCGGGCATGGTTTCTCCAGCGGATCTGCGGCATCTGAAAGAAATCATGACAGATTTCGGTATTCCGTTCATGCTTCTGCCGGATTATTCCCAGACATTGGACGGGCCCCTTTGGACAGAATATCAGCGGATTCCTGCCGGAGGCACGCATGTGAGCAGCATCAAAGCCGCAGGCAATGCACTTGCCAGTTTTGAATTCGGAGCCATACTGGGTGCGGAAAAGGAAAGTGCAGGCCGTTCCCTGTTCAAAAAATTTGCTGTTCCCTGTCACAGCATGGGGCTTCCCATTGGTGTTGATGCCACAGATCGTTTTTTCAGCATTCTGTCAGATGTAAGCGGGAAAAGCATTCCGGAAAAATATCAGGAAGAACGGGGCCGTCTGCTGGACAGTTATGTGGATGCTCACAAATACGTTATGGAAGCCAGAGCCGTTGTCTATGGAGAAGAGGATCTGGTTGTTGCAATGGCAGCCTTCCTCAATGAAATCGGTGTGATTCCTGTTCTTTGTGCATCAGGCGGAAAAAGCGGGCATCTGACAGAAAAAATTGCGGAAATCATTCCGGATTATGAACGCAGGGAAATACAGGTTTTTGACAATGCGGATTTCACGGATATGGAAAACATTGCCAAAGAACTGAAACCTGATCTGATTATCGGCAACAGCAAGGGATATGCCATGTCCCGAAGGCTGGGGATTCCTCTGATTCGCATTGGTTTTCCGATTCATGATCGAATCAATGGTTCCCGAATGCACCATATCGGTTATCGCGGAACACAGGAACTGTTTGATCGCATTGTCAATACCATCATTGAAATCAGACAGAACAGTTCTTCCGTGGGGTACACATACATGTAAACCCGGTTTGCATGTTTTCCCGCCGTCACTCAATTCCCCTCCCCTTGAGGGAGGGGTTAGGGGAGGGGGGGACAGCGGTCTGTAATTTAATACGTTTCCACCCTCCCCCTGCCCCTCCCTCAAGGGTGGGGAGAATACTAAGCAATTGGGAGAGAGGAAAAAAAGAGGTGAAAAATGGATTTTGAAAATCATCCCTGCTTTAATGCAAAAGCACATAAAAAATTCGGACGGGTTCACCTGCCGGTGGCTCCCCGGTGCAATATTCAATGCAAATTCTGCAACCGCAAATTTGACTGCGTGAATGAAAGCCGTCCCGGTGTCACCAGCGGCGTGCTTACGCCTTTTCAGGCAATGATGTATCTGGAGGAAGTGTTTAAGCAGAAGAAAAACATCTCTGTCGTTGGCATTGCAGGCCCCGGAGATCCCTTTGCCAACCCGGAGGAAACAATGGACACCCTGCGCCGGGTGCGGGAGAAATATCCGGACATGATGCTCTGCGTTGCCACCAACGGTCTGAATATTGAGCCGTATTTGGATGAACTTGCAGCCCTGAAGGTCAGCCACATTACCATTACCATCAATGCGGTGGATCCGGCCATCGGTGCAAAGATTTATTCCTGGGTGCGTTACGGCAAACGGGTGGTGCACGCTGAAAAAGGCGCGCAGATTCTGCTGGAAAAACAGTTGGAAGCAGTAAAGGGCTTAAAGCAGAGAGGCATTACCGTCAAAGTGAATTCCATCATCATTCCGGGCATCAATGACGAGCATATTGAATCTGTTGCTGCAAAGATGGGTGAAATGGGCGTGGATATTCTCAACTGCGTTCCCTATTATCCCAATGAAGGATCGGCTTTCGGCCATATGGCGGAACCTTCCAAAGAACTGGTTGACAGTGTTCGGGAAAAAGCCGGTAAATATATCAAGCAGATGCGTCACTGCACCCGGTGCCGGGCAGACGCAGTCGGTCTTCTGGGAGAAATGCCGGACAAATCTCTGATGGAAAAATTGCAGGCATGTGAACAGATACGTGAAGAGCAGACTGCAAAAAAATACAATGGCAGCAGAAACAAAGTTGCTGTTGCCAGCATGGAAGGCGTACTGGTGAATCAGCATTTGGGAGAAGCATCCAAACTGCTTATTTACGGCAAAAAAGACGGCATGATCAGTCTGCTCGAAGCAAGGGACACACCGGCTGCGGGCGGAGGTTTCCAACGCTGGGCGCAACTGGCTGATTTGCTCGGAGACTGCGGCACTTTGCTGGTCAGCGGCATTGGGGAAAACCCCAAACGAACTTTGACCGAGAGCGGCATTGACATCATGGAAATCGAAGGCGTAATTGATGAGGCTGTGCGTGCCGTAATGGACGGCCAGAGTCTGAAACATCTCATCAAACGGGAAATGAGAGCCTGCCGTGCGGGCTGCTCCGGAACCGGCGGAGGATGTGGATAAGTGATGCAATCCACTCCGTCCAAAATGTCCACAGCAAAAGAAAACTTATGACTTAGTCATTTTAACCATTTAATATTAAACAGTAAAATAAAAGGAGAACAGAACAATGGACAAACCCGAACATCATATTTTTGTATGTGCAAGTTTCAGAGCAGGCGGAGAACCCAAAGGAGCATGCAATAAAAAGGGATCACTGGATTTTCTGCCGTATATTGAAAATGAAATTCTGGATCGGGGACTCAATGCCCAGATTACCAGCACCGGGTGCATGAAAGCCTGTGATTACGGCCCGGTCATGGTCATCTATCCTGAAGGCATATGGTACGGGCCGGTGGAAAGTCAGGATACCATTGATGCCATTCTGGATGCTTTGGAAGATGGTAAAATTGCAGAGGAGTACGTAATTTCCTGACGAAGAAATGGATCTGATTTTTTCATTTGAAGTGCCAAACTTTCTGTTCGGGACTCTTTTTGCATCCTAAATAAAACCGGAGGAATGCCAAATGGAAAGTTTGGCACTCCGGGACAGTATTTTTATAAAGGAAACCATGAAATGAACGAATGGAAACAGTATATTGAGGATGGAAACAGGTATCTGAAAACAGCAGTGAACGGTCATGAAAACAGAAAACAGGTTTTCACGCCGGAAATCATTTACAACATTGTTTCCATGTCCATTGAAAAGCAGATTATGGGGCTTCTGATGTATCACAACCGGCTGCCGGAAAATCACACACTAAGAGATCTCACGGATGCAATGAAAGAATTCTGTTCAGCAGAGAAAGGGAAATCTGTTTGTTTTCCGGATGATCTGAGTGAAAAACTTGTGGCAATGGATCGGTTTCAGGAAATCTGCTGTCTGGAGGCATACCATCGGCAGATTCCCTGTAATTCGGATGTGCCTGCGTTCATTGACATTGGAAAGAAAGTGCAGGCATTTGTGGCAGCACAGTTGTGATCCTGCCGTACACTCTGCCGTCATAAGCAAGGTTCCATAAATTTTAGGACATAAAATTTTTAGAAAAACCGGATTTTTCCGAAAAATCCGGTTTTTTGAATACACGAAAGCTTCTGTTTGCCTGCTTGCCAACAAAAATCCGTATCCGCAGGAGTTGAACATGCCGAATTCCGGCTTTTGCCGGAATGACAGTGAACGATTACGGATTTTTGTAAAGACAGCCCGGCAAATCCAACAGGAGAATTATGCCAGATAACCGCCGTCACACACAAGGCAGGAGCCGGTTGTATAAGACGCTGCATCAGAAACAAGATACAGAACAGCACCGGCCATTTCCTCAGGTTCCGCGTGTCTGGCCATTGGAACCTGCTGCATGGCAGATTTGTATATCTTTTCATTTTCAATCAGAGCTTTGGAAAAATCCGTTTTCGTAATGCCCGGAAGCAGGGCATTCACACGGATATGATACGGAGCCAGTTCCCGTGCATATGCCTGTGTCATGGCAATCAGTCCGGCTTTGGTGATGGAATAAATGCCCTGAAACGGAGCAGGGCGTTTTCCGTTCACAGAGGAAACATTCACAATGGAACCGCCCCCACTTTTTTTCATTAATTCAACAGCATGACGGATCAGAAAAAACGGACCTTTTAGATTGACATCAAGGGTTTTGTCCCAAGATTTTTCATCCGCATCCTTCATCTGACCGAAAAAAGGATTGGTGGCAGCATTGTTGATAAGAATATCCAGCCGTCCGAACTGATCTTCGACTTCTTTTATCAGGGTTTCAATGCTGTCCGGATAGCCCACATGACAGGCCATTGCCACAGCGTTGCCGCCTTTTTTTTCTATATCATCCGCAACGTTGCGGAGTGCATCGAGTTTTCGGCTTACCAGAATGCAGTGCGCACCATATTCAGCCAGGGTTTTGGCTACAGATTCACCAATGCCCCTGCTTGCACCGGTAATCAGGGCAACTTTGCCTTCCAATGAAAAACTGACCATGTGATTTCTCCTTTTCATATGAGTGTATTTTATTTCAATTGTATGAAATTTAAAAAATTTCAGCAAAAAACTGTATTTCCGTGTTACTGTCTGCCGCAAAGACACGAAGACACAAAGTCTCACAAAGTTGCGGCTGTTCTGTCAGATTTGATTTTGTGATTTCAGTTTTACAGAAAAACCGGATTTTTTGAAAAAATCCGGTTTTTTGCAGTCACAGATTCAAAGTCTGACAAAAGTTACTGCACAGTTATTTTTCAGATTTCCTGTAAATATTTATAAAATCCTGTATAAACGGATTCATATCCTCCACAATGCAGACATCTGCTGCATTCATAATGGCAGAGCGGGGATCTGTGTTGATTGCCACAATGAATTCAGATCCGCCCATGCCTGCAAGATGCTGGGATGAGCCGGAAATGCCGCAGGCAATATAAAGTTTGGGAGTGACTGTGGCTCCGGTGATGCCCACCTGCTGACTGTAAGGCAGCAGGCCCCGGTCGCAGACAATGCGGGAACCGCCCACGGCTGATTTGGGAAATAAATCCGCAAATTTGTATATGGTATCCAGATGTTCCCCGTCTCCGATGCCGTTTCCCACTGAAACAACCACTTTGGCTTCTGTTATACCCTGTATATCTGTTTTTGCCGGGCTGAGACCAGCAAATCGGGTATTTTTTGCTGTGCATTCCATTGAAAATACAGACACAGATGCCGGAGAAAAATTTTTATCTTCCAATGGACGGTATGCACCGGGCAGGATGTTGAGTATTACAGTATCGGTCAAAGGACGT
>JAWKPW010000025.1:0-59011 GCA_041390465.1 Desulfobacterales bacterium | reverse complement strand
TGGGGAACTTGCCGATGCACAGAAAAGCTCCGAGGCGCGGCTTGGGGAACTTGCCGATGCACAGAAAAGCTCCGAGGCGCGGCTTGGGGAACTTGCCGATGCACAGAAACGGACAGAAAAACGCCTTGAAGAACTGTCTGTCTCCCATAAGGAACTTGCCGAGGCGGAGAAACGCACCGAGGCGCGGCTTGGGGAACTTGCCGATGCACAGAAACGCACGGAAATTTCGGTTGAGAAACTTGTCAAAGGTCTGGATGCAACCCGGACGGAATTGGGCGGGCTGTCCCGGAGTGTCAGTTATTCTCTTGAGAATGAGGCATACCGTCAACTTCCCCGGTATCTGGAGGAGACCCACGGAATTCAGATAACAGACAGAATGGTTCGCATGGAAATGGATGGTGAGGAAATCAATCTGTTTGCCAGAGGCCGGAAAGACGGGAAGGAGATTTGCATTGTGGGTGAAACGGAACTGAAACTCTCCGGTGTCGGCAAACTGCGGCAACTGGAGAAAAAAATATCCGTTGTGCGGAAACACTGCAAGGGGAAATGCATTCCTCTGATGATCACCCATTTTGCCCGGCCCCAGGTTTCTGATGCCGCAAAAAAGAAAGGCATTCTGATTGTCCAAAGTTTTGAATGGTAGGCATACACGAACATTTTAATCCCCTTTAAGAAAACTGAAAAAAACAGGAGGCATATGACAATAAAAACTGAACGCAGATTCCTGTATTTTTTTGGCAAATTCAAAATCTTCCTGCCCTGCCTTTTTCTGCTCTGCCTCACCCTGCTTTCCGGCACTGCTTTGGCAGAGGATAATTACCGCTTCATCCGCATGTGGCCCACCCTGCAGCAGCCCTGGTATTTCAGTCATCCCAATGATGTAGCGACCGACAGCCTGGGCTATGTGTATGTGGCGGACACAGACAATCACCGGGTGCAGAAATTCACAAAAGACGGTCAGTTTGTGAGCCAATGGAATATCATTGACGGAGCGTATTATTATAATCCCCGGAGCATTGCCACAGATAACCGGGATTTTGTCTATGTTGCGACAGAAAATTCTGTTCAGAAATACACTTCAGACGGCCAGTTTGTTCTGAAATTCGGCCTGAACACTGAAGAAAATTTTTCCCCCCGCGCTGTGGATGCAGACAGCACGGGACTGGTTTATGTGACAGACACGGCCAATTTCTGTTTTCATGTCTTCACAGAAGACGGGCAGCATCTGCTCTCTTATGGCGACAAAGGCAGCGGAGATGGAAAATTCACTGAACCCCTGGGCATTGCATCAGACAAAAACGGCAATGTCTATGTCACAGATGCGGCAAATCACTGTGTTCAGAAATTTCAGACAGAAATCGCTGCCGGACAACTGACTGTCCGCTTTGTCGTCCGCTGGGGAACACAGGGAAACGCGGACGGACAGTTTGACATTACCATCGGTATCTGTACAGACAATGAATCTGTGTATGTGGTGGATCGGAAAAATGACAGGGTGCAGAAATTTGATTTCAGCGGCACTTTCATCAGCAAATGGGGAAAAGAGGGCAGCGGGGATGGGGAGTTTTACGCTCCCACGGGTGTTACTGCGGACAAAGACGGATATGTGTATGTGGCCGGGGCCAGCCGGAACCGGATTCAGAAATTCTTCTCAGACGGTCAGTTTGCCGCGAACTGGGAAAGCCGGGGCAGTATGAATGGCAGATTTGAAATGCCTTCCGGCATGGCAATATTGGAAAAAAGCGGAAACACCTTTGTCTTTGTTGCGGACAAAAACAATGACCGCATTCAGAAATTTGATGAAAACGGTCAGCACTTGCAGACATGGGAAAAAACAGAAAGCGGAGAACCGCTGTTTGATACACCATTTGACATTGCAGTAAATTCCTCTTTTGCTTATGTGGCGGATCACGCAAATAACCGGATTCTGAAATTCAGTCTCAGCGGAGAATTTCTGGGAAAATGGGGAGAATCCGGAGCAGGAAACAGTCAGTTTTCCAATCCGCAAAGGAATCGCTCGGGATGAGAGGATGGCAATGTGTATGTGACGGATACCTCCAATGACGGATTCAGGTTTTTGATCCGGATGGAAATTTTGTCAGAACATGGGGAAATTCGGCAAAACAGTCCGGGCAAGTTGAACAACCCCGCGGGATATTCTGGCAAAAAATGGATGGGTGTATGTCACGGATGATGCGGATCCGGATTCAGAAATTTTGACACGATGGAATTATATCCCCTGGGAACAGCTGATATTGCACAGTACAAATTTTTCATGCCCATTGGGAATTACGGCTGACAATGCGCATATACATCGCCGACAGTGCATCTGCATTGTCAAATTCACATTGTCGGAGCCTTTGTTTCCGCTTTCAGACAGGAACCAACCCGGTTTTCTGAACGAACCCACTGATCTGGCTGTGGCTTCGGACGGAAAAATTTTGTTTCCAGCAAATACAACAACCGCATTCAGGTGTTTGATCAGATGGAGACTGCGGAAAAAACCAAAACCGTATTTGTAGCAGGCGGTGCGTATCCGGGAAACACCCTGTGGGACGCAACGCATGTGCAAATTTCGCTGTCCGCACGCTCGCATATCAGGGACTTGAAAAAGAGGATATCCGCTATCTCACCTCAGACACCCAACTGGATTTGGACAATGACGGCGTGCCGGACGAGGTGATTTCCCCTTCCGCAGCAAACCTGCAAACCGCAGTGGAATGGGCCAAAGATGCGGACATGCTTGTGCTGTACATGGTCAATCACGGCGGAAAAGATGACAATGGCAAAGGGTTTTTCCGCCTGAGCAGCTCCGAAACCCTGTCTGCCGCGCAACTGGACGCGTGGCTGGATGCATTCCAGCAGAATTCACTCTGCAAGGTGACAGTCATATATGACGCGTGCAAATCCGGCACCTTCCTCACGGAACTCACTGCACCGGAAGGAAAGGAAAGAATTGTCATCACAGGCACTTCCCCGGATGAGGACGCGCTGTTCATTTCCCAGGGAACAAATTCCTTTTCCCTGTATTTCTGGACAAATATCTTCAACGGTACGGATGTGCAGTCCGCTTTTTTGCATACACGCAAGACAGGATATGCTGCATCACAGCATCGGCAATCACATGATGACAGGAAACAGAGGGAGGGACTGTTTGGAAACGGAAGCATTCTGTGCAGGCGGTTCTGGCTGATATACGCGCGGCTGCGGACAATGCGGAGCATGCGGGCGTTGAAGCAAAGGCGCTCCGATGATGACGGCATTGCACGGGTCTGAGCCTGATCCGGCCGCCGGGGTTATCCGCATCCGCTGAAGCCAGTCTGCTCAGGACTGCCGTCTGTGGAAATGAAACCTGTGGGCAGCAACCGTTATATTGGAGAATATGAAAATGCAGTCGGCAGCGGAGATTACCGGATAACCCTGTATGCCAGGGATCGCAACGGCAGCATCTCGCTTCCGGAAGAAATTTGCATATCATCCGGTGCTTCTGTAAAACGCAAAGCTGTCATCATTGCCGGAGGGCCTGCCACTTCCTCCCAATGGGAGAGCATTGAAAATAACGCTGAACAGGCATACAGTTCGCTGCGTTTTCAGGGATACGGGGATGATGAGATTTATTATATCAGCCCTGTCACCACTGTTTCCGGAGTGGATGCCAATGCTCTGCTGCGCAATGTGCAGTACGCTGCTGAAACATGGGGATCGGAAAATGTATCTGATCTTGTGGTGTATATCACAGGAATCGGAAGCCGGGCCAGTGTGCGGATCAATGCCTCTGAATCTCTTTCCGCCACGGTTCTGGATACCTGGCTGGACAATGTTCAGCAAAAAATACCGGGCATTGTGACAGTGATTTATGACGGAGATTCTGCCGGAACCTTTCTGCCTCTGCTGATGCCGCAGGAAAACAAAATTCGCATTGTCATATGCAGCACATCTGCGGATCAGTCCGCGGGTTTTCTCACATCAGACAATCTTTCCTTTTCCTCTTTTTTCTGGAAAAACATTCTTTCCGGCATGAGTGCAGGCCGGGCCTTTGACGATGCCGCGGATGCAATGGGATTTGCAGCACAGACGCGGGCAGACACGCGGCCGCTTTTGGATGATAACAGCAATGGCATGGGAAATGAACGCTCTGACGGGCAGGTGGCTGATGAATATATTATCGGCGCGGGCATCCGGCTTGCGGAAAACCTGCCTGCTGTTGGTGATGCGGTCCCGGAAACGGTGCTTGCTGCCGGAGAGTCTGCCCTGCTTTGGGCAGCGGATGTGAATGCCACAGGCACGCTGAAAAAGGTATGGGCAGTGGTCATTCCGCCAAATCCGACCGGTTCTGATCCTCCTGCCCTGCCCAATGCCCAACTGACATGGAATTCGGATGCAAACCGTTATGAAGCGACATACAGCAGTTTCCCCTTTTTCGGAAATTACACGGTGCGCATTTACGCGCAAGATACAGACGGCAATATTTCACTGGCAAAGGAAACAACCCTGTTCCGCAAAGACGGGAAAGATGTGTATGAAAATGATGATACCGCAGAACGGGCATCTTTGATTGTCATCAGCGGGGAATATCCGCAGCAGCATAATCTGCATGATTCCGCAGATCAGGATTGGGTGAAATTTTACGGCATTGCGGGGAAAGAATATACCATCAGCACGGCAGCAGATGAGGAAGCTGTTTCTGTGCAGATATTTGACAGAAGCCTGAATGAACTGGAATTCATCCAGGACTGGATTTGTCCCCAAAACGGGGTGTATTATCTGAAAATCACTGCAACAGAAGGGCAGGAAATTCCTGTGCCATACGATCTTCGCATTTACCGTCCGGTGGGTGTTTTTGCCGGATTTGTGCGGGGATGGATTGCGGATTCCTCAGGTTCCCCGGTGGCCAGTGCGGTGCTGCGCACCTCCGCAACCGCGACTGTTGCCGGGCCGAACGGACGTTACATGATGATACAGGAGCCGGGCACCTTTGACATTGTCATTGAGGCGGAGGGATATTATCCGTCCACCGGAAAAATCACGGTGGGAGAAGGAGGAACCGCATTTGCGGATTTCACCCTCACGCGGATTGTCACACCGGTTCCCATTGATCTCATTCCGGCAGCTTCCATTGCATCCCCTTCCGGAAATGAGACTGTTACAGAAGGGGAATCTGTTTATTTTCAGGGAAATGTGACCGGCGGGGATGCACCTTTTTCGTATTTCTGGAATTTCGGGGGCGGTGCGGAAAATTCATATGTGCTGAATCCCGGCGATGTGATTTTCTCCAACCCCGGAACATACACTGTCATTTTCACTGTCACGGATGCGGACGGTGACACGGACAGCGCATCTGTCACTGTGACGGTGAAAGAGGCCGAACCTCCCGACACGGTTCCGGCGGTTTCCATTGCTGTGTCATCAGTTGACGGTCTGGCTGTCTCTTTTGAGGGACAGACAGCAGGCGGGAATCCGGATTTCACATATCAATGGGATTTCGGAGACGGTTCAGGCAGCAGTGAGCAGAATCCCGTTCATGTGTTTGCAGCACCCGGAACATACGCCGTAACATTGACCGTGACCGATGCGGACGGAGATATTGCGGAAGCATCCGTCACAATCACCGTGATGGAAAAGGACACTCCGCCTGCGCCGGATGACACGGAACCGTCTGCGGAAATCACATCACCGTCCGGAAATGTCAGCATAAACACAGGGGAATCCGCATTTTTTGCAGGAAATGTGAGCGGCGGCAATGCGCCGTTCACATATCACTGGAATTTCGGCGCAGCCGGAAGCAGCAGCGAAAAAGACCCGGGTGAAATCGCATTCAGCACGGCAGGAGAATACACAATAACTTTCACTGTAACGGATACGGATGGGGATACGGACAGCATCTCTGTGATAATAACAGTGAAAGAAACGGTGATTCCGGTTCGGCCTGTCCTGCCTGAAACCATTTCTCCGGAAAATGGAAAAACAGATGTTTCCCAGACACCGGTTCTCACTGTCAGACCGGTTTCAGATTCCGCATTCGTTCATTCACAGACAGAGTGGCAGATCAGCACGGATGAAAATTTTTCTTTTAAAATTCTGGATATTGCGGATGCAGAGCACCTGACGGAATTTCCGGTTCCGGAACTGATACTGAAACCTGCCACAGTTTATCACTGGCATGTGCGGTTTACTGACAGCAGCGGCAATAAAACAGAATGGTCGGAAACAGCGTCATTCACCACTTCTGCGGATGACATTGATACAGACAACAGCGGCATTCCTGATGATTTGCAGACGGAAACGGATGATCCGGCAATGAAATGTGTGAAAGCCGCATCCGCAGCACCCGGCAGAACCGTCTGCGTCAAAGGTTCCGTGAATGTGAATGCAGTTGAATTCCTCACTTCCATTGATCCAATGACCATTTCCGGAATCCCCGGGGAAATGCCCTTCGGACTCACCGGATTCCGCATTTCTGTCAATGAACCCGGAGCCGCAGCGGAAATTGTCATTCACCTTTCCGAATCCGTGCCCTCCGGTTCCAAATGGTATGAATATGACAGCGCAAACGGCTGGAATGACATTTCAGTTCTCACGGCAGCGGACAGAACAAACCGCATCATCACCCTGAAAATCACAGACGGCTGCCCCGGAGACGCGGACCGAACCGCGAACGGCATCATTGTTCATTTCTCCGGCCCGGTCATTCCAGCCCTGAAAACCGTGTCCGTGTCCGGCCCCGAAGACGGCAGTGCGGGCGGATGCTTCCTCAATTCCCTTGCCTTCTGAGTGAATTTCAGGCATAAAAATCAATGTCCCCTGAAAAACTGCCGAAAGACTGAACTGCAGCAGATCGGAACGCACCCGGAGGAGTGCAGAAATTTTATTTTTGCGTCAATCCGGCACAGGCTCCGGGCTGACGGATCATTTCCCGGAACCTCATGAAACGCTGCGTCCCTTCCGCCCGGACTGTGAAATCTCTGCGGAAAACTCCGGATGCCTGCCGGAAAAGGAAAGGAGAAAGAAATGAACACTTCCCCTGTGCAGTGGGTTGTGCGCCCCCTTGTTCCCGAAGAGGTTTACACCGACCGGGAGGAGTTTCTGGAATATTTTTACAATGCGGCACTGAGGGCCGGAACCCGGAGAACCGTGTCCACTGTGCTGCTGGGCCAGCGCCGCATGGGCAAGACCGAAATTTTCAAGCGGGTGGTCAACCGCCTGTTTTTCTCACAGGATCCGAAACATCCGGAGGCCGTGGTTCCCGTGTATTTCTGCTTTCCGGACACCGTGACGGACAGCCGGACATTTGCAAAAGACTATCTGGAAAATTTTCTGCGCTATTATGCGGGATTTCTCACCGGACAGCCGCGCATGATCACGGACTGCCTCAGGGGGGAATTTCTTCTCTCAGAAATCGAAAAATCCCGGCCCCTGTATCCCTTCACCCGCACCCTGGATCTGCTGATTCAGCTTTACCGGGACATTGAGAACGGCAACAGCTTCCTTCCCCACCGGGATGTGCTGGAAATGCCCCGCCGGGTTTCAGACATTGATGAGAGCACGATCGTCATGTTTCTCGATGAATTCCAGAACACCCGTCTCCCGCAGTATAATTTCGACATAGCCGGTCTCATGCAGCAGGCAGTGGAATCGCCAACCTGCCCGCATTTTGTCACCGGCTCAGCCATGAGCACCATCGGAAGGGAAATCATCGGACGCGGCTCCCTGTTCGGCAGATTCGATTCCGAGGAGATCACCCCTCTCACGGATTACTGGGGGAAGGAACTGGCACTGAAAGCCGCCCGGTATCACAGAACCGATCTGCCGGAGACAATGGCTCCTGTAATTGCACAAAGATGCGGGGGAAATCCCTTTTACATCAATGCAGTAATCAGACAGTCTGCCAAAACCCGCACTGTAATTTCCGATGAGGATACGCTCAATAAAATCCTGGCCGTTGACATTTCATCCGGTTTCATCTGGGGAGAACTCAGCGATCAGGTGAACCGCTGGATTGAACGTGTCAATGAGCATGGCATCACCAAATGGGTTCTCTACCTTTCGGCTCTGGAAGAAAATGAGAACAAAGAGCGGAGAAACGAGCTGGATCTGGAGAAAATTCGGCAGACCATAAGGGAGAAAGAGGGAAAGGACGTACCGGTGTCCATGATCCGGGATGTGCTCATCCGCCTGTCACGGGGCGATCTGGTGGAGTTTCTGGAAATGGGCAACTGGTTCCGGCGGGTGAAAGACCCCATCCTGCGGGAATTCCTGAAGGTGTGGGGAAGGATTGAGGTGGAAGGGCAGAGTCAGAACCTTGTTGTGGAAAATCTCAAGGATGAGTACATGAAACTCAGGCGCAGGTTTTCCGAATACAAAGGTTATCTGGCTGAGGTGCATATGACGCAGGTGCTGCTCAGTGCGCGGAGGACTGTGCTTGCTGGCCGTTTTTTCCATTCGGATCAGGAGGTTGAACTTCCGGATTTCATCTATGTGGAACGCCGGATGCGCATGGGCGCTGGAAAGGGGCGTGAAATTGATGTGTACGGAGCCGCGGGCGGTGAAAAATGGGTCTGCCAGAGCAAATGGGTGAAGGAAAAGGTGGGAACTGCCGTGCTCAAAGACCTGAAAGATCAGGCCGACACCGTGATGCAGGCCAAGGAACCTCTGCGGGTGCGCATGTGGATTTTTGCGCATGAGGGACTCACGGACGAGGCTCTGGCATATGCAGAGGAACAGGGGATTCTGTGGTCTGACCGGAAACTGCTGGATGAACTCCTGCTTCACTTGGGGCTCCGGCCTTTGCCGGATACGGAATGAATCGAAGGATGACACTGATTTTTCTTGCACATTTCATCCGATTCGGTTATGAATCCGGTAATGTTGCAAGCAGTTGACAATATACAGATTGCAGGAATGATTTTAACAATATTGTTATGAAATATTTTTAATAAATCAGCCAAAGCCAAATCTGCCGAGAGGCAGGGACGGAAAGCCGCGGATCCGAATCGGATATCAATGTGAAAGGAAAGCCGGGCTGCCTGAATATGGGGCAGCCCGGCTGTTTTTTTTGCTGGAACAGCCTCTTCTGATTGGGAATCTGCTTTTTTTGAAAACACTTGGAAAAGGAGATGCAAATTGAACATGATGCAAAAAAACATCTGCTGTCTTCTGTCAGTTGTCCTTTCCTGCTGCCTGCTTTTTGCAGATCAGAACAATGCCTTTCCCCAGGAGGAATATGCTTTTGAACACATGTGGCCTCAAAGGCAGCATCCCTGGTTTTTTCATCAGCCTTTTGATGTAAGCACTGATGTTGCAGGAAATGTGTATATCGCGGATTCAGGAAACAACCGCATACACAAATTCAGATCAGACGGTGAATTTATTACTTCCTGGGGCGGGTTCTGGTCCTGGTGGGATACGCCGGCAGAAAACGGAGACGGAAAATTTGACTGGCCGTCCGGCATTGCCTGTGATGCTGATGGAAATATTTATATAACGGACAGTTACAATCACAGAGTGCAGAAATTTGACACCAATGGCAGTTTTCTCTGCAAATGGGGCAAAAAGGGAAGCGCAGTTGGGGAGTTTGACTGGCCTGCCGGAATTGCGGTTGACAGTTCCGGTGCAGTGTATGTTTATGATACCAAAAATCACAGAATTCAAAAATTTGATTCACAGGGAAATTTCATACTGGCATGGGGAAAAGAAGGGAGCGGAAACGGGGAATTCAGGGAACCTCCGGATTTGGATTTGAATGAGGGAAAATTTGCCGGTATTGCAGTGGGGACTGAGGGGAATGTTTATGTGGCTGATCGCGGAAATCACAGAATTCAGAAATTCCGTCCGAATGGGGACTGGCTGCATCAGTGGGGCCAGAAAGGAGCAGCAGACGGACAGTTTGATCAGCCTTCGGGCATTGCCGCAGATTCTTCCGGAAACGTTTATGTCACAGACAGTTATCAGCACCGGATTCAAATCTTTTCACAAAATGGCGATTACATAAGGCAATGGGGAAAGTGGGGATATGAATACGGAGAGTTCCGGCTTCCCGAAGGGATAGCGCTTGACTTTCAGGGGAATATTTATGTGGCAGATACCCACAGCAGCCGGATTCAGAAATTTTCCAATGATTGCGATTTTGTCATTGCATGGGGAACACAGAGTTCCAAAGAGGGAGAGTTTGCACAGCCTCATGGTCTTGCCACAGATGCGCAGGGAAATCTTTATGCGGTGGATCGGGGAAACGGACGGGTTCAAAAATTTGGAGCCGGTGGCAATTATATAAGTCAGTTCGGAATGCTGGGACATGAGGACGGGCAGTTGTGGGAACCGTCCGGAATTGCAGGGGACAGTTCCGGCAATTTTTATATTGCGGACACAAACAATTTTCGGATTCAGAAATTTGATCCAAACGGAAATTTTCTTGCAAAATGGGGGGCCAAAGGCACAGGAGATGCGCAGTTCACATGGCCGCTGGCCATAGCGGTCTCACCTGATGCCCATGTCTATGTCAGTGATTATGAAAATCACAATATTCAGAAATTTGATTCCGGTGGTGCCTTTGTCCGGCAGTGGGGCGGATATGGAGCGGAAGACGGACAGCTCAATCATCCCATAGGACTCGCGGTTGACAGTCTGGGAAATGTGTATGTTGCGGATGCGGCAAACCACAGGGTGCAGAAGTTTGATTCTGGCGGGCAGTTTATAAAGAAATGGGGACATGAGGGAACAGAACCCGGAGAATTTCTCTGGCCCGAGGGAATTGCCATTGATGCACAAAATTTTGTATATATTGCGGACAAACGCAACAGTCGGATTCAGAAATTTTCTTCGGACGGGACGTATATCACAAAATTCGGAGAAGCCGGAATTGATGCCGGAAAATTAAGCGGCCCGAGTTATCTGTGCGTTTACGGTCTTGGAGAACAGCAGAAGGTTTTTGTAGCCGATACCCACAACAACCGGGTTCAGATATTCAAACCCGCAGGTTCCGTGATTCCGGTGAAAAAATCCAAAGCGATTATTGTGGCAGGCGGCGGACCTTTTCCCGGAAACAATCTCTGGGATGCCACACAGATGTGCGCCAATTTTGCCTGCCGCGCGCTGCTGTATCAGGGCTATGACAAAAACAGCATTTTTTATCTTTCCCATGACACGGATCTTGATCTGGACGGCAACGGCATTTTGGATGATGTGGATGCGGATGCCGCGAATGAAAATCTGGAAACCGCAATCAGAACCTGGGCTGCGGATGCACAGGATCTGTTCATTTACATGGTGGATCACGGCGGGACCGGAACTTTCCGAATGCGGGAGTTTGAACTTCTGTATGCTTCTGAGCTGGATTCGTGGCTGGACAGTGTTCAGGCCGTGATTCCCGGAAAAGTGGTTCTTCTGTACGATGCCTGCCGTTCCGGAAGTTTCGTTCCCCAACTTGCACCGCCCTCTGGAAAAGAAAGAATTGCTGCCGCAAGTTCCGGTACGGATCAGTCTTCTGTATTTGCCTCCGGAGGTACGGTTTCCTTTTCATTCCTGTTCTGGCAGCACCTGTTCAACGGGGAAAATTTTTACACTTCCTATGAGAAAGCCTCACTGGCAATGGAACTGACCGGATTGCAGAATTCCCGGATTGATGCAAACGGAAACGGAATTGAAAATGAAACAGAGGATATTGAACTGGCTCAGAATGTGAAAATCGGCAATGAAACCCTTTCAGCCGGAGATCTGCCTTCCATTGGAAAAGTTTCTCTGCCTCAAACGCTTGCCAATGGAGAGACTTCAGCCCGTATCCATGCGGAAAATGTGATTGATGCAGATGGCATCAGCCGGGTGTGGGCTGTGATTGTTCCGCCGGAATCCGGCACCCTTTCTTCCGGTGCATCTGTCACCGAGCTTCCCCATGTCAATCTCAAAGATTATCAAAAAAACGGGATTTATGAGGAAAACTGGACAGGTTTCACGAAAAATGGCACATACAGCATCCTGATTTATGCCAAAGACCTGAGAGATATGCAGTCGATGCCCAAATACACTTCCGTCATCCAGACCAATGCCCCTGATCCGGGGGACATCAACGGCGATGAGAGCGTGAATCTGGCAGATGCTGTCACTGCCCTGAAAGTGCTGGCAGGAGAGGACACCACAGGGCTGATCCGCACGGATTATGCGGAATCAGAGGCTGATGTGAACGAAGATGATGCCATCGGTTTGGCGGAAGTGATTTGCATTCTCCAAAAGGTCTCCGGATTATAAGCAGATGTGGAGCGCTGTCCGTCTTTTCATCACAGGGTGGGAACGGAAAAACATGTGCCGGCTCTGCAGTTCTGCAATCAGATGAATCACAGTTCAGGACAAAAATCTGTCTGAACCGGGATTTGCGGGATTGACGGATTTTCAGGATTTATACCACTCCACGAAATCATATTTTGCGGAAGGCAGTGCCGGTTCTCCGCCGATTTTATGCCGCCATGCAAATCTGCTGTGACCTCTGTGCCGTCTTCGTGTCCCTTGCGGTCAAAAAAAGCATGGTTTCAACAGCGAATCGGTATTATTACATCCCGGTTCATTTCCCCTTAATCCTGTGAATCCGGGTTCAGACAACGTTTCAGACAACAAAAGGAAGGTAGAATGAAAAGTCAAACTGTTGACTTTATCCATAATCTGATACAGTTCGTTTATGAAACAATATGCAGGCACTGCAGCGATATCTGCAAAAAACGGCCACAGCGAAAACGGCGGACAGCGCTGTCGCTGCAATAACCGCAAAAAAGCTTTCAGACTGGAATATCGTCGCAATGTTCCGGCAGCCGGGAGTGAGGGATCAGACTGAAACGCAGACTTTGAGCAGCGGCGGGTCAGGAGACATCGGCAGAAATCCTGAAATATCAAAAAATGCGGCAAGTTCTGAATTTTGGAAAAAACCCTGCCGGGACAATCCGCATTTTGCAGAGTCTCGAACCGTTCCTTTCTGTCCGGTCCGGAAGCGGAAATCAGGACGGATGCGGAATCCGATGAATTTCGGAGTCATGCCGGGAACAGAGGATTGAAGGAACTATGGGAATCATGCCCGCATGGCACAGCGGCAGACGGACTTCCTGATGCGGGGTTGTCCCGGATTAATGAACAGACTGTCTGTTTTTCCAACAGAAAATTATTGCACCGATGATTGGGGAGCCGCAGCGGGACTCACTCTTTTCCGGGAAACATGCCGCCGGAAAGTCCGGAGGCGGCATGGAAAACAGAAAGAAAACCTGAATTTCAGGACACATATCAGGAGACGGAACCGCAAGGCAGTCTGTTTTTCAAGGAACGGAACTGTGCATGACAATGCTGGCGGAATGCATATCAGGCGATCAACCGCTTCTCTTTGACAGAAGCAGAAAAATCAATGAGACCGGTGGCGGGTATGAAACGGGCAGGAAGGGTTCTGAACAGGGAAAAATTCGTTGATCCATGCTTAACCGGAACCCAAAAACTGCTTGACGTTAATGACAGTCGCGCTGTATGGTATCATGCATCTTCTGCTGTGCGGCGGACTGCCGGGAAGCGCAGAAGGACAGGGATTCAGTCACTGAAAAGCAGGACAACTGTCTGTTTAATCCGTCAGGGGACACAGATCGGGGAGGCAGACAGATTAAAAAAATAAATAAAAAAGAAGGTTATGTCATGAAAATTATGCAACACCATGTCAGATAAGGAGTTGCCGTTTTTTTATTTCGGGAAAACGTTAAGAATATCTTCAGTTGCAGAAGAAAAAGGAGGAGGAACATGAAGAAATTTGTCAAGTCACTGCTTCTCATCACCATCGGTCTTTTAATCGCTTTTCCGCTTTTCAGTCTCTCCTATTATGCAATGGTCCGCACTTCAACCCCGCAGTTCTGCGCGTCCTGCCATGAAATTCAGTTTGCCTTTGACACCTGGAAGACCTCCACCCATGTCAACAATGCGCACGGATTTGTGGCTGACTGCATGGACTGCCATCTGCCCGCTCCCCAGCACACCTTTGACTTTTTTTATGCAAAAACCATGCACGGCATCAAGGATATTGTGGTTCATTTCACCCAGGATGCTTATGACCATGAAAAAAACCGGCAGAAGGCATATGCTTCCTTTACCAATGAACAGTGTCAGAAATGCCACAGGAATCTTCTTTACATTCCCAACAAACGGGGGGCAATGCTTGCGCACAGGGATGTGGTGTATGCCCGAAGCGGTTATGAAAAAAAATGCGTGGACTGTCACCGGGATTTGGTTCACAATTCGCGGGATCATTACGGATACAAGCAGTACCGCACCTCATACAGGGGGCTGGGAATCTAGTACATGACCAATTTAGTTTTTATGGCTATGATGAAACAGGGAATGAAAAAACTGAATTTTTTGAAAAAATTCAGTTTTTGATCCTGTAAAATTCAACGTGGTCATGTAAATTGGCGCATAACCACATTAGTTTTAAGAGAATCGCTGTTCGATTAACAAACTGAATTTTTCAAAAATTCAGTTTGCAATTCCATAAAATTCAACGTGGTCATGTACTGGTACTACCCGACCAACTTAGTTTTTACAGGATGAAACAATGAAAAAACTGAATTTTTTGAAAAAATTCAGTTTTTGATCCTGTAAAATTCAACGTGGTCATGTACTAGCTGTTTTTTATAAATCATCTGCAAAATGTGAAAGGAGGAGGCATGAAAAAGGGTTTGAGATTGTTGTGTATGGGAATAACCAGCCTGTTTTGCTCCCAGCGCGGGACAGTCACGGCACAGAACGGGGACAGGCCATGCCAGCGAAAAAATCTTTTCCGATTGAGCGCAGAGTGCCCAAGAGGTTAAAGGCCTGCATTGAATGCCACAAACAGGAGCATCCGGGCCTGTTTGCCGACTGGGCAAACAGCCGCCATGCCAGCGCAAACATCACCTGCTATGACTGCCACATGGCCGAAGCCCATGATGCGGATGTGAGTCAGGCGCATTTCAAACAGTATGAACGCTCGGATCTGAAATACGGAAGCAAAGAATACAGTGTGCCGGTTGCTGCTGCGGTCACGCCCAAAGACTGCTCCCGGTGTCACCCGGATGAAAGCAAACAGTACAGCATGAGCAAACATGCCAATACGGTTGAGATTATGTGGAAGATTGATCCCTGGCTCAACCACGGCATGAACAGCGATTTTGAGCGCTTGAACGGCTGTTATCACTGCCACGGCACTGTTCTGAAAACAAAGGACGGCGGACTTGATCCTGACACCTGGCCCAATGTCGGTGTGGGACGCATCAATCTGGACGGCAGCAAGGGCAGTTGCACCAGTTGTCATTCCCGTCACCGTTTTTCCGTAATGGAAGCCCGCAAACCCGAAGCCTGCGGCCAGTGCCATCTGGGCCCGGATCATCCCCAGATCGAAATCTACACGGAATCCAAGCACGGAGCACTTTATGCTGCATTTGGAGATGAATACAACTGGAATTCCGCTCCCGGAACCTGGACCCCCGGTGTGGATTTCAGAGGCCCCACCTGCGCTTCCTGCCATATGTCCGGCGCGGGAACTGTGATGACCAGCCATGATGTGACCGAACGGCTGGCCTGGGAACTGTAGGCTCCGCTCACTGTCCGGCCTGAGGAATTCAAGGCTTTTCCTGCCAAAACCAACTGGCAGACCGAACGGCAGAAAATGGCTGAAATCTGTATGCAGTGTCATGGAAAAGTTTGGACAGACGGCCATTTCAGCCAGATGGATCGGGTGGTGGAGGAATACAATGAGGTCTATTACAAACCGGCCAAAAAGATGTTTGATGATCTCAATGAAAAAGGTCTGCTGGACAGCACAAAATTTTTTGACGAGGTAATGGAATTTGAATTTTACGAACTTTGGCATCATGAGGGGCGCCGGGCCAGAATGGGCGCGGCCATGATGGCTCCGGATTATTCCTGGTGGCACGGATTCTATGAGTGCAAAAAACGCTTCAACACCTTTATGGAAGAAGGCGCACATATGATCAAGGAAAACCGGAAGGCATACAAGGCGGAAAATTTCCCCAATGCCACAGGCAGCACGGTCAAACCGCCCGAAGTCTTCGGCCCCGCGCAGAATGCGCAGTAGGATGGTTTCACATGCAATCAGATGCTGGGGATGAAACCGGAACGGCAGAGGGGCAAATTGCCTGATGCTGAAAATCCCCTCCTCTGCGGGAGGGGATAAAATATGGCAGTATCAGCGGGTTTTCCCTCCCCTGCCTCTTCCTCAGCGTTTTGCATCATCAATCAAATAACCCCGTATCAGCAGAACATTGAAAACGTATCTGCCCGGTATCAGCTCCCTGCGGACAATCATGAGACACTTTTCCCCCTGTTTCAAAGCCCTGCAAGCCGAAAACCCTGCTGAGATTCCCCCCGAGTATTCCCTCCGTCCGGAACTCGAAGCCCTGCTGGCAGAGATTGCCGCTGATGTTGACAGCAGCATCAGCATACGCCGCGAAGGCAGACGGGAAGGGAAATTCGGCGCGTCCGATTTCAAAATCACCAGAATGGGCAGTATTGCCGATTATATTGAGAACAAAAAATTGGTGAGAACCCTGACAGAATTCTCAAATCCGGGCAAATCAGAAAATACAGGCAGCTTTCTGACAATCTTCCTGTCACCAATTATCTGGAATGGATTTGAATCAGCAAAGACGGCATTCAGCGGAAAAACCTTGTGCTCTCTTTCCGGTATTGAAGACAGAAAAGATCGCACCCTGACACAGAAGTCAGAACCGTGAAAAACATCATCAAAGTTCCTGCCTTCACCATTGAGCAGATGCAGAAAATTGATGAAATGACAAAAGAGTGGATATGAATTTCAACGCATCAGGCGATTTCCGGAAAAGAACTTCCTCAGATTTGACAGATTTCCAAAACCTGTCAAATCTTTCAGATGACTGAACCGGTACATTCATTTTCAGAAATCACCTTGGAAGAGTTGCAGAGAATTTTTTGAAAAAAAGGAAGAAATTATGAAACTGTCCATGAAAAGCAGGTATCTGATCCCCACCGTTGCGCTGATAACCGCAGGCATGGTTCTTTCTGTTGCGGTTTCCCATGTGATGATTTCCCGTGCCATAGAAAACGGTATCCGCTCGCAGCTAGGCCATCTTGCGGATTCAGCGGCCAAATCCATTGCGGAATGGGTGGGAGACAGAAAAACGGATGTGACGGTATGGAGCCAGTTCAATCTTTATCAAATCGCTCTCAAAGATACCCATGTGGGCAGAAATGCCCGTCTGTCAGCCAGTCAGGATCTTAACATTCTGCTGAAAAACTATTCTGCCTTTGAGAATGTCTGCATTGCGGATTCCGGAGGAAATCCGGTGGCAGCAGGAGACGAAAGCATTATCGGAAAAATCAATGTCTCTGATCGGAGCTATTTTCAGGAATCCATGAGGGGAAACGTGTGGGTGTCTGATTCCTTTGTGAGCAAAGTTACCGGAAATACTGTTTTTGCTGTTTCCGCGCCCATCAAATACGGAGAAGAGACAGGAGGCGTTTTTTTCTGCATCATCCGAATGGATTTCATCAGCACCCGTTTTGTCCAATCGGTTCATGCCGGAAAATCGGCATATGCCTTTCTGTATGACAGACAGGGAAATATTCTGGCGCATCCCGATCAGTCGGCCATCAGCGGAACCATAAAAGACTTTCCGTTCGGTTCCGCTCTGTTGAATCAGAAGCAGGGGCATTTTGCATACAAGGATGCCAAAACAGGGGGCGGGATTGTTGCCGTAAGTCCATGCGGAGAAGCAGGATGGACACTGGGAGTTGCTTCCCTGAACAGCGAGATCATGGCTCCTGTCAGAAAGGCAAGAAATGTCAATATCCTGCTTTTGCTTATTGTGATTTCCGTTGCTGTGCTCCTGATTGTCCGGCTGGTGAATGCAACAGTGAAGCCTCTTCGCTCGATAACAGAGGGCCTTATCCTCGCGGGGAAATCGCTTGCCGGGGCTTCGCAGGAAGTCTCCCGTGCCAGTCAGTCTCTTTCTGAAAATTCCTCCCATCAGGCCGCGTCTGCGGAGCAGAGTTCCGCCTCTCTGGAAGAAATGTCTGCCATGACAAAGCGGAATGCGGACAATGCGGCGCAGGCGGATCATCTGGATGAAAGCCGCAGACGCGCGGATAAAGAATGCGGATGAGACTGTAAAGAATCTCACGGTCTCAATGGCAGAAATGAACAGTGCCAGCGAAGAGACATCCAGAATTGTGAAAACCATTGATGAAATCGCATTCCAGACCAATCTGCTGGCCCTGAACGCGGCTGTTGAGGCAGCACGGGCAGGTGAGGCGGGAGCCGGATTTGCGGTTGTGGCCGCAGAAGTCCGGAATCTGGCCATGCGATCTGCCGAGGCTGCCAAAAACACGTCTGCCCTGATTGAAAGCACGGTGAAGAAAATCCGCAGCAGTGTGCAGTTTGTCAGCACGACCGGTCAGGCTTTTGGGGAAGTGTCCGCAAGCGCTGGAAAGGTGAACGAACTGATCAGCGAAATTGCCCAGGCATCCAATGAACAGGCCGAAGGCATCTTTCAGATCAGCAAATCTGTTTCTGTGATGGACAAAGTGACCCAGCAAAATGCCGCAGATGCCCAGAAGACCCATTCTGCTGCGGAAGAAATGTATCTTCAGGCCAGAAATCTCAACAGTTATGTGGAACAGTTGCTGCATCTGATAAACGGAACGGACAGGGATTTCCCAGCAATGCCAGTTAAGGGGCAAAAGTCCGAAAGAAATAACTGAGCGAATTGGGAGACTCCCGTAAGATTTGACAACTTTCTGAAAGTTGTCAAATCTTCATTCCCGCAGCCGAATCTGAGATGTCAGCAGAACCTAAACAGCGATCAGAAAAGACTGAAAAAATGGATTCCGGCTTTTGCCGGAATGACATATGCGGTTTTCATGCCGGAGAAAACAAAGGGAGCGTTATACCAATTCGCCATTGAAAAGATACTTGCAAGCAGGAAAAAAAGAGGTTTCCGTGTGTTCAAAAAAACGGATTTTTCGGAAAAATCCGGTTTTTCTGAAAAACTTATGTTTCAGATCAATGGCGAATTGGTATTATAGAAAAATTCCGAAAAACAGATCCGAATCCCGGAAGGGATGACATTGTCAGGCAATTTGATCCGCTGTCAAAATATCTATACCTGATTCAGAATCTTTTCAAACTCCTGCAGCGTTCCGCACCGGAAAACCTGCCGGAACAGCCCCTTCAGCACATCGCTGTTGTCCATGTTCCGGAGCCGTTCTGATACATGCGGCGGAATCAGACGGAATCTCTCAATCAGCGCATCCGTGATCATTTCACGGGAGGTTTTCAGTATTCCCCGCGTTTCTCCTTCCTGAATTCCCAGAGATTTTCCCTCTTCCATGCCTTTTTCTCTTGCAACTTCCAGAATATCCAGCATTTTAACCTCCTCCCACAGTTCTCTGAGCCGTGCTTTGTCAATGAGTCTGTTGGACATGACCAGTGTGGCGGCCAGCAGATTCACGGGTATTTTCTGTATGCGGTGCAGCCCTGTCTCAAATTTCAGGACCTGTTCGGCCAGCTCACTCTGCCTGTTTCCGATTTTCTTTCCGTACAGGGGCAGAAACACCAGTTCTGTCCAGTTGACAAATGTGCCATCATCAACAGCCTGGCGGATTTCCTCCAGCCGCCTGAATCCGTCCCTCCGGCTGAAGTCAATGACCACAGGAGTGTATGTGCCGCTGGATGTGACAATTTTTTTCTCACCCGCATACACATCCCCTGAAGCAAGAATGACATCCGTGATTCTGATTCCCCAGCGCTTTGCACCCAGAAAATGATAAGCGGCAAAGCGGTACAAATCGGACTTTTCCAGATTCCGTTGTTCCTCAATGTGGTAAATGTGTTTCCTGTCATCACGAAGCATCACATCCACCCGGCCTGATGTCACCTTTATCTCCGCAGGCTCAAACCCGAAAACCTCCTCAATCCGTCCAGTTTCCAGTCCCAGAACCTCAAGTGTCTGTCCCTGCAATGCCCCGGCCAGCCATTTCACAATGACATCTTAATTCTGATCGCAGTCAGCCCCGTTCCGGCTTTCCATCATTTTTTCTCCGGTTGAAATATTTCAGACAAATCCCAACTGATTAAAATTATGACGATCTGTGTGGGGAGTCAAGGATATTTTTTTGCGAAAAGCAGGGAAAGGGAGAGGAAGGCAACGCGGAAATCACAGTTTCAGGTTCTCCCCTTCTTTCTCCCGGAGATCAATCTCCGGGCTGAGTCATGCAAAGCCGCCTGAAGGCGGCTCCGGAACGGCCGGGTTCACCCGGCTTCGGTGATATTAGCTCGGAGATTGATCTCCGGGCGTCCGGGATCATCCGCCAGTTTCAGTCTTTCCATGCGTGCTGTGCCCATCCGGAGATTGGCCTCCTCCAGTCTTTCCCGCAGATCAAAAGCCGCATCCAGCAGGCGTTTGCTTACCATGAACCTCTGGGATCGGGGAAAATGATTCACGGCTTTCAGGAGCCAGTCCAGGAGATCAAAGCTGCGCGTGAAGATGGGCATTTCTTTGTGTTCCATAAGACATGTCTCATGCAAATTTAAAATTCTGCCGCTCGTGTTTCATCCCCGAGATCCCTGCTCAGAAAGCCGGACGCAGAGCGTCCGTGCGGCATTCCCACGCAGAGCGTGGGAACGAGAAAACGAGAAAAAGATGGGCATTTCTTTGTGTTCCATGATATATATCTCATATAAATTCAAAATTCTGCCGCTCGTGTTTCATCCCCGAGATCCCTGCTCAGAAAGCCGGACGCAGAGCGTCCGTGCGGCATTCCCACGCAGAGCGTGGGAACGAGAAAATGAGAAAAAGATGGGCATTTCTTTGTGTTCCATGATATATATCTCATATAAATTCAAAATTCTACAGCGCGGGTTTTCAAAATTTTGCCGCGCGTATTTCAGAGTATCAGAGTTCAGACAGACAAATCCCTGCTTATCAAAAATCCTTGTAGTTTTTGTGAGTTTCAGAGTATCAGAGTTCAGAGGGATCAGAGCCCAGAGTAATTGGGGACAGCACCACACGAAATCCGCCGTCGCCGAACCTGCGGCTCGGAAAGCGCCTGAGACGAAACCCGCAGCGGGATATATCTCTTTCATTATAGAAACTCCCGCCTCTCATTCTGATCCAACTGTCTGGTGTCACCTTTTCCGGATTTTCCCGCCCATCTTTGGGATCATAGGGATATTTCCCGTCCATACTCCGGGTCCACTCCCACACATTGCCGCTCATGTCTTCGCAGCCGTATGGACTTTTCCCGGAAGCAAACGCGCCGACTGCGCTGGTGGAATCAATGCCGCATTCCTTGACGTTCGCGCAGTGAATGTCTTCCTCATTGCCCCAAGGATATTTTCTTTCCGGATTTTCCATCATGTCATATTCCGGGGCCTGCGTAAACCCTTTTATGTCTTTTGCACAAAGAACAGCAGGTTTTTCCGGAATCCGCAGCCCGCCCCGCGCGGCCTTTTCCCATTCGGCTTCTGAAGGCAGGCGCACAGCCCATTTTTCAGGCAGCAGTTTTTTCCATTTTTCCGTAAGCCAGCGGCAAAAAGCCACAGCCTCATACCAGGTGATGCCCACAACCGGATGATTGGGATAGGTAAATGGGATTCCATAATCATTGGGTCTGTCGCGGAATTCATTGTCCCATCTTCCCTTGAATTTCCCGTCTTTCCAGAATCCTTCCTTCACGGCCTCTGTCCAATGTTTCTGTTCCCCGTAACCGCCGTCCTGCACAAAAACATTGTACTGCGCGTTGGTCACGGGGAAACGTCCCATCCAGAAATCGTAATTCAGGCAGTCATTTTCATGGCGTTCCTCTCCATCCCCCATGAGGAAATCTCCCGCGGGAACCCGGCAGAACTGCATGGCTTCCAGTGTGAGAACTTCAGGCCGGGGATCTCCGGTGCGGGCCAGGATTCTTCCGGCTTCGGCTCTCATGACAGGTTCGGCTTCCCTGCCTTCCAGTGTATGCCGCAAAGAATCCGTCACCTGTTTCCGGCACGCGGCTGTCAGTCCTCCGGGCCAGGCATCCAGCAGCACCTTTCCGGCCAGCACTGCTGCCTGTCCGGGTTTTCCCGGAGCCAGTCGGAGAAAGTCCGACAGTATGGCAGATGCCTTTTCATCCTGCTGGAGAACAATGCCGGTGTAGGCCACCGAAAGCCGGGTGACTTCTGTCCATTCCGGCACATCCGCATGTTCCGCAAGCATCCGCACCACAGGGCTGTAATCCATCTGTCCTTTCTGGGCCACAGCCACAGCAGCCAGATATTCCTGAAAAGTCAGATGGATGAAACCGTAGGTTCCGGGGCCGCGTTCCAGCAGCAGGGCTGTATGATCCCGCACATCTGCCATGAACAGACCGGCAGTTTTTTCTGGATCCTCTGCGCCCCGGTCTGTGTAAATCTGCTCCAGTTTCCGGCGCACGTCCTCTTTTTTCGCCATCCCCTTCCCCGGATTCATTTCGTGCATCCACAAGGCCAGCGGAGCCAGAATGCGCACGGTTTCCACATCATCCAAATCCCGGCGGCAGCGGCGATCCAGACCCCGCGCCAGATTCCAGTGCCGCAGCAGGGTTTCCACATATTTCTGATACAACTGCACCCGGCGCTCCGGCAGCGCAATGCCCTGGCGTTTCATCAAAGCCAGAATGGTCAGCAGCAGGGGATTGGAGGCCAGTTGGCGCACGCCCGGATTGCGATCCACCGAGGCCAGCAGTTCGGATTTTTCCCTTTCCGCCTCGGATTTTGCAAAACTCTTCCCTTCCTGCGCGGCACGTTCCAGAGCCAAAGTCCATTTGTCAATGAACAGGGCTATCTCTTCCCGGTCAAAATCCGTGAGCGTGCATTCAGCCAGTCCCTCTGCCACTGGCCGCACTTCCCGGTATCCCACAATCCGGCTGGTGAGAACGAATTTGTTTCCCTTTTCCCGGTGAAAGGAAAAGAAATCCGTCACCCGTTCCACCACCAGCATCCGCCGGGTCAGGGACTGCACCTCATCGAGTCCGTCCAGCAGAAGCAGCGCGCCGCCCTGTTTCAAAGCCTCTTCAAGCATGGAACACAAAGGCAGGGAAATGCTGCGGTTGCAGTAATAGTCGTCAATGAAACGGTTGAGGGGAATGTCTTTTTCTTCCAAAGCATTGGCATAGGCCGAAAGGGGAACCAGCACAGGCAGCCGCGTGCCCAGTCCCAGTTGATTGCCCTGCCCCATAGCCAGCATCAGGGTCAGGTATTTGATGAACGTGGTTTTGCCTGCCCCCGGATCGCCCAGCACAATGAGTCCGTCATTCTTTTGCACCAACTCCAGCACCGGTATGGGTTTGCTCATGCGCTCACCAGTCTGTTCCGTCTCTTCCGGACACATCTTTCGGCCTGCCAGAGGCAAATCCCTTGCCCAGCAGTCTCCTTCCGGCATTTCAATGCGCGCCCGCAACGGCACATACATGTCTGTCAGGGACAGGCGCAGCGGCACTTTGTCTGAAACGCCCATGCCTTTGAAATCCAGATACCGGTAGCGGTGCAGCAGAAATTCCAGATACCTGCATGTGGATTCCTGCAGAGCTTTGTCTGAAAGAAGCGGGGGCGCAAGTTTTTCCCACAGCTCACGGGTGACTTTTTCCGCAGTGATGACGATATTGTGATCACCGGTGATAATACTATTGCCCACATCACGGGATACAACCCCGCGTTCACCTGCGGATACAGTTTTGCTGAACAGTTTTTTCAGAAATGCAATCATATAGTTGCCACCGTCACTGACGGTTATGTAACACATTGAAAATTTTTGTAGGGTGGGCAAAAGCGGAGCGTTGCCCACCAATCTCCGGATGCTACTACTTTTGCGGAACAGTTTTTTCAGAAATGAAATCACAAGACCGTATTCCCGTCACCGGTCACAATGTTTTTCCCCACATTTCCCGTGACAAACGCACCTCTTTCCCCAACAGCCACATTCTGAATTATCTGCGATCCGCCCGGCTGCTCCCGGAGTGCGGCCAGCAGTTTTTCAGCCGCGACCAAAATATCCTGATCTTTGTCGGCCTTTGCTGCCTGCACTTCTTCGGCCAGGGTTTCCACTCGGCCTTTGGAATCCGGTTTTTTCTCCAGCTTTTCCACAGCATCGGCCACATCGCTCTTTGCCCCGAATTTTTTGATGAGCATTGCCTTGAGCCCCTTGTACAAATCCGAAATCATTGCCGTGCCGACCTGCTGCGCGCCGGCAGCAGATGCCGCGGCAATGGCCTGTGTGACTGTATCCAGCATGTTTGCTTCCATGTGATTCTCCTTTTCTGTTTTTGGGAATTGCAGCAGCCGTGCTGCGGAACTGTGCGAAAAAACGCTTTGCTCAATTTTTATGACGATCCGGGTGCCAAGTCAAGGAGATTCCTTTTTCGGATACGGGGGATGCGGATTATGATGTGAACTGAAACCGCATTGAAACACTGACAGAAAACCGGCTGAACTGTCCGGACACGCCTAAATGGCTGGCCTGCATCGTGACCAAGGAGCATTTTGGGAGCATATTCTTCCGCTGAGGAGTTCCCCGTGCCGGGAACGGTCATGGTTCAGCGGAAAAATAAAAAGGCCGGTTCTGAAACAGAACCGGCCTTTGCGTTGGCGATATGGTCGGGAAGACTGGATTTGAACCAGCGACCCCAGCGTCCCGAACGCTGTGCTCTACCAGACTGAGCCACTTCCCGATTGAAAGAACATATAAATACAATATTCTCTTCAGACTGTCAACCAAAAAAACGCGTAGCATATTTTTTTCTGTTTTTTTGTGAAAAATGAAGAAAATAAACCGGAAGAATGCGGAACTGCGCTGACAGGAAACATTTTTTTCACGCTGCGGCATATTTTTTTAAATAAACTTGACACAATTATTTGCAAATTATATCAAAAAAAGATATAAGAATACCTTTGGTCTGGCATATGGGAGATGTTATGACCGGAATACAGATGGTTAGACTTTTTTTTACCGCTGAGACGAAAGGGGATGGACATGGCAAAGCTGACAATACAGGAGTTGAAGAAAATTAAGGAAAATGCGTCCAAGGACATCAGTTTGCGGCAGGATAAGGGAAAAATCAAAGTGACGGTCCATATGGGGACATGCGGAATTGCTGCGGGTGCCCGTGAAGTCATGAGCACCCTCATGGATGAAATCACGGAGTCCAAACGTGAGGATATCCGGGTGGTCACCTCCGGGTGCATGGGCATGTGCAGCAGTGAACCGAATGTTACCGTCGAAACCGAGGGGGCTGAACCAATCGTTTACCAGAAGGTGAATGCAAACGTAATGCGTCAGATATTCCGGCGTCATATCCTTCTGGGGGAAGTGCAGAGCGATTTTGCCCTGGCCAAGATGTAGCGGGAGAACAAAATGAGCAAAGTCAGAACCGAGTTGATGTTGTGCGGTGGCACAGGATGCCACTCCACCGGAAGTATCGCCCTGAAAAAGGCTCTGGAGGAAGAGCTTGCGCGTCAGGGTCTTGGCAATGAAATCAAAATTGTGGAAACGGGGTGCAACGGCTTTTGTGCTGTGGGACCGGTCATGCTGGTCCAGCCCGAGGGTGTTTTCTACCAAAAGCTCAGAGTCGAAGATGTACCTGAGCTTGTGGAAGAGCATTTTCTCAAAGGCCGTCCGGTAAAGCGGCTTTTCTACAAAGAATCAGCTTCCAAAGAACTCATTCCCAAAATGGAGGAGATTCCTTTCTTCGCGCATCAGGAACTCCGGGTAATGCGGAACAAGGGAATGATCGATCCGGAAGTCATAGATGATTATATCGCCAGAGACGGCTACTTCGGTGCTGCCAAAGCCCTGACCGAAATGACCCCCCAGCAGATCATTGAGGAAATGAAAAAATCCGGTCTGCGGGGCAGAGGCGGAGCAGGATTTCCCACAGGAATGAAATGGGATTTTGCCAGCAAAAGTCCGGGCACTGTCAAGTATGTGCTGTGCAATGCGGATGAGGGAGACCCCGGGGCATTCATGGACAGAAGCATTCTGGAAGCTGATCCCCATGCTGTGCTGGAAGGCATGATCATTGCCGCAAAAGCCATCAATGCGACCCAGGGATATATCTACGCGAGAACCGAATATCCCCTGGCCATTCACCGGCTGGAAATCGCCCTTGCGCAGGCCAGGGAATACGGTTTTCTGGGTGAGGACATTCTGGGATCAGGCTTCAGTTTTGACATTGAAATCTACCAGGGAGCCGGAGCCTTTGTCTGCGGTGAGGAAACCGCGCTGATGCGCTCCATTGAGGGAAAACGGGGCATGCCCAGACCGCGTCCGCCCTTCCCCGCGCATAAGGGACTGTGGGAAAAACCCACCATTCTCAACAATGTGGAAACCTTTGCCAATGTCCCGCAGATTATGCTTAACGGCGGAGACTGGTATGCCAGCATCGGCACGGAAACCAGCAAGGGCACCAAGGTGTTTGCCCTTTCCGGAGATGTCAACAACATCGGTCTGGTGGAAGTTCCCATGGGAACCACGCTGCGCACCCTGATTTTTGATGTGGGCGGCGGCATTCCGGACAAAAAGAAATTCAAGGCTGTGCAGTTGGGCGGACCTTCGGGCGGCTGTGTTCCGGAACAGTATCTGGATACACGGGTGGACTACGAGGAAATCGCCAAAGTCGGTGCCATCATGGGATCCGGAGGCGTCATCGTCATGGATGAAGGAACCTGCATGGTGGACATGGCCCGGTTTTTCATGGATTTCATTCAGGATGAATCCTGCGGGAAATGCACTCCCTGCCGGGAAGGAACCAAACGGCTTCTGGAACTTCTGGAAAAAATCTGTGAGGGAAATGGGGAACCGGAAGACATTGACACGCTGAAAGAACTTTCGGCAACCATCAAGGATGCTTCCCTTTGCGGTCTGGGGCAGACTGCGCCCAACCCGGTTCTTTCCACGCTGCGGTATTTCCTGCATGAATATGAAGCCCATATCTATGAGAAAAAATGTCCGGCCAAGCGCTGCATTGCACTGCTGAAGTTTGAAGTGAATCCGGACAAATGCAGCAAATGCGGAGCCTGCTTCCGGGCATGTCCCGCGGATGCCGTTGTGTGGAAGAAAAAGGAAGTGGCATGGATTGACAAGGAAAAATGCGTGAAATGCATGACCTGCTTCAGCAAGTGCAAATTTGACGCAATTGACTGATTATTCAACATTTTCAGGATACAGGCTCTGTATTCCGGCAGAGCCCGCCTGTCCTGAAAAAACTGTCAAGGAGTACAAAGCATGATAGAAGCCATCAGTATTATGGGCGGCATGGGTGTCATTGTGGGGCTCTGCCTGGCCGTTGCATCCAAGGTCTTTTATGTATATGTGGATCCCCTGATTCTGGCAGTGGAGGGAACCCTGCCCGGAGCCAACTGCGGCGGCTGCGGATATCCCGGATGTTCAGCCAATGCAGAGGCCATTGTGGCCGGAAAATCCGCGCCCAACTCCTGTGTGGCGGCCGGGCCTGAGACCGCGCAGGCCATTGCAGCCCTTATGGGGGTGTCCATTGAAGCCAAAGAACCGGACATTGCCAGACCCGGATGCTATTTCGGCCCTCAGGATGCAGACACCAAGTTTGTGTATGACGGCCTGAGCGACTGCCGGGCTGCCGCGCTGTTCAGCGGCGGCATGAAGGTCTGCACCATCGGCTGTCTGGGGCTGGGAAGCTGTGCCAAAGCCTGCCCCTTTGGCGCCATTGTCATGGGGCCGGACAATCTGCCTGTGGTGGACAGCAAAAAATGCACAGGCTGCGGAACCTGCGAACGGGTCTGTCCCAAGCACATCATCACCCTGTCTTCCGTGACACGCCGCATTCTGAGGGAATACACAGAAGAGGAATGCACCACTCCCTGTCAGAGGGAATGCCCGGCCGGCATTGACATCCGGGAATACATCCGCCAGATTCAGAAAGGGGATTATCACCGCTCGGTTCAGGTTATCAAGGAACGCAATCCTTTCCCCACAGTCATCGGCAGAATCTGTCCCCGGCCCTGTGAAACCCAGTGCCGCAGAGGTCTGGTGGATGAACCTGTGGCCATCAATTTCCTCAAACGCTTTGCCGCAGACTATGAAAAAAAGAGCGGAAAACGGATCCTTCCTTACAAAGCTCCGGAGACCGGCAAAAAAATTGCTGTGGTGGGCGGAGGCGTGGAAGGACTGTCAGCCGCGTTTTTCTCCGCACGTCTGGGACATGATGTGACAGTCTATGAGGCCACCGAAAAACTCGGCGGTCTGCTGCGCACAGCCATTGCACCGGAACGGCTTTCCGAAGAAGTGCTGGATTGGGACATTGACGGCATCCGGGAAATGGGCGTGAACATGCAGACCGGCAAATCTTTGGGCAAAAATTTCACTGTGGCCTCCCTGCTCAGTGAGGGATTCGGTGCCGTAATGCTGGCAACCGGAGGATGGGACAGCCGTCTGACGCGCCTTCACAGCGGAGAAATTGAGCAGGTGATTCCCGGAATCTTCCTGATGATCGATCTGCTCAAATCCGATACAGCCAAGCACAACAAAATCTCCCCGGCCCATGATGTGGTCATCGTGGGGGGCGGAAAGACCGGACTGGAAGCCGCAAAAATCTGCTGGGATCTGGGTTCGGAAAGAATCACCGTACTGTTCCAGGAAAAAAGGGAGGATCTCCCTGCGGATGCCCTGCCTCTGCTTGCGGAACTGGAAGCGGAAAAAGCTTTCACCATTGTGTTCCATGCAGGCATCAGCCGCGTGTTCGGTGAAGGGGAACAACTGGAACAGGTGGAGTATGCTGTGGCAGACACGGACGAAAAAACAACTGTGACTGCGCACAGTCTTTTTGTGGCAGCAGGCCGTTTCCCGGAAATGATTTTCTCCCCTGCCCCTGCCGGAGAAATGGATGAGGAAGAAGCAGGTTCCGAAGATCAGATTTCCTGGGTGGGTGTGCCTCCGTACAAGATGCCTGCATACAAAGAGGAAATCGGAATTTTTGCCAAAGGGGATGTGCTGACCGATTACAGTGCCGCAATCAGAGCCATTGCCGCAGGCAGACGGGCAGCCGCATCGGTGCACAAAGTGATGTACGGCATCCCGCTGGATTATGCGGAAAATGTTCTGACCCCCGCATCTGCCATCCAGAATGTGGACAGGGTGGAAAATGTTGCGCCAAAATCCAGGCAGATTATGCCCATTGCTGATGCAAGGGAACTGGCTTTGACCGGTGTGCTGGAAAAGGGTTTTACCGATCAGATGGCCATCAAAGAAGCCGGCCGCTGTCTGCAGTGCGGTCTGATCTGTTATGAACATTCCCCCAATATGGCCTCCTGCGCAGGTTCGCAGAAACCTGCCTGATTTTTCCATCCTGAAAAAATATCGGAGCGGTTGCAGTTTTGACCGCTCCGATAAGGCATTTAATTGGCATGAAAGTTGCAGTCCGCATAACACGCATTTTTTCATCCTTTAAGACAAAAAAAACGCATAACAACTGGTTAGCATCAGGATATGATATTAAAATGGAAAATCTATTGTCAATAAAAGAAGCGAGTGAATGGGCTACAGAATATCTTGGCAAAACCGTTACAACTTCCAATATTTCCTATCTGATTCAATATGGCAGAATAAGAAAATTTGGCAATAATGGAACAATATTGATTTCAAAACAGGAACTTGAGGAATATTACAAGTCCTACAACAGCAGACGTGAGACTTCATGGAAAACTCAACTGGGTGAGGATTTGAACTGGGCATTGTCCTTTGACCAGTATAAAGAGGCGGAAACAACAAAGCACGTTCACAGACTCCATCCTTACAAAGGGAAATTTATTCCTCAGCTTGTTGAATATTTTTTGGATACTCATATTGATACCTTTAAAAAACAGACATATTTTAAAAAAGGAGACATCATTCTTGATCCGTTTTGCGGGAGCGGAACAACATTGGTTCAGTCCTGCGAATTGGGAATACATGCAGTCGGAATTGATATTTCCGCTTTTAACGCTCTGATTTCGAATTGTAAACTTCTGAAATACAACCTGCCCGATGTTCAGATTGAAATCAACCGGATAACAGGATTGCTTCAGCAGTTGATTTATGGTTCGCATATTGTCAAATTTGAAGAAAATTTGATGAAGGAATTGTATGAATTTAATAACAGAAATTTTCCGGTTCCGGAGTACAAGTACAAAGTCAAACGGGGAGAGATTGATGAAAAAACATACGGAAAGGAAAAAGAGGAAGAATTCCTTTTCATTTTCAACAGACTTGTTAAAGAATATCATATCGAACTGAATGCGGACAAAACTGGGAATGACAGTTTTTTGAATAAATGGTATTCCCTTAATATCAGGAATGAAATTCAGTTTGTTTTTGATGAAATCAGAAAAATCAAAGACACCGACACAAAAAAAATATTGGCGATCATATTAAGCAGAACAGTCCGTTCCTGTAGAGCGACAACCCATGCTGATTTGACAACCTTAAAAAAGAACCTGTCTTCACCACATATTACTGTGCAAAACATGGTAAAGTCTGCAAACCGCTTTTTTCCATTCTGAAATGGTGGAAAACATACACTAAAGATACCGTACAGCGTCTTGTTCAGTTCAATAAACTGAAAACTCAGACTTTTCAGATATGCCTGAGAGGCGACAGCCGATCCATAAATATCACGGATGAACTTGAAAAGAAAAATTCCATATTTGCCGAACTGGTAAAGAAACAGAAAATCAAAGGTATTTTTTCAAGTCCCCCTTATGTCGGACTGATCAACTATCATGAGCAGCACGCTTATGCCTATGATCTTTTCGGGTTTGACAGAAAAGATGATTTGGAAATCGGACCGCTTTACAAAGGACAGGGAAAAGAGGCAAGAGAGAGCTATATTCAGGGGATAACAGATGTTCTGAACAACTGCAAAAAATTTTTGACAGAAAATTATGACATCTTTCTTGTGGCAAATGACAAGTATAATATGTATCCGGCTATTGCCGAAAAATCAGAAATGAGGATTGTAAATCAGTATAAGAGACCGGTGTTAAACCGCACAGAAAAGGATAAGGGGGCATATTCGGAAATTATTTTCCATTTAAAGAAAAAATAACGGAGGTGTCGATGAAACACAAAAGCAATAATATTACAGAAACTGTCAAAGCATGTTTGCGGGAAAAATTTTTAAGATACAAACCGGAAACAGATAATATGCCATTTCATTACAGACTGCTCGGAAAAGACAGAATGGCTCTGTTTTCATTTATCCAATCTCTGAATACAACTTTTGGTGTTTCCATTTACGAACCGGTTGCCAAAGAACTCGCCAAAGAAAAATTCAAAGAAGTTTATACTCAGTATAAACTTGGGTCGGTCATTACTGATGCTGCTCAAAATGAAATTCAAAAAATAATGAATGATCTTTCTGTCGGAGGTGATGTAAACAAACCAGAAGAGAGTGAAAGAATCAGGAAAGTTGCACAGAAAGGAGTCAGAAACAAACTGAAATCAGTAAAAGTGGATTTATTTCTCATTTCACAGTCAGATGAAGTTTTTATGTTTGACCTGAAAACTGTAAAGCCGAATAAAGGAGATTTTATTTCTTATAAGCGGAATATGCTGGAATGGCTGGCTGTTTATTTTTTTCAATATCCGAAAGCCGAAGTAAATAGTCTGATTGCAATCCCCTATAATCCTTATGAACCAGAGCCTTACAAACGGTGGACAATGAAAGGGATGCTGGATTTAAAAAAAGAAGTCATGGTCGCTGATGAATTCTGGAATTTTCTTGCTGGTGATGAGACTTACAGCGACCTACTTGATTGCTTTGAGCAGGCAGGCATTGAGTTACGACCTGAAATTGATAAATATTTTAAGAAATTTAAATAAATAAGAGACAAAAAACATGCTAACCCGTCGCTTCAGCAGACAAATAAAAGGCTGCCGCTGAGCTTAGCGTTAGAGCGTTTGCTAAAGCTTCAAGATTGATAAAGGTCCAAATGGTATCAGTCAGAAAGAAAAATAACAATTTTAATGTTATTTTTATTATAACTTTCTCTATTATTACAGCATTTCTTGGCTTTAATTCAAAATCTGCAAAAGCAGAAAATAGCAATATTGCTCTTACAACAATTCTAATGCTTGCAGCATCTTCTCTTTTCATTGGGCATTTAATCGGCTTTCTTTATGGAATTCCCCGAACTCTTCAAAAAAATCAGATAAATACCAATTTAGAGCAGATTTCAGACTGATTAACGAAAATGTCAATAGGTATCGGTCTTGCAGAATTAAATAACTTTTTTGAATTTATTAATAAAATAAGCAATGGATATTTGTATTCCCAATACTGAGTCAAGCATTATTGCCTCAATAATTTACTTTTGTATTCCCAATTTTTTTTTTTGGGGGGAGGGGACATATTTTGCTGTTAGGTTATATATAGCAGGCGCAATGGCAATAGCTGATATGGGGCTTCAAAACGTTACAACTGAAAACATACAAGGAAAGGCTTAAAAAACGATATGGTGTTGCTCTATTTTTTGAATCAGGACTAACCAAGCGTTTAGCCATTTTCAGTTTATAAAACAATTTTTGCTTCAGGATAATTTTGTTTCTCAATATCATATGCCTGTTGTTAAACTTTAAAATCTATCAAATATAATCAACGAGTAGGCAGCGTACCGGAAGCGCTGATCGGATAATGTTTGATTTATATATTGATAACTATCAAAAGATGTTAATCAGTATTCCGCGTCCATCATTTTCAGCACACTGCCAATGATTATATCGTAATTCATTGTTTCAGGTGAATGTAAATTATAAACAAAATCAATTTACTGATTTTTTTGAAATATACTGTTTTTGGAGGATCAGTTTTTACAAAAAGGAATTGTATATGATGGATTTTAAATTATATCAAAATAAGGTTGCTGACTTATGCAAAACTTTGGGAGTAAAAAAGCTGTATATCTTCGGTTCTGCTGTAAGAGATGATTTCAAAGATACAAGTGATATAGACTTTTTACTTTCTTTTAATGAAGGTTCCAATCAGTTTAAAAGATATTTCAAACTGAAAAACGGATTGGAAAACATTTTTAAGCGGGAATGTGACATACTTATGGAAGACGGAATTAAAAATCCGCTGTTGAAGAAATACATAAATCAGGAAAGAAAAGTTTATTATGAAACATGACCCCAAAGTATGTTTTCTTGATGTATTGAATGCGTGCCAACAGATCCTTAACTTCTCGGAAAATATGACATTTGAAGAATACAGCAGTAATGATCTCGTAAAATCAGCAGTTGAGCGCAAGTTTGAAATTATCGGAGAGGCTTTGAACCGGGTTAAGAAAATTGATGTTACACAGTTGGAATCTGTTGCAGACTTTGAACAGATAATCGGATTTCGCAATGTAATCGCTCATGGCTATGATTCCATTTCCGACAGAATTGTATGGGATGCAATAAATGATTCCATCCCTATGTTAATAAAAGAAATTAATGATAAAATCAATGAGTAACCATTCGTTAGACGCTGACGCAGAAGGGCTCCGCTCGCTGTCGCTCCCTTCCACCCTTTTTGATTTATCAGATTATCGAAGAAAAAGACTGTAAAGGGTATCCGAATGTGGACACATTATGAATAAAGATATAGCAAACTGTTATCTTAAAAAGAGAAAATAACATGCTGGAACCAGGTTATGATTTTGAACCTGAAGATGGTGATTTGTTTTTTCAGGATTTAGTGGGCAGCGGCGCTTCAGCAATTGAAAGTGTCACTCCCGGTTTTAACAGAGCAGAAGTTTCTCATATGGGGATGGTTGTCAAAATTGGACAAAAAAAATATATAATTGAAGCCTTACCTCCGGAGGTGCGAATTAATCCAATAACTGTTTTTCTCAGCAGAGCAAAAGATTATTTAATGAGACCAAGAGTTTTTGTCGGTCGCTTAAAACCAGCGTACAGAGAACTGATTCCGGCAGCAAAGGAAAAGGCGCTTAAATTAAGAGGACTGCCTTATGACAGGCTTTATCTGACAGGAGAGGATGCTTATTATTGCAGTGAACTGATTGTGGATGCATTTAAATATGCCAACAATGGCATTGCGTTTTTTCCGGAACACCCAATGTCTTTCAGAGATGAGGAAACAGGAGAAATTCTTGATTACTGGAAAAGGTATTATGCGTATTTTGGAATGGATGTTCCTGAGGGCGAATCGGGTTCCAACCCCGGTGAAATTTCTTTATCAGACAAAATTGAAATAATCCACAGGTATGGTTTCCTGACCAACTGGTATTAAAAATGATAACCCGATTTTCCTTAACAGGCTGGCCAAGCGCTCAAGCGTATGCTCGCTGTCACTCTGCAACGCTCACCCTCTTGTTAAGTGATCATTTGCCATCAACACATTATTTTAGAAATATATCCAATGAATTTAGACAAATTAGGCTTTGACAAATGGTTTTCGGACAGAACAGATTCCCCAAAATCAGCCGATTATGAAATCGCCAGAGTTACTGCCGTAAACAAAGACAGCTTTCTCATCAGAAACAGGGAAAATGATGTTTTTGCCGAACTGAGCGGAAAGATGCTTTTCAATGCGGATTCTCCGGCTGACTTTCCCACAGTCGGCGACTGGGTGTATGCAAAATTTTATGACAATGAATCCTTTGCCGTTATTCATGAAATAATTCCGAGAAAATCTCTTTTAAAGAGAAAAACAGCGGGCAGAAAAACAGAATATCAGTTAATCGGTGCAAATATTGACACTGCCTTCATTATTCAGTCATTCGGTTCGGATTACAATCTGAGACGGCTGGAAAGATACCTTGTCATGGTCAATGAAGGCAATATTCAGCCTGTCGTGCTGCTCAGCAAAAGCGATCTTTTGGCAGAGCATGAAAGAAACGGAAAAATTGCTGAGATTCAAATGTTAATGCCGGACATTCAGGTTGTTGAATTCAGCAATATCAATCATTGCGGAGTGAACCGGATCAAAGATATGCTCATTCCCGGCAAAACATTCTGTCTGCTCGGTTCCTCCGGTGTGGGCAAAACAACGTTGCTGAACAATCTCACGGATGATCAGGTCTTTGAAACCAATTTGGTCAGAGCAAATGGAAAGGGGCGCCATACCACCACACGGCGGCACCTGATCAGTTTGAACAATGATGCAATGATAATTGACACTCCGGGCATGCGGGAGCTTGGCAATATAGAAATTTTGACAGGAATCAATGAAACATTCAATGAAATAGCTGAGTTGTCTGCACAATGCCTATACAGCAACTGCTCTCATACCAATGAAAACGGATGTGCGATACTGCGGGCTGTAAAAGAGGGCATCATTTCGGAAGAACGTTACCGGAACTTTGTCAGGATGAACAAAGAAACAGCCCACAATGAAATGTCATACTTTGAAAAAAGAAGGAAAGACAGAAATTTCGGAAGATTATGCAAATCAGTAATGAAAAGTAAAATGAATAAAAGATAGTTGATTGAACCCGGATGCAAAAGGTTTCCGGATCCTTTGCTCCCTCCATCCTTTTTGCCGTGATCTGAGCAAAGTCGGAAAGGACAAATTAACAAATTGACAGTGCTCTTATAAATGGATGACTGTCAGACAGGATTGCAATTTGCTCAATGATGCTGTGCGGAATCGTCATACCTGCAAAAAGTCTGTATCCACAATCCATTTGAAAAACAGTGGATCTGCGCTTTTGCCAGAATGACGCTTGAAACGGATAACCACCTGATTTTTTTTAGTTCATCTTAACTGTCCAAAGGAGATTTTTATGAAAAGAAAAATTTTGGCGGCAATGGACGGTTCTGAGCAGGCAATCAATGCTGTGCGGTATATAAGCCGCATATTCCCTGCCCAGAATACGCAGGTTGTTCTGATTCATGTAAGAGAGGAAGTCCCCGAGGCTTTTCTTGATTTAAGAAGAGATCCGGGGTTCCGTGCGAGCGTTGCCCCTGTAAGCGCGTGGGCGACTCAGATGAAACAGAACATTAAAAAATCCATGACAGAGGCGAAAGCCGTCCTGACAGACGCAGGATTTCCGCCTGAATCCGTGGATATTAAGATTCAGGCAAAAAGGGTGGGAATTGCCAGAGATATTCTGAAAGAATCCCACGACGGATACAATCTTGTTGTTGCAGGACGCACAGGTGTAAGCGGAATAAAAGATGTGATGATGGGAAGTGTCGCAACCAAGCTGGTAGGACGGCTTCCCCATATTCCGGTGGTGACTGTGGGCGGCAGCCCTGATTCAAAAAAGATTCTTATCGGTTTTGACGGTTCCAGAGGAGCCATGAACGCTGTTGACTGCATTGGGAAACTTATGGGAGACACAGACTGTGAAGTTACCTTGTGTCATGTTATCAGACCGATGGGGATTCATCTCGGTTTTATGAAACTGTTCAATCCTGAACAGGAGGCTGATTGGACAACAGCAAACAGAGCAGAGGTTGAACCGGCTCTTTCTGAAGCAGTGACTCGTCTGAAAAATGCGGGATTTTCAGCCGGCCGGATATCCACAGAGATTGTTGCAAACAAAATCAGCCGGGCCTCTGCAATAACGCACAAAGCAGAAGAAGAAGGGTACGGAACCGTTGTGGTGGGCAGACGCGGTCTGACCGCAGTTGAAGAATTCATTATGGGACGCGTCAGCACAAAGATTTTGAATATGGCAAGCAAAATGGCTGTGTGGATTGTTTAGGGGATTGGGAAATCGCTCAGCAAAACAGGTTGTCATCAGATGTAACCTTTTCGTCCCGGCATTCCGGCCGCCATCTTAAATTTTTTAAAAATTTTTCGATGGTAACCGGAATCCGGGATAAAGACTGCCAGACAGTTTTTTGCATGTTTAATTCAAAACAGCAAAAGCTCTGGCTGGCAAAATCGCTTCCATGTCTGCTTTTTCACCATTTCACCAATCTTTCAGACAGATAAGCCGGACGATCTGTCCGGTTCTCTCTGCGCTGAAACAGAGAGGAACTTTTTCCTCTCCCGCAACCAAAAGAAGGCCCCCTGTTTTTTCAGATCCCGTTGACATTTCACCTCAGTCATATGAGAGCCCTGCAAAGTGAAGGAACAGCCGGATGCCGTTCGGCCGGATTGTCAAACCGGCAGAAAGTATTCCTCAACTATTTAATTTTATTTATAAAATTAAACAGAAAGCCGCTCTTTGCAAACATGCCGGTCATAATCCTGCGGGGGGGCCGGTTCGAAAAGCAGGCGGAGGAACCTGCCTTGCTGACAACAGGATTGCTTCAAACCTTTATCCTCCAAAAAACAAATGAAAACAATTTGATGTGCAAAATATATGTTACAGAAAGGATTTTTATGGAAAAGACAAAACAGAACAACATAAAATCGTTTGGACTTGGCCATCGAATCATTCTCGGTTTTATGATGATTGGCATTTTGTTTCTGTCCAATGCAATCTTTTCAATTGCAGTTATGGACAGTATGGAAGCCCAAATACAGCATCAAACCGGAGCGGACAAAGCTCTGTCTGAGAGTTTTGTCCCAAATGCCATAAAAAGAGCAAAATTTCTTATGACAGTTTTGACAGGCATGGGCATTTTTCTGACGGCAATGACGGCTTTTCTCCTGTCCCGTTCCATAAAAATGCCGCTGGAGCAAATTCTGGAGGACTTAAAAGAAGTTCGAAAGAGCAGTTCATCAGAAAGTCTGCCGCAGATACATCTGCTGGATGGCTGCATACAGAATCTGTCAAATATGTTATTCGGTCACAGAAAAAATATAAATTAAATAAAAGCGGAATCTTATGCCAATTCGACATTGAAAATACACTTTATGGAAAGCAGTTTTTGCGGGAGGCAGTACCGTTTCGCCGTCGATTTTATAAATTCATGTCAGTTTTCTGTGACCTTTGTGCCCTCTTTGTGTCCTTTGCGGTCAAAGGTTAAAGGAAAGCATGGCTTCAAAGGTGAATCGGTATTATTCGGAGCAGCAATAAATTTGATGCGGATCAAAGAATCTGACAACCCGTCACGGCAGTTCTGTCTCCAGCCGGTTCAGCGCGGAATGAAATTCCTGAATCCGTTTGGATTCGGACCGGATCTGCCCGATAACCCTTGAAAGCAGCAGGCTCCTTGTGCGGAAAAGCAGACTGCGCCATTCCTGTTCGGATTCCGGGCCAAAGCACAGACGCACCCGGCAGTCCCGCATATAATCATCAGCAATGCGCCGGGGGAGAAAGCGTTCATTGTTCAGCACCGTGCGCACGGCCAGCAGCGCGTTTCCCGCAATCCGCGCCAGCATTTCCTGATCTTTTTCACGGGATTCAGTCACAGGCGGATATTTCCGGGCTGCAAATTTCGCAAGTTTTTCCGCATCTCCGCCATTGGCGCGCACCATTTCTGTCAGCCGGTTCCACGCGTCCTCATTCTGATTCCACAGGGTGGGATCGCAGAAATCCACGGCAGGGCGCAGTTCATAGCGAATGACATATTTCAGGTTCCGGGGCAGTTCCATGGTTTCCCGCAGCACTTCCAGAACGGGATTTGCATTTTCCGCAGTTCCGGCAGAAAGCAGATGCTGTGTCAGGTTCCGGATTTTTTCCCCTGCGCTCTGTCCGGACAGGAGCGGCTCCAGCCCGGCTTCGGACAATACCTGCACCAGCCGATCCTGCATGACCGGTCCGAATTCCTGCACCTCACCCGCGAGCCGGTTCACCAGCCGGGAAAAAGAAGTGCTGATGGCCCGCATCGCGCTGGGAATGGGATTTTCGCCCCTGTGCCGCACCAGATAATCCTCCAGCACCTCGGCTGAGGGAATTTCTTCCTGAATCCTGCGAGCCTCCTCCCCGAATACATTCAGCAGGGCCTGCTCTGATTCCCGAATCCGGCTGTCTTCCACAATGTCACGGCTGGCCCGATCCAAAGCAGCGACCAAATCTGTCCAGAATCCCGCATCCCGGCCTTCCCGGTACCAGTGAAACCATTTGTGGAATTCCTCGGTTTCCAAATCGTGCAGCCCCGCGTCCGAGGGATGAATCTTTTTCAGCGCATCGTGCAGAAGCCGGAGCCGTGCCTGCAAATGCCGGACCCGTGTCTGAAATTGGCCAATCACCTGCTCATCCTGTGCAGCCAGATGTTCCCTGAGATGGGCATTGACCCGATCCATGAGCGCTGCCGCGTCTTCGGGTTTGATGGCCTCAAAAGGGCCTGCAAAAATATGGTGGGGAACGCCTGCATCGGTAAGATATTTGCGGTGAATGCGGATATTTTTGGCTGCGGGATCAACTCTTTTGTCACAGTTGAGAACAAAAATCATGCGGCTGAGCAGATCAATCTCATCAGGCTGACGGGACACGGAATCCCAGAAATGATGAAAACTTTCTCCGGGCGAGGGACTGGAACCGGGACGGCTGACCACGGCCAGCAGATCGGTTTCCGAGGCAATTGCGGCCAGCGTGAGTTCTCTGGCACGGCGGTTGGGATCATCCACGCCCGGCGTATCCATCCAGCGCAGATGGGGAGAACCTCCGGTAAAATCCGCATAAATCCGGCAGACCCGCACTGCGGCAGTCCGGGCCGGATGCAGTCCCCGTTCCCGGCGTTCGGCTTCGGGATTGGGTTCTGTTTCCCCGGTCTCTGCTCTTTTGTGGGAAACCCACTGCCCCAGTTCACTTAAAGGACGGCGGAACAGGGGCGGTTTTCCCAGATGATGACGGCATTCATGGAAATGATCCTGCAGCAGTCTCAGGTCATGGAGCAGTTTGAACGCGGTGGTTCCCGCAGCCAAGGCTTCCGGAGACGGCAGACGCAGTTTCACAAAATCCTCTGCGGAAAGCGGCTGTGCAAATGCTTCTTCATACGAATCCGGCAGGGCGGCCGCTATGGTTTCTGTCACGGGCCGGATGACCCGTTCCATGAATTCCTGTTCCGAACAGAATTCAATGTCAAAATCCGAGCGTTCCTGTGAATAATGGATTTCACAGCACACAGCCGTGCATCGCTCGTCAAACGCGGGCAGGTCCTCAATGCCGGTCAGGGATTTGAGAAACGTGGTTTTTCCCGCCTTTTCCAGTCCGGCGATGGAAATGGTGATGATTCCGGACTGAAAACGTTTGTGCCGGATTTCGGCACGGGCCCGGAGAGTGCGGAGCTCCGTCAGCACACGGCTGATTTCGGTGTGCGCGTTTTTCATTTCCGGCGAATCCGGAAGGGAAAGCCCCTGCAGAGAAGCCGAGACATCCAGCAGTCTGTCTGCAAGTTTTCCGCAGGTTTCCATCATCTGCCCGATGACCGGAGCCTTTTCCTGACGTTTTTTGACAATGTCTTCGCTGATGGGGGGAATGTTCATGATGCACCTTTTGTCTTGTGGAAAAGAGACAGATTTCCAGAAATGGCATTGATGTTTGCGCAGAAACGGAAAGGGGTTATGCCCATCCTGCCGACAGTTTCCTCACCTGCCGGTTTTTCACACTCTTTTCACCAAAATCCAGTAAGTGTCACCGACAATGGCTTTTTTCATGTGCACTTTGACTTTGACCGGTTTCATTTTGTAGTCAAAATTATATTCAAACAGGGTGCTGAGATCACCCTTTTTCACGCCTTCGGCAAATTTCCCGTAAAATTCCTTTGTCTTGGTGCAGGGAGCGATTTCATTGAAAAAATTCTTTCCGATGACTTCTTTGGGATTCCGGCCTGTGATTTCCCCCTCAGCCAGATTATAGGTCAGAATTTTTCCGTTTTTATCCACCTGAATCGCACCAAATGCCAGTCTGTCTATCTGCAAATCACTCATTTTTGACAGGGTGTTTTCAATGTCATGGGCATCAAAGCGGATCATTTCCATTTGCATTCCTCCATATATGTGTTTGCGTTTTTTCTGACAAGCAGGACAGACAATAACATTTCCTGTTTTCTTCTGCAAGAAGAACAGACAGGCAGGCAGACGAAAATTTTCGTGCAGAGAAACAGAGTTCAGAACTGCCGCTCTGCCAGAAGACGGAGCCTTCATTTGTGCCCCCTGTGCCTTTGCTGAAAACCGGATTTTTCGGAAAAATCCGGTCGTTCCGCAAGTTTTCTCTTGAGAGGGAATTCTTTGAAATTGCTTTTCCGCAATCCCCCCAAATTGTCAGTCTGTAAAATATCCTGCTGTTATTTTGGAAGAATATCATCTGTCCCCTGATCTGCGTTTGACATTTGTTCCGCAAAAAGATAAAATGCCGGTATTGGGAATTTGGAATTTCAACTGCAAAAAAACACAGGGGCATTTCCTCTGCTGAAACGGTTTATGACTGAACTTTTTGAAAAACTGGCTGAAACTCCGTCTGATCCGGGCGTGTATCTGATGAAAGATGAGACCGGAAAGGTGATTTATGTGGGCAAGGCCGGGAATCTGAAAAAGCGTCTGCGTTCCTATTTCAGATCAGAGCATCCGGACATGAAAACCGGCATTCTGGTCAGCAGAATCGCAGATTTTGAAACCATTGTCACGGGCACGGAAAATGACGCTCTGGTTCTGGAATCCAATCTGATCAAGCGCCACAATCCCCGCTACAATATCATCCTCAAAGACGGAAAACGCTATCCCTCGCTGCGCCTTGATCCCAAAGCCTCTTATCCTGCTTTGACACTGGTGCGGAAAACACACAAGGACGGCGCGCTGTATTTCGGTCCTTTCACGGATCAGGGCGCGGTGTCCCGAACCCTGAAAATCATCCGCAAAACCTTTATGCTGCGAAAATGCAAAGACAGTGTGTTCAAAACCCGCACCCGTCCCTGCATCAACTGGCAGATGGGAGCCTGTCTCGGCCCATGCTGCCGGAATGTTTCAAAGGAAGAATACGGGGAAATCGTCAAAGAGGTGATTCTTTTTCTCAAAGGCCGTGCCCCGGAACTTTTGCAGAAAATCAAAACCGAAATGACGGAAGCTGCGGAAAAGCAGGAATTTGAAAAAGCCGCACAACTGCGCGACAAACTGTTTGCCATTGAAAGAACTCTGGAAAAACAGGTAATTGTGTCTGCTGATTTTATGGACAGGGATGTGCTGGGACTCGCGACCGATGCAGCCCGCTGCCTGATTACCTGCCTGACTGTGCGCGGTGGTTATCTGATTGGTTCCCGGCATTTTGATCTGTCCCAGACCCTTGCCTCTGATGCGGAAATCATGGAAACTTTTATCCGGCAGCATTATGAGGCCCCGGGTTTTGTTCCCAAAGAAATACTGGTTCCGCTTGTGCCGGAAAATGCTGCTTTGCTGGAAAAGCGGATGGGGGAAATCAAGGGGGAAAAGGTCAGCATTGTGCATCCGCAGCGGGGAGAAAAGGCACGGCTGACGGAAATGGCGGCACGCAACGCGGCAGAGGAACTGCACCGCCTGAACTCTCTGGCCGAAGCCGGGGAAGATCTGCTGCTGCGTGTGCAGAAACGTCTCCGGATTTCCCGTTTCCCCCAGCGCATTGAATGCTTTGACAATTCCCATCTTTCCGGAACCAGCCCGGTCAGTGCGATGGTGGTGTTTGAAAACGGCAGGGCCCTGAAATCCGCGTACCGGAAATACAAAATCCGGACAGTGACCGAACCCGATGATTACGCATACATGGCCGAGGTTTTAAAAAGAAGGTACGGAAAAGGGGAAGATGCGCAGCCATGGCCGGATCTGCTTATGGTGGACGGCGGAAAAGGCCAGTTGCATATTGCCGCGGCTGTTCTGAAAGAGTTGGGGATTTGGGGGCAGTTTGATCTTGCCGCGATTGCCAAAAAAGAGGAAGCCGCCGGGGAAACCGAAGACAAAATTTATCTTCCGGGACGTGCCAATCCGGTCAATTTTTCACGGGATGCGAATCTGCTTTTGTTTCTCCAGCGCATCCGGGACGAGGCACACCGCTTTGTCATCACCTTTCACCGCAAACGCCGGGGCAAAACAGCGGTGGTTTCTGTGCTGGACAGCATTCCGGGGGTGGGAAAGGAGCGGAAAAAGGCCCTGCTGAAACATTTCGGCAGCATAAAAAAAATCCGGGCAGCATCTCCCGAAGAACTGGGAAATGTGCCCGGAATCCCTCAGCACACTGCCGAGGCCATATACAGCGCGTTCCGTCAGTAAATACGGGTAATGGGACTTCATATATGGATAAAATTCAGCAGATCGAAAAGGACTCGTTCCCACGTTTTACGTGGGAATGCAGACCGGACGCTCTGCGTCCGCCTGCGCCGGGACACATTGACGGGACACGGAACGTCCCGAAGACGTTCCCACGCGGAGCGTGGGAACGAGTTCTACAGATTTAAACCGCTGCCGCAGAATTCAAAACCCCTGGGGTTTAATTGATTTGAAACCTCTGAGTTATTTCAGTTTTGCCAGCACATTCTTGAGTTCCTGAACGGCCGCGGCGGATTTGTCCAGTTTGGCTTTTTCCTCGGCAGTCAGTTTGATCTCGATGATTTCCTCCACACCGCCTTTGCCCAGTTTCACGGGCACACCGATGAACAGATCATTGTAACCGTATTCGCCCTGCAGATAGGCCGCGCAGGGAAGAATCTGTTTTTTGTCATACAGAATGGACTTTGCCATTTCCACGGCAGAGGAGGCCGGTGCATAGAACGCGCTGCCGGTTTTCAGCAGGCTTACGATTTCGGCTCCGCCGTTGGCAGTTCTTTTCACCAGAGCATCAATGCGATCCTGGGGCAGCAGTTCCGTGATGGGAATGCCTGCCACTGTGGAGAAACGGGGCAGGGGAACCATGGTGTCCCCATGACCGCCCAGCACAAAGGCATGGGTGTTTTCAATGGAAACATTGAGTTCCATCGCGATAAAAGCTCTGAAACGTGCCGAATCCAGCACACCGGCCATGCCCACAACCCGGTTTTTGGGGAACCCGCTCACTTCATAGGCCACATGGCACATGGCATCCAGCGGGTTGCTCACGATGATCAGGGTGGCGTTGGGAGAATATTTTGCCACCTGCTCGGTCACTTTTTTCATGATGCCCGCGTTGGTGCTGATCAGATCATCCCGGCTCATGCCCGGTTTCCGGGGAATGCCTGCGGTGATGATGACCACATCCGAATCTTTGGTTTCCTCATAACCGTTGCTTCCGATAATTTTGGCATCATGTTTTTCAATGGCCGATGCCTGGGTCAGATCCAGAGCCTTTCCCTGGGGAACGCCTTCCACAATGTCCACCAAAACCACGTCACACAGGGCTTTTTCAGCCAGTCTCTGGGCAGCGGTGGCCCCCACATTTCCTGCACCCACAACCGTAACCTTCTTGTCCATAATTTTCTCCTTGTGAATTGTTGCATGTTTGCATATAATGGAAATATCCTGAGAAATACACCGGTAAATGGGAAAGAACTTTTAATAGCACTATTTCGGAAATTGTCAATACTTTTTCAAATATTGACACAGTGCACAGATCTAGGATAAATATCAAATTTATGCGGATTATCTGTCTGATACCGTATAACCGTGTTTATTTATTTTTTTCACAACAGAGCCCGTGATGACGGTTTTGTCCAGATTAAGGAAGCCGGGAGAAACAGAATTGGCCTGCCGCGGTGAACGGCCAAAACAGACGGACACCCACGGAAAATAAATTCCGGAAAAGGGAAACCGGGGATTTCTGACAGGAAACAGCACAGATCGGAGGTGTTTCCGGAAATTTGCACCCGGGGGAAGAATGAGGCACAGCATGGATGTCAAAAAAGAAATCAAGTCATTGTTAAACCAGGCCGAAATCTACAAATCCCAGGGACTGCTCAGCGATGCAAGGGAAAAATACATCCGGGCAGGGCAACTGATTCAGAAAAATGCAGGAACCATCGGCAACCACAAAAGTCTGCTCAGTGCCATATCGAAGAAACTCCAAATCATCAAAGAGGAACTCCGGAAACTGGATGAGGCTCCGGAAGCCAAAGAAATGTCCGAGCAGGTTCAGGAAATCATCCGGACAAAATTCGCGTATTCGCAGGATGAAAAACGCGCGGAAATTGACGGAGCCATTGCGCTGGCCAAATTCGGCCAGTACCTCAGAGCCTTGGAGGAATTCAGGAAACTGCTTGCAGGGGAGGAGTTCCGTCTGGAAGCCGCAAAAAACATCCTTCGCTGCCATATTGCCCTTGACATGCCGGATGACGCGGTAAAACAGTATCAGAACTGGTTTTCGGAGAATCTTTTTTCCGCAGAACCTCTGGGACAGATTTACCGTCTGCTGCAGGACATTCTGGAGAAAAAAGGCATTGACGCGGTTCTGCCGAATCCGGAGGAAAAAACATCACCCTCCTCCCCGGACAAAGAGATCCAGCCGGAACCCGGATCAGGTATCGGTGAAAATGAAATTCTTGATATCAGTTCTGTGGGGATTACCATCCGTGAGGAGCCGGACAGGGCAAAAACCTTTGAATATGATGTCAGCTTTCAGTCAGGCAGTATCATCAATCTTCTGGTTTCCGACCGGGACAAAGCCTTTCTCAGTGCCGTGGAAAGCGGAGCGGTGCTGGCAGCCCAGTTTTATTCCCCCATGGCCATGTTTGAAGGAAACGCTGTCGTGGCGTCGGTATCCCGAATCGAGTCCGGACCGAAGACAGGTCATTACAGTGTGGATATCAAAATACAGAGTATCTGAAACAGGAATTCAGGGTGCAGGTGTCAGGCAAACAAATACAGCCCCCTGAACACGGACATCTGACACATCAAACTGTATTGCATTACATCCGAACGGAAACAGGGTTTGCTGATGGCAAATATCAATTTGAAACTCAGGGAAATCGAGGTGAAGATCGTCTATTACGGCCCCGGACGGTGCGGGAAGACGACGAATCTTGAACAGATTTTCAAATCTTTCCGGAAACAGGTGACCGGGCAGATGGTCTCTGCCGATACCGAAGGGGACCGCACCCTGTATTTCGATTTTCTTCCCATGGGGCTGGGAAAAATCAAGGGGTATGATGTCCGGGTTCAGTTGTACACGGTTCCCGGTCAGGTCAAATATGCCTCGACCCGGAAAATGGTGCTTCGGGAAGTGGACGGACTTGTATTCGTGGCGGATTCTCTGGAAGTGCGGAGGGAAAAAAACATGCTTTCCCTCAAGGACCTGCACCAGAACCTGAAAGAATACGGACTGAGCATTCTCAGGGTTCCCCTGATTCTGCAGTACAACAAAAGAGATTTGGGAGAGCAGGGGCTGCCGATCATGCCCATCAGTCTGATGGAAAGAGATTTGAACCGTCAGCTCAAAGTTCCCTCTTTCCCGGCCAGTGCCATCAAAGGGGAGGGCGTGGGACCGACCCTGAAGGCCTGTCTGAAACTGACCCTGCAGTCTTTGAAAAAACAGCTTGGATGGTAAGAGAGAGCAGAAGATATGTCCCAATTTGTACTCAGCGGAAATCTCAGTTTCCTGGCACTCGGTGAGGTACTGCAACTGATCGGTTCCAACGGCGGAACCGGAGTGCTGAACATTACGAGCAAATATTCCCAGGAACCGGGAATGATCCATTTTTCCAAAGGCAATATCATTCACGGTTCAGCCGGTTCTGTCAAAGGTCTGGATGCGGTCCATGCTCTCTTCGGATGGGTGGAAGGGGATTTTGCCTTCAGTCAGGAGGAAGTGAAGGTTCCCCAGACAATCCGGAACAGCCGCATGGAGATTATTCTTGACGGTCTGCGCATGCTGGATGACGGTCACACCAAAATACTGGGACCGGTTGACTTTGCCGAAAAAAAGGAAGGCGGTGTCAAATCCTCCGTTCCCATCATCAAGGGGCCTCTGGTGGACTACATGTATGTGGCCGCGGAGGAGGACTTTTTCAAAGGCCGCAAGATTGTCACAGAAAACAAACACGGCAGTTGGATATGGGTGGTGCTGGAAGGCATTGTGGATGTGATCAAGGAGACTTCCGAAGGTCCGGTTCCCATTGTGCGCATGGGTGCGGGCTCCTTTATCGGCGGGGTGAGCTGCTTTCTGTTCAAGGACAATGTCCGCAAGGCCACCATACAGGCATCCACGGATGTCCAACTGGGTGTGCTGGATTCCCAGCGTCTCGCGGATGAATTTGGCAGCCAGTCCCGTGAATTCCGCGATCTGGTGGTAAGTCTGGACAAGCGCCGGGATCAGATAACGGAAAAGACAGTGGATGTCTGTCTGAAACGCTTTTCCCTCAAGGAATTCACAAAGGGGAAACAGCCTGCAAAAAAAATGGGCATCAATCCCGAAAAACTCCTGCGCATTGCCAAAGGGGAAGTCTGCCTTGTCCGAAAGACAGAGGATGGCGGCTATATTCCGCTGGCTGTTCTCGGAGAACGGGATGTCATCGGTCCCTGCCCTTTTGTGGATATAGGACATGAACCCCAAAAGGCATTTGTGTTTGCCTCCCCGGACACGGAAACCGAGGAACTCAATCCTGAAAGTCTGGATGCGGAATACAGCGGACTTTCATCCGCGTTGCGGAACCTGATTGAAACCACAGCCACAAGCATTACGGTGACAACCCGTGTGGCATGTGACTATCACAAAAACAATCTGCAGAAAAAATAACTGTTGTCAGTTATCACTGAACAGTTATCAGTGATCTGCAATCTGCTGTCAGCAAACCCTGATAATTTGCAACGGTTCACTGATAACTGAAAAACGGAGTGGATACATGGCGATGATTGAAAAAAGAAGGCATCCGCGGGTGGATTCGCTGAACCTGTCATATGTCTGCATGGATGAGGACGGAAATGTCACAGGGGAAGGCATGGGCAGAACCCTGAATGTCTCGGAAAGCGGAATCCTTCTGGAAACCTCTTTCCGTATGGTTCCGGGGCAGATCATTTCCCTGACCGTTGCCATCGGGGAATATCTGCTGGATGTCAAAGGACAGGTCATTCGGTGCACCCAGTCCGAGGAAAAGACGTTTCTGACCGGCATTGAGTTTGAGAAGCTCGATCTGGAGGGATTTGCAATATTGCGGAAGTTTGTCAAGCTCTTTCAGACAAAGAAGACCGGCACAGGAATAAATGACTGAGACAGGTTTGTGACAAATCATCAGAATTGTTTATTGCTGCTTTGACAGCGCCAAACATAATTTTTTTGATTTTGTCAAGCATTAAAAAAAACGTATTATTTTTATAAAATCAATTTGTTATCGTTCATGCTGCCAAAGCGGGGTTATACGGTCAAAGCAATTCACAGCAAAGTCTGAACAGGCTGCGGAGTATGCGCGACTTATTCGATCGATCTTTTAAGGATGGGAATATGAATGCAGTAAGCAATACGGATTTTCCGGGACTGAAACTGGTGAAAAAGGGAAAAGTCCGGGATGTGTATGATCTGGGAGAGTTTTTTCTGATGGTGGCAACGGATCGGATTTCAGCCTATGATGTGGTCATGCCCGATCCGGTTCCGGGAAAAGGCAAGGTACTGAATCAGATATCCCTTTTCTGGTTTGATGTGATGAAATCTTTGGTCAGCCATCATGTGATTTCGGGAAATACGGATGATTTTCCGGCAGAATGCAAACCTTATGCGGATATTCTCCGGGATCGGAGCATGCTGGTCAGAAAATGCGAACCCCTTCCCATTGAATGCGTGGTGCGCGGCTATATCACGGGTTCCGGATGGGAGTCCTACCGCAAATCCAAAAGCGTATGCGGCATTCCCCTGCCGGACGGACTGAAAGAATCGGATCGGCTGCCGGAAGCGCTGTTCACACCTTCCACCAAGGAAGAAGTGGGCATCCATGACATCAACATCGATTTTGCGGAAACTGCGCAGCGCATTGGCCGCCCCCTTGCGGAAAAGGTAAGGGAGCTGAGTCTGGCCGTATACAAAAAAGGCGTGGAACTGGCAGAACAAAAGGGAATCATCATCGCGGACACCAAATTTGAGTTCGGTCTGGCTGACGGGGAACTGATTCTCATTGATGAAGTCCTGACCCCGGACTCCTCGCGTTTCTGGCCCCGTGCCACCTACAAACCGGGCGGTCCCCAGATGAGTTTTGACAAGCAGTATGTCCGGGATTATCTGGTTTCCATCAAATGGAACAAAAAACCGCCTGCCCCGTCCCTGCCGGAAGAAGTGATTCGCAGCACCCGGCAGAAATACATGGAAGCCCTTACCCTGCTGACCGGCAGACAATATGACATATAAAACAGAGCGTATTGCACTTTCCCGCATAGATGCTGCGGATTTCACCTTTCGCATCACCACGCGGTTCGATATTCAGCCTCTTGCGGTTTCTCTGAAAACAGCGGGGCTGATGGCTCCGCTTCTGCTGCGGGCAAAGGGAAATTCGCAGTTTTGCATTGTCAGCGGATTCCGGCGTTTTGTCGCGTGTGAAAAACTGGCATGGCCCGAAGTGGAGGCACGGATACTGGAGGCAGATACGCCGCATCTGGAATGTGTGCGCTATGCCGTGACAGACAACGCTCTTCAGCGGGAACTCAATCCCATTGAAATATCCCGCTCCCTGAAGCTGCTCCGGGATCATTTTCCGCAGCCGGACAGGCTGGCCAAAGCTGCCAATGATCTCGGAATGCCCGGAAATCCTGCCATCATCCGGAAATTCCTGCCCCTGTGCGATCTGCCTCCCCTGATTCAGCAGGGCATTCTCACACAAAGCCTTTCACCGGTCATGGCGCTGGAACTGGCAGAACTGGAGTCGGAAAGCGCAGTCACCCTGGCTGCGCTTTTTGCCGATCTGCGGCTGAGTCTGAACAAACAGCGGGAGATCCTGCAACTGCTTGCAGACATTGCCGCGCGGGATGAGCTGACCGTCATGGATGTGCTCAGCGAAAGGGATTTGCAGGAAATTCTGGCAGACGAGAACGCTGATCGCGGCATGAAAGCCCGGAATATCCGCCATTGTCTGAAAAAAAGGCGTTTTCCTGCCATCAGCGCTGCTGAGGAAAGATATGCCCGGCATATAAAGGATCTGAAACTGGGCGGGGACCTCCGGCTGATTCCGCCCAAAGACTTTGAGGGAAGTGTTTACACTTTCCAGATCTCCTTCCGCACCATTTCTGAACTGAAAGCCCGGCTGGCTGATCTGAACAGAATCACGGCAGAGGCGGCTTTGCCGGAAATTCTTGCATAGCAGGGAGGCAGGGCCGATCCGCTTTTTTTGCGGTTTCAGCCGCAAAGAGCACAGAGAAGGCACAAAGGGCGCAAAAAATGTCAGTCTTTTGAAACATCCGCGGTTGCAAAATCCATTTTTTTGCACAAAAGCTTTCATTTGCTTACACAAATTGTTATTTTTATAAAAGGTGCTGCAAAAAAAAACGGGCAAACCGAATGGCACTGTCCGCTTTCGGCGGAAACGGAGCGGACAGAATTGTGCAATGCCCTGCACGGATTCATCATCTTTTTCATTCACAGGAACTGATAATGAGAAACACACGCAGCAAAGATATGCGGATTACCATTCTTGGCTCCGGGACCTGTGCTCTGTCGCTGCGCCGCAGCACCTGCGCGGTGCTGCTGGAATGCGGACAGGAAAAACTCCTGTTTGACTGCGGTGCGGGAACCATGCGCCGTCTGCTGGAAGCCGGTGTCTCGGTGCATGAAATATCCTTTGTTTTTCTCAGTCATTTTCATCCGGATCACAGCGGTGAACTGGCTTCTTTTCTTTTTTCCAACAAATACCCGGACGGTTCCCTGCGCAAAAAAAAACTGACCCTGGCGGGCGGAAAGGGTGTTGCCGATTTTTTCAGGAGACTTGCAGATGCTTACGGGACCTGGATCGAACTTGATCCCGATCTTTTCCGCATTGTGGAAATGAGCACTGAGCATCCGGAGCAGCGGGAATTTGACGCGTTTCTGCTCCGCACCGCACCGGTTGCCCACAATCCGGAAAGCATTGCATTCCGGGTGGAAAGTCCGGGCGGATGTTCGCTTGTGTATTCAGGAGATACGGACGTGTGCGAAAATCTGGTCACTTTGGCCCGGAACGCGGATATAATGATTTGCGAATGCTCTCTGCCGGATGCCATAAAGGTTTCAGGGCATCTGACCCCTTCCCTGGCCGGGCAGATGGCATCCCGGGCCGGAGTGAAAAAACTGGTTCTGACCCATTTTTATCCCCAGTGCGATGATGCGGACATTGTGTCTGAATGCCGGAAAACGTATGCAGGCTCTCTGGTGCTGGCCGAGGATCTGATGCGGATTCCGATCTGAGCCGGGAAATATTGACGGCAGACAGGGTGACAGAAAAACTTTGCCGCAGGGAAGCAAACATCTTTTCACAACAGGAGGAACATGCGTTTTCTTTTGTACAATATCAGTTATGGAGCGGGTGCAGGTTTTCGTCTTCATTTTCCCTTTCCCTATGCGGGACATCTGAAGCGTAACGGCAAAAACATGAATCAGATCATTGACTTCATCAAATCCGCACAACCGGATATTGTGGGACTGGTGGAGGTGGACAGCGGTTCCTTCCGATCCGCGGGAAACAGTCAGGCCGAAACCATTGCCAGAGAACTGAACCACCTTCATGTGTTTAAAAGCAAATATGGGGACACCTCTGTGGCGCGCATGGTCCCGGTGCTGAACAAACAGGGAAACGCCGTGCTGGTGAACCGGGCGATATGCTCGCAGAATTTTCATTATTTCAGCAATGGCGTCAAGCGTCTGGTCATTGAGGTGGGACTGCAAAATGTGAACATCTTTCTGGTGCACCTTTCCCTGAAGTTCCGGGATCGGCAGTACCAGCTTCATGAACTGTACCAGATCATCCGGAATTCGGACAGACCCGTGATTGTGGCCGGAGATTTCAACGCATTTGCCGGAGACAGGGAACTGGGGCTGTTTCTGGCAGCCACCGGACTGCAGACTGCAAACGGCGAGGGGAGGCCATCCTATCCCAGCACTTCTCCCAAAAAGCAGTTGGATTTCATTTTCCACAGCCCGGAAATCCGCACCCGGAATTTTGAGATTCCCAAAGTGAAACTCTCTGATCATGCGCCCCTGATCTGGGATTTTTCCATTGAAACCGCGGCACAGGCCTGATTTTCCCAAAAGGGATGTGAACCCGGCATCATGACAGGACTTCTGTATCAACTGATCCTCCTGCTGTCCGGAAGATTCGGGCTGTGGGTTTTTTATATCTATGCATGGATTGTGGCAGCAGGATTTTTTTTTCTGTTTCCGGCCCGTGCGGCAGCAGGGGTGCGTTTTTACCGCGCGCTGTATCCCGGCAGAACAGGTTTTTGCCATATCCTTTGCACATGGCGCCAGTATCAGCATTTTACCACTGTGTTTCTTGACCGTTATCTTCTGCACGCGGGCTGCGGCATCTCCCGGACTTCTGAGGGATGGCATTTTCTGGAGGATGCTGTGAGAAAAGGGTCAGGGGGGATTATTCTTATGTCCCATATGGGAAACTGGGAAATGGCTGCCCATCTGCTGCGGCAGGAAAACATGCCCCTGCTGCTGTATATGGGAAAAAAGCACAAAGAACAGATCGAAAAGATGCAAAAGGAAAGCCTGATGCACAGCGGGGTGCATATCCTTGCGGCTGATGAGGATGAACAATCGCCTTTTGCCCTTGTGGAGGGGCTGCGCTTTCTCCGTTCCGGGGGGCTGGTTTCCATGACCGGAGATATTCTCTGGCAGGAAAACCAGAAATATGTCACTGTCAGTTTTCTCAACCACGAAATCCGGGTTCCGGAAACCCCGCATATGCTGGCTCTGGTGTCCGGTGCGCCCATCTTCATCTTTTTTGCTTTCCGCACCGGCCACTGCTGCTATCATTTTTCCGTCACGGAACCTTTGTATGTCCGCTCTGCTTCACGGGAAGAAAGGAAAGAGGCCGTGCGCAGATCCGCACAGCACTATGCCAGTCTTCTGGAAAAGGCGCTCCGGAAGTATCCTTGTCAATGGTATCATTTCCGGCCTTTTCTTTTCTGAACCGGATTTCGGTTTTTAATATCGGAAGATGGGTTATCAATCAATACTTGGGCAATACTTGGGCAATTTTTTTGCTTTTTTGGGTCCTGCTCATATTTTATAGCAATTCTCCATTGAAATCATATGCTGCGGAAGGCAGTGCCGATTTGCCGCCGATTTTGTACAGTGATATAAATTTGCTGTGACCTTTGTGCCCTCTTTGTGTCTTTTGCGGTTAAAAGAAAGCATGGTTTCAATGGAGAATTGATATGATGTTGTTGCATTTTTTCATAGGCGGCAACCTGAGTTATTTTATTTTTTTCAAGCTCAGCTTTTGCCATGAGTTGAAAAATATTGGGGACTTGGGACTTGTAAAAAAATAACCTGCACAATTTTCCTGTCCGGAACCCCTGAGAGTTTTGAAAAACTTCACGGTTTATAACAGGTTATTTTGATACAGACCCTTATCTGACAGACCACTTATCTTGCAACTGTCTGATTTATCAAGTTGCACAGCAGAAAAGATTGCCGGTTTCAACAGGGAAGAAGGCGCAAAGGGCACAAAAAATATCAGTCTTCTGACAGAGCCGCAGTTGTGGAGACTGTGGCAAATTGACTGACAATGTCACCCCTTCCGGGACTCTGCTTCCATTTTTGGATTTTTTATGACAAAATAAATATGTTCAATTTTTTCAGCCCCGGTTTCAGATTCAAATCAACGGATTTGAACCACTATCCTGTTTTTTTTCTGTGCTTCAGCAAAGGTCCGAACACATCTGCTGCAAGGTTCTGGAAATCATTGTCCAGCGCCTTTTCCGGGGAATCGCAGTGGCAGAAGCACTGGCGGAAATAGGAATTGTCCGCTTCTCCCGGATAATATCCTCCGCACCATGTTTTCCGTGCCTGAGAAAGTGCCTCCCGGACAGATTTTTCTTTCGCGAGAATCTCTGCATAGACCAGAGCGGAATTGGGAAAAAATTTGATGGGATTTCGCAGTCCCTTCCAATAGGTGTCCATGAGTATTTCCAGGATTTCCAGCCCATTGTCAGGCATATCATATTCCCATACCGCATCTGTTCCAGCCACCACTGTGGGAATGCCTGCGGAATGCCCGCTGTTGAGAGCCAGATGGTGAATCCATGCCGCAAGATAATCCCATGCCTTGATTTCTGCATAACGGTACCGGAGCATCCCGCGCGGAAAAAGGTTGCTGATCTTTCCTGTGAGACGGAAACCGTTCACCCGCAGATCCAGTTCCGCGAATCCGGGTTTGGCAGAGCAGACAAATGGGCTGATTTTTTTTGCAAATGCCTCTGTGCCCCGGCAGATTTCCTCATATCTGCATTTTCCGACCGCACCGTGGGGAAGTTCGCCCATGCTTTTGCGCAAAGGAAAAAGAATTCTGGGATTGAGGCCGGTCAGGCATTTTTCCACCAGTTTTTCCCCCAGTCTGTATTTATCCAGCGGATTGAGATCAAAGGGTTCCTTTTCCTCAATGGCCGTATTCTTTTCCTCCAGGGAAACGCTGAGGCGCTGTCTGAGGAGAAATTTTGCCGGATTTTTGTAAAAAGAGCACAGGCTGTCCAAAGTCACATTTTTCCATTCCGCTCCGGGGCTGGACAGTCTGTCTGCTATAAAAGGCGGTTTTGGGTTCCGCTTCCTGAGCAGTTCCCGTGCAATCCGGCAGTTTTCCTCTGAATAACTGAAAATCCGGGCGTTGTCTCTTTTGCCGTCTTCCCTGAAACAGGCCGGACTGAAAGCCTGCAGGGTATGCCGGGTCAGCACATGGTCATCAGCAATATCCTTTCCCGGCAAATAAAATCCCTGACGGATGCAATCCATAAGTTCACTGACCAGAACAGACGGGGGAATGATGCTGTTGTCCCGGAGGCTCTGCCCCGCATAACTGATATACAGTCTTTCCCGTGCGGAAAGAATGGATTCCAGAAACAGATACCGGTCATCATTGCGCCGGGATCGGTCACAGGGTTTGGGATCTCCTGCCATAAGATCAAAACCCGGGCTCTGCGTTCTGCGGGGATAATCACCGGAATTGATGCCCATCAGACAGATGATTTTGAAGGGGATGCTCCGCATGGGCAGCATGGCACAAAAGGTGACGCCTCCGGTGATGAAACCGAGCCCGGGCAGCTCATTGCGGAACTGCTGCCGGAGATGGGAGCGGATGATCCGGATATCGATTTTGCCGTCAAATCCGGACAGCGTTTCCATTTCCCCCAGACAGGACAGCCTGTCACGGAGCTTCTGTATCTCGTTTTCTGTGTCCTCATCCCCCTGAAAAAACTGTTCCGGAACGGTCCTGAGTGTTTCTGCCCAGGCAGACAGGGAACGGGCACGGGAAAGCTGTTTGGAAAAGGAAAAGAGCCGGTTTGTGAATTCCGCAAAATTCCCCAGGACCGTTGACGCATTTCCCTCGATATTGTCATAAGGCAGAATGTTTTTGAAAAGCCTTTCCTCCCTGCCCCGCATGGCACAGCCCAGAAGCAGGCGGTCAAGTCCGGCCTGCCATGTGTTTTCTGCAAAATCAGGAAGCTGCATCTTTTTCCGTGTTCTGCTGTCAATGCCCCAGCGGATTCGAGTGTCCTTAATCCAGGTGCGGATAGGCTCCAGTTCTGCTTCAGACAGATCAAATTTCTTCCGCACCGGAGGGGATTCCAGAATGGACAGCACCTGGGCAGCACTGAATCTGCCCTCTGTGAGTTCCAGAATTTGGAGAAAACTGTCAATGATCCGGCTTTCCATGCGTATGCTTCGGTCCGCAATGCTGAAGGGGATTCTCCGGGGATGCTCCGGAGGCAGATCAAAAACAGCCTGAACAAAAGGCGCGTATTTTTCAATATCCGGCGTCATGACCAGAATATCAGATGGCCGCAGTTGTGAATCCTGAGCAAACAGAGCCAGCAGATAATCCTGCAGCACCTCAACTTCCCGCATGGGACTGTGGCAGGAATGAACCGACACCGAGCGGTCAGACGGATCAACAATTTTTCTCTCCGCATCTTCCGAAGGCCGCTCCCTGCGAAAGAGAATATCAGCCTGAATGCAGGAAAGCAGAGAGTTTTCTTCGGGCGCATCAAAAACTTCATCGGACTGGGTGCTGAACTGGACAATCAGATCAAAGAAATCCCGGCCTGTGAGGCCCATGGAGGAAAGAAAGGGGTTTTCCGGCCCGAAATGCAGATCTTCCTCCCGGATTCCTTTTTTTGCAGCATCCCGCACAATCTTTCGCCGTTCCCGTCTGGACGGAAGATCGCCCCAGTATTCCGCACAGGGATTCATGAAAAACAGATTGACTTCCCGGCAGTTGGACAGGACATCAAGAAGTTCCATGTGAAAGGGGGGCAGGGTGGAAATGCCGAACACTGAAACCCGTTCCGGCAGACTCTGTGCAACTGACTGATTTTTTTCCAAAGCGGATGCAAAGGCGCGGGCCAGTGCCGGACGGTGCTTTTTCTCATTTCCTGCTGCCATTTTCTTCCACAGGAGCGTCTGCCATCCGTCATTTCTTCCGCCCTGTTCCCAGGCAAAGATCCATTCCTGCCGGAAAAGAAGATAATGATCGTACACATTGGCAAGATGAGAGGCAAACTGGTAATGTTTCAGTCCCGGCTTTCCGTTTCCCAGATAATCTCTCAGTTCCCCGGCTTCCGGCTCTTCCATGACAGAAGGCAGCAGCTTCATGATCTTCCAAATCATAATCCCCGGATCAAAGGGAGATTTTTCCGGCTGATCCGGCAGCACTTTCCGGAACATATGTCCGTAAACAAAGTCATTGGGAAACGGAAAGCACATGTTGGCGCAGATGCCGTGATCTTCGGCCAGGCGCATGGACAGCCACCGTTCCATGCCTTTGCTCTGCACCACAATGATTTCCTTTGCCAGCGGAGAGGAAAGCGGTGTCTTCAGCACCTCGGCAAGGCGCTCCGCAAGGCTTTCCAGCCGGTTGCCTGTAAAAAGTCTGAAATTTTTCATCTGCGTATTTTGCACATTGTCCCCAAAACCCTCAGGTTCTGCTGACAGTTGCATAAGCATGGAGTGCCAGGCTCAAAGTTTGGCATATGCCCGGTGCCGGACTTTCCGTCCGAAACCCTTTCTTCATGACAGACGCATTTGTCCGGTTTGATTCTGAAATGTCAGCAGAACCTGAGAGGTTGCGCGTATTTCTTTCTTAACCATCTATTTTTTATACCAGTTTCCGCTGTCATCCTCCAGCCATTCTCCCGGGCCTGCCACTTCATTGCGTATCTGCAGGGCTCGGCGTTTTCCCACCAAATCGGGCACAGTTTTCTGCTGTGCGGCAATGGTCTCATACACCTTTGCCCGGTCTGCGTTTTCCGCATTGACCACCTCGGCCTTTTCCCTCTGCCCCCGAAATTCCAGAAAACCTTTACTGTTTTCTCCGATAACCCCTTTTGCTTTGAGTTCATTGATCACAGGCAGACGGGATTTCATTCTCTCTTTGATGTCCTGCGCAAAGATGGGGGAATGAAACACGATTCCCATAACAAAGCAGACAACTGTGCAGAAAACGATTCTTTTTTTCATCCTCTTTTTCCTTTCCTGATGGCCTGATTGGAATATGCACTATTCCTTTGCTCCGTCAATATCACCGAAGAAATCTTCCAAAGCCTTGTCCACCCGCACATTGACATTGACATTGATGGTCATTTCCATTGGTTTGACTTCCACCACATGCTCAGTTTTGATCGGCTCCACCTGCACTTTGTGCTGTGTGCAGGCCATTGCCGCAAAAACAAGCAAGGCCACAGTCAGTCTTGCAATTTTTTTTCCTCTCATGCTTTTCTCCCCGGTTTGTGTTTTGAAATTTGGGCAGTCCTCCAAAAAATCCGGGTTCTTTTTTCTGGGATGCAGAGGGAATCCGGTATTTTCAGGAAATTTCCCATACCGCTGATACAAAAGGGAATACCCGTGCAGAAAGCGGAAGGTGCAGGGAAAGTGCAGCAGTCATCCAATATGGCAATGACTGCCGCATGGAATTCAATACTTCAGATTTGTCATTTTTTCAAGAGATTTTCAGGCTGAGTTTTCAGAATATGCGGCAGAATGCGGAAGTTGCTTACAAAAAGCAATGGCATTGAGACAAAGAACGAAAGGCCGGCAATCCGGATGAAGTTTTTCCCTCGTTGCATCACTGACACCGGAAAGAAAAACAGCACAGAATTCCAAATTGTTTCAACATATACCGTAATTAAAATATGCTGGTCATTCTGCTGAGCATATTTTAAGCGCAGAGTGACACAGAGTTGTTCTGGCAGAATTCATGTCTGAAAAAAATCGGATGTCCTGAATGCCTGTCAAATGTTTCAAGTAATGGTATATGTTCGATGCGTTTCAATCCAGTGCATTGTGCGAATCAATTTTTCTCATGAGAGTTTTTTTGGTTGTAAAAATTTCAGGCAGCAAAAGCAGAAAGGAATCCCACGAAATAACGGAGACGGGAAACATTTCACGGGATTCCGTACCATTTTCCGGACGCTTCCGCAGCCGACTCCAAAGCCGTGCCTTCAGGCACTTCCCTTTTTCCCGCAATCATCCCACCATGTTTCGGCGTCTTTCAGGTTTCTGAAATCAAAGATGCTTTCCCCGAATTTATCCAGCATATCCGGGCCGGATTGGCGGAGTCTATGCTCGATGTTCTGTGAAGTCAAGCCGAATCGTTTTTTTAACTGTTTCAGAAGGATATCCTGAAGTGCCATTATTTTCCCTTCATCCTGCCCCCTCTGTCTGATCTGTTCCGCAACTGTCATGGCAATCCTCCCTGCATTTTCATCATTTATTTTGTCCATACCCTGATCAATGTAACCCCTGACCGTGCTCTCATCCTCATTCCTTGCATGATAGGTGTAGCGCAGCACCCATTCGAGAAATTCCAGAAAAATGGACTCATCCTTCATCCGTATCCTTTTCAGGAGTTCCACAGCATTTGCAAAAATATGCCCGAAATCCTTATCGAAAATATGTTTGAACAGGTAAAGCACCGTGCCCAGAGCCATGTTTTCGCCGAGGGTGAGCATCTCATCCGGATATTCGCCCAAATCATAGAGTTCATAAGTGAAATCCGGCATATGCTCCGAAAAATCATCACCGCCCTGAATCATTCCGCCCATTGTCCGGGGAGATTTCCAC
>JAWKPW010000024.1:0-59818 GCA_041390465.1 Desulfobacterales bacterium | reverse complement strand
CTTTGATAATCTGCAAAACAGTGGGCAGATTCGCAGACAGGATGAGAATGCAGGATTTTACAGTGGGTCAAATCTGTTGAAAATCCCCCTCCCGCAAGGGAGGGGAGACAGATTTTTCTGCGTCATCAACGGATTTGCCCGCTATCCCCAAACTTTCAGTCTGGACTCCTCAAAATGTCAGGAAACGGAATTGACAGCCCACTTATGCTGTCACGATGTTTTGCTGCCTTCGGCCATACGCCAGACAATCTGTCCGCTGCCTTCCAAACCCCTCAGGGTTTCAAAAAGGGATTTGACCAGTTCGCGTCTTTCCTCGTAGCCGCGTCCGGGAAACAGAGAAGCCGACTGAGCCGGAATGGAAAAAAAATCCTGCAGAAAGCCGATATGCAGAGGCTGTGTCCAGCGATGGTGACGGATATTGCCGCAGCGATTCTCCAGAGCATTGCAGGCTGCCGGGTAATCTGTAATCACACGAAATTTGGGCAGAGGTTCGCCCATGCGTCTGAAAGCAAGATCAAACAAATCTGCTTCCTCTTTTCCAATCAACTGCGGATAGTAGGAAAATGCAATCTTGCCGCCGGGGCAGAGGCAGCGGAATGCCTCATCAATGGCTTTGGCCGCGTCAGGAAAAATAAAAATTGAGGCATTGTAGAGAACATAATCGAACTGACGCTCGCCGACAAGGGGCGAAAGGTTTTCACCATCCCCCACCATCAGGCAGATGTCTTCGCTTTTTTCCAAAGATTGTCCAGCTCCAATCATTTCCGGAGACAGATCAATCCCGGTAACACGGCATCCGTATTTTGCATTGAGCACCCCTGCGGACAGTCCGTAACCGCAGCCCACATCCAGAACCGATGCGCCCTGCTTCATCCCTATGGCATCCGCCAGCTTCAGTGCGTAAGAGGCAAAGAACTTGTGTTTTTCCTCGAATTCCTGATAAATATGAAGACTTTGATCAAAATTGGCCGCAACATTGCGCTTGACTTTTTCATTGAAACTCATGCGGAATCTCTCCTTTTCATGGATTTGGCTTGGTATCTGCTTTGGATACTGTGCCAATCCGCTGATTCTTAACTTTTCTGACTCTGGTCATCTCCCCCCAGGAGACGGGGAACCCTGATTCATCAACGGATTTGAAGCACTACCAGATAAGAAGATTACAGTCAACGAATATAAAAACAGGCTGCAAAAGCTGATTAAAAAAACATTCTGCTTTCCCGGTGTGCCAAAGCGCAGGATCGCACTGTGAATATCCCAATCTGAAAGTTTGGGACACTGAAATGATTCAAAAAATAGTGTCAAATTTTCCCTTTGGCACTCCTGACAGTCTTAACCTGACCGCAATGTCCTCCTTTGCAGACGCATTGGATAAAACTCTCTGGTTTTACAAATTAAATATTATAGTTAACCCAAGTTGCCAGTTATAAAGAGGTTGTAATTTTAAAAACATTTTTAAAACAGAATTTTATAAATTTAATCTGTTTTTTGCATAAAAATCTGCCAGTTGAAATCATTACGATTTTTTGTAACTGGCAACTTGGATTATAGTTAACACAGATGAAACCGGATAAATTCTTAATTTGATCACAGTATGATCGCTCCGTGTGGATTGATCAATGAGAAGCCCTCATCATTTCGCTAACCACATCCATGATTTTTCTGCTTTTTGCGCTTGACATAAACTGGTTCTTGTAAATTATACCTTTTTATCTGTATAAGGCAGAGAGATATTGAAAAAGGGAAAATTACGGACAAAACTTCGATAAGTGGCGTTTTTGGTGTTATCAGGGAAACTGACCTGATAAGCGGTATTTTGGGTATTATCAGGGAAACTGACCTGATAATAAATGGTTATGAAAGTAAAACTATAATTATGAACAAGGACATAGATCAATCAAGCAAGCACAGATACGTTGTTGTTGTTAATGATAATAGATGATCCAAAATGCCCATAAATTATGGCAAGCTTTAATGCTGACTTCCGCAGAATTGGGACTACGCCATAAGGAGCAAATTGGTGTTTTGTCCTTTGCTGAACTAACAGACATTTTTTATTACAAAACTGGCGAAATCCATTTGCATCATGATGCTGATCCTGGCGATATTACTATTTCTGCTTCTGCAAGCAATTTGTTAGATGAGTTTGTAGGAGAATTAATAAAACTGGATCGATATAAAATAAATTATTAGCAATAGAAATAATATATCGATTATATCGAAATTATTTCATAACCTGTCATTCAACGTGACAGGCTACTATCTTGCCAAATCAAGCTTTAAAGGTTTACATAGTAATTACAATAAAATAATTTTGTGGAAGGCACCACGCCCGTTAATTGCCGTTAGAATTTTGAGAAAAAGGAGGTAAAATGGCGATCTTTGGAAAATCTACGACCGCTATCGCTGGGTTGGCAACGGGCACATCTGCTGCAATTGCAGCGCTTGCGAGTCTTGCCGCTCCGACTGGACTTTCGCTGCCGGTGTTGCCTGGGACTTACAAGTGCCCCGTTGCTTGTTGCTGCTGCTCCTGTTGGCGCCGGTGTGGCGGTTGCAGTGGGTGCTGTCGCAGGAATCTGCAAATTCTGCTCATGGATTAAGAGTTGATGAAAAGGAGCGTATTATTGAAAATATTGTCAATCATTTCAGTTAGTTTGATTCAAAAGCCTATTTACAGGCACTCATAATTATCGCAAAGACTGACGGAATTGACCAGAGAGAAGTGGATTTCATCAGTTTGCAGTCAAATCTTCTGGGCATAGATTCTTCCGAATATTGGAAAGAAGATACAGATTTCTCAATATTTGATGATACCAACATTTCCCCGAATGACAAAAATGGTTGTTATCAGGGATTGCATCGTTATTGCACATATAGACGGTGACTATGCGGATGTGGAAAAGAAAAAGCAATAACAGAAATTGCTTCCCGGTTCAGCTTAAAAGAAAGTGATGCTGTTTCAATGGAGAACTGGTTGAAGGAATACTGGCAGATATTGGAAAAAAGGGAAACTGCTTCTGACAGGTGAGACCCAATAAAAACTTTGAGATTGCATTCCGGACAGAGTGAAAGTCACTTCTTGTCCGAGTGAACATGTGATTCATATTTTGATAAAGGACAAAATTATGCTGCATTCATCAGAAAAATTTCAATATCCTATGGTTGAAGACATACAGCGAATCCGCTGCTTGTTGCCAACCTTATTCTTAAAGACAAAGATGTTTCAATAATATTTGAAAAAGAGGGAGACAGGGTCAGATTTGCCTATCTGAAAACATACAGCAGGGAGGTTGCAAAAACATTTGAGGAAGCAAAAAAGAATATAACGATCTTGAAAAAAAGGATATTCCCGTGAACAGGCATTTTGTGATTTTGCAGAAGCAAGGAATGAAATAAGCAGATATTTATGAGGACATCCTCCTGTGAACTGTACCCGACACGAATGTTGTAATTGCTTCTCGAAAAGAGCAGAACCGAGTCAAGCCCGAACAAAGAATTTTTTGCCCGGAAAAATGAAGAGTTTCAGATTCTTTATTCAGGATGACACACTGCTTGAATATATTGAAAAATGAGGGAAAAGAATATACCCGATGAAATCATCAAAAAATGACAAAATCAATACTTAAACTCGGTCAGTATGTTCAGATAATATTTTATCATCTGCCGGTGTATCCCTCTGATTCAGATGATATAGCTTTTCTTCTCTGTGCCGAAAATGCCAATGCGACCCATATAATCACTTATGACGAACATCTGAGAGAAATACAGCCGTTTTATTTTTTCAGAGTATGCAATACTCTGGAATTTCTCATTGAATTAAGAGAAAATTTGGGGAAAAAATTTAACCAGTCGCTCCAGCGGAGAAAATGGGTGTTGACATTTGTGTCAGGTTTGAAGTAAGTGAACGCCCATTTTGCCGCTGAGCTTGGCGTTGTCAGCATAAGGCTGTTTATCAAAAAAATATACCAAATCAGACAGCCTCGTGAGGACGGATCAAAACATCCCATTTGGGCAAAAACGGATTTTCTGACAGGAATTTTTCAACTGAACGCATGGCATCCTTTGTCAGTGAAATTTCTTTTCTGTATCTTTTTTTTATTAATTTTTGCAGCAGGATGAATTCCTTTCCGCGTCATGCTGCCTGCCTGTTTCATCATGGTTTTGGCATCAGTCAGTTCGCCGCTACGGTGCTTCGGAAAGTCGGATCCTGCTGTGAATGATCTTCAGCAGTCTGACGCAGGATTTCAGCAGCCGCAGGTTCTCCTTTTTCCCAAATAATCCACCGCTTTTTGCCGCCTGCGCTCCGATGCAGATGATTCCGGTAAGCCCGGATTCAACTGCGGATCGGCTCCATCCGAATACCGCTTCCGCGCTCCCAGGATTGCCCTGACAATATTTCAATGTCATTTCAGCCATGAATGAACGCGGTTCAGTTCCATGCATTTTTGAGTCTGCAGAACGGATATATTCAATATAATCAATATGCAATGATATAAAAAAATTTCATTCTGTGTTCCTTTTCTGCTTGTTTTTTATTCAGCAGTTGACAGTTATCTGCATATTGTAATATAATGACATTTAAATCAAATTTAAAATCAGTCAGAATTGAATTTTATTTGGCATATTCATTTCAATAACTATCCTTACTTATGAGACGAATTTTTTGTTTGCCATAACTGTTTGTAATCATAAAAGTTTATCATGTCATAAGAATGAAATGTCAACAGAACCTAAAAATTTGGCATGCAATGGTTTATCACCCTGTATTGCAGAGACCCGAAAAGAACCCAATGCAGAAGGAAGGAATATCGTAAACAGCATGGACAGGCACCATCAGATGATATGATGCCATCCGGTCGAATGATTACCAAATAAAAGCCGGAACGCTTCGGCTGACAATCGGATGCGGCCGCTTCTTTACAGTAGAGCGGCTGCAACGGACACCAACCAAGGATATTCTGTTGAACGACGATTCCAATTTTCTGGAAACTTTGAACTTGAAAATCCACATCTGACAGATGGTTGAGAAAATTCGACTGGCCCGCATCAGGCGAGTACGTCATTGCCGTGGATACCGCGAAACGGAAGATTGATTACCCCAAGCCCATTCTTTTGGGGGACGAGACAACCAGCAACTTTGAGCACCCGGAAAATTTTGTGGTGCTGGAGTGTGTCTGCCGTCTGCTTACAAAGGGTTACAATCCGGCCACTCTCATTCTGGAAAAGTGGTATTTCAGGTTGGACGCGGCGCGTCCGGCGGCAAGAGCGACATCACAGTGTTAAGGCACACCACAGATCCCAACGAGCAGAAAAATGCTCCGCCTTTGCTGATTATCGAATGCAAGACTTTCGGAACGGAACACGATAAGGAAAAGCAGAAAACCCTGGAAGAAGGCGGGCAGCTTTTCGGCTATCTTGCCAACGATCACAGCGCCACTCACCTCTGCATCTATTCCTCCCGGCTGTATAAGGGCTGCATTGAATATCGTTCCGACATCATCCATGTGGAAGACAGCCCTGAAGCCAAAGAAAAATTTTCAAAAGAGAAAGCCGACGGCCACACCGCTGCCCGCCAGGCACTGCCGCTGTTTGAACACGCCCATAACCGTGAAACTTTGCACCATGCCTGGAAGACCACTTACGGCGGAACATTCCTGACCAGCGGAATTTTTGAAGAGGAATTTACCCCTTACGCCATTGGCTACACCCCCTGGCGAGGCAAAGCCCTCAGAGATTTCAACGGACAGAACGGCAGCACAAGGGTCTTCAACAGTTTCATGGAAATCCTGCGTCACAACAACGTGTCAGACAGGGAAAACGCCTTTAACCGCCTGTGCGCCATCATTCTGGCCAAACTGATTGACGAAGAGCGTGAGCCAGCCGCTATCCTTGATTTTCAGTGGTTTCCCAACAAAGACACTGCCGAAGACCTGATTGATCGCCTCCAGCGCCTTTACAAACGCGGCATGAAAGAAACGTTGGGTGAGGAGATTACCTATTTTGAAGAACGGGACATTGATCAGGCATTTATCGCCCACCGCCGCGACATGGCGCGCAACGAGGTTAAAAAAATCTTTCGCGCCCTCAAGTTCTATACCAACAGCGATTTTGCCTTTAAAGAAGTCCACAACAAAAAGCTGTTTGAGCAAAATACTCAGGTGGTGCGTGAGATTGTGGAACTGTTTCAGGGCTACCGCCTGAAATACACCAGCAAACAGGCTTTTTTGGGCAACCTGTTTGAGCTTCTGCTGAACAGCGGCTTCAAGCAGTCGGAGGGGCAGTTCTTCACACCCATTCCCATCGCCCGTTTTATCATGCGCTGCCTGCCGCTGCGTGAGCGTATGGCCGCCGCCATTGAAACCGGATCGCCCCGCATTATCCCCCATGTGATGGATTACGCCTGCGGCAGTGCCCACTTTCTGACTGAAATCATAGAAGAAATTCAGGAAGATCTGAGGGCGCTGAAACGACCCGAAGCTGAAAACACCACCTGGGCGCGGGATCATGTGTGGGGGATTGAAAAGGACTGCCGGCTTGCCCGCACCGCCAAGATCGCCCTGTTTCTCCACGGCGCGGGAGATGCCAATATCCTCCACGATGACGGGCTGGATCATGCCAACCCCATCCTGCCCAAACCCGGCACAGTGGATGTGCTGGTGGCAAATCCGCCCTATTCGGTCAAGGATTTCAAGCAGCATCTGCGCCTGCAAAGCAACCGGTTCACCCTGCTGCCGCATCTGACAGCCAATTCCAGTGAGATTGAAACTCTGTTCGTTGAACGCACTGCGCAGCTTCTGGCGGTGGGTGGCATGGCCGGGATCATCCTGCCTTCGTCCATTCTGAGCAACAGCGGTATCTATCAGCGTACCCGCGCCCTGCTGCTGGAAAAATTCCTGCTGCGCGGCATTGTCGAGTTGGGCGGCTCTGCCTTCATTGCCACCGGAACCAACACCATCATCCTGTTGATAGAGCGCCGTCCCGACACCCACCGAGACCATTTCAGCATTCGGGCAGACGCCCTGTTTGACGAGGAAAAAAAGCCCAACGATGCCGATTATGCAGACAGTGATTTGCTGCGCGCCTACTGCACCGCTGCCGGTCTTGACTTTGCCGACTATTGCCAATGGCTGGCGGACCTTCACGGTGAATTGCCCGAAGGGCTGGAACAAACGACTCTCTTTTCCGCTTATCATAGCGAATTTGATGGCTTGGCCGACACCAAACGGCGCAGGGCGCAGGTAACTTTCAGGAAACTTCCCCAAGACGAACAACAGTCCGAACTGCGGGGCAAGTTTCTGCGTCACTGCCGCGAGGCCGAGAGAGGCAAGTTTTTTTATTTTGCCCTGGCGCATGTGGAAACATTGGAAAAAGGCGAAATCATCCCCCAGCGCACCACCATACTGCGCGGCGCTGGCAGCAAAGCCGAGGAGCAAGCCTTTCTCGGTTACAAATGGAGCCAGCGGCGCGGTGCAGAGGGCATGGTGAATTTACGCGAACCTTATGACGGCGGGCTGCTCTGCACCCCGGACACCGACAGCCGCATGGAACCTCCGGGCAAGGCCGCCCATCACTTCCGCCATGCCTTTCTGGATAAGGAAGCGGATGAATTGCCGGACGATTCCCCCCTGAACGGCAAACTGCTCACTGCCCCCACGTCCGCCTGTTTCGACTTCAGCCGAACTGCCTGCGATTTGGCCGTCAATCTCTCGCCTGCCGAGGAAAGCGCCACGCCGATCTTTGATACGCAGTATCCGTTGGTGACATTTGATCAAATCGCTACGCTGGAATATGGCAAACCATTGCCCGAACGAAGTCGCATTGCTGGTGATTATCCGGTGATGGGATCAAATGGCATCGTTGGTTCGCATAATGAATATTTGATACAAGGACCGGCCATTATCGTTGGGCGTAAAGGTTCTGCTGGTCGAGTTACTTATATAGAAAAAAATTGCTATCCCATTGATACAACATTTTTCATCGCCCATAACCCACAGAAAACCAATCTGCGCTATATTCAAGCTATGTTGCAGGAATTAAAACTTGAAGATCAGGCAAAAGCACTTGGTGTGCCGGGTCTCAATCGTAATGATGTATACAAGATATCAGTTCCTCTGCCTCCGCTGGAAGTACAACAGAAAATCGTGCAGGCCATTGAAGCGTTGGAAAAAAAGGCTGAGATATATGTTATCAATGACTTGGAAGAACAAAAGCGGCAAATCCTGCTTGATGGCATCAAATGAAAAAAGTCGCAGGAGCAGGTTTCAAACCGGCCTCTGCAAAATAATCATTAACTGATGTGATTCTCCATCCAAAACAATATACCTTAAACAGACAAAGAAAGCCATATGAAACCTATAGTCGCAGTTGTGGGACGCCCCAATGTGGGCAAATCCACTTTTTTCAACCGGATCACCAAAAGCCGTGATGCTTTGGTGGACAATTTTCCGGGGGTCACCCGTGACCGTCTGTACCGGGACGCCAAATGGGAGGATACAGAATTCACCCTGGTGGATACAGGCGGATTTCTGGAAGACGATGATGACACGTTTGCACCCCATATCCGGGCGCAGATTGCTCAGGCTGTGGAAGAGGCGGATGCCATCATCCTGATGCTGGACGGCAAAGGCGGCATTTCTCCTTTTGACCGGGATATGATCCACATGCTCAGAGACATCCACAAACCTGTTTTTTACGCTGTCAACAAAATTGACGGGGCAGAACAGGAACTGCATCTTTCCGATTTTTACAGTCTGGGACTGGATGCGGCTGAAATTTATCCGGTTTCCGCAGAGCATGGATACGGAATACCGGATTTTCTGGATGATCTGATCAAAATTCTGCCCCCGTCCGAACCGGATGCGGCAGAGGAAATCATCCGTGTTGCAGTGGTGGGCAGACCCAATGCGGGAAAATCCTCCCTCATCAACCGCATTCTGGGACAGGATCGGCTGGTGGTCAGCGAAGTTCCGGGCACAACACGGGATGCGGTGGATACACTCTGCACCGTGAACGGAAAAAAATACTGCCTGGTGGATACGGCAGGCATCCGCAGAAAGGGCAAAGTATCCCAGAAAATCGAAAAATTTTCCGTCATCAAGGCTCTCAAAAGTCTTGATCGATGTGATGTGGCCCTGATTCTGATGGATGCACAGGAAGGGATCACGGAGCAGGATATTACCATTGCGGGCTATGCCCAGGAACGGGGCTGCGGGTGCATTCTGCTGATCAACAAATGGGATCTGGTGGAGGAAAAGAACACACGCACCCTCAGAAACTATATGGATGAGGTACGGCGGCAGGCTCCGTTTCTGCACTTTGCCCCGGTTCTCACCATTTCCGCGCTGACGGGCCAGCGTGTACCCAAAATCTTCAATCAGGTGGAAACGGTCTATGCCCAGTACTGCACCCGGATTGGAACCGGCAAACTGGAACCAGATTATGACAGATGCCCTGACCCAAAGGAAGCACCCATGCACAAAGGCAAACATATGAAATTTTATTATACCACCCAGATTTCAGCCAAAACCGCCCTCCTTTGTCAGTTTTGTCAATTATCCGGAGAGAGTTCATTTTTCCTATCAGCGCTATCTGGTGAACCGGATTCGAGAGAGAGCAGGGCTGAGCAGCACCCCATCCGGCTGTTTCTCCGTCAGCGCACAGGCTGCATTGATTTTGGTGAAAGAAAGGACAAATCCGGCAAAGAAACGACAATCAGAAGTTTAAAAGAAAAATCCGGCAGGGAAAAAGGCAGAGGCGGAAAAGACAAATCCGCAAAGCAGCAGAGCAGAGGCAGGAAAAGGAAAAAATAAAGGGGCGGAAAAAACCGCCCCTGTTATGACCATCTGTTTTCCGGGCATGGCGGAAAATCAGTCTGCCCGGACTGCACAGTCTTTCACCTCCAGATCCAGAATATCCGCAATCTCTTTGAGACCGGAGATATGAAAATCCGCAGACAGATCCGTATTTTTAAAGGCTGCAAACACCACCCCGGCTGCGTTTGCCGCGATTTCATCCAACTGCGTGTCTCCCACATACAGAGCCTGGGCCGGTGACAGCCTGAAATGCTCCAGTATTTTGAAAAGTCCTTCCGGATGGGGCTTGGGGTTTTCCACATCCAAAGCGGTCACCACCATGTCAAAATGATCTTTGAGATCAAATTCAGCCAGCACCCGGGGCATGGTGTCTGTCCGGTTGGTGGCAATCGCTGTTTTATACCTGGGCCGAAGCTGTCTGAGAAGAGGTTTCAGGCAGGGCTCCGGCTCCATATAGGCTATAAAATCACCATAAGGCATAAGTCTGCGGAAAGACTGCGCGGCCGCATATTCCGCAGGATCCGGAAACATGCGAGCCAAGGATTCATCTGCCGTGTGCATATGCGCATAGGCAAACTCTTCGTCCGTCATTTCCGCTTTTCCCAGATGCCGCAGGATACGGTTGTAGTAGATGCGGTTGACAGTGGCTGTGTCAAACATCACGCCGTCACAGTCCAAAATCACGGATCTGATTTCTTTGACATTTGCCATCAGTTGGCCCCGGTTTCGGGTTTTTCATTCTGTACGTTCCGTGCCTGGGGAGGCGGATCAAAGATATTGCCGTATACATTGATCTTCAGCTCAGGCCGCACAGGGCTGTCCGTTTTCAGAATGATATTGTCTGCATACCGTATTCGGCTCTGTTTCAGATTCACCACTGTCAGCAGGTATTCCGTTGCGGTCTCCTTCTGCACGGTTTCCAGTTCCACCCGGATATTGTCGGGTTTCTCGGTTTTCACTTCAAGAATCCTGAACGGATACTCAGGCTGGGGAACAATGCTGACTTTGGATTTGATCTCATTGCCCACCTGTCCGGTCATGCGGACACGGTTCGGGCTGATGGTGACAAACTTTTTCACGTTTCCCTGGATTGTCAGACCGATCTGTCTGCGGGCCGGATCCGGGTCATTTGTGAACACAGTTATGTTTTTCGACAGTTTTCTTCCGCCATAACCTGCGGTGTTAACCTTGATTTCAACTTTTCCCTCGCCGCCGGCAGGGATCTGCTTCGTAAAAGAAGCAAGTGTGCACCCTCAGCCGGTCTGGACGCGTTCAATCCGCAGTTCCGCGTTTCCCCTGTTCTGAACCGCAAAGCTGTGAATGACCTCATCTCCGTCCAGGACAGGCTCAAACTCATGCACTGCCTGCTCCACAGCCGCAAGCGGTGTTTTTGCTTCCTCCCCCGCGCCGAAACAGAGGGTTCCGGCAGCCAGAATAAGGAAAATGACCATACAGAATCTTTTCATTTTCATTGTGTTATGCTCCTTTTGCCATGATCTGCTTACACAACTCCGAACCGCAGTGATGATGAATCCGTAACACGGGTCGGAAAAAGAGAACTCCGGATTTTTTATGATTTCATCTTGGATGTCCTTGCGAAAAACCGGAGGATTCTCAATTCTTCCAAAAACAGGGCCTTTACATAAAACGGGAAAATGCCTTGTTACCTACTGCAAATCCTGATGAATTGTGAAGACAGACCATAAAAAATTCTTACAGTCTTTCTTTTCACGAAATGGGTTAAGAGAGCAATATTCATTAATCCGGGGCAACTGTTGACACCGGATCAAAAAATATCACCATAAACATTGATTTTTATTTCCGGCCGCACAGAACTGTCGGTTTTCAGGATGATATTGTCTGCATACCGTATCCTGCTTTGTTTCAGATTCACCACCGTCAGCAGGTATTGCATGGCTGCTTCCTTTTGCAGGGTTTCCAGTTCCACCCGGATATTGTCGGGTTTCTCGGTTTTCACTTCAAGAATCCTGAACGGATACTCAGGCTGGGGAACAATGCTGACTTTGGATTTGATCTCATTGCCCACCTGTCCGGTCATGCGGACACGGTTCGGGCTGATGGTGACAAACTTTTTCACGTTTCCCTGGATTGTCAGACCGATCTGTCTGCGGGCCGGATCCGGGTCATTTGTGAACACAGTTATGTTTTTCGACAGTTTTCTTCCGCCATAACCTGCGGTGTTAACCTTGATTTCAACTTTTCCCTCGCCGCCGGCAGGGATCTGGTTTGTATAGGAAGCAGTTGTACAGCCGCAAGAAGTCTGGACGCGTTCAATCCGCAGTTCAGCGTTTCCCCTGTTCTGAACCGCAAAGCTGTGAATGACCTCATCTCCGTCCAAGACAGGCTCAAACTCATGCACTGCCTGCGCTACAAACGCAAGCGGTGTTTTTGCTTCCTCGCCCGCGCCGAAACACAGCGTCCCGGCAGCCAGAATAAGGAAAATGACCATACAGAATCTTTTCATTTTCATTGTGTTATGCTCCTTTTGAAATAATATGCCCAAAAATATGCCTGAATGACAAAAGCTGCAAAGAACCGGGGAATCCGCATTCTCCTGAAAACAGATCGTTTTCGGAAATCAGGGAAAAGCAGGACTTTTTGCATATTTGTCAAATATAGTCCTGTTTGTGCAATTGTTCAAGCCGGTTTTCATATTTTTTTTTAATCAGTCCCGGATGAATTTTCATCTGTGCGCGGAAACACTTCAACAGTTTCTGTCTGAGTCTCCTCTTCCGATCTGCTGCTGAATTCCAGGGATCGGCCCTGCTGCGGCAGTTCTGAATCCCTTCTTGGCATCCCTGACATGGGCATGGGCATGACATAGCGCATATTCTGCAGCACCTTTGCAAACAGTTCATTGACTTCTTTGTAAACATCGGTGGCAAGAATGCCTTTCATCTGTTCCGGTGTCTTATCCAGCATGACAGCCAGCATAAGTTTGTCCACATGTTTCGGATTTTCCTTGAATATGCCGATAAGGGCCTTTTTTGCATCTGTGGCGGCCTGCAGTTTGTACCATTCCGGCTTGATGGCTCTGACAATGCTTGTTGATTCATTGAGAACTCTTTCCACCTCAGTCAGACCGCCCTCATGGTGGGCCTTGATCAGAGACAGCATGAAATAGGATTCCATGTTGCCCTGCTTGAGTTTTTCAATGGCCTCTTTTTTCACTTCGCTGAACACCACTTCCAACTGGCGCTCATTGATGTACTGCTCCACTTCCGCCTTGATTTGGATAAAATGCTTTTTGCCCTGCAACTGCATAATCTCAAACCGTTTGCTGCTCTTGAGTTCTGCCAGTTCATACTGCCGTTTTTCATGCCTTCTGATAAATTCCTCTTCCGCCTCCAGCCCGTTGCCCTCAAAAATGAAATCACCGATATGGACCTCCACACTGATGGGATCGATAAAGCAGAGCAGTCGGCTGCTGCCGCTGGAACTGTAAAGACGGTTTCTTGTGATTTCAATGTGTTTTAAAATGCCTTCCACATCATCCTGAATCTGTTTCTGAATCTGGTCCCAGTCCGCTTTTCCGTCCCTGAGATGCAGTTTGTGTATCTTTTTTATAATTTCAGGTGGCTCCACCTGCAAATATCCCATAAGGAAATCATAATGGATCCGGTAATGCTCTGTCAGATGCCTTTCCAGTTTTTCTCTGAATTTTGCGGGATCAGCCTTTACATTCAGGCAGTATTCCACAATCATTTCTGCCAGAAACGGTTCACTGCGGGTGCGTATGGTTGCCGCTGAAACATCCACATGTTTTGCAAAAACATTTCGCAGCAGGTCTTCCATGTCATCCTTGACGGTTTCCAGCATGGGAAGAAGCACTTTGCCGGAGCCTCTTTTCAGCACAGATTCTGTTTCTCTGCTTCTTTTCCGCTTCACTTTTCGGACACTGTCCTTGGAATCCCAGTCTCTTTCCACCTCAACCTTTTGTTTCTGAACTTCAGAAACGCGGACTTCCCCGCTGGCCCGATCAATGGAAATTTCCCGGCCTGTGAGCAGGGGCCAGAGACTGAAAACCGCATCAAATGCGTCATCGGTCAGACGAAGACAGAGGGCAGGCAGCAGAATCTGATTCGGGCCTCCGCCCTCTTTTTTCCCCTTGCCTTCCAAAAGCCGGTCAATGAGAAAATCCCATGCCCTGTCCTCTGATTCCTCTTTCTCAAGGCGCCGGACTTCCCGGAGAATGGTTTTGGTTTCCTCATTTCCGGCTGCTTCCGGATTTTCAAACACCTTGTTTACGGATTCCATTATTTTGTCGGATATTTCTTTGTTGAATTTCTCCAGAGGCAGCTCACACTGGGAATAGGCGAAAATGGGCGGCAGACTGTCAATCACCTTCCACACATATTCAATTTCATCCAAAGAGATTTCCCGCCTGTCCCCTTTCCAGGGTTTGCGGTTGAGTCCCTCCAGCAGAACAGCCACAGGATGAAGAAGCTGAAAACGGATAATCAGTCCGCTGTCCGAACCGGGACGGGGAATGGCCTTGAGCAGATTGAGTTCAGACTGTATCTGCAGAAAACGGGCCCGGCGCTGGCCATAAAAAGGGATTTCCTTTCCGTCAGGTGCATAAACCACTTTCCCGTTTTTGAAATCAACACTGGTCACATATCCGGGATTGGGAAACACTCCTTTGAGTTCATTTTCCAGTTTTCTGATTTCCCCCAGCCGTTCCTGCTCGATTTTGGGATCATCCACAGCAAGGCAGGTGACAAAACGGTTGTTGCTTCTTGTCTGAATTTTATCCAGTTCAAGGGCCACATTGTACTTCAGGGGCAGTTTGTAGATAATCGGAAAAAAATCCAGGCCCCGGAGATCAAGGGGCGTTCTTTTTCCCGGAGCAGTGCTGACATTGAGGATAAAATGAAAGGGGGGAAAACGGCGCATCAGCATCTCAAAATCACCTGTTATCACAGACATTTCAAGATACTGAGAGATAAATTTTTTCAGGGGGCGCAGAGAAAAAGGAAAAGAAAGGTAGATATGCGCCTCATTGTTGGGACGGAGCAGTTTCAGGGAAAAGACCGTGTTCTGATAATCCTCGTAACGGCTGGCAAACGAGGGATGGCGGGCAATGTGCAGATTTTTGAAAAGGTATTTGAAAAAAGAAACTTTTTCATCCACCAATGCCCTGAAACCGGATTTTCTTCCACCCACATTTTCCAGCCATATTTTGAAAAGTTCCTGGCCCAGGGTATGTTTCATTACCGCTTTTTCTTCTTCTGTGGCCCAGAAATAGAGATATTTCTTCACCCAGGGCCGGATTTTTCTCCAAAGGGGATAAAGTCTGACAAGGCTGTGATAAAATTTGTCTGTCCGCTGTTTGAAACCTTCGGACAGGGCTATAATGGAAGCCATTTTGTATGCCTGGGCAATGGGGAAAAAAGCCCATCTTTGGATAAACTGTCCTTTGTCTATGGGATTCTTGTCTGCCATAATGATAAATAATTTTCAAAATCCTGTTTGTGTGAAAATGATGTATGCCACAACCACATATTCTTCTATGAAAAAAATGGCATGTCCCGCTTATTCCTGCGGTCGCTGGTGTTCGTTTTTGGGAAACAGCACATTGTTTTTATATGGATATGCTTTGCATATACTGTCAATGGTATCAATATCCGCTTTTAATCTGTTCAGATCGTCCTTGATTTTCTGATTCTCACTTTTCACTGCTTCCAGCCCGGCCTTTGCCCTGTTAAGCTCATCTTTGAGATTCCGGTTCTCACTTTTCAGTTCTTCCACATTTTTCTTTGTCTCATTGCCGGATGCATTCAGCAGTTCCGCAAGTTCCCTGAGTGCATTTTTCTTTTCCTGCAGTTCTTTCACTTCTGCTTTCAGATTTTCCATCTCCTGCATTTTGCTTTGGAATTGGCTGATTTTTTCCTCATATTCTTTTTTCCTGTTCTCATATTGTGTTTCCATTTCTGTGCACCGGCTTTGCAGTTCATGGAGTTCGCTCTGCATAGCAGTGATTTTTTCCTCTGTGTTTTTGCCCAATTCCCGGTTTTCCTGAGACTGAGGAGCCTGGGCAGGCTGAGATTCTCCGTTCTGCCTGTTTTTCAGATCAGCAATCTCGGCTCTGAGTTCCCTGATAAGCAAAAAAATTTTGTAATTATTGAAATTTGCCGATTTTTCATCAAACACAGTTTGGGATTGTGACAAATCCGACAGTATTTCATCCATAATTTGTGCCTCTTTCCTGTTTTGGAAATTATATGAAATCTGAAAAATCTCAGCAGCAAATTGTCTCCCAACTGTTTTCAGAAAACCGCAATGCGTGAAAATTTCACAGAAATCCATCCAATCTGTTATATATTCATAAAAGCTTTTACAACGGCTGCTGCCAAATTTTTTGGAATCTCTTAATTCGCATTATTCTTTTATTTCCCGCTTTTATTGTGCTTTTCCTGTTCTGTTCACATCAGTCCGTCTGTTTTTCCAAAAAATATAGCAATTCAAATTGCCGGATGGGGATGAATCAGGATATTCCATCTGGGCAAAACCGGATTTCGCACCAAAGATTTTTCAACTGAGCCCGTGAGTGATTTTGCAAGTCAAATTCCTTTTTTATCATTTTTTTTACTTATTTTTGCAAGAGGATGTCTCCCCTTCCACCTTTGTTTGCATTCTTTTGCTTTTCCCATACAGAGCGAAATATGTCAAGCACAAAGTACGGAAAAATCATGGACAAAAACCTTTAAATGATGCGGCTTCACCACCAGAAAGTTTGGATGTGGGTGCTGAATTCCCGGAAGGCGGTCTGGCGGATTTATCATGATGCTCTGACCATGCCACCAAAACGGGCAAAAGTGCATCAGACTTCGGACAAATCCCCTGATTTGTTTTGCAGTCTCAGCTTTTTTCCAGTGAAACTGCCAGAATGAAATTTCTTTTTGCTTTGCACAGGAAATGCCTGCAACAGTATAATAACAGGAAATCTGAAAAAAACTGCGGAAATGAAGATTTGACAACTTTTGAAAAATTTTCAAATCCTGCCGGAACCGGTCAGCCGGATTCATTGCGGCGAAATTGATTTCAGTAAATTCAGGTAGTTATAAAAATGTCAACAGAATCTGTCTCTTAAAATAAAAATACTGTTCCGGCTTGATGTGTCAGAGAAAGGCTTTCCTGTTTCCAGACCATATCAGATTTTCAAAAAAGGCATTGACAATTGCTGAATATATCTTTATTCTATTGTTGTACAAAAAGGAATTTTGCAGAATTGCAAAATTCTGAACAGTCTGACAGGGATTTCACAAGAATGACTTCTGAGGGGATATTTTTTCACAATACCTTTCAGACAGAAGTTGTTGGGCATGAAAGACATAAAACAAACAAAAATCTTACTTGCAAAGGAGGATACCATGCCGGAAACCCATGATGACGTTATCAAAGAAAAAAAACTGCCCAGGGTGGGAGACACGGTCAAAAGCAAAAAATATGGCACGCTGTGGCGTGTCATAGAAAAAAAGGAAGTGTGGGAAAACACTGCTGACCTTCTCCATTTGGTTCCTGCCATTTATCTTACTTACAGAAAAGTTGAAGAGGGAAAACCGCAGCTTGGCGGAAGGATACAGGCCTATGCCTATACCCTTTATGACACGACATTTGAGACAAACTGGGAAGTTGTAAAACGGAACTGACAATCTTTTGAGCCCGGACAGCAGATGCGGCCTGAAATGCTGTCCGGGGAATTAAGAAAAAACTTGGAAGAATGACTTCTGTTTGGGGATAAATTCCTGAACAGAAGTTTTTTTGTTTTTGGACAAAGCATCTGAATCTGAAAGGATTTTAAAATGGCTCTGAGCTGGAACGAAATCAGAGACCGGGCTTTGAAATTCTCCAATGAATGGAAAGGGGAGACAAGGGAGCACGCGGAGGCAAAATCCTTCTGGGATGCCTTTTTCCATGTTTTCGGTGTGAGCAGAAGACGCACTGCCGCGTTTGAGGAACCCGTAAAAAAGATGAATGATCAGTGCGGGTTCATTGATCTTTTCTGGAAGGGGCATCTGCTGGTTGAGCATAAATCAAGGGGAAAGGATTTGGACAGGGCATACTCGCAGGCCCTGGATTATTTCAGCGGGTTAAAAGAGCGGGATCTGCCCAGATATGTTCTGGTGTCTGATTTTGAGCGGTTCCGGCTGCATGATCTGGATGAGAATGGGGAACATGAATTTCACATAAAGGATTTTTACAAAAATATAAAACTGTTCGGATTTATTGCCGGGTATCAGAAAAGAGTTTTCAGAGAGGAGGATCCGGTCAACAGCAAAGCAGCAGAACTGCTGGGAAAGCTGCACGATCAACTGGAGGAAAGCGGTTATGGGGGACATCCGCTGGAGGTTTTTCTCATCCGCATTTTGTTTTGTCTGTTTGCAGAGGACACCGGCATTTTTGAAAAGGATCTGTTCCGGGAATACCTTGAAATCAGAACCAATGAGGACGGAAGCAATGCCGGTGCCATGCTTTCCGAGTTTTTTCAGGTGCTGAACACTCCGGAGGAGAAGCGGCAGAGGAATCTGGATGAATCTTTGCGTCAGTTTCCCTATATCAACGGAAAACTGTTTGAAGAGCCTCTGCCCATTCCCGCGTTTAATTCTCAGATGCGGGAAATGCTGCTGGAATGCAGTGCGCTGGACTGGGGAAAGATTTCCCCCGCGATTTTCGGTTCCATGTTTCAGGCTGTGATGAAGCCCGAAGAAAGAAGAAATCTGGGCGCGCATTACACTTCTGAAAAAAACATTCTCAGGCTGATCAACCCCCTGTTTCTGGATGAGCTGCGGGAGGAGTTTGAAAAGGCAAAAAGCAGTAAAAACAGACTGAAAGCCTTTCATGAAAAACTTTCAAAGCTGAAATTTCTTGACCCGGCCTGCGGATGCGGGAATTTTCTGATTGTTTCGTACCGGGAACTGCGGAATCTGGAAATTGATGTGCTGAAGGAATTGTACAAGTCAGAACAGCAGGTTGTGACCATTGAGGCCATTGTGCGGGTGGATGTGGATCAGTTTTTCGGCATTGAACATGAGGAATGGCCTGCCCGGATTTCGGAAGTCGCGATGTGGCTGACGGATCATCAGATGAACCTGAAGGTTTCTGAGGAATTCGGGCAGTATTTTGTCCGTCTGCCCCTGAAAAAATCCGCAAAGATTGTGCATGGGAATGCGCTGCGCCTTGACTGGGAAACAATTGTTCCCAAAAAAGAACTGAGTTATATTCTGGGAAATCCGCCGTTTGTGGGATATTCTTACCAAAACCGGGAACAGAAAGAGGATATGAGACTGGTTTTTTCCGGTGTGCAGGGAGCAGGCGTTCTGGATTATGTTGCCGCATGGTATATGAAATCCGCAGGTTATATGAAGGATACAAATATAAAAACTGCTTTTGTTTCAACAAATTCCATTGCACAGGGAGAACAGGCAGGCATTCTTTGGAATGAACTGATGAGCAGATATGATATGAAAATCAGTTTTGCCCATCGCACCTTCAGATGGGACAGTGAGGCAAGAGGCAGAGCCGCTGTTCATGTTGTCATCACAGGATTTTCCCAACATGAATCCAAAAATAAATTTCTGTTTTCATATGAAAATCCAAATGGAGAGCCTTTGCAGAAAAAAGCGGAAAATATCAATCCTTATCTTGTGGACAGCAACTGCTCTCCCATACGGAAACGGGCAAAACCAATCTGTCCTGTTCCGGAAATGATGAAAGGAAGTTCACCCACAGACGGCGGTCATCTGCTTCTGGATGAGGATGAAAAAACGCAGTTGCTGGAAACAGAACCCGAAGCAGGGAAATTTATAAAAAAATATGCGGGAAGCAGGGAGTTTGTCAACAATATTCCCAGATGGTGTCTCTGGATGAAAAATGCCAGACCGCAGGAACTCAAGGCTCTGCCAAATGTGCTGAAGCGGATTGCAGAAGTGAAAAAAATGCGGCTTGCAAGCCAAAAGGCGGCAACACGCAAATGTGCGGATTTTCCGTATCTGTTTGCAGAAGAAAGACAGCCGGAAAGTGAATACATCCTCATTCCCAGAGTTTCCTCGGAAAGAAGGCAGTATGTTCCCATGGGATTTTTGTCTTCAGATGTGATTGTGGGAGACAGTGCCATCGCGCTGCCCAATGCGACTTGGTTTCTGTTTGGGGTTCTGACTTCAAAAATGCACATGGTCTGGGTGAAATGCATATGCGGCAGACTGAAAAGTGATTTCAGATATTCCAACACACTGGTTTACAACAATTATCCCTTTCCCAAAGATACCATTTCCAAAAACAGAAGAAAAGTGGAAACATGTGCAAAAAAAGTGCTGGATGTGCGTGCGGAATTTCCGGAAAGCAGTCTGGCGGATTTGTATGATCCTCTGACCATGCCCCCCAAACTGGTCAAAGCACATCAGGCATTGGACAAAGCTGTGGATTTGTGCTACAGAACACAGCCATTTGCCAGCGAAACCGCGCGCATGGAATTTCTCTTTGATCTGCACAGGGAATGCACAGGACCAAAAGCCGTTTGTCAGCAAATTATTTTTTTATCCCATAACTTGGCATTGCCATTTCCTGCCTGGTGCAGAGACAGCCTGTCATCACAAAACTTCCATACGGAGCAAAAATCGCCAAGCAGGGATGATAGTTATCTTTCCCCCCCTGACTTCGATGAGTTCTTCTTCGTTTTTGGTCACAATGATTCCTGATGTCAGATCCATCTCGTTCATGGCTTCCGTCAGTGCAGAGATTTCCCGTTTACGGGTTTTCGGATCTGCAAGGGATTCACAGACCTGAATCAACTGCCGTGCATTCCCTGAAGAACGATCCTGGGGACAGAAAACAAAATCCACTTCCTTTCCGCTTCCTGTTCTGCAGTAAAAAATATCCGGAGACAGCCTCCGAAGAGCAGTAAATATCAAATTTTCCAACAGATGCCCGGAATTAATCAGAATACCGGATGATACGGAAGTAACTAGGGCATGATCTGTGCAGTATATTTTTTTCGGATTTGCCTGACTGCGCGCGAGCGATGGATCAAACAGCCTTACAGTAAAAAAGAAATACGCATCTTCAAACCAGTCAAGGTAATCAGACACAGCCGATTTTGGCGATTTATGTCCCAAAGATTTCAAATAACCGGTCAGACTGTTGATGGAATAAAGAGATGCCGTGTTATCCATCAGCCAATGGGCCAGGTCTTTTACTGCTTTGGGATGGGATATATTATGCCGTCCCACCAGATCACGGAAGACAACAGCCTGAAAATATTCCTGATGAAGTTTAATCCGAAGATGGCGGTCAATGCCGAGTGCTTCGGGAAACCCGCCGGTTTCCCAGTATTCGTCAAATGCCTTCCGTATGGTCAGCATTTTTCTGGTGCTGAACGGCTCAGTGCTGTCAATTCCTTTGTAATCAAGAAATTCCCTGAATGAAAAGGGAAACAGTTCCCATGACAATGCGCGGCCCCGCATCTGTGTGGCGATTTCTTTTGACAGCATTCGGGCAGAAGAACCAGTCAGATACACCCTGCATTTTTCGGTCCGCATGAGACGGTCAATAAAGGGTTCCCAATTGACAACTTCCTGTATTTCATCGAAAAAACAGTAAACAGTTTCTTTGTTTTTCTTTTCCGGCCATATCGAATAATATGCATCTGTGATCTGACCGACACCTTCCTGTTTCAGATGATGGAGACGATCATCAAAAAAATTCAGATAAAGGATGTTTTCTCTGGGAATGCCATCAGCCAGAAGCCGTTCCATAATCTGAAACAGCCAGGTGGATTTCCCGCAGCGGCGCACACCGATGCATACCGTTGCTTTTCCGGTGATCGTCTGGAATTTCAGCCTGCGCGGAATTCCGGTATATAACTGCATTTCCTGAAAATCAAGTATGATTGATTTGACAATGTCGTGCATGGTTTCTTTCCATTCCGGTAAAAATTATTTCCGATTATTACCCTAAGCGGTAAAAAAAATAACCGCTTTCGCCTCATTTGTCAACAGTTGTCAGGGAGGATAGAATTCTGCCTCTGCTCAGCATTTCTGCCACATCGGTATTTTGGCAGAGGTTTTTTCAGCAACAGCATAATGAAAACTGCCGGATTCAGAAATCATGAAGGCATCATGAAAAACAAAGGAGCCTTATACCAAATCGTCATTGAATTTGTGCAATGCTCACCCTTAAGTTAAGGGTTTGTAACGAAATAACCTGTACAGTTTTCCTGTGCGGAAACCCTGAGGGTTTTGAAAACCCTCAGGGTTTGGAACAGTTTATTTTGATACAGACCCTAAGGGCGGAGGAGTCCCGAACTGAAAGTTTGGGACAAGAAAATAATTCGCAAATCCTCCAAAATTCCGTTTCACTTCATTTTGGCACTCCGGAAGCGGATAAGCATATTTTCAATGGAGAATTGGTATTACAGGCTGGCATCCTGTCCGGATCCGGCTGAAACAGGATTCAGAGTCTGACAGTTGCACTTGTTTTTTACTGCAAAAAGGGGTATGATATTAGGTTCTGTTGACATTTCAGATCAGGCGGCGGGAATGAAGATTTAACAACTTCTGAAAAGTTGTCAAATCTTTGCCGGAAAGATCAACCGGGTTCATTACGGAGAAATCTGCTTCAGTAAATTCAGTTGCTTATAAAAATGTCAACAGAACCTAAACTGCTGTTGATTTGCACAGACAATACACGGGACAGAATGGGGAAAGCCCTTGAATCCTTTTGCTTTTTTCGGACAAAATAAAAAACATCAGCATTTTTCAGGGCAAATTCTTTGCTGAAATCTTTAAAGGGAGTCTGTATGTTATCCTTTGAAAAAAAAGACATTTTTGCCAAATTCATTTCCCCTTCCGGCGAATTGGCGGAAAAACGCATTGAAATCCGTGTCAATCCCATTTCCGGCAGGACATGCAGAATTGCATTGGGACGCAGCGCGGAAAAGGAACCGGGAACCGAAAGCCTTCCTCTGCCTCCGCCCAACGGCAATGATACAGCCAACTGCCCTTTCTGCAACCCTCAGGTTCTGTCAAAAACCCCGAAAATTCATTGCGATATTCTTCCCGAAGGCCGTCTGTGCTGCAACCGTTCCATTTTGTTTCCCAATCTTTTTCCCTATGGCACCTATTCGGCTGTAAGTCTGTTTGACAATCAGCATTTTGTGGAAATCGGCACGGCATCCTCATCTTCCTGTGCAGACTGCTTCCTCAACTGCCGCAATTATCTTCGCCGCATTCATGCCTATGATTCCGAAGCGGTTTACATGGCCATCACACAGAATCATCTGCCGTCCGCAGGCGGTTCCCTGCTTCATCCCCATCTGCAAATCAATGCGGACAGAATCGCTGCCAATCATCACCGATTTCTGAAACAAAAAACAGATCAATATTTTCAGGAGACCGGCCAAAGACTGTTTTCCGATTATCTGGCCCATGAAAAGGAAGACGGAACCCGTTATATCGGAAAAACAGGCAATTGGGAATGGATGACCGCGTTTGCACCTGAAGGATTTTTTGAACTATGGGGAATTCTGCCCGGAATAACTTCCCTGTTTCAGATAAAAGAGGCAGACTGGCATGATCTGGCGCAGGGAGTTGTGAATGCGCAGAAATTTTACCGAAGCCTTTGCAGAAACGGATACAATCTCGGAATGCTGTTTATTGAAGACAAAAAATCCTGCCTGGAAATTCGGACGGTTTTGCTGGTGCGCTCCAATTACGCACCCTGGGTGCGAAACGATCATACCGGTTTTGAACTCATGCTCGGCGATATGGCAACCTTCACTTTGCCCGAGGAAACCGCTGAAATGGCGCGTCCCTTCTGGAGCAAATAAACCCTGAAGGTTTTGAAAACTCACAGGATTTAATGCAGAAATTTTTTTGGATTTCATGTTGCGTTATGAAGAAAGGAGAGAATTTATGATTAAAAAAATACTGGTGGCCTATGACGGCTCGGCCCAGTCGGAAAAAGCCTATGATTATGCACTTGATATTGCACGGAAATATTCCGCTCCCATAACCGTGCTTTCTGTTGTGCGTCCGCCGGAACCTCTGGTGGCGGAAATGCAGGCAGCGGTTCTGGACAGTGCGACTGAATATTACCGGACACGGTTTCGCGCTTTGAAAGAAAAAGCTGATGCAGTTGGGATTTGCGTGCGGCAGGACATCCTTGAGGGACATCCGGCCGAGCAGATTGTGCACAGGGCTGTCAATGAATATGCAGATATGATTGTGATCGGACATCGGGGAGAAAGTTTTATGCAGAAATGGCTCCTGGGATCAGTTGCCAGACGGGTGCTGTCCTATGCCCACTGTCCCGTGCTTGTTATCCGCTGAAACCCATGAGGCATGATTCCCATGAATTTTTTCTTATCTGATGCCGCACAGAAATTCCTGCTGGTGATGCTTGGCGGCGGAATCGGTTCCACCTGCCGTTATGCAACCACTTTGATGGCAGCAAAATACTTTGGAACCCGTTTTCCCTATGGAACCATGATCGCCAATCTGGCCGGCTGCTTTCTCATTGGTTTGTGTTTTGAACTCGCAGACCGTGCCGCGTGGTTTGGCACATCAGCCCGGCTGTTTTTCATGACCGGATTTCTGGGCGGTCTGACCACCTTTTCCACCTTTGCGCTGGAAACCGTTGTGGCGGAACGCAGAGGCACGGATCCGGTGGCTTTGATCAATTTTTTTGCCAACAATGTGATTGGCATGGTCATGGTGCTGACCGGCATGTGGCTGACCGGATATTTTTTCAAAGGAAGGGCATAATCCATGTCACTGAAATACAGCATGATTGAAATTTTCGCGAGTGAGGAAGCCCGGCATCAGGGACAGCCCCTGCACGAGGCTCTGGTGCAGTATGTCAGCGGACTGAAAATCGCGGCTCGCTGCATGGTTATCCGGGGAATGGAAGGCTGCTATGAAAACGGGGAAATTGCCACCCAAAGCATTGTGGATATGTCATTCAACATGCCGATTCTCATCAAAATCATCCTTCCCACTGCCCAGGCGGAACAGATACTGCCGCAACTGGAAACAATGCTGGATGAGGGCATCATGGCGATCCGGGAAATGAACATCTGCTGTCACAGTACCCGGAAACGCCTGATTCCCCGGCATCTCAAAGTCAGAGACATAATGACGGCAAATCCCGAAACTGTTTCCTTGGGCACGCCCCTCAGCGAGGTGGTCAAACTTCTGCTTTCTTCCATTTTTACCGGAGTGCCGGTTGTGGATGAGCACTATCATCCCGCGGGTGTCATTTCCCAGGGAGATCTGATTTACAGAGGCGGAATGCCTGCAAGACTCGGACTGCTGAGTGAATCCGGAGCGGAAAGCCTGAATGCGGTTCTTGCCTCCCTGACCGCCAAAAAAGCGCAGGAGATTATGAGTCCGGCTGTATGTGTGAAAGAAGATGAAATGCTTACCAAAGCTGTGGATATGATGCTCAGAAGAAATCTCAAACGTCTGCCGGTCACAGACACGCAGGGAAAACTCACAGGCATTTTGTCCCGCATGGACATTTTCCGTACCATTACCAATCAGATGCCGGACTGGGAGAGTATACGGAAACAAAACATTCCGGTGGGCGATCTCAGATATGTTTCAGACATCATGCGCCGGGACATTCACACGGTTGAACCTGGCACGCCTGCGGAAGAAGTGCTCAAACTCATTGCTTCCCATGACATTCAGCGGGTTGCTGTTGTAAACCCGGACGGTATTTTTCTGGGTCTGATTTCCGACCGGAATCTGCTGTCCGCGTTTTCAGACAGGAAAGAGGGAATATGGGAATATCTTGCCTCCCGGCTTCCTTTTGCGGAAAGAAAGACAAAGCATACGGATCTCAGCACACATCTGCAGTCCGCGACAGCCGCAGACCTCATGAAAACCGGGGCAGTGACAGTACTGGAAACCGACACGGTTGACAGAGCCATTCATCTGATGACGGAAAAAATGATCAAACGCCTGCCCGTGCTGGACGCGCAGGGAAAATTCAAAGGCATGATTTCAAGAGAATCGCTGCTTCGGGCCGGGTTTCTGCGTTCCTGAGCAAAGAACTGCTGGCTGCGGGACAGAACGGCTGAAGGGCATGGCAGGGGCGAATTTGAAACCCGCCCCTGCAGAAAACCATCAAGGGATTTGAATTTATTTCAGATACCTTTCAAGAATCTCTCCGCGTTTGTCCTCAAGCTTGTCAAAGGCTTTCTGAAAACGGTCAATCAGTTCCTGAGGCGTGTCTTTGTGAAAAGCGTAATACTGCCAGCTCTCACTTAAAGTCCAGACGATTTCATAATCCCGGGTATTAAAACCCATTTCTTTTATCTCTGTGAGGACAACATCCGCATTTTTTGCAAACAGATCAATCCGCTTGAGATTCAGTTTGCTGATATTTGAAGCAACATTTGCTGCACGGTCAAGGGTGCTGAGATCAAAACCGGCCTCCAGCAGCAGATTCTCTCCCACATCATTCATAACTGTCCCGATGTTGTATTTTTTCGCGTCATCAAGGGAACTGAGTTTGATATTTCTGTCTTTTCTGGCAAAAAGAACAATATGGTTGGACTTGATGGGACCGACCCATTTGAACTGTTCTTTTTCCTCTCTTGATTTTGTCTTTGTTGTGCAGAAAAGGCAGGTTCCTTTTTCTTTCTGCAGCTTCAGATAACCGCGGGCCCAGGGCACGACTGCAATTTCCTGCTCCGGACAGCCCATTTCTGCCCAGATCAGTTTCAGCAGATCAACGGCAACACCTTTCAACTGGCCGTTTTCTGTGTAATTTGCAGGTGCGTTTTCCTCAGTCAGGTAAACAAGTTCATCTGCCTCCAGGGCATGGACAGACCAAACACAGGCAAACAAAAGCAGGGAAATTGCAATAAACATTTTTGCATTCTTCATTTTGTTCTCCTTTCTGAAACAGGTTTGGAAATCTGGGAAAAAACAGCTCTGCCTGAACCGGAAACAAAAAATCTTGCGGCCTTCAATCCTCTGTGATAACTAACCGTTTATTTTTATTAACCCATCCGTGTTTATTTGTCAACATGGATATTTTTTTCAGATTTTTTCTCACCTGCTGTCTTCAAAACGCAGTCCAGCCGGGTATCAAAGGGAAAACCTGGCATTGTGCTGTGCATCATCATGTCCCGATGTCCTGAAATTCCGGATCATGACGCATCCCTTCTTCATTGACAGCGGAGTGAGCCGGTTGATGATGCATTAAAAAAAACTCTCCCCTGAAGGAGGGCGATTTCAGAATCAGGCGATTTGCGCCACTGTCCTTGTACACTGTGGCAAAAACAGCGGGCGAAGCGGTTTCAGTGCGGTTTCGAAAGTGCAAAAATGCAATTTTTGCAGTCAGCCGGGGAGTTTTGCGGCTGGGGACAGTTCCGAAATTTCAGGCTGAAACGAAAATTGGCATGTTATGGACTTGATCATTTCCAAAATATGGGTTAATGGGATTATCTGTAATGAAAATCCTCCGCTGTTCAGCCGCAGGCATTCAACCCAAACCTTCCGGGAGGAAAAAAAATATGGCAACACATGAACTCGCGGGAAAACCCGTCCCTCCGTCCTTACGGGTCAACATACCGAGACTGGTCAGTTCTTACTATACAGGAAATCCGGATGTCTCCCAGCCCGCACAGCAGGTGGGTTCGGAACTTCAGGACACCGGGGAAGTTCTTTGAAACAGCTTCAATGAGGCCGTATTCTGTGCATAAGCCAGGCCATCTGTGATTTTCGGAAAAAACAGGGCATCACCGGCCCCCTGTTTCTGGGAATGGACACCCATGCCCTGTCAGAGCCAGGTCATGCCACTGCGCTGGAAGTGCTGGCTGCCAACGGGGTCAGTGTCATGATTCACAAAGGCATGGAATATACGCCCACCCCGGTGATTTCCCATGCCATTCTCACATTCAACAAAGGCAAAAGATCGGGGCTGGCAGACGGCATTGTCATCACGCCTTCCCACAATCCTCCGGAAGACGGGGGGTTCAAATACAATCCGCCCCACGGGGGCCCGGCAGACACTGCGGTTACGGACTGGATTCAGGAGCATGCCAATCTTTATATGAAAGCAGGCAACCAGAATGTCAGACGCATTTCCCATGAAAAGGCGCTGCGCTCCGGAACCGTGTCTGAATATGACTATATCACGCCTTATGTTGCGGATCTGCGGCATGTGATTGACATGGACATCATCCGATCTTCCGGCATTCGCATGGGTATTGATCCTTTGGGCGGGGCAGCCGTGAATTTCTGGGAGCCCATTGCCCGGCACTATGGCCTGCATCTGGAGATTGTCAACCGCACAGTTGATCCGGTTTTCGGATTTATGCGGGTGGACAAAGACGGGAAAATCCGCATGGACTGCTCCTCGCCCCATGCCATGGCCGGACTCATTGAACTCAAAGACAGATACGACATTGCCTTCGGCAATGATCCGGACACGGACCGCCACGGCATTGTCACCCCTTCCGCGGGACTGATGAATCCCAATCATTATCTTGCCGCAGCGATTGACTATCTTTTTCAGCATCGGCCCGGATGGAAAAAGGATGCGGCTGTGGGCAAAACCCTGGTCAGCAGTGCCATGACAGACCGGGTGGCAGCAAGTCTGGGACGCAGGATTTTGGAAGTGCCGGTGGGATTCAAATGGTTTGTGGATGGCCTGCTGGACGGTTCCTGCGCATTCGGCGGTGAGGAAAGCGCGGGCGCTTCTTTTGTCCGCAGAGACGGAAGTGTCTGGACCACAGACAAGGACGGCATTCTTTTGAATCTGCTGGCTGCGGAAATCACAGCAAAGACCGGCAAAGACCCCGCAGTGCACTATCGCAGGCTTGCAGAAAGGTTTGGCAGTCCCGTGTATGAAAGGCTGCAGGCTCCGGCAAATGCGGCCCAGAAGGCTGTTTTGAAAAAACTTTCTCCGGACAGGATTGCCGCTGATACGCTGGCGGGCGAGAAAATTTTGGAAAAACTGACCCATGCCCCCGGAAACGGTGCGGCCATCGGAGGGCTGAAGGTTGTGACGGAAAACGGATGGTTTGCTGCCCGGCCTTCGGGAACAGAGGATATTTACAAAATCTACACGGAAAGCTTTAAGGGTACTGCCCATCTGCGGCAGATACAGGAAGAAGCCCAGTCCATTGTCAGCAGTGCCTTTCATGCGGCAGGCCTGCTGTAAGTTATCGGAATTGCCTTATGCATGAAGACACCATGCCAGACGGGGACCAGACAGAGAAAATACTGGTGGCCGATGATGATCGGGTGGAACGCACCCTGATGCAGCACAATCTGGAAAAAGCCGGGTATGCGGTGATTGCTGTGGAAAACGGCAAAGAAGTGCTTGCGCACATGTCGCAGGAAATCGGCGCGGTGCTTCTGGATTTGTATATGCCGGAAATGGACGGAATCACCTGTCTGCGTCATCTGCGCAGCCTCTGGCCTGACCTGAGTCCCATCATGATTACGGCCAGTGAGGATGTTTCAGACGCTGTTGAGGCCATGAAATACGGCGCGTTTGATTATCTCATCAAACCGGTGAAAACATCCGGACTCCTTCCCCTGCTGGAAAAAGTTCTGCAGAACCGCAGACAGGCCCGGCGTCTGCGAAAGGTGGAGGCGGAACTGCTCAGAGCAAAGGAACGTGAGATGGATGTGGCCGCAAAAATCCAGCGCATCCTTCTCATGGGAAAGACTCCGGACAATATTCCCGGAGCCGAGATTGCCCATCTGACCATTCCGTCCCGAAAGGTGGACGGGGATTTTTTCGATTTTTTCCGAATCAGTGACCACTGCCTTGACATTATTGTGGGTGATGTCATGGGCAAGGGGATTGCTTCCGCACTGCTGGGTGCTGCGGTCAAAAGCCATCTGCTGCGCGCCATCAGTGAACTCACGATTCATGCCCTGACCGGAGCAAAAACCGCGATGCCTGAACCCGCGGAAATTGTTTCCCGTGTGCATTCCGCCATGATCCGTCACCTTGAAGAGATCGAAACCTTTGTCACCCTGTGTTATGCCAGGATTGATTTGGAGAAAAGAACCTTCTGTTTTGTGGACTGCGGCCATATGCGGATCATCCATCACCGCAGCACGTCCCAATCGATCCGGCTGCTCGAAGGTGTGAACATGCCTCTGGGACTTCCGGAAACACTGGACTTTGAACAGATGTCCCTTGCCTTTGATTCCGGAGATCTTTTCCTTTTTTATTCAGACGGGCTGACAGAAACCCGGAATCCGGAAGGAGAAATGTACGGTGAAAAACGCCTTGCGGATTTTGTCAGGGCAAACGCGGACTGTCACCCGGAAAAACTTGTTGATCAGATACGCAGGGAACTGGTACAATATTCCCATTCCGCAGAATTCGGGGATGATTTCACCTGTGTGGCCGCTGCCATAAAATAAAACCGGACCGGAAAAAATTCGGATCTGCCAAAACAGGAAAGCCGTATGGGATGTTGAATCCTGATGCAAAGCAGTATCCGGATTCTGACAGATTTGACAATTTTTTGAAAGCTGTCAAATCCTGCATCCTGAAATCCATGCACAAAATTTGGAACCTGTCTTTCTGCAAACACAGGACATTCAACATTGAACTTTAAGCATTCAGCATGAACGGACAAATCATCAGACTGACAATTGACAGTGATATGGAAAAGGTGTATTTTGCTGTCATTGCCATAGAGGCCCTGTGCAATTATCTGTCCCTTTCCGAAGATACAGTTTTTGGGCTCAAACTCAGTACTGCGGAAGCAATGAACAACTGCGTCCTTCATTCCTACGGCAATGAAACAGGGCATGAAGTGGAAGTGAGCTTTGCAATGGATGCAGACAGCATTCAGCTCAAAGTCTGTGATACAGGCCGCCCCATGAATCCGGATATTCTGCACAATTTTTCTCCGGAGAAATTTTCTGATGATGAGGAATGCATCGGGGAGGCTGAGATCAGCGGACGAGGGCTTTCCATCATTAAAAAACTTATGGATACCGTAAACTATGAAACAGGGGGCGGGAAGAACTGCCTGGTGATGACAATCCGGAAAAACAGACAGGAAAGAGAATAAGCATGGAAATACTCAAAAGCGAAAAACAGGGAGAGGTGCTGGTTGCAGTCTTCTGCGGAAGCGAGTTCAATGCGGCTGTTTCCGAAAAATTCAAAGAGGAATCCCTCAGATATATGGCAGAAGGTCACACCCGCATTGCTCTGGATCTGTCCAATGTGAAGTTTATGGACAGCAGCGGACTGGGGGCTCTGGTTTTTTTTCTGAAAAAGGCAAATCAGAAAGCCGGATTCGCCATTTTCGGAATCGGCAAAATGGTAAAAAATCTCCTGCAGATAACCAAAACATACAGAGCCTTCAGGATATTTGAAAACAGGGAAGACGCGGTTGCCTTCCTTTCCGCATCCTGATGAAATCCCAAATCCGGAGTGCAGATTTTTTTTGCAGTTCCGTGTGCCCCGAATTTCATCCTCTGCCGGAGATGCCCTGCCTCTCATCCGTATCTTTTGACAGCACAAGACGCAGTTTCTGAAATTCCCTTTCCATTTGCATCAGATTCTCCTCTGCTGCATTCAGTTCCCCGTTTTTTGCACTCTGCTCAATTTTCAGCGCAGCATCCCGCATGGCGCAGGCACTGATATTCGCGGATGCCCCTTTGATGAGATGCGCTTTTTTCCCCGCGGAATCCGCATCCTTTTCTGACAGAGCCTCCCGCAGTTCCTTGATTTTTATGACCATATCCTCCAGATAAATGGCTGTCAGTTTGTCCAGAAAAGATTCATCGTGTTCGATTCGCTCCAGCAGATCATCACGATCAAAAATATATTTCTGATCCATATGAGGATGACAGGAATCACAGACATTTTTTTCATCACCGGCACGGTCCCTTTTTTCCCTGTCTCTGTTTTGCCGGTCATCCGTATCCCCGCTCTTTTTCACTCCGCAGAATTCAGGAGATGAGGACAGCAGAAGATGTTTTTCGATAATTTCTGTCAGTTTCTGCGGATGAACCGGTTTGGTGAGATATTCATTCATGCCTGCCTCCATGCAGCGTTCCCGATCATCCTTCATGGCATGTGCGGTCAGCGCGATCACCGGCACATCACTTTTCAGTTCCCCGCGGATGACACGGGTGGCAGCAAGTCCGTCCATTTCCGGCATATTCACATCCATGAGCACAAGACTGTAGGGATATTCTTTCAGTGCCTGCACCGCTTCCCTTCCGTTTGTGACCGCATCTGTATGAAATCCGTTTTTTTCCAGAATTGCCACAGCCAGCATCCGGTTGACCTCATTGTCTTCCGCAATCAGTATCCGGCACTTCTGTTTATGGGCATCCGTGACAGCAGGCCGGGGAACGGAAGCCCGCGGACGTCCGGAAAAGGGGGACGCGGATTCATCGTCCGGGACTTTTCTGAAAGAAGCGGTGAAACGGAAGACCGAGCCCTTTTCCGGCCTGCTCTTCACATCGATCCGTCCGCCCATCATTTCCACCAGTCCTTTTGAAATGACAAGGCCCAGACCGGTTCCGCCATATTCACGGGTTGTGGACGCGTCCACCTGTGAAAAGGATTTGAACAGCCGATCCAGACGTTCCGGGGGGATGCCGATGCCTGTATCGCTGACAGCAAAAAGTATGGTATGCGCGTCTGCGGCTTCTTCTGTCAGAGAAACCTCAATTTTCACCTGTCCCTTTTCCGTGAATTTGATGGCATTGCCCATCAGGTTGACCAGTATCTGGCGGAGACGTTCCGGATCGCCGTTCAGTTTCACAGGCACATCAGCCGCGACCGTGCAGGAGAAATCCAGTTGTTTCTTTTCCGCCATGATTTTGAACATGTCAGACAGATTTTTCATAAGTGCGGGCAAATCAAAGACGGTTTCCTCCAGTTCCAGCTTTCCGGCCTCAATTTTGGAAAAATCCAGAATGTCATTGATGATTCGCAGCAGGGAATCCGCACAGTCGCGCGTTGTCTGCACATACGCCCTCTGCCTGGGGGCCAGTTCCGTGTCCAGAAGCAGACCGGTCATGCCGATAATCCCGTTCATGGGGGTGCGAATCTCATGGCTCATATGGGCCAGAAACTGGCTTTTGGCCTGATTCGCGGATTCGGCAAGCCATTTGTCCCTCTGGGCCTTTTCCATTTCATGCACAAAATAATGGGAATGGGAACCGAAAATCAGAAAAAGACACAGGACAATGATCCGGTGAATCCAGACCGGATGTATTTTCAGACCGGTAAAGGTGTGGAAAAAATCCATCGGAGGGGGGAAAATTTCCAGAAAGGATTCAATGAGACAGTAGGATGCTGCCAGGGCAATCCCGATCACTATCATCTGATACCGGACAAATATGTTTTTCTTTTCCTGCATTTCGTGTGTCATTGCTTTGCGCCCGCATATCCGGAAACTTTTCAAGACAGCTTTTCTGTGCAAAAAACAGGACAGCACCATGCTCCATGAGCAGGCTTCCATTTATGACAGAGAAGAGGGGGAGAGAAGTCCGGTCTGACCGTTCTGTATCCGGTTTCGGACAAAACAGCGGATAAATTCGGAATTTATTGCCGGACTCAGGAAGATTTCCCCGCTCCGGACTGCACGGATGGCTTTGACAATGTTCAGACTCGGCGCGGGTTTGACCAGATATCCGGATGCACCGGCCATAAAGGCTTCATACACATAGGCATCGTTTTTGTGGATGGAAAGAATGACAAACTTTGTCTCCATTCCGCTTTTCCGTATCTGACGGACAACTTCCAGCCCGTTCATTCCCGGCATGACAATATCGGTCAGCACAATATCCGGGTTCAGATTCCGGATTTTCTCAACCGTGTCATGTCCTTCATCCGACTCCCCCGCAATTTCCATATCCATCTGTTTTTCAACAATTTTTCTGATCCATGTCCTTACAATTTCATGATCATCGGCTATCAGAATCCTGATTTTTTCCATTCTGTCTCCCGCTGCGTATGGTTTATCCCGGCATCACTCTAACGTATGAAAGGAGACAAATCAATTGGGAGGAAAAGGTATTCAGAGGTAGTCTTTTCCTACGGCGGAAAAATCGGGGTCGCGGGACAGTCGGAGAATTCCTTGGAAGCGGATATCAGTCTTCCCACAGTTCCGGGCCGATGATGCCGATCTTGATGGCATATTTCACCATTGAGACCATATTGTGAATATCAAGTTTTTTCATTGTATTGGCTCTGTGTTTCTCCACAGTTTTGGAACTGATGCACAGAATGTCCGCAATCTCGGCACTGGATTTTCCCTCCACCAGCAGACGGAAAACCTGCTGCTCCCGTTCGGACAGCAGATCGTATCCGCTGACAGGAGGCTTTTCGGTCCGGCTTTTGAGAAAATTCATAATCAGCTTGGAATTGATTTTGGAGCTGAGATAATATTCCCCCCGATGGACAGAGCGGATGGCCTCCAGCACATCTGATGTGGGCGATGCCTTCAGCACATACCCCATGGCGCCTGCGGTCAGGGCCTGATGAACATAGGCATCCTTTTTGTGCATGGACAGCAGCACCACCTGGGTTTCGGGAACCGACTCCCGGATCAGTCCCACGGCTTCCAGTCCGTTAAGTTCCGGCATCTGAATATCCAGAAGCGCCACATTGGGCCTGAGCGTTTTGATTTTTTTCACGGCTTTCATGCCATCATCCGCCGTATCCAGCACCTTCATGTCCGGCTGCTCTTCAATCAGTTTGCGAAGACCTTCGCGCACAACCGAATGATCGTCTGCTATCACCACATTTATCATATCCATAGAATCCCCCTGAATCAGTTGCCAGTGCCCAGTTGCCAGTTGCCAGCGTTCAGTGTTTCTTCTGATAACTGATAACTGAATTACGAGACCGGCAGTTCTGCACGGACGGTTGTCCCCTTTCCCTTTTCGGAACGGATGTCAATGCTGCCTTTCACGGAAACCACCCGTTCCCGCATACCGATGAGTCCGATGCCGCCGGAACGTTCTGCCGGATCAAACCCCACGCCGTCATCCTTTATCATCAGAATCACCTTGGGATAACTGTAGGTCAGCATGGCACTTACGCTGCGCGCTTTGGAATGCTTGACAATATTGTTCAGACTTTCCTGGAAGATCCGGTAAAGGATCACCTCAAACTCGGATGTCAGCCGCTTCTTGAATCCGATGGACTGAAAATGCATGTGAATATCAGGATGGCTGTCCATAAATTCTCTCACATACCATTCCAGAGTGGGAATCAGTCCCAGATCATCGAGGAGATCCGGGCGCAGGTCCGAGGAAATGCTCCGGATTCTGTCTCCCAACTGCTCGATCAGATCCACGAGACGCTCAAAACTCTCTTTCCGGGCTTCGGGCTGTTCCGGCACGGAATTCCACAGGGTTTCCACACCCATATGAAGCGCGGCCAGGGTCTGGCCGAATTCATCATGCAGATCCTGCGCCAGTTTTTTCTGCGCATCCTCAATGCCGCTGATGAGTTTTCTGGAAAGATAGCGGATTTCCTTTTCCGCGCGCTCCCTCTCCCGTATTTCCTTTTCCAGCAGTTCATTGGCAGTTGCCAGTTCAACAGAATGCTTTTTTTCCAGCTCATTGATTTTCTGCAGGGCTTCGACCATTCGGTTGTAGGAATGGGCAATGGTGCCCGTGTCCTCCTCCTCCGGAATGTCCATGTCCATATGATCGGGAAAATCCTCTTCGCTCAGTCCCGCGCCGTTGACCTCTTTTCCCAGTTCCTCCACTTTTTCCAGAACTTCAAACATTCTGCCAAAGGATTCCGCATCGCTGCCGCCATCCTCTTTTGGGGACAGAGAAGGGGACAGATTGCGCTTTTCTTCCTGCCCTGCATCGGAATGTTCGGAAACCCCGAAGCTGCTGACAAAATATTTCAGGGAAAACAGGAGAGCAAAGACTGTCACGCCCAGAAGCAGAAGCAGGATGACGGACAATAGGCGGTTCTGCCGTTCTTTCACCAGAGAACGGATTTCCGTATCCAACTGCTCTGAAGACAGTGCCTCCGGCCCAAGCCCTGCCTTCGCATGGACAAGGCTGGTGAACGCAGCAGTCAGAGAACGGTTTTCATACAGAAGCGCGCATACGGACAGGAGCAGAAAAACAGACAGAGCCAGGATGCAGCGGATACCGGTTTCCGATCTGATCCATTGTTTCAAAACAGTCATATTCCTCCTGCAAAAATCAAAAATTCCCGGCCGGGATATCCGGCCTGCGTGCCGGTCTGATACCAATTCGCCATTGTTCTGAAACATAAGTTTTTCAGAAAAACCGGATTTTTCGGAAAAATCCGGTTTTTTGAACACATGAAAACCTCTTTTCTGCCTGCTTGCAAGTATCTTTTCAATGGAGAATCGGTATGAATTCCCCGGTTCATGATTTGGGCCGAAGCGGAAACGGGGAAGGTTCCGGAATGCTGTCAAAGCAATCTGCTTCCTGTTTTCGGACAGCAGGCATACGGAAAACATTGTCTGAACGTTATTGCATATTCAGAGAAAAAGTCAAGCCTTGCACCAGGTACTGCACCAGATTCGGGCCGGTTTTGCACAGGAAACGGGAAAATGCCGATCAGTCGCAGAATGCGGGCATCAATTTTCAGAAATTTGTTGACGGATTTTCTGATACCGTAAATAATAGAGAATTTCACAGGAAAGGAATCCGGCAGATGCATCCGCCTGTGTGCGGCTGTGTGCGGAGGTTTGGGTGGCTGATTCACAGCCTCCCGGATTTTCTGTTTTTTTATATGCAGGAAAAAGGGAGGGCGAATGAAAAATGATCACAGTTGTGGGAGTGGATCCGGGGCTTGCCGCGACCGGAGTGGGGCTGGTCAGGGGAAACGGACTGAAAATTGACGCGTTTTCATACGGAAGTATCCGCACTTCCCGGGAATGTTCCCTGCCCGGACGGCTGGATCACATATTTGGCAAACTCCTGTCGGTTCTCCATGAGGAAAAGCCGGATCTGATGGTCGTGGAAGACGTCTTTTCCCTGGACAGGTATCCGAAATCCGGAATCATTTTGGGAAAAGTTTCAGGCGTGATTCTGCTGGCCGGATGCCGGGCAGAAATACCGGTGACAGAAATACCGGTGCGGGAAGCCAAAAAAGTGCTGACCGGAAACGGAAACGCGGACAAAGCCCAACTGGAAAAATCCGTGCGCCATCAGTTAAACGCGGGCAGACCCATTGCCCCGTTTCACGCATCCGATGCCCTTGCACTTGCGATTATCGGTTTCTTCCGTTACAAAACCCTTTGCTGTCCTTCCCGGGAAATCCGGATGTGCGCGTAAAGCGCATCAGAGGAGGAAAAGGGAATGAGGATACAGATTTTCGGAAACATATTTTCACCCGGAACCTCCTCTGACCGTTCTGAGGGCATGAAAAGTGATGAAAATGTATTTCCGGAGACCTGTATATTGTGCCTGCGGGTGATTCCCGCATGATTTTTTATGATACATAAGGAGGAAATAATGATAAGAGCCTGTGCATTCGTGCTTTCCCTGTTTCTCTCTTGTCTGACCCTGTCCGGCTGCAGTCTGAGCGGAATGCCGAAGAAATCGCCGATCAACGCGGAAGCCCGGAAAATTGCCGCTGCCTACGGCATCGGAAATTTCAGCAGGATAGATGCCATCCGCTATACATGCAATATTCAGATCGGAGACAGACACATACAGCGGCACTGGATATGGGAACCTGAAAAAAACTGGGTGACATACAAAGGAAACAGTGCCAAAGGAGAGCAGACAGAGTTGACATACAGCCGTTCGGAAAAAGACAGGACTGCCTTCAATGCCAGAGTGGACAACTGGTTTGCCAATGATCAGCACTGGTTTCTTTTTCCCTTTCATCTGGAATGGGATGGTGCGGAAATCATTTCGGACGGGGCTCATCCCCTTCCCATCCCTCCCGGCTATGCCGGGCGGCTTATTGTGAAATATCCCTGGGAAAGCGCACACCATGCCGGAGACATATACGAAGTATACTACGGGCCCGACTATATGATCCAGCAATGGCTTTACAGAAAAGGCGGTTCGGAAAAACCCACACGAATCACCACCTGGGAGGAACATGCAAATGCAGGCCCGATTCTGGTTTCCCTCCGGCATGAAGGCAGCCTGGGCATATTCCGGCTCTGGTTTTCGGGTGTTGCTGTCCGGCTTAAGGGAAGCAGTGTATGGCTGCCTGCTCTGATTTACTGACTGATTTGCAAAGATCTTTCAGAAATCAGGCACTTGTTCTTTCTGAACATCACCTGGGCGCAGGGGGGAATCCGGTTTCTGTCCTGCCTGCAGTCAGTTTTATATCAGGTTGCATCCGGCCTGCATTTGGGATTGCCATATGTTCATTTTTCCGGTAAACTGTCTTTTTGATGTTGCGGATGGGGAAACAAAACATTTTTCCGGATTTTTTTCAAACCGAAATCGAGACAATATGCCAAAGATTGCTATATCGGGCAGAACCGACGTGGGTCTCAAACGCTCGAACAATGAAGATGCCTTTATCGTAAAACCGGAACTCAGTTTCTGTCTTGTGGCTGACGGAATGGGCGGCGCGGCAGCCGGTGAACTGGCCAGCCGGTATTTTGCGGATACCGCATACGAAGTTTTCTCCATAGGCGGCCGGCAGATTGCGGAAGCGGAAATCCCCCGGCTGGTGCGCAAAGCCTTCATACTGTCCAACAGACGGATTCTGGAGCATGTGCAGGAGGAACCCGCGCACAGCGGCATGGGATGCACAGCGGAACTGATGGTCTTCTTTGACGGAGGTTTTGTGCTGGGGCATATTGGAGACAGCCGGACCTACCGTTTCCGGAACGGTGAACTCAGACAACTGACAAAGGATCATTCCCTTGTGCAGAATATGCTGGAGCAGGGAATGATTACAGCCGAGGAGGCCAGAACCCATTCCCACCGGAACGTCATTCTCCGGGCAGTGGGAATTGACAAAAATGTTTCGCTGGATATCATCAAAGGAAAAACCCTTCCGGGTGATATGTATCTGATGTGTTCAGACGGGCTGACCGATATGGTGGATGACACCCTGATCCGGGAAGTTCTGATCAATGACATTTCCCTGCCTCAGAAAGTGGAAGGCTTTATTGAACTGGCCAAACTCGCGGGCGGCGCGGACAACATCACGGTGGTTCTTTCGCAGGTGATGTAAGTGCGCATTTTTCTGTTTCCCTCTTCCGGGCTGCACGGATTTCTGACATTCGGGAACAGGGCTGACAGCCTTCAGCACATTGAAAGATGTTAAGTACCCATCCGAAAGTTTTCAGGTATGCAAAAACCGGATTTTTCCGGAAAAATCCGGTTTTTCTGAAAACTTTATACCCGAAAATTTATGGAGACCTGCTTATGGGGATCGGTTTCAGGAGTGGTTCCGTGAGTGCAGAAACTGTATTTCCGCACTCCTCCGGAAAATTCCGGATCCGCTGAATATTGCATTTTGAGATACATGAGGACATAAAATGATTCTGAAAAAACTTGGCAAAACAGATATTGAGATCAGCTCGGTTATTATGGGAACCTGGCAGGCAGGCCGCACCATGTGGGCTGACATTGAGGACAGAGAAACCGAACAGGCCATGCAGGCTGCCTTTGACGCGGGAATCACCACCTTTGACACTGCCACAGTTTACGGAGACGGGCATTCCGAGCAGGTTCTGGGCAAAGCCCTGCGCAGTGTGCGCAGCAGGGTTGTCATTGCCACCAAAGTGTTTCCCCATTCCCTGGCCTATGAAAAGGTTTTCAGCGCATGTCACAGGTCCTTGAAGGATTTGGGAACCGATTATATTGATTTGTACCAGATTCACTGGCCATCGGGTTCCTTTGGCAGCAAAAAAATTCCCATAGAGGAAAGCATGTCCGCTCTCAATAAGCTGAAAGAGGAGGGCAAAATCCGGGCCATCGGGGTTTCCAATTTTTCCCGTGAGCAGATTGCGGAAGCCGCACAGTACGGGCAGATTGACAGTCTGCAGCCTCCGTATTCCCTTTTCTGGCGGCATGCGGAAACCGATGCCATGCCGTACTGCACGGAAAACGGCATTTCCATTCTGGCTTATTCGCCCATGGCCCAGGGAATCCTTACGGGAAAATTCGGGCCGGATCATCAGTTTGCCAAAGGGGATCACCGCGCCAAAAACCGGCTTTTTCTTCCGGAAAACTTTGCACGGGTTCAGGAGGCGCTGGCAAAACTGCGTCCCATTGCCGAGCGGAACCATATCAGCCTGGGACAGCTTGCTCTGGCCTGGGTCATATCTCATCCCAATGCCTGCGCAATTGCCGGTGCCAGAAATGCGGAACAGTCTGTGCAGAATGCAAAGGCAGGAGAGATTTGCCTGTCTCAGGAGGATTTGGCGGAAATGGACAGCATTGGCCGAATTGTCACCGATTCTCTGGATGATGATCCGGTTCTGTGGAAATGGTAATATCACTTCCTGCCGGGAATCTGCAACATCAAAAAAACATTGTCGGAAACAAAAGGCTCACAGATTTCCGATCTGCGGTTCAGGACTGCCGGTTTGTCAGTTTTGAATGTGTGAGCATACATTCTCTGTGTTCTTTGTGCCCTCTCTTTGAGTCCTTTGCGGTTGAACCCGCATCATCAAAACTGACAGCGCACTGTGAACAAACGGAGATGTGCTGTGCCCTGTTTCCAATAATATCTGACACAAGGAGATACCTTGAAGACCGGAAAAATCATCACCTCAGACAGAGAGATCAGACAGATACTTGAAGAGGCAAGGGTTATCGCTGTTTTGGGCCTGAGTCCCAAAGCAGACAGGGATTCTTACAAAGTGGGAAGCTACCTGAAGGAAAAGGGATACAAAATCATTCCGGTGCGTCCGGGACAGAAGGAAATTCTGGGAGAGCCTGCTGTGAAATCCCTTGATGATCTGCGGGAGCCTGTGGATATTGTGGATGTTTTCCGCAGTTCCGGGCAGATTGCTGCCCATGTTCCCGAAGCCATCCGCGTGAAACCCAAAGTGTTCTGGATGCAGTTGGGCATTGAGAACGGGGATGCCGCAAAGGAACTTGCAGCCGCGGGCATAGATGTGGTGATGAACCGATGCACCAAGATAGAATATGAGCGACTCATTGTCAAAAAAATTATCATATAGGGAGAAACGCCGCATCGCCAAAAGCGCAAACTGCTTCTGCTGCAAAAAAAGCGCTCCCTTCTGCTGGCAGTGCCGCTGCGGCTTTTCCATCTGCCAGAACTGTATGGATGAGAATTTCTGGGGACTTTCCTGCAACGGCATCACCTGGGTCTGTCCGGACTGCGGGGATCAGAACGGTTTCGGGAACCAGTAGATCGGCTCTGCCTGTGCCGATGCTTTGTTGACAAGTATCCGGGGGTGACTTATTTTCACAGGAATTTTGCGGAAATCTGAATTCTTTTCGCAAATCCGCAAAGAACAGGCAGTTGCGGATTTGCCTCAACCCCTTTTTGATGCGTCCTGCCAGTTCCGTTGTCCCTGTGTGCACAGGAACACGGATTTCTTGTGACTTCATCATTATTTTGCAATCCCAACAAAACCCGGCTGGCCTGAAACAGACTTCCGTCTGATTGCGAAACAGGCAGGTTTGGACGGAAAGCGGAACAGCAACGGAGGAAATTATGCTGACCTTTGAGACCAGGGAGGAAGCGTTTGAGCGTGTAATCTCTCTGAAAAAACCCAGATGCAAATACTGCGGACAGGAAATGAGTCTGTGGGAGGTTCCGGATATCAATGTCAGTGACGGACTTGGATGGGGCACGCCCTGGCTTTTTGTGTGCTTTAACGATGAATGCAGCCTGTATGCGGGCGGCTGGAAAAATCTGCAGGAAAATTACGGAAGAACAGGTTCATACCGCTGCATCTGTTATCCGGGAACCGAAAACTATGAGTCCATGTCGGTATGGAGCTCAATGGGCGGCCAGGGGCAGATTATTGATGAGGAAGTGCTGGCCCGCAGAAAACTCATCAATGAAAAGACGGCCAAAGGCATGGCCGATCTGGAAAATTTTTCACAGGCCGGAGACAGTGCAGCAGTGCTCTCGGTTCTGCTGGATGCAAACGAACCCGCGGGGGTAAGACTGAAAGCAGCCGTGATTCTTGGAGAAATTGGAGATACGGACAGTGTTGATCCCCTCAGAAACCATTCCTTCGGCAATGAAACTCTTCGGAAAAAAATGGAAGAGGCAATTGAAAAGATCCATCAGCGGCATTTTACCCGTGAATGCCCTTTCTGTGCGGAAATCATCAAGCAGCAGGCAAAAATCTGCAAGCACTGCGGCAGAGAAATGAAGAACAGCCAATGATATGCAGGGAATTAAAACAGGTTTCTGTTTTTCCTTCCGCTCAGAAAGTATGCCTTAAGAAAATACTCCCTCCCCCGGCCCGTGCAATACTGCTGCCCTAAGTCAGCAGTATTGCCTCCGATATTGCACTCCACTTTTCCGGAATATACTGCTCCAATTTTGGTTTTCTTTGGCATAAATTTTGCATTTGGAAATTGTTTTTTGTTAAAATTTTACTGTTGCAATTTTTATATTAATTGATATATCTAATAATTTGATTTAAATCAATATTAATTATACTGCTCCAATTTTGGTTTTTCCGGGCATACTTTTTGCCTTCAATCCGGACAGTGAAAAAATGACCGCTCAGAGTGGAAAAACCGGTAAAACAGATCAAAAAAGTGCCGGTTTCGGATCTGAGCAATTTTTGTGCCCGGAAAAACCAAAATTGGAGTACTATAATTATTTTGCGTAGGTTGGGGTGAACGAAGTGAACCCCAACAGATTCAGGATGTTGGGGTTCACTGCTGTGCCAGTTATTTCAAATACAACATAATGTTCAAAAAACACTGTTTTCATATATTTTATTTAAAATCAGGCTGTTGACTTTTGACCTGCCAAAGTTGGGCTGTTCTCCCCTCCATGTATTCAGGACATGACTTATGGAAGCATATAGGCAGCGGAATGCCCCTCTTATTCTGATTGTGGATGACAATGAAAGCAATCTTTCGCTCGTCGGCACTATGCTGAGGGAAAGCGGCGGATACGGCATTGGCATGGCGCAGAATGGGAAAAATGCCCTGAAAGCTGCCTGTTCTTTCAGGCCGGATCTGATCCTTCTGGATATTATGATGCCGGAAATGGACGGTTTTGAAGTGTGCAGGAGGCTGAAGGCACTGCCGGAGACCGCACAGATTCCTGTCATATTTCTGACTGCGCTGAAAACAGAGGCAGAGGACATTGTCAGAGGTTTTTCAGCCGGGGGATCGGATTATGTGACCAAACCCTTTCACAAAGAGGAACTGCTGGCAAGAATCCAAACCCATCTTTCTTTGAAATTTGAAAAAGAGGCCTACCACAACCTGGTGACTTATTCACAGCAGGGCATGGCCATTGTGCAGGATCTGCGCTGTGTGTTTGCAAATCCCGCACTGGCTGAACTCACCGGATATTCTGCGGAAAACCTGAAGGCCATGTCCCGTGAGGAACTGAAAATGCTCATCCATCCCGAAGATCGGGAAAGGGTGTGGAAACATCTTCAGAACAGGATTGGGGGTCTGGCGGCTCCGGCCCGCTTTCCGGCCCGTGTGCTCCGAAAGGACGGCGAGATACGCTGGACTGAAGTGTATCCGGTCCGGATCCGTTTTCATGGAAAAGATTCTGTGCAGATCACCCTGACAGACAACACGCGGGAAAAGGATTTGGAAATCCTGCTCGCCCAGCGTTCCTCCTGCCAAAACATCATCGGCAGCAGCCGTCCCATGCAGCGGATATACACTTTGATTGAGCAGCTTGCAGACAGCGGCATCACGGTGCTCATCAGCGGAGAAACCGGAACCGGAAAAGAGCTTGCGGCCGATGCTCTCCGCCAGGCCGGGCCTCTGCGGGAAAAGCCCATGATAAAAATCAACTGCGCCGGCCTGCCGGAAACTCTTTTTGAGGCCGAGCTTTTCGGCTGTGTCAAAGGAGCCTTTACAGGTGCGGACAAAGACAGGGCCGGTTTTCTGCAGGCTGCCGAGGGGGGAATTCTTTTTCTGGATGAAATCGGGGAGATGCCTTTGAACCTGCAGGCAAAACTTCTCCGGATGATTGAATACAAGGAGTTCACTCCCCTGGGCTCCGCACATTCCCGGCATGCGGATGTGCGGATTGTTGCGGCCACAAATGCGGATCTGGGGAAAAAAGTCGGGGAAGGAAAGTTCCGGGAGGATCTCTGGTTCCGTCTCAAAGCCGCCCGGATTCATCTGCCCCCCCTCAGGGCGCGCAAAGAGGACATCCGCCTGCTGACAGAACATTTTATCGCAGAATTCCTCTCGCAGAATCCGGACAGATCTGCTGCTGCGGATCAGGAAGTGCATGAACTGTTCCATCGCTATGCCTGGCCCGGAAATGTGCGGGAGCTGAAAAATGCCATCGAATTTGCATGTTCGATCTGCACAGGCGGCATTCTGAAATGCAGTGACCTGCCGCAGGAACTGCGGACGCCCGGAAACGGACATGCGCTGAAGATGGAACATCCCGCAGGCACAGGAAATGAGAGGCTTTCAGAAAAGGAGCAGATTCTGAAGGCCCTGCATCAGACCCGCTGGCACAGGGAAAAAGCCGCGCGCCTGCTGAACATGGGCCGCACGACCCTGTACCGGAAAATGAATGAATACGGTATCGCAAAATAAGGAATGAAAATTAAACAGCTTCCATTTTTCTCTCTTCGCAGGTTGGGGTGAGGCACGAACCCCAACAGAAATGGAATATCCGCACGAACCCCAACAAAACGGTGTTCCGAAATTTTGAATGATTGGGATGTTGGGGTTCGCTTCTCTTAACCTGTATGTTGGGGTTCGTTTCATTTAACGTGTATGTTGGGGTTCGCTTCTCTCACCCCAACCTACTGCTGCGTCATTCCAGTCCCTCATCCAAAACAACTGTCCTATGAAACGTTTTGTTCCGGAACATTTTGTTTCATGAGACACAAGTCATGCTGTGATTCGGCAGTTTTTTTTGACGCTTTTTGTATCAGAAAAAATAATATTTAAAATTAATACAATATGTTAAAAAAATATCTCTTCTCTTTTCTGTCTGCTGGCACATTTCGTGCTGCAATCTGTGCTGCATACACCGGTAAAAAGAGAAGGCAGCAGATCAAACCGGCACGGGGATTTCTCCCTGAAGGAGACTCCGGGACACCCGGTTTTAAGGAATTTCCGGAATGCCAAACTTTCAGTCCGGCATTCCCGGACAGTCCCAACCTGACGGCAATGGGGAGCAGGGAGCCATGCAGGAAAAACAGACTTCTTTGACAGAGGAAATGATCGGCGCGGGTGCGGCCATGCAGGAAGTGTTCAGACTGCTCCGGCAGTTTGCCGATTCGGATGCCAATGTGCTGGTGACAGGTGAAACCGGAACCGGAAAGGAACTGCTGGCGCAGATTCTGCATAAAGCCGGCCCCCGTGCAGCAGGGCCTTTTGTCCGGGTTTCCTGCAACGAAATTCCGGAAAGCCTGATGGAAACCCAGTTGTTCGGATGTGCCAAAGGAGCCTTCACCGGGGCCGAAGCGGACCGTGCCGGGTACTTTGAGGCAGCGGACAGGGGAACGGTTTTTCTGGATGAAATTGCCGATATCCCTCTGCATATACAGGCCAAATTCCTCCGGGTGGCTGACACCGGGGAATTCACCCGCATTGGGGAACGCATTGTCCGGAAGACCGACATACGGATTGTTTCAGCCTGCAACACGGATCTTGCGGAACTGATCCGGGCCGGGAAATTCCGGGAAGATCTGGGGTTCCGGCTGAAGGGGCTGACGATCCGGGTGCCGCCCCTGCGGGAAAGAAGGGAGGATATTCCTCTGCTGACAGAATATTTTCTGAAAAAATTTTCCCAAAAGAAAACGCTCCGCATCTGCGATGAGGTGCATGAGTTCTTCAGCGCACATTCTTGGCCGGGCAATGTGCGGCAGTTGAAAAATGTGCTGGAGGATATGCGTCAGTTGTGTGCAAAGGATGTCATCGCTCTGCGGGGATCGCGGATATGGCTTCGGAAACAGCCGGGACAGACCGGGGAAAGCGCTGAAAAAGAATCTGACAAAAAAAAGTGTGCTTGCGGCATTGGAAGAGACCGAAGGCAACCGTTCCACCGCAGCCCGGCGTCTGGGCTGCAGCCGGAGTACCCTGTACCGGAAGATGGAGGAGTACAGGATTGGGGATGTGATTTAATGATGCGAACTGATGTTTTGGATAATTGAAATGTTGGGGTTCGTTTCACTCACCCCAACCTACGATGATAAAACGGGATATGACTCATGCAGACAGATGTTGGGGTTCGTTTCACTCACCCCAACCTACGATGACAAAACGGGATATGACTCATGCGGTACAGGCGGATTTTTGTGAAGGGCAGGACATATTTTTTCACGGTCAATCTGGCAGAACGTCAGCGTACCCTGCTGACAGATCATGCGGATATTCTGCGCTCTGTGATGCGGAAGGTCAAAGCACGGCATCCTTTCAGCATTGATGCCATTGTGGTCCTGCCTGATCATATTCATGCTCTGTGGACACTGCCAAAGGATGACTGCGATTATCCCACACGATGGATGCTGATCAAAACAGGTTTTTCCAGACAGATACCCAAAGACGAATCTGTCAGCAGAAGCCGCATGTCAAAAGGAGAAAGAGGCATCTGGCAGCGACGTTACTGGGAACACATGATACGGGATGAAAACGATTTTGCCCGGCATGTGGATTACATTCATTACAATCCGGTAAAACATGGTTATGCAGTCCGCCCCTCGGATTGGCAGTTCTCATCCATCCACCGTTACATCGCCGATGGCAAACTCAATCCCAATTGGTCCGCCCATTTCAACGAAAATGAATTACCCAAAATATCCGTAGGTTGGGGTGAGCGAAGCGAACCCCAACAAAAACATAATACCGGAATCACACGTATGCCGGGGTGGGGCACGAACCCCGACAAAAACCGTGTTCCGTAATTTTGATTGATTAATGATTAAAATGTTGGGGTTCGCTTCACTCACCCCAACCTACGGGCTACGGGCTACGGGCTGCGGGCTCAGGCAGTAATTTCGTCTATGACCAGAATTTTTAATTCCTGAACCCGTTTAAGAGCAATATCATTGGTAAGAAAAGCATCACATTCGGCAGCAAGGGCAACGGCAACCTGCAGGGCATCCGCCAATGAAAGGTTATATTTTACTCTTATCTTCGCTGCCTGCTTTGCCGTGATGTCATCAATCGGCATGAAAAGCGTATTGCCGCCTCTGACAATCAGAGCGGAGAATTTTTCTTCAAGTTCTTCGGATTTCAGGCGGTACGGCAATATCAGACATTCGGAAAGGGTTATCGGAGAAGTAACTGCCACAAGTGAACTGTTATCTATATATTCAAAGATTTCTTCAACTTTGGGAAGATAAAGCGGATGCGCCTCAACATAATAAATCACCGGTGCGGTATCCAGAAATACGCTTCTGACGCCGGACAGGTATTGTGCAGTGTTCATCTGTCCACCCATTGCTCTTCACGGGAATCAGATTCAGCCCGGCTTCGGGATACCCAATTTTGTGCATCTTCTCCGAGTGCGGGATACGGAACAGTTCTGCCAATATCTTTCCATTTTAACCGCGGAGTTTCAGTCTGGTGGGCTTTATTTATCAGGCGGACAGCAAGTATCAACTGCTCTTTCCGGGTCAGCAGTTCCGCCTGCTTCAGCAGTTCGTTTAAAATGGTAACGGGCATGGCAGCTCCTTATAAAAATGTAATTAATGTGATTTATCTATCATTATTTTTCATAAAAATCAAGGAGGACAATATGAATTCTGAAAATCAGCATGTAGCATGTAGCATGTAGCATGTAGGTTGGGGTGAGCGAAGCGAACCCCAACAAAACCCAAATACCCAAAATATCGGCAGGTTGGGGTGAGCGAAGCGAACCCCGACAAAAACCGTGGTTCCCGTAATTTTGATTGATTAATGATTAAAATGTTGGGGTTCGCCCTCACCCCAACCTACGGGCTACGGGCTGATACGAGGCAGAGCCTCGTAACAAGAATGAACAACCCCGCCGCAAGCAGCGGGGTATCAAAATCCAAACTCAAAACAACATCACGCCCCAAGGGGCGGGGAATTAACCCGAAGTGATTAAAGGAGGTATTATGTTTAAGTACAATAAAATCAGGAAAATACTATCAGTTAGTTTCTTTTTTATTTTTTTGGCATTATCTGTCATGGGGTCGCATGATGCTATGGCATTGAACGGCGTCAGCCAATTAACGCTTGAAGCATGGGTTAACTTCCGCACACTGGGCAGATTAAGAACTATCATGTGTAAAAGACAGGATCATTGGCATAAATTCCAGTTCTCTTTGGGTGAAACCGGCAATACAGATGATATTATGGTTCAGTTGGGAGACGGAGATCTGGGTGGAGGATATACTACCGGAAATATTATAACAACAGGAGTTTGGTATCATGTGGCGATGGTATTTGACGGTACGCTTACGGGAGATGCAAACCGTTTAAAATTATATGTGAACGGGATTCAGCAAACTCTCAGTTTTGCCTCTCCTGGCAGTACTCCTGTTCCCTCAAAAACTCAGCCTACAAATACTATGCCTTTCCTTATAGGCGCAGAAACGACCACAGGGGCAGTTCCTATGGACGGGTTAATTGATGAAGTCCGCATTTGGGATGTAGCCCGCACCCAGCTTGAAATTCAAAGTGCAATGAATACGGAACTGACAGGCACGGAAGCCGGACTGGTGGCATATTATGACTTTAATCAGGGAACTGCCGGAGGCAATAATGCAGGCTTGACCACTCTCCTTGACCGGACGCCAAACGGAAACAACGGCGCATTGGGTAACTTCGCTCTCACCGGCGCAACATCCAACTGGGTGACCGGTTATATGGGCAACGCTCTGGATTTTACCGGAGTAGCCCCTGTAGATTATGTGAACTGCGGTGATTTTACAAGTGTGGCACCCGGCTACGCTTCGAATCCCACACCCGGCAGTACAATCAATGTCGGCACTGCAGCAGTCGGATCGCCGGTCAGCACGACTTTACAGATCAGCGAAACCGGCTTGATGTCTCTGAATATTATCAATCATACCGTCACCGGCGCAAATGCTGCTGATTTTTCCGTATCTCCGGCAAGTCTGACCATTCCAAATGGAGACGCTCCTCAGGATCTTACTATTCAATGTACGCCTTCCGCAGCCGGAGCCAGAACCGCAACATTGACAGTGAATCACAATGCAGCAGGCAGTCCGGCAAGTTATACTTTGAATTGCACCGGAATACTCGCTCCCGTGGTAACGTCTGTGAGTTCAACAGTTCTCAACGGCACATACGGTGCCGGTGATGTGATTGATGTAACCGTGACCTTTTCCGAGGCCGTGACCGTAACCGGAACCCCGCAACTGATTTTGGAAACCGGCACAGCGGATGCGGTTGTGGATTACAGTTCCGGTAGCGGTTCTGACACCCTGACCTTCACTTACACGGTTTCGGCAGGCGAAACCAGCGCGGACCTGGATTATGCGGACACAGCCTCTCTTGTCTTAAACAGCGGAACCATCCGAAACCTTGCAGACACGGATGATGCCGTTCTCACCCTGCCCGCCCCGGGCGCGGCCGGTTCCCTGGGCGCAAACAAGGATATTGTGATTAACGCTGCGCCGACCACATCCGGCATTTCCCCTGTTACGGCCAATGAGGATGCGTCTGATACGACCATTGATTTGTGGCCCTCATTTGCCGATGCGGAAAATGCGGATTCCGCCATGACTTACTCTGTCACAACCAATACAAATGCAGCGCTTGTGGGCACGAATATCACAGGCAGTCAGTATCTTGTGCTTTCTTATGCCTCCAATGGAAACGGAACCGCAGACATTACTGTCCGTGCCACGGACACGGGCACTCTGTGGGTTGAAACAACATTCACACTCACCGTAAACGCTGTCAATGATCCGCCTGTGAACACAGTCGCTCCCTCTTATTCCGGCACAATGACGGTGGGCAGTCCTCTCACTGCATCTGACGGAACCTGGAATGACAATACGGACACGGATGTCAGCGGCTCCTCTGTAATCAGTTTTGCGTACCAGTGGCAGCGGGCCGATGACGCGGGCGGTTCAGGGCTTGCGGACATTGCCGGTGCAACCGGCAGCACTTATGGCCTGACAACTGCGGACGCACACAAATTTATCCGTCTGAAAGTGACGGCCACAGACGACGGTGTGGGAACCCCGGCAAACCAGTCAACAGTTGCATATTCTGCGTATTCACAAGTCATAAATACCGCTCCGGTTATTACTCAAGGCGTATCAGTTTCTCAAACCATGTCCGAAGACGGCTCTCCCACAGCATGGAGTGCACCGGTAATCACAGCGACAGACGCTGACGGGGGAGACACACTGACATGGAGCAAGTTCAGCGACCCCTCAAACGGCACGGTCACTGTTTCAGGAACAGGATCATTGCCGACAGTCACGTATTCCCCAAATGCCGATTACAACGGCTCAGACAGTTTTGACGTGCAGGTGTCGGACGGCAACGGCGGCACAGACACGATCACGGTCAATGTAACAATAATTGCAGTCAATGACGAACCGTCTTTTACGGCCTCCGATCCTCCGGCAGTGAACGAGGATGCGGGAGCACAGACCGTAAGCGGATGGGCCGCATTTACTCCCGGCCCGGCAAATGAGAGCACGCAGACGGCCACCTACACTGTGGACAATATCAGCAATCCGTCCCTGTTCTCGGCTCCTCCCACTGTAAACAGCAGCGGCACACTGACATACACCCCGGCGGTCGATACAAACGGCACGTCAACTTTTGCTGTGTATGTCACAGACAGCGGAGGAACTGCCAACGGAGGGGACGACACTTCTCCGACAATTACATTCACCGTGACCGTGACAGATGTCAATGACCCGCCGACTCTGACGGCCTTTGCTGCTCCGGTTGATGTGACAGATGAAGACACAGAAGTGGAGATCTCCTTTGCAGATTTGGCGGCTCAGGGCGATGAGGCTGACGCTGACGGCACTGTGGAAGCCTTTGCTGTGCAGAATGTCGCAACAGGAAGCCTGAGAATCGGGGCAGATGCAGGTTCGGCTTCAGCCTATGCAGCAGGAACAAACGACACCATAAACAGTGCAAACAAAGCCTACTGGACTCCGGGTCTTAATGCAAACGGCACTCAGGATGCCATTGAAGTGCTTGCACAGGATGATGACGGAGATTTGTCGGCAACTGCCGGTGTTATTGCACAGGTGTCGGTGAATGCCGTCAATGATGCGCCGGTTATCACGGGGCAGCTTCCCAATCCGCTGACCGTGAATGAGGACACGGCTCTGGGCATTGCACTGTCAAATCTGGCAGTCACGGATGTTGACAGCACCTACCCGACCGGATTTTCCCTGACGGTTCAGGCCGGAGCGAATTACACGGTATCCGGAACCACCATAACACCGTCACTCAATTACAACGGCCCGCTGACGGTTCCGGTGACTGTGAATGACGGTCTGGCGGATTCAAACACATACGATCTCAGCGTGACGGTGAATGCAGTCAATGATGCGCCCTCCTTCACCAAAGGGGCAGATCAGAGCGTGAGCGAGGATGCGGGGCCGCAGACCGTGAGCGGATGGGCCACGAACCTGTCACCCGGGCCTGCGGATGAATCGGGCCAGACCCTTGCCTTCAGTGTAAGCAATAACAACAACGGTCTGTTTTCCGCACAGCCTGCAATTGACGCTGCCGGAACCCTGACATACACCCCTGCGGCAAATCAGAACGGATCCGCGACCGTGACCGTCAGAATTTCAGACAGCGGCGGAACGGCCAACGGCGGTGTGAACACATCCGCAGCGCAGACATTTGCAGTCAGCATCAGTCCGGTGAATGATCCCCCGGTGAACACGGTTCCGCCTGCGGTTTCCGGAACCATGACGGTGGGCAGTGTTCTCACCGCGAACAGCGGAACCTGGAATGACAGCACTGACACGGATGTCAGCGGAGCCTCTGTGATCACGTATGCGTATCAGTGGCAGCGGGCCGATGACGGAACCGGAACCGGCCTGACAGACATTCCCGGTGCAACAGGCAATACCTTCACGGTCACGGAAGACGAGGCCCACAGATATGTCCGTGTCAGGGTGACGGCCGCAGACAGCGGTGTGGGCCCCCCTGCAACGCAGTCCGCAGTGGCTTATTCTGCCTATCTGTCGGTAAACAACACCAGTCCGGTGATTGCCCAGGGGGACAGCGTGTCCGCGTCTTTGGATGAGGACGGATATCCGGCCGGATGGAGTGCGCCCGCAGTCAGTGCATCTGATGCGGACGGGGATGTCATGACATGGAGCCTGCACACCGGGGCGGCCCACGGCACTGCCGCGATCAGCGGCACAGGCGCCTCTCCTGCAATCACCTATGCACCGGTTCCTGATTTCAGCGGAAGCGACACTTTCACCGCAACAGTCACAGACAGCCACGGCGGCACAGACAGCATTGTCGTCAGTGTGACCGTCAGTCCTGTGAATGATGCCCCTGTGCTGACACTGGCCTCCCCCCTGTTTACGGAAATCACAGAGGATGAGACAGACAGCCCCGGTGATCTGCTGTCCGACATTCTGGGAACATCCGTGACAGACGTTGATGACAGTGCTGTGCAGGGACTGGCCGTTTTTGCCGCGGATGCGGGCAGCGGCACATGGCAGTATTCCACAGACAGCGGGGCCACATGGAATCCTCTGGGAACCGTGACGGAAACCTCTGCCCTGCTGCTGCGAGCGGAGGACAGCATCCGTTTTGTGCCGGACACCCTGAACCCTGACAGCGCATCGCTTTCCTATTACGCATGGGATCAGACTTCCGGAACTTACGGGGATACCGCGGATGTGAGCGTGCGCGGGGGCATCACCGCATTCAGCACAGACAGTGACACAGCCTCTGTCACGGTCACCGCAGTCAATGACGCGCCGGTGATCAGTTCGCAGACTCCGAATCCCCTGAGCACAAATGAGGACACGGGGCTGACAATCGCATTGTCAAATCTGAACATCACTGATCCGGACAGTTCGGCTTTCACCCTCACAGTTCAGGCCGGAGCGAATTACACGGTTTCCGGCACAACGGTGACACCGTCTGAAAACTTCAACGGAAACCTTGCGGTTCCCGTGACAGTGAATGACGGTTTTGCCGATTCCGCAGTGTTCAGTCTTGCGGTGACAGTGAATCCGGTCAATGATGCGCCCTTGTTTGTCAAAGGGCCGGATCAGACTGTGATTGAGGACGCGGGCGCACAGACCGTAAGCGGATGGGCCACTGCAATTTCCGCGGGGCCTGCGGATGAATCGGGCCAGACCCTTGTTTTCAGTGTCAGCAGTGACAACAATGCGCTGTTTGCCGTTCAGCCGGCCATTGATGCGGCCGGAACTCTGACTTACACCCCTGCCGCAAATCAGAACGGTTCCGCAACCGTGATCGTCAGAATTTCGGACAGCGGCGGCACGGACAGCGGCGGGGTTGACACTTCTGCCGCGCAGACATTCCTCATCACGGTCAGTGAAAACGACATTGATCACAGCATCAGCGTCAGTCCCGCAGAAATCACAGAAGAGGACAGCGGCATTCAGACCGTGACCTTCACCGTGACACGCACCGGGGCCGCCGGGCAGGGCAGCACCGTGAATTACAGCATCAGCGGCACCGCGGAAAACGGCACGGATTACACAGTTTCAGACATTTCCGGCACACTGAGTTTCGGTGCCGGGGAAACTGTCAAAACCATTGCCGTAAGTGTTTCCGGCGACACAACGGATGAAGAGGATGAAACCCTCACTGTCACCCTGTCGGATGCCGCAGCAGACGCTGGTTTCACTGCATTTGTTTCGGTATCCTCCGCCACCTGCACGATTAAGGACGATGATGCGGAACCGGTTCTTTCGGTCAATGATGTGACAGTGACCGAGGGCGACACCGGAACTGTGAATGCAGATTTCACCGTGACCCTGTCACCGGCCAGCGGCAAAACCGTGACAGTGGAATATGCCACAGCCGATGACACGGCTCTGTCTCCGGAGGATTACACATCTGGTTCCGGAACCCTGAGCTTTGCACCGGGTGAGACCACCAAAACCGTGGCTGTCCCTGTAAACGGTGACACTGCTGATGAAGACACGGAAACATTCTTCCTGAATCTGAGCAATCCTTCCAATGCAGAGGTGTCAGATGCTCAGGGAACAGCGACAGTCACAGACAATGATGATGAACCCCTGCTGTCCGTAAATGACATTACCGTGTCCGAGGGAAATATCGGAACTGTGAGTGCGGACATCACTGTCATCCTGTCTGCGGTCAGCGGCAAAACCGTTACGGTTGATTATGCCACCGCTGACGGCACAGCCTCGGCGGGCAGTGATTACACGGCTGTTTCCGGAACCCTGGAATTTGCAGCCGGGGAAACATCCAAAACCGTCACTGTCCTCATAAACGGAGATATGCAGACCGAGGCTGATGAAAATTTCTCTGTGAATCTCAGCAGTGCTGTCAATGCGGAAATCAATGACGGACAGGGAACTGTCACCATTGCCGATGATGACAAAGATGCAGACAGTGACGGCATTCCGGACTGGTGGGAGACGGACAGCGGTCTGAACCCGGACGATCCTTCCGATGCTGTTCAGGATCCGGACAGTGACGGGGCGTCCAATCTGGAAGAATATCTGCTGGGCACCGATCCGAATAATCCGGACAGTGACGGTGACGGAGTGAATGATGGAACCGAAGCCGACAACAGCACAGATCCCCTGGATGGCGGAGACAGTGACCCGGCCGCGGCTGCGGACAGCGACAGTGACGGCATTCCGGACTGGTGGGAGACGGACAACGGCCTGAACCCGAATGATCCCTCGGATGCCGCGACCGATACGGACGGGGACGGACTGAGCGATCTGGAGGAATACCTGACCGGAACCAATCCCAATGACACGGACACGGACAATGACGGGACAGATGACGGGGCAGAGGTTTCGCAGGATACGGACCCCCTCAATCCGGGTGAGGACACAACTCCTGCAGACACAGACAGTGACGGCATTCCGGACTGGTGGGAGACGGACAACGGCCTGAACCCGAATGATCCCTCGGATGCAGAGGCTGACGGTGACGGAGATGGACTGGACAATGCCGGAGAATACGGAGCTCACACGGATCCCAATGATCCGGATACGGACAGAGACGGCCACACAGACGGAGAGGAAGCCAGTGCGGGCGCTCCCCCGATAGTTGCGAATACCGCACCCGTCATCACCAGCACACCGGTCACAGTGGTGACAGCCTATGCCGTTTACAGTTACACCATAACAGCAACAGATCCGGATGCCGGGGAAATCCTCACAATTGAAGGCGTGACACTTCCCGCCTGGCTCACCCTCACGGACAACGGAGACGGAAGTGCAGTGCTGCGCGGAACACCGGTTTCAGCGGGTTCGACGCAGATTGCGATTTCTGTCACGGATCGCAACGGGGAAAGTGACACGCAGACCTTCACCCTGACAGTGCAGGCAGTTCTGGTGAATCCTCCGGTTTATGATCCGCCTGTGATCAATGCGGCCCCGGTTATCAGCAGCACACCGCCTGCGGAAGCCTGGCCGGAAATCCTTTACACCTATGCCATTGCTGCGGAAGATCCTGAAGGGAATGGGTTCACTCTCACAGCGGAGAATCTGCCGCCCTGGCTGCAACTGACGGAAGATGAAAACGGTGTTCCGGTTCTCACGGGAACGCCGCAGACTTCGGATTCCGGTGATTATGCCATTCTTCTCCGGGTGACAGACAGCAATGGCGGAAGCTCGGTACAGGAATTCACACTCACTGTGGATGAAGGAAATGATGCGGACGGGGACGGAATGCCCAACGGATGGGAAGCGGAAAAAGGGTTTGATTTCAGTGATCCGGAGGATGCAGCCGCAGATGCGGATGAAGACGGACTGAGCAATGCGGAGGAGTATCAGAACAGCACTGATCCCGCAACTGCGGATACGGACGGAGACGGTCTCAGTGACGGCGCAGAAGTGAATTCCGGCACAAATCCCCTGAATCCGGATACGGACAGTGACGGAATGCCCGACGGATGGGAGGTGCAGCACGGTCTGAACCCCAATGATGCCGCAGATGCGCAGAGCGATCCGGACGGAGACGGACGGAACAGCCTGACAGAATATGCGGATCAGACCGATCCGAACACCGCGGACGGCTTGGACACAGACGGGGACGGAATGCCTGATGCCTGGGAAAATCTGCACGGACTGAATCTTGGTGATCCCAGTGACGCCGCAGCCGATCCGGACGGAGACGGACGCAGCAGTCTCACGGAGTTTGCAGACAGAAGTGATCCCCTTGCAGCAGACAGTTTCTTTGCAAGTTACACTTACCGGGATGAGGGATACACTGTGAGAGAGGGATTCCTGCTCCATGTGATTGCAGGACAGAATGAGGGGTTTGCATTGGGAATTGCCGGGCCGTATGGTGTGAACATTCCGGTTTCAGACGGTCTTTCCGGTGAGGGATCAAAGGACAGTCCCTTTGTATTTTACTGGACACCGGAAAAAACAGCCTCTTCCGTGTCTGCGGACAGTCCTTTTGCCGGTGACATCACTTACCATGCGGATTTCACACTCACCGCATCCGGACGGTCTCTGCCGTATGTGCATACGGTTCCTTACACGGTTTATGCCTCCCCGCAGCACAATGCAGCGGACAATCCCCCGGATCAGAAGGCCGTTGAGGGTCTGTACGGCGCGGATCTGCCGGTTATCACGGTTTTTGAAACCCTGTTTGATCCCTCACTCCCCGCGGACATTGATTTCATCCTCCTCAGTCCGTCCGGAGTGTTTCTGCCCGTAAGGGTGAAACTGCCAATCATTGATCCGGAAAACATTTTCATTGACACAGCTTCGGAGACGGATGGCGGAAATCTGCACTATGACAGCGCTGCTGACCGCTTTGACATTGACACGGAAGACCCGGATTTCATCCCGTTTGCGGAGGGCGGAAAACTCCGGGTGAAAATCATCAGTTACAGCTTCGGGGATCGTGCTGCATCCACCGGCATCACTCTGGAATTTACGTTGTCCGGCGGACAGTATGACGGATTCCCGGTGCGGATCAATCCCGTCCGCCATCCGGACGGTTCCGGACAGGATGAAAACGCGGCCCTCATCACCCTGCCCCTGCTGCTGTATCCGCAGGCTGAGGCATATCAGGTGCTGAACAGTCTCACAGACGCGCCCCGGCTTCTCTCCCTGTTCGTCAGCGAAACCGGTGACGGATATGACGGATTTGTGAAAAAGGGACTGTCATGGACGGTCACGGAAGAAGGGCGGGTCAGTCTGGAGATTCCCTGCGGAGCCTCCATCGGTCTGATTGTGGAAGACCGGGACGGAGACGGCATTCCGGATGACTGGGAAAACCGCTACGGCCTCAATCCGGATGACGCTTCGGATGCGGCGGATGACCCGGACGGAGACGGTCAGACCAATCTGGCCGAGTTCACCGCCAATACAGATCCGACCGTCAGCCCGGACTCCGAAGAACCCGAAACTCCGGATACCGGGGAACCTGAAACTCCGGACAGCACAGAGTCTGAGACACCGGACACCGGCAGCACCGGCGGAGGGGGCGGGGGAGGCGGATGCTTCATCTCTGCCGCTGAAAACCGGACAGTTCCCCTCTGTGCAGCCGGACTCATCGCTGCGCTCTCCGCACTGCTGACAGCCGGACTTCAGGGTGCGGAAATGATCCGCAGGCGGAAAAACCGGGCACGGTAACTCCTCACAAAAAAAGCATCCGGAGTTTCAAAAACTCCGGATGCCTTTTTGGACTCACAGCACCTCCTCCCAGCAGATCCGCTCAAAACCCAGGGAAACCACCGCATATTTATGCAGGCGCAGGTTTCCGAAACGTCTGTCCAGAACATCCCCGTATGCTTTCACCTGCTTTTTGGCTTCCTCCATCTGCGCCTGCATCAGGGACAGATTTCGCAGTTCTTCTGCTGAAAGCTTCCGTGCCTGCTCCCCGCTCATCCCGGCATCTTTCAGTGTCACAAATTTGAATTCAATGAGAATGTCCAGAATCGTGAACCGCCGCATGTCGGGCCGGATGATCATGGTCAGGTCCGCATATCTCCGGTCAGTTTCGCTTTCCGTGTCCATGATGTAGAGAATGTCATTGTACAGCAGGGTCAGAAAGGCCGTTTTCACGGTCAGTTCATTGGCCCACCGGTAATCCCGGTTGCCGAACACCCTGAAATAATGATTTTCGACAAAATCGCACAAGGGCCGCATATCCCCTTTCTGATACAGTTTTTCGGCCGCATATTTTCCCTTGTCCCTGAGGGCCGGTTCCGGCAGCAGCATTTCGCAGATGCGCTCCGCATACAGTCCCCGGATGACAAGATTCGGAATTTTCAGGGTAAGTCTGCCGTCCGGTTCCTCCCCTTTCATGGTCAGCACACCGAAATAATAGAGAAAGGAGGCCATGAACGCATCATTTTTCCTTTCCTCTTTCAGCATCTCCCGGATGCCGAACCGGTCGCTGATGTCGGAGACACTGACTGTCCGGTCTTCCCGCAGCAGCTCCAGCAGCATCTGCCTTCCCGCGGAAACCTGCGCGATATAATCCAGCTTGGCATCGTCCGTGGCCAGGTTGCTGTCCAGCATCTTTCTCGGATATTCGCAGTCCTCATGCAGATATTTCAGAAAATATGTTGATAATGTGGGATTATATACAAATTTATCCGCTTTGGATGAAAATCTGTACCCGTTATAGTAGGTTTTCATCAGTTCCAGTGCTTCTCCGACCGAATTTTCGGAAAGACCGCATTCCTGTGAGACTCTTTCCAGGGCCTCTCCTATCTCATTTTCTGAAAAACCGCAGATATCATTGAACTGATGCCGCAGATAGATGTTTTCCGCAATATTGTATCCGCTGGTGATGTCGCTCATGACCACAGGGGAAACCCCGGTGATGAAAATCCGGTCAAACAGGGATTCCGAGGCCGATGCCTTCACGGCCTTGAAAAGGGTCCGCAGGGGACCGGCCTCATGCACCAGGGCCTTATACAGTTCCTGTCTGTTTCTCTGTATCCCCATCATAACCTGGTTGGCGAAATTGTCGTATTCGTCTATGAGAAGATATATCGGATGATCAGTCATCCGGACAGCGGATATGAGGGAATCTATACTGACTAACACATCATCCGGATTCACTTCGATCCCGTGAAGGTTAAAATTTTCATAGTAGCGCATAAATCCCTTTATCCGGGAATTGATATGGTTCCAGAGTCCCCTTTTGATATCCTCCGCCGTTCCCGTGGGATCCACACAGGAGAAATCCCATTTCAGGATGAAGTAACTGTTCCGCAGTTCCGTGGGATTTTTTCCGATCTTCAGTTTGCCGAACATGGCCGCAAACTCATGCTTTTTCGCCACATCATAGTAATTGGCCAGCATGGAAAGCAGCAGGCTTTTGCCGAAGCGCCGGGGACGCAGAAAGAGAAGGTATTCCCCTCTTTCCAGCAGGGGAATCCGGTCTGTTCTGTCACAGTAAAAATAATTTTTTGTCGTGATTTTTCGGAAATCACAGATGCCGTAGGGGAATTTCATGCTTTCCTCCTCATTGCGGGAGTTGACGGATGAATCCTGTTTTACCCTTATGCCTCGCAAAAAACAAGACAAATATCCGGACTGCGGTCCGCAGAACTGCCGGATGCGCCGAAATCCGCTTTCCCCCGGAAACTCCATAAAGCTTTCTGTGATCAGAGATTTTGTCTCATGGGAATTATACCAATTCGCCATTGATTTAATCCAATTTTAAAAAATCCCCTCCTGATACCGATTCCCCATTGAAACCGTGCTTTTTTTGACCGCAAAGAACACAAAGAGGGCACAA
>JAWKPW010000023.1:0-59933 GCA_041390465.1 Desulfobacterales bacterium | reverse complement strand
ATGCTCCCGTCTGACACCGCAGAAAAATTTTCGGGCAAAAATCAAAAATTACAGCACCGGAGGAATTTATTATGAGTCTGATGAGTATGTGGAAAAGGGAACCATGATTTTTTACAAAATTGAGGATGTGATGAAATGGATTGCCGCGCCGGAAAAAGGCAGGGGAATGCGCACCGTATCCCTTGCCGAAGTGGAATGCTGCAGGGAAATTGAAAAAAGAGATCGGTACCGTTACGGCACAAATGTCAGATACTATAAATTTCTCAAAAACAGCAGGCTGTAAAAGATTCCGAAAATGGGAAATAATACCGATTCGCCATTGATTTTATGCAGTCCTGTCAGTTTTTTGTGACCTTTGTGCCGTCTTTGTGCCCTTTGTGGTTAAAAAAAAAGCGGTAGCGGGTCAAATCAGTTGACAATGTCATCCCTTCCGGGATTCCGGTTTGTTTTTTTGAATTTTTCTATAATAATGTCAATCCTTTCGGATTTTTTCAAACCGGGTGTCAGGCTCAGATCAACGGATTTGACCCACTGTCCTTTGCGGAAAGCAATCCTTACGAAAGGCAGGGCCGGTTCCCGGCCGGTTTCACACAGTGCCGCCGGTTTGCTGTGACCTTTATGCCCTCTTTGTGACCTTTGTGCCGTCTTTGTGCCCTTTGTGGTTAAAAAAAAGCATGATTTCAATGGAGAACCGGTATAAGGTTCCATAAATCTTCGGATATAAAAAAAACGGATTTTTTGGAAAAATCCGGTTTTTTGAATATCTGAAAACTTTCGCCTGCGTATGTATTTATCTCCCCAAAAAAAACCCTGAGGGTTTTGAAAACCCTCAGGGTTTGCTTTCATCTGCTTAAAATTCCAGTGACAACTGGGCTCCGACTTCATAGGGATTCGCGTCATTTTTGGAATCCAGCGTGGTGGCTTCTCCGGCAAAGAGATAGGCGCCGATGAGATCAAGATTCATGCCCTGCACCAGTTCCACGGAAAAGATCAGATCCACTTCCGTACCCAGATAATTTTCCTCGCTGGCATTGGCAGGCGCATCAGCTTTTCCATACTGTGCGCCATTGAGGACATAAATATCCTCGGCAAGTGCCGCATACCATACATCCAGAGTAATGGAAACATTGCTGACCGGTTTGAAACCTATGCCGATATTGGCTGCCATGATGTTGGAAATCTGATCTCCGGGGGAATTTTTGGAATAATTGTAATCAATGATTCCATAGCCCATGAGCTCTGCCCAGTAATAGGACTGTCCGGCAGGAACCCAGAAATTTTCCCAGTCTCTGTCTTTGCCATCATCTCCTGTGGCATAAAAGAACTGGCCGTGAATATCTGCTTTTTCCCCAATGTTCACACTTGCGCCCGCGGCAGCCAGCCATGCGGAAAAATCCTGATTTTTGTCTGTTGTGTAGAAAGACATATCTCCACCTTGGTAAATGCCGGTCAGCCACAGGGAGAACAGATCAAAATTTGCATCCAGACTCAGGCCCGCATACCACAGATTCACTTCTTCCGCTTCTTCTCCAAATATGACTTCGTCATCCTCATTTTTCCAGTTTCGGACATCATCTGAATAGATGTACATGAAAAAGGGGTTGATTTCCCAGGCATCGGCAAATCTGAAAACCGGATTGAATCCCCAGTAATCCACATCATAATCATTGGCATTTTTTCCTGCGCCGCCTTCATAGGCTTTCAGCCAGAAAAACTGAATATCCATTTTGTCTGACCGGTAGGTGACAGTCGCTCCGGAAGCATCATCATCAAAAAGCAGGCTTCTGCCGAAAATAAGTCCCTGAATACCGACAGTGAAATTTACAGGGCCCAGGTTGAAATCCGCATAGGAGTTTTTGATCTCAAAAACCTTTCCGTCAGCTCCGATATCTCCGAGTGTATTGTCTCCCCATTCTGCATCAAATTCGAATTTGTTCACAAATTTCAGGTTTTCATGGAAAACTGCCGTATAATAGATACGGGTTTTTGTATCCACTATCTTCACGTCTTCCGCTTCAGACTGATCTTCTCCTGCAAAATTCTGATTGCTGAAAAAACGTGTGTACCAGTAGCCGCCAAACTGGCTTTCCATAGCCATGACAGGCGCGATATTCATAGCGATAAGAATTGCCGCTGCAAATAACAAAATACTTTTTTTCATCTCTGCTCTTTGCTCCTTTCTGAATACAGAATTCTTTTATTTTGATTAAGTACTTCCAATAACTAATAGATTATTCATTTTCAAGTAGTAGGGCAGGCACATGTTTTTCCGTGCCCACCGTTCTGCAGCAGCGGTGGGCAGTGCTCCGCTTCTGCCCACCCTATAGTGGTTAAGATAATAATTTGGGGGTTCTGCGTAGGTTGGGGTGAGGAACGAACCCCAACGCTTTGAATTTGTTGGGGTTCGTTCCTCACCCCAACCTACCCCAAAAATATTATCTGAAAGTTTATAGTGGATACCGGCTTTCGCCGGTATAACGATAGCAGGGCCAACATGAAAGAATAAAAAAAGCCGGAAGAGAAAAACTCTTCCGGCTTTTATGGTTCAAATTACAGAACAAAGAAATTAGAAGCTCAGAGACAGACGGGTACCCACTTCATAGGGATCGGCTTCATCTGCACTGTCCAGAGTGGTGGCTTCGCCTGCGATCAGGTAAGCACCCACGATGTCCAGATTCAGACCTTTGACCAGTTCATAGGTGATGATCAGGTCAATTTCAGTACCCAGATAATTTTCGTCACTGCCTTTTACATTGATATCCTCAGCCAGTGCCGCATACCAAGCATCCACTGTGATTTTCAGTTTGTCGGCAGGTTTTACCGTAACACCAAAATTGGCTGCCATGACATCGCTGATCTGGTCAGCACAGGCATTTCTGGACACATTCGCATAAGAGGTATCACCAAAAATACCGTAACCCATGATTTCAGACCAGTAGTAGGACTGACCTCTGGGAACCCAGAATCTTTCAAAGTCTTCTTCATCCGGATCCTGACCGGTTGCATAGAAGAACTGGCCATGCAGACCGCCCCAGTTCATATCCATACTGAAACCGGCAGCAGCCAGCCAGGCAGCAAAATCACGGGAGACATCTGTACCCAGGACAGTCATGTCACCACCCTGATAAATGCCGGTAAACCAAGCGGAGAACATATCAAACTTCAAATCCACATCCAAACCGGCAAACCACATATTCAACTCTTCAACATTTGAAAGAGCGCCAACCTGAGTCCATTTGCTGGCATTGTCTGAATAGGCATACAATCCGTAAGGATTGATTTTGATGTTGTCCCCAATGTTGAAAACAGGAGCAATTCCGTAATAATCCACATCATAATCATTGGCATCTTTGCCCGGTCCGCCTTCCCATGCCTTCATCCAGATCAAAGGAATGGAAAAATTGGGACCGTTGAAGGCAAGAACAACACCGGAGAAATCATCGTCAAACAGGAAACCGCGGGCCAGTTTGCCACCCTGAATACCGACTTTTGCATTGACAGGGCCCATATTGAAATCTGCATAGGAGTTTTTGATTTCAAATTCTTTGCCGTCTGCGCCGATATCTCCCAGAGGTTCCGTACCCCAGGCAGCGTCAAACTCGAACTTGTTGACGAATTTGAGATTTTCATGGAACACAGCCGTATAATACAGACGGGTTCTGGTATCCACAGCCATTACATCTTCTGCTTCGCTTTCATCTTCGCCGGTAAAATTCTCCTGCATCCACATACGTGTCCGCCAGTAACCGCCAAACTGACTTTCCATTGCCCATGCCGGAACGGTAAAGGCCACCACCAGCACTGCTGCCAAAGCCATCAAACCGAACTTTTTCATCTTTTCTCCTCCTTAAAGGTATTTGATTGAAATTAATCCTAATAATTTTCTCTCACCTGATAATTTTTCACAAAAGGCCGTGTTTTTTTCCTTTCCACCTCCTTTGCTTTTTCTCATTAACATAGTACGTCTGCCTGTCTTCATAATCAATACAGGGTAATCCTGTCAAGTTTTTTCTGCTTGGCATGGCCGGGAAAAGCGGGGAAAAAACGGTTGGAAAAAATATTTTATATATAATACAGCCAGTTAATTTTAAATACAGGCAAAAGCTTCCTCTGCTGCATAAAGAAAAAAATTTTTCATGCGGGCATGTTTTCCTTTGCAAAGAAAATTTCTGCGGGGTAATGTGCCATATCTGCCCCTGAACCTGTTCCGGATTGAATATTGTGAGAATTTAAAAAAATAACCGTAAAGGAGGACATTATGTCTGTTACCAGAAAATTTTTTTCCTATGGCCCTGTTGACAAAGACATTCATTATTATGCCGAACGCAGCGAACTGTTTTCAAAAGCTGTTCATCAGTTAATGGGAGAAAATCCGGAAAAGGGAGGTCACTACATCACCGTATGGGCTCCCCGGCAGTGCGGAAAGACTTGGCTGATGAACAATGTTCTTTGGCAACTTTCTGAAAATGAGAAATTTCATGTGCTCAAACTGGAACTGGAGTATCTCAAGCAGGAGGAGGATACTGATGGGATTGTGTCTTCTGTGGGACAGGACATCATCCGCTCCCTGAACCTGAAAAATGTTCAGGTCAGGAACATAAAGGAGTTCAGAAATCTTTTTCATAAAGATGTGCTGGACAAACCTCTGATTCTGATCATGGATGAGTTTGATGCTCTGAATGAAAAGACCATCAACAGCATTGTCAGCTCATTCCGCTATATTTACAATGCCCGGCAGAAAGATCCGAATCCATCGGACAAAAAAGAATATCTTCTCCACAGTCTGGCTCTGATCGGGGTGCGGAGTGTTCTTGGCATTGAAAACGTCAAGGGCTCACCCTTCAATGTTCAGCGCAGTCTGCACATTCCCAACCTGACTTTTGCAGAATGCGAGGGCATGTTCCGGTGGTATGAAAGGGAAAGCGGGCAGAAAGTGGAGCAGCCTGTCATTGAAAGGGTTTTTTATGAAACCCAGGGACAGCCCGGACTGATTGGCTGGTTCGGAGAACTGCTGACCGAAACCTATAATAAAGAACCGGAAAACCCCATTACCCTGCAGAATTTTGAATATGCGTTCAAAATGGCCGTGCAGGTTCTTCCCAACAACAATATTCTCAATATCATCAGCAAGGCACGGCAGGAACCCTATGCGGATACTGTTCTGGATTTGTTCAAACCCGGGCAGAAAATGCTTTTCCGCTTTGACCGGCCGGATTTGAATTATCTGTATATGAACGGTGTCATCGGCATTGAGGAAACAGGCACAGACATATTTGTGAAATTTGCCAGCCCCTTTGTGCAGAAACGGCTGTTCAATTATTTTTCCGATGATATTTTCAGATATACAGGTCAGTTGCATGAACCTTTTGCGGATTTGTCAGATGTTTTCCCCCAGGATCGGATGAATATGAAAAATCTGATGCGAACCTATGAAAATTATTTGAAATGCAACCGGGAATGGCTCTTTGGGGATGCACCGAGACGGAAGGATTTGCGGATATTTGAGGCAGTTTTCCATTTCAATCTCTACCGTTTTCTCTGCGATTTTCTGGGAACAAGAGAGGGAAAGGTGTGGCCGGAATTTCCCACCGGAAACGGAAAAATTGATCTGATGATTGTGTATAATGAACATAAATATGCACTGGAGATCAAATCCTGGGCAGATGAGATCGCGTATGAAAAAGCGCTGACCCAGGCAGCGCGTTACGGACTCCAGCTTGGTCTTCCGGAAATCACACTGGTTTTTTTTGTGGAAAACATTGACAGCAAATCCCGGGAAAAATATGAAAAGGAAATCACAGATGAAAAATCCGGGGTGAAAGTGGAAACCGTATTTGTGGAAACCGGGAAATAAAAATTTCAAAAAAAAATTTAACGCTTAAACCCTGAGGCTATCTATTAAAAAAATATACAAAATTAAACAGGGGAACAGGTGTGCAAAATCGCTTTCTGTAAAGGGCAGACCGGATTTCCGACAGCGATTTTGCACACCCTACTACTCTTAAACCCTAAGGGTTTTGAAAACCCTTAGGGTTTAAGATAAAATACCAAAACATTTTTGAGGAAAAACCATGAAACAAAAACTGAGCCTTGCCTATTCCACCTGTCCCAACGACACTTTTGTGTTTTATGCACTGGCCCATCACAAAACAGACTGTCAGGATATGGAATTTTCCATCACCCTGGCTGATGTGGAAACCCTGAATCAGGATGCAGTGTTTGGCAAATATGATGTTTCCAAACTCTCTTTTGCGGCCATCGGTCATCTGACAGATACCTACGGACTGCTCCGCAGCGGCTCTGCTTTGGGCCGGGGGTGCGGCCCTTTGATTGTGGCAAAACCCGGTTTTGACAAATCTGATCTGCATTCCGCAGACATTGCCGTACCGGGACTGAAAACCACAGCCAACATGCTGCTGGGACTGTATCTGTCCGGACAGGCGCATGTAAACCCCATGCCCTTTGACCGGGTTATGCCTGCGGTGGCCGCGGGAGAATATGATGCCGGCGTCATTATCCATGAAGGCCGGTTCACGTTTCCGGATTACGGTCTGATCTGTCTGGAAGATCTGGGGCAGTGGTGGGAACAGAAAACTTCCCTGCCCATTCCCTTGGGCGGCATTGCCATTCGCCGGGATTTGGGAAAACAGACAGCCATGCACATGGAAAAGGCCATCCGTGACAGCGTGAAGTATGCCTTTGCAAATCAGGACGCGGCAGATGCGTACATCCGGGAACATGCACAGGAAATGGAGCCTTTGGTCATCCGGCAGCATATTGATCTGTATGTAAACAGATTTACTGAGAATCTGGGGACGGAAGGCGAAGAGGCCATAAAGGTGCTGTTTTCCATGGGCCGGGAATGCGGTCTTCTGCCGGAAAGCGCTGCGCCTCTGTTTGCCTGCTGATGTGCAATAATTTGCCTTGCCATTTGTGCCCTGTTCTGACAAACTGTCAGTCTGTTCTGCTTTCGGATGCGGACAGTTTTGCTGCGACAGTTTGCAATACCGATTCGCTGTTGATTTTTATGCAGTGCTGTCAGTTTGTTGTGACCTTTGTGCCCTCTTTGTGTCCTTTGCGTTTAAAACAAACCTGGCAGAAAGCATGTTCAGCTTTAAGGAGACAAAAATATGGAAGCCGCACAGTTGCAGGATTGGTATACGGAAGAGGAAGATTCCGGAAATGAGGAAGAGGATTTTTACTATGGTTATCGCACCATTATTTCCCATGATGAAAAAGGCGGGGAAATTTATTCCTGCCGCGCGCTGACACCGGATGATCTTCTGGATCCGGAGGAGGGGGATGTGTATATGCAGGGAAGTCTGCACACAGATGATGTGGAAAAACTCAGAAGCATTTTCCGCCATCATCTCCGGAACAGAAAAAACATAAAAGTTTACAGTGATCTGAAAATCATATGGGACAGCAGGGGCAAGAAGAATCCCGCTCCTGACATCAGCATATTTGAAAATGTGAAAGACCCGGAAAAACCCCGTGCCTCTTTTTCTGTGGAGGAAGAGGGCGCCAGTCCCTTTTTTGTGCTTGAGGTTGTGTCCCCCAGATACCGGAGGGTTGATATTTTCAAAAAACCGGAGATATACCGCCGGGCCGGTGTGTCCGAATATTTTATTGTGGATCCGGGACTGGAAGCTGACAAAATCTCCTACACCGTGCAGGGATACCGGCTCAGCGGCAACCGATATATGATAATCAATCCGGATGAGCAGGGCCGGGTTTACAGTCAGACTGCGGATGTATGGATCGGAGCCTCGGAATCCGGAGATCAGATTATGGTATGGGATGGCCAGACAGATGAACCGGTTCTTTCCGACAGTGAACGGGCTGAACAGGAAAAGGAAAAAGCCGAGCAGGAGAGGATTCGGGCTGAACAGGAAAAGGAAAAAGCGGAGCAGGAAAGAATTCGGGCTGAACAGGAAAAGGCACGGGCCGACAGTCTTGCGGAAGAACTCCGGCAACTGAAGGAAAAACTCGAATCCACAGGCATACCGGCATAAAAGGGAGTTTCGAAGTTTTTTGAACAGTGGAGCAACCTGGCTGAAAAAAAGGGTCGGATTTGAAACCTTTTCTCCGGAAGATCATAAACGGATTTGATCCCTCACCATTTATACCAATTCGCCATTGAAAAGATACTTGCAAGCAGGAAAAAAAGAGGTTTCCGTGTGTTCAAAAAACCGGATTTTTCGGAAAAATCCGGTTTTTCTGAAAAACTTATGTTTCAGATCAATGGCGAATTGGTATTACAGAATAACATGCGGAAAATAAATCAGAATCATGGAAGGGATGACATTTTCAACCGTTTTGCCTCTGTCCATTTATCATTATGCTCCGAATTTCCGTTATAAGTACCCGGTCATATATTTTTTAACCGCAAAGGACACAAAGAAAGCACAAAGGGCACAAATTTTTTATGTTTTTTTTGAATAATACCGATTCTCCATTGGTTTTGTCCAATATGGAACACAGAGACTCCGAACGGCGCCGCTCTGCAAAACCGGAATAACTGACAGCATCGGATCAAAGCAATGGTGATTCGATATTATACCAATTCTCTGTTGAAACAACAGGTTGCGGAAAGCAATGCCGATTCTCCGCAGATTTTATGCGGTGCTGTCAGTTTATTGTGACCTTTGTGCCATCTTCGTGTCCTTTGTGGTTAAAAAGCATGTTTTCAAAGGAGAATCGGTATAATATTAGCAGGCAGGCAGTTGAACTTTGACCGGCTTTCCGGATTCCGGTCTGTGCGGGAATGACAGATTCTGCTGGTGCCCGTCATTGCGCAAAAATCAGAAAATGAATATTTTCTGATTTCATACCGAATCGCCATTGATTTGATCCGATACAAGTATGTTTTCAATGGGGAATGGGTATAAAACAATCTGCGAAAATCTGTGAAATCTGCGGACAGCAATCATCCCAAATTTTTCGCATGGAATGCTTAAGAATTGGCAAAATCAATAAAAGCAAAAGGATAGCAATATGGAATTCATACCTGTCATTGGACTGGAAGTTCACGCGCAACTGAAAACCGAGAGCAAGATTTTCTGCAACTGCTCCACAGCATTCGGCGCACCGCCCAATACGCATGTCTGCCCTGTGTGTCTGGGAATGCCGGGGGTGCTGCCGGTTCTGAACAAAAAGGTGGTGGAATATGCCATGAAAATGGGACTGGCCACCAACTGCCGGATCAACCGGGAAAGCCGTTTTGCCCGCAAGAACTATTTTTATCCGGATCTGCCCAAAGGCTACCAGATTTCCCAGTATGAACTGCCCCTTTGCGAGGCCGGTCATATAGAAATCGACTTGAACGGACAGAAAAAACGCGTGGGCATTACCCGGATTCACATGGAAGAAGACGCGGGAAAACTGATCCATGATCCGGTCCGGCCTGTCAGCCGGGTGGATCTGAACCGCACAGGTGTTCCCCTGATTGAAATCGTAAGCGAGCCGGATATGCGTTCCCCGGAAGAGGCTGGGGCCTATCTGCGGAAACTGCACTCCATTCTCCGCTATCTGGGCATCTGTGACGGCAATATGGAAGAAGGCAGTTTCCGCTGTGATGCAAATGTCTCCATCATGCCCAGGGGCTCGGACACCCTGGGCACGCGCACGGAACTCAAGAATCTCAATTCCTTCAGACATGTGGAAAAGGCCATTGCTTATGAAATTGAGCGGCAGAAAGAACTTGTTGAAGACGGCGGAGAAGTCATACAGGAAACCCGGCTGTGGAATCCGGACAAAGAAATAAGCACCTCCATGAGAAGCAAAGAGGAGGCACATGATTACCGCTATTTTCCGGATCCGGATCTTCTGCCCCTGGTGGTGGAGGAACAGTGGATCGAAAACATACAGCGCAGCCTGCCGGAACTGCCGGATGAGAAAGAGCGGCGTTTTGCTGAGAAACTGGAACTTCCCGCGTATGACGCGGCAGTGCTTACGGCCTCCCGCGATCTGGCAGACTATTTTGAAACCTGTCTGGAAAAATATCCCCGGCCCAAACAGGTCAGCAACTGGGTCATGGGTTCGCTGCTGGGACTGCTGAACGCACAGGGAAAAAGCATTGAAACTTCTCCGGTCTCTCCCCATGATCTGGCCAATCTGCTGAAACTGATGGATGAGGGGGTCATCAGCGGCAAAATTGCCAAAACCGTGCTGGAGGAAATGGCCGTATCCGGAAAATCTCCGGATGTGATTGTCAAAGAAAAAGGACTGGTGCAGGTCAGTGACAGTTCTGCCATTGAAGCCATTGTGGACAGGGTTCTGGCAGCCAATCCGGATGAAGTGAACCGTTACAAAGGCGGCAACACCAAACTCATGGGCTTTTTTGTGGGACAGGTGATGAAGGAAAGCAGAGGAAAGGCCAATCCCCAAATGGTCAATGAGATTTTGCGAAAAAAGCTGTGATGGGATTTTCCATGGCGGAAGATGGGAGAAAACCCCTTGCTGTCAAGTTTGTTCTGACAGATTTTAACCGCAAAGGGTGCAGAGAAGGCACAACGGTCACAAAAAAAAGAAAAACCGGATTTTTTCGAAAAATCCGGTTTCTTTTCCGTAAATCGCGCGATTGCACAGATCAGTGAAGGGGTGACGGAAATGACAGGGTCATTCGCGAATGCCGCCAATCGAAGAATCCACAGCACTTCCCAGCAGTTGAGCGCGCAGGCCGGGCAGCGAAAAATTATATGGACAATTGATGGGCATTGATCAGCGGAAAGAAAACCGTTGCTGTTGACACAGCAGAGGAAAAATGATTTTTTTATCCTGAAAGGAATCAATCAGTTGAAAAGAAAGAGTGCAATTTCCGATTCCCAATTGACAGAAGGTTCAAATCACTGTCTGCTTTAGCTACTCGTCGATCTTTCTGCCGCTTGTGTCTGTGCCTTTGACTTCGGTCTGCACAGCCTTTTCTTTTGATCCGGCTTCCATAAAAAGAGCAGAAATCACTGTCGGGGATCGGGAAGGACTGATGCGGCTGATCCATATGGGAGTTGACGTGGGCAGTGTGCGTGGAAATACGGCCATTGTGTATGCTTCGGAGGAAATGCTGCGGAAAATTGCCGCTCTTGGCTATGAAGTTACTGTGATACCTGAATTCCGTCCCCCTGAACCGCGCGGAGCCGGGACGTACCGCTCTTATGAGGAACTGGGTTCGGAACTCACTGCCATTGCGGAAAATTATCCCCATATCTGCCGGATGTTCAGCATCGGGCAGTCTGTTCAGAAACGGGAGCTTTGGGTGATGAAAATCACGGATTCTCCGGATGCGGAAGAGGACGAGCCTGAAATCACCTTTATTTCTTCCATGCATGGGGATGAACCTGTGGGAATGGAACTGTGCATGAACCTGATTCATCTGCTTGCGGAAAATTATGGAAGTGATCCGCAGACAGAACTGGTCAATGAAACCGAAATCTGGATTCTGCCGTTGATGAATCCGGACGGCTATGTGATGAAAAGCCGTTACAATGCAAAGGGAACTGATCCAACCGCAGTTTTCCGGATCGGGTCAAAGATCCTTTTACCAGTTTTGAAGCCCGGCCCCCTGAAACACAGCATGTCATGAACTGGGCGATGGCAAATTCCCCTGTGCTTTCAGCCTCCTTTCATACAGGCGCTTTGCTGGTCAATTATCCTTTTGATTCAGATCTGGATTACTGGGCAGAGTATTCGCCTCACCGGATTTACTTAACTTTATTGAACAAAGTCTCTGACCCATTCCTCCCGGAATCTGCCCATGTATGCACGTCCTGGGTTTGGAATTATCAATGGAGTGGAATGGTATCAGGTTTACGGCGGAATGCAGACCTGGCATTATCTTTGGCTGGGATGCAACCAGGTGACCATTGAGATATCTGATGTCTATTGGCCTTCCCATTCCCAAATACCGATCCTGTGGGAAGACAACCGGGAGGCAATGCTGGCGTATATGCAGTGGAGTCTGAGGGGAATACGGGGAACTGTCACGGACAGCATCAGCGGGGAGCCGCTGAAAGCCACAGTACGGGTTGCGGGAATTGATCACGATGTGTTTACCGATCCGGATGTCGGGGATTATCACCGGATGCTTCTGCCGGGGCTCTGCAGCATTCAGGTTTCAGCGGAAGGCTACAGGGATGCCGCTGTCAGCGGCATTCAGGTTGGTTCCGGGTATGCTGTGCGTGCGGATATTGCGCTGACACCAAAGGATGCAGGAGATGTGAACCGGGATGGAGAAAGCGATCTGGCTGATGTCATTTTGATTCTGCAACTGCTCACCGGCGCACAGAATCTGCAGACCGCATTGGATCTGGACGGAGACGGAAAAACCGGTCTGCCCGAGGCGCTCTTTGTTTTAAGATTGTGTGCCCTGTGATGTTTTATGCTTGAAAAAAATATGCAGCAGGATTAACTTTCTCTGTTTTTTCCGGCCGGGGACTGCTGCTCGCTCACGTTTGATTCTGTGATTTCAACCGTACAGAGAAACCGGATTTTTTCAGAAAATCCGGTTTCTTGTCTGTCACAGATTCAAAAACAGACGCATAAGACGGAACGCGGAACAGACTCCGGACCTGTTCATCATCCGCAACACAGATCGGAAGTCTGTGCTGCTTTTATTTTATGACATGTTTCGGAAAGAAATGCTTATGACGATTGATCCATCTGAAAGCAAAGAAAAAAACAGCATCAATGTGCGGGTGCTTTTTGCCCTTACCTTGGTGCACTTCACTGGTGATTTCTACAGTTCTTCATGCCCCCGCTTTTTCCCCTGTTTGAAAAATCCGGGACTCTTTCTCTTACACAGGTGGAATTATTGCCGGTTTCAGCCGTTTTCTGGCCTTTATTGTGCAAACAGTTTGTGGGATACCTGGCCGACCGTTACCGGACACGGGCCTTTATTCTGACCGGTATGCTGATGCCTGTTGTTTTTGTGCCTGTATCCAGCATTTCCAAAGGATTTTGGACCCTGCTTTCTGCCACAGCTCTGGGTTCTTTCGGCTCTTCCATGTTTCACCCTTCGGTCACCGGCATGGTTCCGGTATATTCCGGCACCAGGGCAGGATTTGCCATGTCAGTGTTCAATACAGGCGGAACATTTGCCTTTGGTGTGGGCCCCCTGTTCATCACATGGTATGCTGCCCGTTTCGGTCTGGAAGCCGTTCCCTTTACCATGGTGTTCGGGCTGCTTGCTTTTGTTTACATTGTCACCATTCTTCCCCGGCCCGGTGGTGAGGGAATGCGCAGTCTCGGTTTTATCGGGTCCGTAAAAGAAAGTCTGGGCACTGCGTGGAAGCTCGTGGCACTGATATGGGTGGTGATGTTTCTGCGTGCCGTGGTGGGGCAGTCTTTTCTGACCTTCATGCCGGTGCTCTATGTGCAGAAAGGATATTCTGTGGTTTCCGCAGGAGTCATTTTTTCCCTGTTCACAGTGGCCGGAACCTTCAGCGGGATGACGGCCGGGCATATATCTGACAGGATTGGATTCAAACCGGTTTTTGTCTGCTCCCACCTGCTGATGACCCCCATGCTTCTGGGGTTTCTGTATTGCACGGGAAACTGGGTTTACCTGGGATCAATGCTGGCCGGAGGGGCAGTGCTGGCCTCTCTTCCCCTGGGAGTTGTAATGGCACAGAAAATCGCACCCAAAGGCCGATCCATGGTGGCCAGCCTGATGATGGGATTTGCCTATGGACTGGGCGGAATGATTTCCCCGCTGGTGGGCAAACTTTCAGATATTTATTCCATCCACACGGTACTGACTGTCATCTCCCTGATTCCCCTGCTGACCCTGGTGCTGATTTGGCGGTTTCCCAATGTGAAAAATGCCTGACTGCCGGGAAGCAGGCATCTGTGAAACCGGGTGGACCTGTCAGCGTCACCCGGTTTGCTTTGCGGGAGGGGGAGAAAACGATCCGCTTTTGCCCGGACGGAGAAAACCGGGAAAAAATGGATCAGAAGGTTTCCTGTATGAAGGCGGCCGCATTCCGGAGCTCATCCGGATTCCGGGCGTTGGCAATATAGGCATAATTTCCGATGGCCGCGCTGAAAACCGATTCCACCGAGCCGTGGTGCACAATAAGATAACCGTATTTCTGCATAATATCCCGATGGGAATGCACATAGTTCCTGTTCAGTTTCCGTCCGATATAGCCGCAGTGATAGGGACGGGAACAGACAAAGGGAAAGCGGTTGTTCACCAGCATTTCCGCCCATCCCATATACACATCAATGTCATTGGCATAGTTGAACATGTCTGTGGTCATGCCTCCCGGAGGCCGGGCATTGATCTCCAGTCCCACAAGCCGGTTGTCCGGTGTGCGGAAGTATTCAATGTGGAAAAATTTTTCCCGTATGTCAAAGGCCCTGACCGTGTTCCTGCCTGCCTTTTCCAGGTCTTCGGGAATCTCTCGGAGGGAATAATAAAAAAGATCAATATCCTGAGTGACGGTTTCCATAATGCCCTGGCTGAAAACATGCGCGGTGTGAAAAACGATATTGCCGTCCCGGTCGGTCATCCCGTCAAAAGAACACAGGGTGCCGCTGACAAACTCTTCCATGAAATACCGCATCGGCGGCATACGGTTCAGAAAATCCTCCAGTTGTTCCTCTGTGCTGATGCGGAAGGTATCGGCTGCACCCACCCCCCGGTCAGGTTTCACGATCAGCGGATATCCGGTCTCCCGTGCGAAAATTCGCGCGGATTCCGCATTTTTGATGGTCTTGCCGCGGGCAACTGCCACCCCCGCATTCTGAAAGAGTTTTTTCATCTCGGACTTGCTGACAATTCTGGCAAGCTGATGCGTTTTGATGCCCGGAATATTGAAATCCGTGCGGAGCCGGGCTTCGCTTTCCAGCCAGTATTCATTGTGGGACTCCACCCGATCCAGCCGGCCATACGCATGGACAAAATAACCGCAGGCTTTCAGCAGCAGATCATATTCCTCCATATTGTCCACCCGGTAATATTCGGTCATGCCTTCTTTGAGTTCCTGCCGCAGGCTTTCATGAGCCACATCCCCGATGCCCAGAACATTTGCCCCGGCCTTCCGCAGATGGACGCAGAAAAGATAGTAATTGGGCGGAAAATGCGGAGACAGATAGATGACATTCATAACAGTGTTCCTTTCCGGTGTTTTGATTTCCAGTCCATGTGCGCCGGAATCCCGACAAACAGAAAGCGCTTCCGTTTCTTCGGATTTCGGCAATCTGTCCGCAAGAGCCGACATCTGACTCTTGTCATATGCTGATGTTCATGCTAATTATCACAGAATTTCAGATTCTGCCACTGTCTTGAAAGAAAGGACGGATATTTATGAAAGAAAAATTTTATCCACAGGGACGTTCCACCCTGATCGGCAGCCTTCCCCTGGGCGATCATCAGGAGGCTGCGGAAATGGTACTGCGCTACAGCCCTGAAATCCCTGCATGGATCCAGTTGCCTGTGTACGCGGAAGAAGGAATGATCTTTCAGTTCATGCCCGGACTGCCTGGACTTACCATTCAGGCGGATCGCGCATATCTGCACACCGCACATGAAAATTTTCCTGATGAACTGCTGCACTTTTATGAGGAATACATGGCAGTGTCCCAGGGAGAGGCGGATATGGACACCTCCCGCTTTGTGCTCAAACCGGATACAGCCAGAGGATTTTTCGTTTTTCTGGAGTATCTCCAAACAATAAAACCCAAACCTGCTGCGGTCAAGGGGCAGGTTACCGGTCCGTTGACCTTTGCCACTGCTGTCAAAGATCAGGGCGGACGTTCAATCTTTTATGATGAACAGGTGCGGGATGCGGCGGTAAAACTGCTGGCCATGAAGGCAAAGTGGCAGGTGAGGCAGCTTTCGGGCTTTGGATATCCGGTCATTGTCTTTCTGGATGAACCCGCGCTGGCCGGTTTCGGTTCCTCTGAACTTATCAGCATTTCAAAGCAGGATGTGAAAGCCGCTCTCAACGAAGTCATCGAGGCTGTCCATGCCCAGGGAGGGCTGGCCGGTATCCATGTGTGCGCAAATACCGAATGGGATTTGATCATGGATACGGAAGTGGACATTGTGAATTTTGACAGTTATTCCTTTTTTGACCGGTTTGTCCTCTATGCCGGGGCCATAAAAAAATTTCTCCTTGACGGAAAATTCATAGCCTGGGGAATTGTGCCAACCGGAAATGCGGACGATATTGAAAGAGAAACTCCGGAGTCCCTTGCCAGCATGTGGGAAGAACAGATGAAACAGATTAGCGCGCTGGGATTTGACCGGGAGACCATACTGAAACAGTCTCTCATCACACCAAGCTGCGGGACCGGTTCCCTCCGGCCGGAACATGCGGAAAGAGTTTTGCATCTTACCCGTGAACTTTCCGCAATACTGAGAACCGGCAACCGATGACCGGTGGCTGTCAACCGGCAACCGGCAATACCGGTTCCCCATTGAAAACATACTGATATTGAATCAAATCAATGGAGATTCGGTATAACCTGCAACTGACAACTGAAATCAAGGAAAATTCATAATGATCGACAGTGATAAACGTTTTACGGGCGGAACCCGTTATGTTCTGGATGAGGAACTGGCCGCGATTGTCAATATTTCCATGGCACTGGAGATGCCCCTTCTGCTCAAGGGCGAACCCGGAACCGGCAAGACCATGCTGGCCCATGCCATTGCCGAAAGTCTGAAAATGCCCCTGATTGTGCTCAATGTCAAATCCAGCATGAAGCTGATTGACGCGCTGTACCAGTATGACACCCTGACCCGCCTCAATGACAGCCGTTTCGGGGATTCGTCCCGGAATGTGCACAATATTGAGGAATATATCCGGATGGGCAAAATCGGTCAGGCCTTCACCTCTGAGATGCGCACGGTGCTGCTCATAGATGAGATTGACAAGGCGGACACGGATTTTCAGGATGACATGCTGGATGTGCTGGATCAGATGGAATTTGACATTATTGAGATTGACAAAACTGTCAGTGCTGAGCACCGGCCCGTCATCATCATCACCTCCAATGCCAAAAAGGATCTCTCCGATCCTTTTCTGGGAAGGTGCAATTTTCATCATATTGCTTTCCCGGATCCCAAAATGATGCGCAAAATCATCCAGGTTCATTTTCCCGCATTGGATGAGGATCTGCTGGAAAGTGCTGTGCAGACCTTTTATACCCTGCGGGATTTGGATGCGGTGGAGAAAAAACCGGCAACGCGGGAGCTGATCAACTGGATACGCGCGCTGAATGCTGATCCGGATTTCAGTCCCAAAAAACTGCGCAAAGGGGAAATTCCCTTTCTGGGAGTTCTGTTTAAAAAGAGCGGGGATTACCAGAGGGCAGCCGGTTTTATCAGCCGCCGGAAGATTTTCTGAAGACAGCGCAAAAAGCGGGGCGGTGAAAAGCAGGGCAGGGGAACGTTTTTTTCTGCACAACTGTCCGGAGAAATACGTTTTCCTGCTCAGCGTGCAAGCATGGCCCGCATCATGTCTCCGGCATTTTCCGCATGATCTGCAATGGAGCCCAGAATTTCAGCCAGACGCACCAAATGGAATACTGTCACCGGATCCCTTTCCATCTGAAAAATTTTCCGTTTCACCATATCTTCCACCTTGTCGGCTTCATGTTCCTGTTTGCGGATATTCCGGATAATGTCTTTTACAACTGTCCGCTGTTTTTCCGAATAGTTTTTGAAATAAGCCCGTGCCTCCGCGACCATCCGGCTCAGCTCATCAATGGGATCAATGACCGCATCAATGAGAAGGAAGAAATCCTTCTGATATTTTTCCGGAATGCCCGGCTCCTCCCGGTAGGATATCCAGTCCAAGGCATCTTCCAGCGCATCCGGAACACTGTCCTGTTCCCGCAGATAGCGGAACAACTGAAATTTGTCCACCGGCATCAGGGTCCCCACCGGAAGATGGCCCCGGATACGCCGCTTGATCGCGTCTGCCTCCTGCTCCATTCGGACAACCTCACTCCGCAACCCCTCAAAAGTGGTGCATTTGCGAACCATATGGCATCCGATGGCATAAGCTGGAAAACCCAGGCACACTCTTTCACCTTTTCCGCATGTTCCTGAAGCCCGTCAAAAGGGGATGTTGTGGTGAACAAAGAAAAAAGCGGAATACGCATTGTGAATCTCCTTTATGTCAATGTTGAATGCTGAATGTTTAATGTTGAATGCTGAATGTTGAAATGCCAGAATATTGGTGGCGTCCTGCGCTGATTGGAAAGCTCTGTCCACCGGCGTTCTGCAAATGATTCCGAATATTTTGCAATTTTTTTCAGAATCAGGGTGTTAACAATGGTTAAAGAAGTTTTTTCAATTATCTCAGGACACAATCGAAACATTCAGCATTAAACATTAATCATTCAACATTAACCATTATCATATAATATATTCCAAGAGTTTGAATATCACCATGCTGGTCAGCGCGGCCGCAGGCACGGTCAGAATCCAGTAGAGGACAATCTGGAAGACAATTCTGAAGTTTACGGCCTCAAAACCGTGTGCAAGGCCGACGCCCATGACACCGCCCACTGCCGCGTGGGTGGTGGAAACCGGCAGTCCCAGTTTTGATGCCAGCAGCACAGTCGTTGCAGCGGCAAAATCCACTGAAAAGCCTCTGGTATTGGTCAGGGCCGTGATTTTGTTCCCCAGCGTATCCATGACCCGATGCCCTGCCATGGCAATGCCGCAGGCAATGCCTGCACCGCCAAACAGAAGGAGAAACGTGGGAACCGGAACTGTATCTCCGACATTTCCGGTTGTTACCAAAAACCAGATCAGGGCCAGAGGGCCAATGGCATTGGCCACATCATTTGCGCCCTGTGCCAATGCCACATAACAGGAAGTTCCGATCTGAATGCGCCGGAAGATTTCCTCGGCCGCATCATCGAGGATGTTGTCCGTATACCGTTTTATAAGTATGGAACAGATCAGACCCAGCACAACAGACAGCATGAGGGCGATAAGCAGTGCCATGGGCGTACTCAGCGCAAGCCGGGTTCCCAAAGGAGTTTTGAACACAAAAGACAGTACCACAACAAAAACAGCAAGACCGATGAAAACCGGTGAGAATTTCAGTGCCCGTGCATAGGGATCCCAGTTGGAGAGAATCACCTTCACGATGATTTTGAACATGATGAAAGCGATGAGCATGCTGAAAAACGGGGAAACAATCCAGCTCAGCACCACAGCACCGAGACTGCTCCATTGGATGACCGAAAAACCTCCGGCCATGATGCCGAATCCGATCATGGCTCCCACAATGGAATGGGTGGTGGAAACCGGCAGGGATTTCCATGTGGCAAAGGATACCCACAGGGCAGAGGCCAGCAGCGCAGCCAGCGCACCGAGCAGTGCCATATGCGGATCATTGAGGACATGGGTGGCGACAATTCCCTTGCGGATGGTGTTGGTGACATGGGAACCGAGAAATATGGCTCCGGCAATATTCAGGATTCCGGCAATGAAGACGGCCTGACGGATGGTAATGGCCTTTGCCCCGACCGCGGATGCCATGGAATTTGCCACATCATTGGCCCCGATGTTCCAAGCCATGTAAAACCCGAAAATATAACCGATAATCAGAACAGCATTGTATTCCAGCATGATTCTCCCTTATCTTTTCTCAGAAATGGCAGCCTGCCTGTCAGATGCTCACATGCAGGAAAATTCAAAGGCATTTCTGACGATCTCAATCTCCGGACTGCCTCCTGCGAAAACAAGTGTCACCACATCAAACCTGGCTTTTGAGCCCAGTTGGGAAGTCGTTTTTAGATATCCCAGAGCTGTCAGAGAAAGTTTCTGCTGTTTTTTGTGGCTGATTGCATACTTGGGATTTCCGAAAGTCCTGGTTCTTCTGGCCTTGACCTCCACAAATACAAGGGTTTCCCGGTCTCTGGCAATAATATCAATCTCTCCTGTCCCTGTCCGCCAGTTCTGGGTCACGATTTCATACCCTTTCTGGCGGAGCAGTTCCGCTGCAAGTGCTTCGCTGTCCTGACCGAACCGCCGTCGATCATCTGACATATTCCCTGACCCCCCTGAAAGTGACACGGTGAATGGGGCATGGCCCGAACGCGGCAACCGCGTCTCTGTGCGCTTTGGTGGGATAGCCTTTGTGAATATGGAAACCGTACTGGGGCCATGTTTCATGGTAATCCTCCATCAGCCGATCCCGTGTGACTTTGGCAACAATGGAAGCCGCGGCAATGGAAATGCTCAGGCTGTCCCCCCTGATCAGGGCTTTTTGGGGCAGATTGCAGAAAGGAATGGCAAATTTTCCGTCAATGAGCAGATAATCGGGCAGGGGCGAGAGATTGGTCACCGCCAGATACATGGATTTGAGTGAGGCCCGGAGAATATTGATGCGATCAATTTCTCCGGATTCCACGATACCGATGCCGATGCCCTCGGCATGTGCGGAAATCAAATCACAGAGCTGTTCCCTTTTTTTCGGGGTGAGTTTTTTGGAATCCGTGATCCGGGAATCGGAAAAGCCGGAAGGAAGAATGACTGCCGCGGAAACAACCGGGCCGGCCAGCGGCCCCCGGCCGGCCTCGTCTGTTCCCGCAATCCTTGCAAAACCTCTGCTGCGTGCTTTTTCCTCAAATGTCCGCATGGAAGAGGCATCCGCCTATGCGTTCACAAACTTGCGCTCTTTGATGCGTGCGGCCTTGCCGCGCAGGTTCCGCAGGTAGTATATCTTGGAACGGCGGACCCTGCCTTTGCTGACCACTTCAATCCGGTCAATGACAGGGGAATGAAGGGGGAAAATACGTTCCACCCCCACGCCGTAGGAGACTTTTCTCACGGTAAACGAGGCATTGGCCATGCCTTTGCGCTTGCTGATGACAACGCCCTCAAATGCCTGAATGCGCTCTTTTTCCCCTTCTTTGATTTTTACATGCACCCGAACCGTATCCCCGGGAATAAAGTCGGGTATGTCAAGGCGCATCAATTCTCTTTCAATGTTGCCAAGTGTTTTCATTTCAAAATTCCTCTCGTAAAATGCTTTCTGTCTCATTCCTTATACACTGCCGCTGTTTTCCGGTTTGTGCGGAATCCCCGGCAGATGAAATTATCCCTGTCCTGCCAGATCCGCCTTATCCGGAAACAGAGGAGCCTGTGCACGGACTGCCCATCAATCGATCCAGTATGATGGAGGCAGCGGATCGGACTGAAAGGTGATTGTAATCCGTATTTCCCCTGACCGGTTCCAGAATATGGTCAGCGGCTGTGATAAAATCCCGGGAAATTCCCCATGCCGTGCCGAAAATCAGGAGATAGGGGCTGCCCTTATCCAGCATCTCCCGGAATCTGCTGAAATGCAGGCATCCGGGCTGATCTTTTGCACAGGTGACAACCGTTTCCGCTTTCTCCTTTTCCTGTCTGAGAATATCTTGTTTCACGATTTCAAGGGAATCCGCGACACGAATCAGCCCCAGTGCCTCGCCTCTGACAGGATTGTACTGAGCTCCCCCGCCCTGCAGCCAGTGGGACAGCAGACGTTTGACCAGTTCCTGCTGATCCTTCAGGGGCGTCACCACATAAAAGGCGCTGACGCCATAAGTTCTGGCTGCTCTTGCAATGTCATGAAGATCCAGATTGGTGACAGCCGAGGCAATGATCTGACCGTTTTTGTTGACGACCGGATAATGAATCAGTGCCAGATACAGTCTGGTTTTGGATAATTGTTTCAATTTCCGAACGCCATTTTTTCAGTATCTCCATCTCCCAAATATCCAGATGCCTGTTTTTCAGCAGATCCGGTCTTTTGAGAAAAGTCCGTATCAGCGCGTTTTCCCTCCGCCATTTGTCAATCTCCTGATGATGCCCGGAAAGAAGCACTTCCGGAACACTTTCTCCCTCAAATGTCATGGGACGGGTGTACTGGGCATGTTCCAGCAGTCCTGCTGAAAAGGAATCTTCTGCTGCGGAATCGGCTCCGCCCAGCGCGCCCGGAAGCAGCCGCGTCACAGCGTCAACAATGACCATTGCGGCAAGTTCACCGCCTGTAAGGACATAATCGCCGATGGAAATCTCGGCATCCATCAGGCTGACAATCCTTTCATCAATCCCCTCATAGCGGCCGCAGACAAAAACAAGGGATTTTTCTCCTGCCATTTCCTCAGCCAGTTTCTGGTCAAAACGCCGTCCCTGGGGGGTCATGAGAATTGTCTTTGCCTGGGGGCAGTTCTGTTTTGCCTGGCGGATGGCCTGCGCCAGAGGTTCCGGTTTCATGACCATTCCGCATCCGCCGCCGTAAGGACTGTCATCAACAGTTTTGTGTCTGTCTGCTGTGAAGTCGCGGATATTGACCGGTTTCAGGGAGATGATATTCTGTTCAGCCGCGCGCCGGATAATGCTGTTTTCCCGGAATCCCTCAAACATTTCCGGAAAAAGGGTCAGAATGGTGAAATTCATCTTCTGTCTGCGCCCGGCAATCCGGATTTTCCGCACCCTTGGGGTTGTCATTTTCACAGTCCCTCCGGCAGTTGCACCCGCATGGTTTTTCCGGCCAGATCAATGCCTGTCACCACCGAGGCAATCGCGGGAATCAGGGTTTCCGTGCTTCCGTGTTTTATCACATACACATCATTGCTTCCGGTCGGAATTATGGCGGTCAGTCTGCCCAGAAAAATGTCTTCCGGGTCAAAAACAGAAAGACCGATCAGATCATGCCAGTAGTAGGTTCCCTCTTCCGGTTCCGGCAGATCGGATTTTCTGACAAACAGCCCGGCCCCCACCAAGGTTTCAGCCTGGCTTCGGTCTTCAATTCCTTCCATGCGCAGAACAAGTCCCCGCTTATGCGCTGCTGCCTCCCGGATGGTATGCGATGACATTTCCTGATGGAAATTTTCCACAAAAACACATGCACCTGCAGCAAAAAGACTGTCTGACTCGGCATAGGAACAGACTTTCAGCCCCCCTCTGATTCCATGAACCCCGACAATTTTTCCGATGAGAATATGCTCATTTTCTGACACGGTATTATTCCAGAATCTCCAGCACCGTCCGTTTTTTCACTTTTGCAGAGGCTGCCCCAAGTATGGTGCGCATGGCTCTGGCTGTCCGGCCCTGTTTCCCAATAACCTTCCCCAAATCCTCTTTTGCCACTTTCAGTTCCAGTACAGATGTCTGATTTCCCTCCACTTCTTCAACTGTTACCTGTTCAGGATTGTCAACGAGTGCCTGGGCGATGTATCTGATCAGATCTTTCATAGCTCCGTCTCCTTTGTTGGTTGTTGAGAATCAGGGTCGGGGTCTGCTAGGCCGGATTTGCGAAAAAACCCTGTTTCTTCAACAAAGTTCTTACCGTATCTGTGGGAATCGCTCCCTGATCCATCCAATATCTGACCCGTTCATTTTTGACCTTCACCTCGGCCGGATCCGGCAGGGGGTTGTAGGTTCCGACAGATTCCAGAAATTTGCCGTCTCTGGGACTTTCGCTGTTTGCGACGACAATTCGGTAAAAAGGTCTTTTTTTGGCGCCATATCTGGCAAGTCTGATTTTCACTGGCATACCTGTGTGTTCCTCCGAAAGATTTTTAAAACGGCAGCATTCCCCGGCCCAAACCGCGCATACCGCCTTTGTTGATTTTTTTGATCATTTTCATGACCTGTGTATAATTTTTCAGGAGCTGGTTCACATCCTGCACCCGGGTTCCGCTGCCGCTGGCAATCCGCCTGCGCCGACTGCCGTTGATGATATTGTGATGAGCCCGTTCCTGGGGCGTCATGGAGTTGATAATCGCCTCAATGCGCACCAGTTCCCTTTCATCCACATCAAGATTTTTCAACTGTTTCACTTTGTTCATTCCCGGAATCATTCCAATGAGATCCGCCAGAGAGCCCATCTTGCGGATCTGCACCATCTGATCCCGGAAATCCTCCAGAGTGAAACGGTTTTTTCTGAGTTTTGTCTCCAGCTCAATGGCTTTTTCCTCGTCTACAACCTCCTGGGCCTTTTCGATAAGGGAAAGCACATCTCCCATGCCCAGAATGTTTGAGGCCATCCGATCCGGATGGAAGGCTTCAAGCTGATTTGCTTTTTCCCCCACACCGATGAATTTGACGGGTTTTCCCGTGACAGCCCGGATGGAAAGTGCCGCGCCGCCCCGCGCATCGCCATCGGTTTTGCTGAGAATGACGCCGCCGATATCCAGAGCATCATCAAATGCTTTCGCAATGTTGACCGCATCCTGACCGGTCATGGCGTCTGCCACCAGCAGGATGTCAGACGGACGGACAGTGTCACGGATGCGGACAAGTTCGCCCATCAGTTCCTCATCTATATGAAGTCGTCCTGCCGTATCCAGCAAAAGGGTGTTGCATCCTTCTTTCTGAGCGGCTGTCCGGGCCAGTCGGCAGATTTCTGCCGGATCCATGCCTGCATCGGACGGAAACACCGGAACATCGAGCTGCTGCCCCAGTTTTTTCAACTGTTCAATGGCTGCGGGACGATATACATCCGCGGGCACCAGATAGGGTTTCTCTCCGGTTTTGCGGAGATGCAGTGCCAGTTTTCCTGCTGTCGTGGTTTTTCCTGATCCCTGCAGTCCCACCAGCATGACGGAAACCGGTTTGGTTCCGGCAAGGTTCAGTTTTTCATGGCTGGAACCCATGAGCCTGGTCAGTTCATCCCGGACAATTTTGATTACCTGCTGCCCCGGGGTCAGGCTTTTCATGACCTCCTGACCCAAAGCCCGTTCCTTTACATCCGTGATGAATGTTTTTGCGACCCGGTAATGGACATCCGCTTCGAGCAGGGCCATGCGGACTTCCCTGAGGCCATCCTCAATGTTCTTTTCGGTCAGTTTCCCGTGACCCTTGAGTTTTTTGAATACGGATTCGAGTCTTCCGCTCAGATTGTCGAACATAATCCCACCATTGTGTGTAAAACGAAATCCTGAATTTTAAGTTGCAATTCGATAGATGTCAAGTAAAAACCGAGCTGATCTTTTTGTCCCCATTTGTGAAAAGAGAAATATTTATGGACAGATTTGACCTCCTGTCCATTTTTTCCTTGCCTCTCGCCGCTCAACATGTATAACTGAAAAGCAGCAGATCGAAAATGCTGTCTCTTCAGCGGAAGATTGAGATTCACAGGTATCCTGAAAAGCACAGATCCGGAATGCAGAAGTTTCCCGCAGCCGCATCCGGATAAGCGGCAGAGGCTCCGGCAACCCACTTTCCTTTGCACACAGCAAATCTGTTGAGATTTTCCTGCGGATGTGATAGGGAGGCAGGAAGAATGCCGAACCCGGAGCAAATCCGAAAACATGAATTTTCATATTCAGGGAGAGGATTATGGCAGAATATGTATATAAAGGAAAGAACAAAAGAGGGGTTACCATCAAAGGGGTTATCGAGGCCAACAGCGTGGACATTGCCACAACCCAGCTTGTCAAACGCGGGGTAATCAGCCCGAAGGTAAAGCCAAAACCCAAAGAACTGTATGAAAGCATCCCCATTCTGGCCCCCAAGGTGACAGACAAGGATGTCATTATTTTCTGCCGGCAGTTTTCCACCATGATTGACGCGGGTCTTCCCATTATCCAGTGTCTTGATCTGCTCTCCTCCCAGGCTGAAAACCCGACTTTCAAAATGAAACTCAAGGAAGTGAAAGCAGATGTGGAGGGCGGCACAACGCTGGCGGACGCGCTGAAAAAACATCCTGACCAGTTTGACGCGCTCTTTGTCAACATGATAGCCGCAGGAGAGGCCGGCGGCATTCTGGACACAATTCTGAGAAGACTGTCTGAAAACCTGGAAAAATCCGCAAAACTCAAGGCCAGGGTGAAAAGTGCCATGATGTATCCCACCATCACCATTGTGGTGGCTGTTGTCGTAGTAATGGTCATCATGGTGTTTGTCATCCCGGTGTTTCAGAAAATGTTTGCGGAAATGGGGGCAGGCCTTCCGGGTCTGACCCAGCTTGTCATCAATATCAGCGATTTTGTCAAAAGCAATATCATTTATATGATAATTGGCGCGGGGCTGGCCGGTTTTGCCTTCAAAAAATATTATGGAACCGAAAAAGGACGCCGGACAGTGGATGCCTTTGCCCTGACCCTTCCCGTGATGGGCATCCTGATCCGCAAGATCGCTGTGGCCAAATTCACCCGCACCATGAGCACCATGCTCGCCAGCGGTGTGGCCATTATGGATGCGCTTGATATTGTGGCCAAAACAGCAGGCAATATGTCGGTGGAGCTGGCCATCTACGATGTCCGGGCCGGTATTGCGGAAGGCCGCACCATGGCTGATCCGCTTACGGAAAGCGGGGTTTTCCCTCCCATGGTATGCTCCATGATTTCAGTGGGGGAATCCACGGGCGCCCTGGATTCCATGCTGGAAAAGATAGCGGATTTTTATGATGATGAGGTGGATGAGGCTGTCAACAACATGACAGAAATGATCGAGCCTGCCATGATGTGTTTTCTGGGCGTGGTGGTTGGCGGTCTGGTTATTGCCATGTACCTGCCCATTTTTACCATGGCCAATGCCGTGGGGTAATCAGCGTGGGAACAAAAGCCTTGCATATGAGCAATGAGCCTCCTGACACAGACAGCGATTTTTATCATAAGCTGAAATGGCTTATGTTTTTCCGTGTGCTGTTTACCACTCTGCTGCTGGGTTCCACCATTGTGCTGCAAATGGGGGGAGAGGCTCTCCCCCTGAGCAGACCAATGATCGTTTTGTATGAACTGATCGCCGGTCTTTATTTTCTTTCCTTTGCATACACACTGGTGCTTCCCCGAACCCGGAGGCTGGTGCTGTTTGCCTATATTCAAATTTTCATTGACACCTGTATCGTCACTTTGATCATTTTTCTCACGGGCAGCTTTGCCAGTCTTTTTTCCTTCCTCTATCTGGTGGTCATTATTTATGCCAGCATGCTGCTTTTCCGAAAAGGAAGCATGATCATGGCCGCAGTCTGCAGCATACAGTACGGCATACTGGTGGATTTGGAATACTACGGCATTTTCACTCCCTTTGGCATGGAAGAATCTCTTTTGGCCCGGAACAGTGAGTGGAGTTTTGTCCTCTACAAAATTCTGATTATCATGGTGGCCTGTTTTGCGGTCGCGTTTCTCAGCGGATTTCTGGCTGAATATGCCAGAAAAAAAGAAAAAGAACTCGCTGCCATGGAAGCACAGGTGAAACGGGTGGAAAAAATGGCGGCCATCGGGGAAATGGCCGCAGGCCTGGCCCATGAAATCAAAAATCCCCTGGCTTCTCTGAGGGGCTCCATACAACTGCTGCAGGAAAGCGGCAGCCCGGATCCGGACAATGAAATTCTGATGCAGATTATTCTCAGAGAGGCAGACAGACTCAATTCTCTGGTCAGTGATTTTCTTCTTTTTGCCAGACCCCCTGCCGGAAAGCCGGAGCGGATCGATCTGGGCAGGACGCTGCATGATATTGTGAGCATGTTTGAAAATGACAGAAAGAACTGCACGGGTATCACGATTTCCCGCAATATTGCACTGAATGTGTGGACAGAAATGGATGCGAATCACCTGCGCCAAGTGTGCTGGAATATTCTCTTGAATGCCGCTGAATCCATTTCAGACGCAGACAGCGGACATATTGAAATCGGAATGCAGACAGTGAGGGAAAACAGAGATAAATACGCCATTGTCACCATCCGTGACAATGGCTGCGGCATTCCCAAAGAGATTCTTTCCACCATTTTTGAGCCTTTTGTCACCACAAAGAAAAATGGAACCGGGCTGGGGCTTTCCATTGTGCATCGGATTATGGAATCTTACAAAAACCGGATGGATGTGGAAAGCGAGGTGGGGAGGGGCACGGTTTTCACGCTGCGGTTCCGGCAGGCGGCTGAATAGCATTTGCCTGCTTTGTCCTGATGTTGTTGCCAAACTTTCCGTTTGGCACTCCCCGCCCTGACAAATCAACAGGATAAGCCGGAGTTCCAAAAGCAAGGTCTGTGGAAGTCTGTAATTTTTGCCAAACTTTCAGTTTGGGACTCCTCCTTTTGAGGCAATGGCATTTTGCCAGTGGACAGGAATTCTTGCAATGCCGCCCGCTTTGTTCTGAAAAAGCAGATACCCTTTTTCCTTTCCGTACAAAAACAGATCTCTTGTCACCTCCACATCCTTGCGGCAGTATCTGACAATTTCCTCAATTTTTCCCTGTTTCCACCATTTCAGAGCCTGCAGTCCATCCGCGCTTTTCTGCGTACCCAGCGTGATCCGGGCCAGATGATCCAGAGACAGCCGATAGCCCAGTTTTTTCTGCACATCCTCCAGAATATCCAGCGTGGGAAGGGAGACAAAATCAAAATCCGAATGGCCTTTCAGCACATGGTAATCAAACCGCCGGATATTGAAACCGATAACGAGATCAAGGGCTTTCAGATGATTCACCAACTCGTCTGTCTGCTCCTGCATAAAATCAAAAAAGCGGTCTTTTTCCGAATCATAGAGCACAGCGCAGCTTATTCCCATCAAATCTGCCCGATGCCAGCCGCCCACTTCCTGGGCAGAACGCCGGGTTTCAATATCCAGTACACCGAAACGGAGGGTGCCCGGATAAACAGCACGCTGAAAAGCCTTTCTGTTTCCTGTTTCATACAGGGAAGATGATGTTCCCTCCTTTATGGCACTTCCTTTGTATGCAGCATTGTATTTTTTTTCTTCATATATTTTGTTTGCATCCAAACGCGGGGAGATATTGGGGGATTTCTGAAAATTCACGTCTGCTGAACTGTCTGCATTTTGTTCCTGACACCTGACACCTGACACCTTGCCATCCGGCTGACCGTTTTGAATCTGTTCCAGAATGAAAACCGCCGCATCCTTGTCAATGGGACGGTTGCCTGATCCGCATTTGGGAGAATGCACACAGGAAGGACATCCGGATTCGCATGGGCAGTCACGGATTACCTTCAGGGTGGCTTCCAAAAGTTCTCCGGCTTTGTGATAGGCCTGACGGGTCAGACCTGCTCCGCCCGGCACACCGTCATAGATGAAAACAGACGCATTTTGAACCTGGGGATGAAAATCTGTGGAAATGCCGCCCAGATCATTTCTGTCGGTCATGACCAGCAGGGGAAAAATGCCGATGGCCGCATGTTCAATGGCATGAATGCCGCCCATGAAATGACGGTATGCCGCCTCGGTATTCTGCCGCACCTCACGGGGAATCTGAAACCAGATGCCTTCGGTTTCAAATATCTGGGGCGGAAGATCAAGGGGAATGATCCCCATTGATCGGGAACCGTGCATCTGCCGCTTTTCATATCCGGTGACCTGATCTGTGACTTTGAGTCTTCCGCAGAACACACGGCTTCCCCATACGGATTTTTCCTCACTGATTTCCAGAATCTCGGTAGTTTTGACAGATCGGACACGGGTGTAATAGCCCAGCCGTGCCTGTGTCACCTTTACCGTCATGGTTGTCCAGTCAAGAGTATTGACCAGAAAGGTTTCTCCGTTGTGAAGATAGACCGCACCCGGATGGGTTTCCCGGAAAGCACGGAATCCGTCAATTTCTCCCATGTTTCTGCCGGTTTTTGCACACAGAATGGCATAGCGGGAACCTGTGCCCCGCAGATCCACTCCGCGATGCGGGGATTTTCTGCGGGAATACAGTTCCCTTCCGTCCTCACTTCTCAGCAGCTCCCCTTTTTCTTCCAAATCGGATACGGCTTTGCGCACAGGTTCAGGCACAAGAAAATCCTCATCTGCACGGAGCGGAAGTTCGGCAGCCGCGCAGATCAGGTGTTTCTTCAGAATTTCCGGGTTAAAAGGGTTGACCACAGCAGCTTCGGGTTCCCGCGTGAGCAGTTCACGGGGATTGCGGAGAAAATACTGATCCAGCGCATCCTCTCCCGCGACAAGAATCACGGCAGAATCCTGACCGCTGCGCCCAACGCGGCCCGCTCTCTGCCATGTGGCAACAATGGTTCCGGGATAACCGGTCAGCAGGCAGAGTTCCAAATCGCCAATGTCAATGCCCAGTTCCAAAGCACTGGTGGAAATCACGGCCAGCAGGCTGCCGTCTGAAAGCTGTGCCTCGATTTCTCTGCGCTCTTCCGGCAGAAAACCGGCACGGTACGCGCTGATTTTTTCCGCGAATGCACCGGATTTGCTTCCTGCCCAGATGGCAATGAGTTCCGTGAGTTTCCGGGACTGGGCATAGACAATGGTGCGCAGCCCCCGGTGAAGCGCGGCTTTGAGCAGCAGAATGGAGGTTCGGGCAGGCCCGGAAAGGGATTCCATGAAAAGGAGATACTTGCGGCCACGCGGCGCGCCGCTGCGGGTCACGGTTTTCACTTTCAGACCGGTCAGATCCTGTGACAGTTCAGCAGGATTGCCCACAGTTGCGGAACTGAAGACAAATACAGGCGATGAGCCATAGAAACGGCATATCCGGAGAAACCTCCGGAAAACATTGGCCATATGCGATCCCATCAGCCCCCGGTACGTATGCACCTCATCCACCACCACCAGATCAAGGCCGGAAAGAAATTCACTCCACTGCCTGTGCCAGGGGAGAAAGGACAGATGCAGCATTTCCGGGTTGGTCATCAGCACATGGGGCGGATTTTCCCGGATTTTTTTCCTCTGCCATGCAGTGGTGTCTCCGTCATATATGGCCGCAGAGGGCCGGATGCCTTTGATTCTGCCTGCCATTTCTCCGAATGCACGAAGCTGATCCTGCGCCAGAGCCTTGAGGGGAAAAAGGCACAGGGTCCGGGATGCGGGATTTCGAAGGATATTTTCCAGAATCGGCAGATTGTATATCAGGGTCTTGCCGCTGGCCGTGGGCGTGGCCACAACAGTGTGACAGCCAGCCCGGATATGATCAATGGCCTCGGCCTGATGCCGGTAAAGACCGGAAATCCCGCAATCCTGCAGGATGCGGATCAGATCTTCCGGCAGGGGGACAGCAGTTTCTGCAAATTCTGCCGGATGTTCCGGCAGCAGGGTGTGAAACACCACCTGATCCCCCATGCGCGCAGAAGCCCTGAGTGAGGCAATATATTCGTTTATGTCCGGGGAAGCTGTCACGGAATGATCCTCATTTCTTTCAAAAATACCCGGCAAAATATTTTATGGTCTTGCATGGATTTCCAAAATGTGCTAAAAGTGCCAAATATCATCGGGGCGTAGCGCAGGCTGGCAGCGCGTCTGCTTTGGGAGCAGAAAGTCGGGGGTTCAAATCCCTCCGCCCCGACCACCCCCAGAAAACATTCAGGCGGTCCGGATATGCCCGGGCCGCTTTTTTATATCCCTGACATGCTCCGAAATGTTCCTGCCGAAATTCTGTATCATATGCAAACCGCACAAAGATGTAAAGGTCATTTCCTTCAAACAAATGCTGCTTTGTAAATTTTTTTTCTTGCCTGTTTTCCCTTTTATGGATTAAAAACAGAAAAAATGTAAATTTTTTTCACTCAAATTCATTATGAAAGAGGCAATTTCAAAATCTGCCGAAACCGTCATACCGGCGAAAGTCGATATCCAGAATTTTCTGAAATCACTGGATTCCGGCTTTTGCCGGAATGACAAAGACAGACTTCTGCAATTGGCTCGAAAGGGAGAAATTATGAAAAAAACGTATTGCACATTGTTTATTCTGCTGCTTCTGGCAGTTCCGGCTCTGGCCGGAATGGAAATGCCGGAAACCTTCAAAGGAATCGTCACGCTTTATCCCAATGCCAAAATCATCCAGACTGCCAATATGGAAGGAACCTCAATGGCTGTATTTGAGGTGGCTGATGGCATGGAAAAGGTCGGTGATTACTACAAAGCGGAAATAAAAAAAATCAACTGGACCATTGTCATGGAACTGAAACAGGAAAAGGAATTTTCTATGGTGGCCCAGAAGGATGCCAAAACCCTGACCATCCATTTTGCCGGGGATGCGGATGGAAAAAACAGCGTGAGTATGACGATAAACAGCGGAAACTGAACTGACCTGGTGCCCATTTTTTGAATTTTCGGTTTTTATGGAAAAACATGCCGGATTCTTTGTGAAAATTTTGTATCATCAGCATTGCGATGGCAAGCAGTCCGCAGAAGCTGCTCCGGGCTCAGACAGAAAAAAAGGAGGTTTTATGGAAATATCAGTCACAGGCAAAATCGCAGTGAACAGGCCGTCATTTCCGATGTTTTCTTACAGGGAACTGCTGGAGAAGATGGAAGAAACAGATGATGCCGGCATTGTTTACCCGGAATCGGACGGAGAACCCATGGGAGAAACAGAAATTCATGTAATGGTCATCATTGAACTGTGCCGGACTCTGCGGCATTTTTTCCGAAATCATCCGGATGTCTATGCCATCTCAAACATGCTGATGTATTATGAAAAGGGAAATCCCGGTGCATACAAAGTGCCGGATGTGATGGTGGTGAAAGGTGTGGAAAAGCACCTGCGCCGGATTTTCAGGATATGGAAAGAAAAAGCGGTTCCGAGTGTGATATTTGAAATCACCGCCAAAGCCACAGCATCAGAGGATATTGCCAAGACCAGTCTGTACGCTTCTTTGGGAGTGGGGGAGTATTTTCTGTTTGATCCGCTTGAGGAATATCTGGAAAAGGGGTTTATGGGATTCCGTCTGGACGGGCTGATGTACAGACCTGTAATTCCGGAAAAGGACGGCAGTCTTTTCAGTGAGGAACTGGGACTGATACTGAAGCGGGAAGGAAATATGCTCCGTCTGGCTGATCCGGAAACCGGGCGTCTGGTTCCCAATGTGGATGAGGCAGTTTCAATGGCGGAAAAAGAGGCACGCAGAGCCAAAAAGGCTGAAGACCGTGCTGAGGAAGAAGCACGCAAATCTGCGCTTCTGGCAGCAAAACTGCGGGAAATGGGAATTGATCCGGATTTGATTGCAGGAAGCGGGATGAAATAATTTTGCAACTTCCTCAGAGCGTGGGAACAAGAAACACGAACACCGCCGCAAGGCGCAGCGCGGAGGGAAAATACAAAATGCTCCTTTTTGACTTTTTTGGGAGTTACGCAGTTGATCGGATAAACCATAAGGGGTTCAGGATGGATTTTTTTATCAACTGCGTAAGTCCTGCTTTTGTTGCATCAGATGCGTATGAAAACATGGAAATTAAATGACAGGGAGCATTGCTTCCGGAAAATCTTTCAACTGAGCCTGAAAAAGCCGCAGATGGGCTGCGATCAGAAAATTTTATGAATAAACGGAAATTGCTGAAAAAAACTGCTTTCCGGATCAAAGAATGTGCGATTTTCAGAAACAGCCGCCTGTGCCGAGGCATTTGGATTCAAACTTGTCCGAATCAGCGGAAGTCATCATATTTATGCACATCCCGGAGTTGCGGAACTGCTTAACCTCCAGAATGTCAGGGGCATGGCAAAGGATTACCAGATAAGGCAGTTGCTGGAACTGATTGAAACATATAATCCTGAAATTGGGGATTAGAATGAAAGATTATCACATCAATATTTTTTACAGCGAAAAGGACTGCGGATATATTGCAGATATTCCTGATTTGAAATGCTGTTCCGCCTTCGGGAACACGCCGCAGGAAGCATTGGAAGAAATCCTGAAGGCAAAAGAGGCATGGATTGAGGCATGCCGTGAAAATGGAAAACCAATCCCCGAAGCCCGTTATCAGCCAATTATTTATAAAGCTGCTTAAAAAAAACAGTTCAAAGGCTGTGTGAAGCAAAAGCCTGACCAGCCTTTGTCTGAACCGGGATTTTCAGGGTTGATGGATTGACCGGGATTTTTCGGTGGTGGATCAAATCCGTTGACCGTTTTTAATTAACCGCAGAGTAACACAGAGTTTGCACAGAGTTTTTCTGCAGAATGCGATGCTGATCAGCGGATTTGACCCGCTGTCGGAACTTCTTTGGGAAATACAGCCAAAATTCCGTTTCACTCCATTTTGGCGCTCCGGGGATTTCTTAAACCTGACGGTATTGACGCAAACAGAATAAAAGGGATAAATGATGCATTGCTCTCATGCAATAGCAGAATATATGAAAAATCTTTCGGCTGAATATGCCAAGGGCAATACAACCGAACACAGCCTGCGGCATGTTCTGATGGCAGCTCTGAATGAGATATATCAGGCCAATGGCAGAAAAATTGCCATTACCAATGAACCGAAAAAACAGAAATTCGGCGCGCCGGATTATATTCTGAAAAATGACCTCGGCCTGACCATCGGATGCATTGAGGCAAAAGACCTGACCATTGATCTGGATGACTTTGAACTGCGCGGCAAAAACAAAGAACAGTTCAGACGCCATGCGGACGCGGAACCGAATTTTATTCTGACCAACAATCTGGAATTCCGTTTTTTCCGGGAAGGCAGAAGAATAAACACAATTACCGCAGGGACATTGGAGAAAAACAAAAAATCAGGGAAAAATGAAATTTTCCCTGAGCCCAGACAGTTTAGGCTATTTATTGAAATAAATATACCAAACTGTATGAATTAAAATCTGACTGATTTTGAACCTGATTTGAACATCATTATATAATATTGTACAGACAACTGTCAACTGCTGAACAAAAAACAGACAGAAAAGGAGTGCAGAATGAAATGTCTGAAATTATTAAATACTGATTATATTGAGGATATCCGTTCCGCAGCCAAAAAAATGCATGGTTCTGAACGGCGTTCATTCATGGCTGAAATGACACTGAAACACTGCGGAGGCAATCCGCGAAGGGCGGAAACAGTGTTCGGACGGAGCAGAACTGCGGTTGAAACCGGACCGGGTGAAAAACGCACAGGGATCATCCGCATCGAAGCGGAATCAGCCAGAAGCGGCCGGATTCTTTGGGAAAAAAGAGAACCTGACGCTGCCGGGACTCTGCGTCAGATTGCTGAAGAGCATTCACAGCAGGATCCGGCGTTCCGAAGTGCCGTCGCGTATACCCGTCTGACAGCCAAAGCGGCAGCAACTGCTTTGAAAGAAAAAGGATTTTCTGATGAACAGGTTCCATCCCGCAGCAATATGGCAAAAATTCTTTGCCGGACGGGATATCGTCTCCGCAATGCACTGAAATCAAAGCCTTTGAAAAAATCAAAGAGACAGATGCAATTTTTGGCAATATCAAAGAAAAAGATCATGAATCAGAAAACAGCCGGAATGCAGAAAGGTTAAGCATGGACTGCAAAGCAGCTGCAAAAATTGGAAATTTTTCCGGAGGCGGAAAAACTCGCGGTGACAGTGAGGCCTGTGATCATGACTTCGGCTGCGCAGAAAAATGCATTCCATGCGGTATTCTCAATGAAAACAGCGGTGAACTGCATATCAGCCCCGGCAGTTCACACAAGACAGGCGATTTTATTGCCGATACGCTCATAATATGGTGGAATGATTTGGATGCTGAGGAACAGAAATCAACAGATCTGATACAAATCAAAGCTGACAGCGGTCCTGAAAGCAGCGGTGTGCGGACGCGGTTTCTCAGCCGCATGGCCGGTTTTGCAAAAAAAATCGGCAAATCCCTTCATTTATTGCATTATCCTCCGTATCACAGCAAATGCGGTCCCATTGGGAGATGCCGGGGAATTCTCGAAAAACACTGGAACGGAACAAAGCTGACTGATGCTGAAACCATGCTCAGACGGGCTGCCGGCATGACATGGAAGGGACTGCATCCTGCTGCAAAAACAAATAAAAAAAATTATAAAAAGGGAGTTTCACTGACAAAATCAGCCATGCGTTCAGTTGAAAAATTTTTGTCAGGAAATCCATTGTTACCCAAACGGGACATTTTGATCCGTCCATATGAGGTTGTCTGACTTGGTATATTTTTTTTGATAAATAACCTAAACAATATTTGTAAGCAAAATTTGTGCCAAAAAAAACCAAAATTGGATCGGTATATAATCATATTCAGTAAATTTTGGTGGATTCATAATGAGAATATTGCAGCAATTTTCTGGAATTTTGTCCAACTGCGTAACTCCTGCAGGCATAAATTTTATGAAAAACCGGATTTTTCAAAAAAATCCGGTTTTTTTTCTGATACATGCAGTCCTGTGAAAGTATGCGGAAAACCGTTTTGTCCAGTTTCCGCACTTCTCCGGATTCAGGCCGGCTCAGGGAGTGCAAAAACTGAGAAAAGCGATTTTTTGCATACAGAGGACAAACGTTGGGAAAAATCCTGTAACCAAACAATCTCAGATGCAGGCATTCAGGCAGATTCCCCACATATTTTTCAGGTCATTCATTATCATTCTTGATATTTCCTCTGTATTGTGGAATAATAAAATGTTTGGGGGATGGATTTCAGTGGACGGTCAAATAAGTTTCTTTGCTCAGGACGGATTTGACAACTTTCTGAAAGTTGTCAAATCCTGAATGTGAAAGAACTTTTTTGACAGACCATTCAGTACTGCCGGGAAATTTGTTTTGCCGCTTTCCTGTAAAAATACGCCATGATTTGCAGTCAAAGAAAACCATGAACAGCCTGCCCTCAGCAGGTTTTCATATAAAAACTTACCGTGATTCGGAGGAAAATTCATAATGGATCAGAAATACGATCCCAAAGCCATTGAAACCCGATGGCAGCAGCACTGGGAAAAAACCGGCATCTTCAGGGTGACTGAAGATCCGAAAAAGGAAAAGTACTATCTGCTGGAGATGTTTCCCTATCCTTCCGGCAAGATACATATGGGACATGTGCGCAACTACACCATCGGCGATGTGGTCGCGCGCTACAAACGGATGCGGGGTTTCAATGTTCTCCACCCCATGGGATGGGACGCGTTTGGAATGCCTGCGGAAAATGCGGCCATTGCCAACAGCACCCATCCTGCCCGGTGGACCTATGAAAACATTGACTATATGCGCAGCCAGTTGAAGCAGCTTGGTTTTTCCTATGACTGGGATCGGGAGCTTGCCACCTGCACACCCGAATACTACCGGTGGGAGCAGTGGCTGTTTCTGAAAATGTATGAAAAAGGCATGGCTTACCGCAAAGAATCCTTTGTCAACTGGTGCGAACCCTGTCAGACCGTGCTGGCAAACGAGCAGGTGGAGGCAGGCATGTGCTGGCGCTGCGGCAAACCGGTGCGCCAGAAAAAACTTTCCCAGTGGTTTTTCCGCATCAGTGATTATGCCGATGATCTGCTCCTTCACTGCGATCAGTTGCCCGGATGGCCGGAAAAAGTCACGACCATGCAGAAAAACTGGATTGGCAAGAGTTTTGGTGCAGAAATCTGTTTTGCTGTCGAAAATTCCAAAGAAATCATCACGGTGTTCACCACACGTCCTGACACCCTGTTCGGCGCAACCTTCATGTGTCTGGCTCCGGAGCATCCGCTGGTAAGCGTGCTGTCCGCAGGAACCCCGCAGGAAAAGGCAGTGGCAGAATTTGTGGAGCGCATGGCCCTGCAGGAGCGTTCAGACAGGGCATTGGAAAATTACGAAAAAGAAGGCGTGTTTACCGGATCATACTGCATCAATCCGGCCAGCGGCCGGAAAATGCCGGTTTACACAGCCAATTTTGCGCTCATGGAATACGGCACTGGCGCGGTTATGTCAGTTCCCGCGCATGACCAGCGGGATTTTGAATTTGCAAAAAAATACGGCATGGAAATCATTGTGGTGGTCAGCCCCCAGGACAAAAATCTGGATTCAGCCACAATGAAAGAAGCCTGTGCAGAACCGGGCATGATGGTCAATTCCGCACAGTTTGACGGCATGTCCAATGAAGATGCCAAAGATGCAATTGTGAAATTTCTGGAAAGCAGGGGAATGGGCAGAAAAACCGTGAGTTTCCGGCTCCGGGACTGGGGCATTTCCCGGCAGAGGTACTGGGGCGCACCCATTCCCATGATTCACTGTGAGACCTGCGGCATTGTGCCGGTTCCGGAAAGCGATCTGCCCATTGTTCTGCCGGAAGAGGCCAACCTGCTGGAAGGCGGGCGATCTCCGCTGCATACGCTGGAGTATTTTGCCAAAGCCCAATGTCCCAAATGCGGACGCAGGGATGCGCGGCGGGAAACCGATACCATGGACACCTTTGTGGAATCTTCCTGGTATTTTGACCGCTACTGCAGTCCGGACTGCAATACCGGCATGTTTGATCGAAAGGCTGTGGATTACTGGATGCCGGTGGATCAGTACATTGGCGGAGTGGAACACGCGATTCTCCATCTGCTCTATTCCCGGTATTTCACCCGTGTTCTCCATGACTTGGGTCTGATCGGATGCAAAGAGCCTTTTACCCGGCTTCTGACCCAGGGCATGGTGTGCAAGGAAACCACAGCCTGTGCGCAGCACGGTTTTCTTTTTCCCAGTCAGGTCAACTGGAAAAACGGAAATCCGGAATGCAGTCTGTGCAGCAGCCCGGTTACCATTGGCCGTGTGGAAAAAATGTCCAAATCCAAGCGCAATGTCATTGATCCCAACGCGCTGCTGGAAGAATACGGCGCAGATACCACCCGGCTTTTCTGCCTGTTCGCGGCTCCGCCGGAGCGGGATCTGGAATGGAGTGAGCAGGGCGTGGAAGGCAGTTTCCGCTTTCTCAACCGGGTCTGGCGTCTGACGCTGGATTGGCTCGACGACATAAAAACCGTATCCTGCTATGATGACAGCCCGGAAAAACTGGACGAAAGCCTTCGGGATCTGTACCGGAAAATCCATGAAAGCATCCGGAAAGTCACCAATGACATTGAAGATCGTTTTCGCTTCAACACAGCCATCAGCGCGGTCATGGAACTGGTCAATCTCATGTACGGTGTGGAACGGGAGAAACAAACAGCCCAGACTGCTGCGGTCATGCGCCTGGGCATTGAATCCTCGGTGCGCCTGCTTTCTCCAATGGTTCCGCATTTTGCCGAGGAAATCTGGGCGGAACTGGGACATAAAGACAGCATTCTGCTGAGCCCCTGGCCGGAATTCCGCAAGGATGCGCTGGCCAAAGAGGAAATCACCATTGTGGTGCAGGTCAACGGCAAACTCAGAAGCCGTTTTGAGATCAGCGCGGATGCAGATGAGGAAACCCTGAAACAGACGGCTCTGGCTGATGAGCGGGTGCAGAAATTCATTGAAGGCAAGGCCATCCGCAAGGTGATTGCCGCCAGAGGGAAACTGGTCAACATTGTGGTTTAACTATATATAATTACAGTCAATATCCATATGCAAACCCCCAGGGATTTTGAAAACCCCTGGGGGTTTAACCTGACAAAAAATTCTGTGCGGCTCTGCCCAGACGCTGCATCATTTGCGGTTAAACACAGACTGTCTCCGTTTTGCCGGTGCCAAAGATCAGTCTGTAACAGCAGCGATTTCAAAAATCAGCAGTCCCTGCAGCATATGACCCAAAAGATACTTTGTCCGGCAAACTCCTGCTGAAAAATCCGGATGTCGGGAAAATGCAGCCGGGGCAGTGCCGTCAGGGGAAACATTCCTGTTCAGGAGGCAATCTTTTCAATGTTTACCGTTTTTGAAGATGAGGATTTTATCCGGTTCAAGATCAATACAGATATACGGCATGTCAATCCCCTTATTCATCAGGCACAGAAGTTTTTTGCGCGGTACAAACTGGAAGATGACAGACCCCTGGTTCTGAGCATCAGGGAACTGCTCACCAATGCCATTGAACACGGCAACCGGAATATGGAAAATCTCAGCATTGCAGTTTCTTTGGAATATATCGGAAATCTGTGCTTTCAGATCAGGGTCGAAGATGAGGGAAAAGGATTTGACCATGAGAATTTTTTGAAAAATCTGCCGGACAATCCCGATCAGGCGCGCAAATGGGGGCTGGGTCTTGTCAAAGATTTTTCGGATCGGATGGAATTCAACGACAAAGGCAGCAGCGTGTCGGCATGGATACGTATGGCTGCCAGAACGGAATTCAAAATAAGTTCTCTGACAGGCAGCGATGGCAGGGAATGGAATGTCATTCGGCCCACAGGAAACCTGCATGCGGAAAATGCGGAAAAACTTCGGAATGCCCTGGTGGAACTCTTTGAAACAGAATCCAAATGTTACCGTTTTGATCTTGAAAATGTTGAAGATATTGATGCTGTCAGTCTGCGTGTTCTCATAAAATTCTCAGATTTGCTTCGTGACAGATGCCCGGATGCCGAAATGGAGATTGCCAATGCAAACCCGGACATTGCCAATCTGATGCGCATAAGCTGCCGGCACAGGCTTTGCCGGATTGTGCAATAAGGAATGGAAAATGGATTACAGTCAGTCAATTCTGGAAGAATTTGCCACAGAATCTCTGGAGCATCTGGAGCATGTTGAAAATGACATTCTCCTGCTTTTCAAAGGGGAAGCTTCCGCAGACTGCGAAAGAATCGACAGGATATTCCGTTCCATACACTCCATCAAGGGGGCAGCCGGTTTTCTTCAGCTTGAACAGATAGCAGATTTGAGCCATGCCCTGGAAAATCTTCTGGATGGCCTGCGCCTGGAAAAAGTGAAAGCAGCCCCCTCTGTTGTGAATGTGCTGCTGGAAGGAAGCGATCTGCTGCGTATCATGCTCAGCAATGTGGAACACAGTGATGAGGCTGACATTTCCCAAGTCTGTGAACATCTGAATGCTCTCCTGAACGATTCCGAAACAGGGGAAATCTTTGAAAACCGGATTCCAATCCTTCATCAGCAGCCGGAACAGGCTCCTGCGGAAGCATTTGCAGCGTCCGCATCCGCACCTCAGGCCGAACATATGGAAACGGAAGAGAAGTTTGTCATCAGACAGTCGGTTTTGGAGAACCTGTCTTTGGCAGAAGATTTTCTTTATGTGCTCCGATATGATTTTGAGCAGCTCCGCAAAACAGCGGGAAAAAGTCCGGTGACTGTCATCCGGGAACTGCTGGCAGCCGGAGAAATTCTGGATGCGGAAATTCGGACAGGCCCGGGAAATCTGCCTGAAGCCCTTCCGGAAGAGCCTCTGCTGTGCTTTGCCGTTTATGCAAGTTTTCTGGATGCAGAAGAACTTTGTGATGTCCTCGATCTTTCCGAATCCGCAGTTGTGCCTCTGAACCTTGAAAAAATTATGAATCCATCCGCAGATCCGGCTGATCTCTTTCCCAAAGATGTGAAATGGATTTCCTTTGAGCGGAGCTCCCTTTCCGGACAGAATCAGCCTGTCTCCGCACCATCAGTTCCCGGCACTCTGGAAACTGAAACATTGGGCAGCAAACCGGAAACTCCGGAAAAACTCCCTGAAAGCAGCAAACCTGAAAAAAAATCATCTGCCGGGCATTCCAGAGTTTTTTACAATAAAAAATTCACTGATCCGGAGAAAAAGGCACTTGCCGAATCCGAAGGTTTTATGGGAGGAAGACAGCATGACATCCGCATTGATCTGGAAAAACTGGATCTGCTTGTCAATCTGGTCGGGGAACTGGTGATTGCGGAATCCATGATCACCGCCCGTTGTAATCACAGCGATTCTGATTCACAGGAATCCGGCAGTTCCTCCCGGAATCTGCGCAGAATCATATCCGAACTGCAGGATGTGGCCATGTCCATGCGCATGATTCCCCTGACCCAGACCTTCCGGAAGATGTCCCGGCTGGTGCATGATCTGTCCGGAAAACTGGGCAAATCCTGCAGACTGGAGATAGCAGGTGAGGAAACCGAGCTGGACAAAAGCGTTATCGAGCAGATCACGGATCCCCTGCTGCACATTATCCGCAACTGCCTGGATCACGGCATTGAAAGTTCAGAGGAGCGGAAAGCCGCGGGAAAATCCGAAAGCGGAACCATACGGATGGAAGCCCGGCACAGAGGCGGAGAGGTGCTCATCCGCATTTCCGATGACGGCAGAGGACTGGATCGGGAAAAAATTCTTGCCAAGTCCGCACAAAGGGGTATTCTCCCGGAAGAACGGATGCGTCTGGACAGGCAGAGCATTGATCGTCTGATTTTTGAACCCGGTTTTTCCACAGTGGACAGGGTGACAGATGTTTCCGGCCGGGGGGTGGGGCTGGACGTGGTGAAAAAAAATATTGAAAAACTCAAGGGACGGGTGGATGTGCGGAGTGCAATGAATGAGGGAACGGTTTTTATACTCAGGATTCCCCTGACCCTGGCCATCATTGACGGAATGCTTATCCGGGTGGGTTCATCCTGTTACACCATTCCGCTTCTTTCCATCCGTGAATCTTTCCGGCCCGCTGCGGACCAGATCATTGCCACTGTGGACGGACAGGAAATCATCAAAATCCGGGAGGAACTGATTCCTGTGATCCGTCTGCACGAAATTTACAAAATGGTTCCGGATCACAGCGAACTGGAAAAAGGCATCCTCATTCATGTGGCATCCGGCAGAGAGAATATCTGTCTGTTTGCAGATGAAATCATCGGACATCACCAGACAGTCATCAAAAGAATGCCGAATTATGTGGCATCCGCGCGGGGAATCTCCGGATGCACGATTCTCAGCAGCGGCGAGGTCAGCCTGATTCTTGATGTGGGGGATCTGATTGAGATGAGCGGGGAATGATGAACAATCTGCGGATTTATCCACAGGCCCGGTTCAGACAGAAGGAGCAGGTATGCACACAATAAAAGAAACAGAATTTTTTGACGATGATCTGTATGAAGATGAGGATGACGAAGACACCATGAAGGACAAATACCTGACCTTCCGTCTGGGAAAAGAGGTTTACGGTATTGAAATCTGTCATGTGATTGAGATTGTCGGGATTCAGAAAATCACGGAGGTTCCGGATATGCCGGATTATGTCAGAGGTGTCATCAATCTCCGGGGCCAGGTGATACCGGTGATGGATGTGCGGACCCGCTTCCGGATGGCGCAGGAGGAATACAATGAGCGCACCTGTGTCATTGTGGCCCGGATTGGGGATACAGACATCGGACTGGTGGTGGACAGGGTGGAAGAGGTGGCTGATATTCCCGGAGAGAACCTGTCCCCGGCCCCGAAAGTGGGCAAGGGAACAAAAAACCGTTATATCAAAGGACTGGGAAAGATCGGTGAGGAGGTCAAAATCATCCTGGATGTCAGCCGTCTGCTTTTTGATGAGGAGGGGCCTGTGCCTCTTCCTGAAAAGGCAGAGGAACTTTCTCTGTAATCCGGCAGGGAGAAATCCGGATTTCGGATCTGTTTTCAGGGCGTGCCTCAGTCATCCCCTTAAAAACAGACCTGTTTTGAGAAAAATTGCTCAGAAATGGATCAACTGCACACGCGGTGATGCCTGTCAGGCAGATTTGGTCCGCAAAATGGGATTCTGTCCGGAGACCGCAACAGTCAAAGATCTTCTGATCCTGTGCTTCCGGATTTTTTCAGACCGGCAAAACCGGCAGTGTGAAATCTGAGAAACATTTCAGCAAAAACCCTTTCGTCTCCAGCGCTTTTCACTCGGCAGCAGGGATGCAGAGACGCAAAGCCCAATGCGTGACTGTTTCTCAGAGTTCATAGAAAATCAAAGGGAATTCCGCCATGAAACGCAGCAGTCTGAAAATGAGAATCGCGTTCTGGACAGGCATCTGCCTGATCCTGACTTCCGCCCTTATCATCACCTGTTCCGCGGTATCCATGAAGCACCGGGCTGAAATCGCGCAGAAAACCGATGTGGAAAATGCGAAGCAGTATGCCGGTGCTCTTGCCAGGGAACTTGCCTGTTATATCAGGGCAGAGCTGGAAGTGCCGTTGGATACGGCCCGTACTCTGGCCCATACGTTTTCCGGCATAAAAGACAAAACAGTGGCACTTGAACTGGGCAGGGAAGAGGCAAGCGGAATTCTGAAAACCGTACTGATGCAGAACCCCTCTTTTCTGGGGACATGGACCCTGTGGGAACCGAACGCTTTTGACGGAATGGACATGGGATACATCAATGACAGGGGACACGATGGAACAGGCCGCTTTATCCCACACTGGAACCGCGGCGGAAAAAAAGGGGAAATTGCACTGGAAGCCCTTGTCGGGTATGAAAGCGAAGATGCGGACTGGTATCAGATTCCGAAAAAAAACCAAAAAGAATGTATTGCAGATCCCTATGCATACACGGTTCAGGGGACACCTGCGCTGATAACTTCTCTGTCTGTTCCTGTCGCGGTCAATGATGTTTTTTACGGTGCGGCCGGTGTTGAGACAACACTGGCAGATCTTCAGAAAACAGTTGACAGGGTTCAGGAGATTTTTCAGGGCAGCGCGACAATTGAAATCATCAGTCACAAGGGAATTTTTGCGGCTGCAACCGGTCATCCGGAGCTGGCCGGAAAACACATCAGAGAGGTGCATAAAGAATGGGAAAAGGATTTGCTGCACATACAGAAGGCTGAATCCCTGACAAAAGAGCATGAAGGACATCTGGAGATTTTTGTTCCTGTTCCTATCGGACACACAGCAACCCCCTGGTGTGTCCGCATTCAGATCCCTGTGGAAAACATCACTGCGGCAGCAGATGAACAGCGGCACGGCGCTTGGCAGGATATCCGGTTCATGATTGTCATCGGATTCCTCTGCACACTGGCAGCACTTTTCTTTATTGCAGTCATTGCCGGAAGAGCAACCCGGTCTTTGGGAGCAGAGCCATCTGATCTGTCTGATTTGGCACAGAAAATCGCCATCGGGGATCTGAATGCGGAGTTTCCGGGCAGGGAGGATGGCAGCATGAAAACTGTTTACGGAACTATGCGGCATATGACAGAAAATCTGAGGGAAAAATCTTCCATGGCCGAAGCCATTGCCAAAGGTGATCTGAGCAAAGATGTCCCCCTCAGTTCAGACAAAGACACTTTGGGAAAATCTCTGAATAAAATGGCCTCAAATCTCAGAAGAATTCTCACAAAGATAAATGAGGCCGCAAAACAGGTTGCTGCCGGGGCAGAGCAGATGGCAGATTCCAGCCAGTCTCTGTCCGAAGGGGCAAACGAGCAGGCTGCGTCCCTGGAGGAAATTACCAGTTCCATTGTGCAAATCAGTTCTCAGATAAGATGCAATGCGGAAAATGCGGCACGAACCAGAAAACTTGCCATGCAGTCACAGGAGACTGTTGAACAGGGAAAAAGGGAAATGGAAAACATGACGTCTGCCATGAGCGATATCAGCAAGTCCAGCCGGTCTGTGGCAAAAATCATCAAAGTCATTGATGAAATCGCTTTTCAGACCAATCTTCTCTCTCTCAATGCCGCAGTGGAGGCGGCACGCGCGGGACGCCATGGAAAAGGTTTTGCCGTGGTGGCCGGAGAGGTGAGAAATCTGGCTGCCCGAAGCTCCCGTGCTGCCAAAGAAACCGAGGAACTCATTGAAGGTTCTCTGCATACAGTGGAAAAGGGGAATGAAATCGCGGCACTGACCGCGCAGGCTTTGGACAGAATTCTGGAATCGGCTGCAAAAGCATCTGAACTCATTGCTGAAATTGCAGCGGCATCCGAAGAGCAGGCCAGAGGCATGGGACAGATCAGCAGAGGAGTGGATCAGGTGGATCAGGTGACCCAGCAGTTTGCGGCCAATGCACAGGAAACCGCTGCCTCCGCAGCCGGGCTTGCATCCCAGTCTGAAAATCTGCGCCGGACTCTGCGGCACTTTGTGTTAAAGGAAGAGGACAGGCGCGGCAGTGAACTTTCAGAACTTCCGGAGACAGATACGCAGAAAAAATCTGTCTCCGGTTCCGAACAATCTGTTCCGGTGAAAAAGAGAACCGGGCTTTGTCCGAAGGGGAAAGAAAAAAATGCTGTCATCCGCTCCGCGGAGAGTCCTCCCCTTGAGGAGGATTGATCCCGGGGGCGCTGTGTCAGAACAGTTTGTCATACCGATTCGCCATTGATTTGAAACAGTTTGCACCTGATCCGGAGGAGTGCAGAAATCAGGCGGAGCAGTTTTCTGCACAGACAGAACTGAGGAAAAAGTGACAACTGCTGCATCATGTCAATGGCAAGTCGGTATTATATCAAAAAAAACCGGCAGTGTTGTATTGGCTTCAATGGCGAACTGGCACTGCAAACCCTGGGGGTTTTCAAAATCTCAGGGTCCGGACAGAAAAATTTGGAGTGTGTCCCACCTTTTACACAAAAACAGTAGGTTGGGTTAAATTTTTTAATTTTTTCAGAAAATTAAAAATTTAACCCAACTGTCCCGTTTATGGGAGAAGTTGGGTTAATTTTCTGATTTTTACAAAAAAAAAATCAGAAAATTAACCCAACCTACGATTTCTGTCTGTGTAAAAGGTGGGACACACCCAAAATTTGCAAACCTTATTTTTTGCAAACGCCAAACTGAATATTGTTTTTGGGGGGGAAATCCCCAAAATGCGAAAAAGAGACATTCATGCAGAAACAGACCGTTGAAATAAGGAGAGAACATGAAACTGAGTCTGAGGAACAGATTTTTGCTGCCAACAGTTATTCTGATCACTGCGGGTATGATTTTTTCAGCTTTTATTTCCTACCGTTATTCCAAAAAAGCCATTGAGGACATGGCTTATGAGCAAATCCGGCAGTTGGCGGATTCTGCATCCTCCCAGATTTCTTTCTGGATAAAAGGAATTCGCCTGAATGTCCTCAACTGGAGCGGTGATCTGACCTATAAAACAGCCGTGCGGGATACCTATCTGGGCATAGCCGCACGCAAGGCCGCAAGTGAGAAAATGGCCGAGCTTCAGAAAAATTATGAGGTGTTTGAAACAGTTGTCCTTTTTGACAAAAACGGTGAAGCCATTGCTTCCGGAACTCCGGAAGCCATCGGAAAACTGAAAGTCAGTGACAGGGAATTTTTTCAGAAGGCGGTCAAAGGGGATTTTGTTTTTTCAGAAGTCATGATCAGCCGGGTGACAGGCAATCCCATTGTCACCATATCAGCTCCTGTTGTTCAGCAGGAAGTTGGCATAGAGGGAGTTCTGACTGTCAGTGTCAATGTCAACACCCTCAACAGCATCTTCATAGCGCCCATCCGCATAGGAAAAAGCGGTTATGCCTTTATCCACAAAGATGGACTTGTCATTGCCCATCCTGATAAGGAAAAAATCATGAAACACAATATCAGCGAATCTGTTTATGGAAAGAAGATGCTGGAAACAGATGCCGGACTGATTACCTATCTGGATGCAGGCACAGAGGAAATGGCGGCCTTCAACAAAATCGGGGAGATCAACTGGTCCGTGGTTGTAGTTGCCAATTCAGATGAACTGACATCCCCTGCAAAGAAAATCCGCATGGCAAATCTGCTTATCACCTTTGCAATGGTCGGGATTGTGGGCATTTTGGTATTTCTTGTCGCGGGTTCCGTGATTCGGCCTCTGGGCGCGGAACCGGAAGTTCTCTCGGAAGTGGCCCGGAGGATTGCGGAAGGGGAAAGCGGGTTCAAATTTGAGGAAAAGGGGAAGGCGCTTACAGGGGTCTGCCTGAATATGAGGCAGATGAGTGAAAGTCTGGAGAAAAAAGCACTGCTCGCGGAACAGATAGCCGAAGGTGATTTGCGCGGGACTGCCCTTGTCATTTCTGAGAAGGATATGCTGGGCAGATCTCTGGAAAAAATGAGCAAAAATCTCAGAAAACTGCTCAGGGATGTCAGAAACACAGCGGATCTGGTTGCCGAGGGTGCAGATCAGATTGCCGGTTCCAGTCAGTCTCTTTCAGAAGGCACAAATGAGCAGGCCTCCTCTTTGGAGGAAATCACCAGCTCTCTGGTGCAGATATCCTCACAGACCCGCTCCAATGCCGAAAATGCCTCCCGTGCCATGACTCTGGCGGAAAAGGCACGGAACACGGCAGCATCCGGAAAGCAGGAAATGGAAAACATGATCTCTGCCATGACAGAAATCAGCGAATCCAGCCGGTCTGTGGCAAAAATCATCAAGGTCATAGATGAAATCGCATTTCAGACCAATCTGCTTTCCCTGAATGCTGCGGTGGAGGCAGCGCGCGCGGGCCGGTACGGAAAAGGTTTTGCCGTGGTGGCAGGGGAAGTCCGCAATCTGGCCGGAAGAAGCTCCCGTGCGGCAAAGGATACAGCCGAACTGATTGAAAGTGCGCTGAAAAAAGTTGAAAATGGGAACAGGACCGCCTCCCAGACAGCAGCCTCTCTGGACAAAATTGTGGCCTCCTCTGTGCAGATGGCTGATCTGATCAATGAAATCGCTGCGGCATCCGAGGAACAGGCCAGGGGCATAGAACAGGTCAGCCAGGGACTCAATCAGGTGGACCAGGTCACGCAGCACAATGCTGCCACCGCGCAGGAAACCGCATCATCCGCAAACGAGCTTTCCGCGCAGGCCGAGTATCTGCGAAAAACACTTTCCCGTTTCCGTTTGCGGGAAAGAGGCACAGAAATGCCTGATCAGAATGCCGGTCTTTCGGATACGGACAGCAGTGAAAACAGGGATGCAGCGAATGCGGATAAGCATATCGCAGGTTCAGAAACCCCGCCTTCCGGACAGCAGAAAGAGAAAGCAATGCCGGGGATGGCTCAGATCATCCGGCCGGGCGATCTGATATCCTTTGAAAATGAATTTACGGAAAAATATCAGGAATAATGTTCTTATCCTGATGCAGCGCAGATTTCCGGTTTCAATGGGGCAATCTGAAATTTGAAATAAACTTTGGAGAGTTATGAAAAAGTTTGACCTTCATCCGTTTCTGACAGGCAGTTGCCATTTGTGCACGGATCTCTTCAAATTTTTGCTTTACACCAATATTTTTCTGTCCTATAACCGCTCGCACTGTGTTTTTGTTGCAGCGTCATACAGTGTTTTTTTCTGTGTGAAATTCAGATGTCAAAAAAATCACCCCCGTTGATCCACTGCAAAAAAAATGGAGCCCGGGCACCGGACAGCAAGGATTCGGAAAAGATGCGCTGCAGAAATCTGCCCGTATAACCTCTTGTGAAAAGATCATATTTTTATATTATCAGGAGATGCTGATGAAGAAATGCAGTCTGTCACTGCTCTTTTTTTCTTTCCTTTTTCTGCCCTTTTCCCAGGCGGACGAGTTGCAGAATCCGGTAAAAAAAATCACGGTGGAAGCATTTAAGGAACTCGTTTCAGACAAAAAAACATGTTTTCTCGTGACAGTGACGGCCTCCTGGTGCGGCCCCTGCAAAGAGGAGCTGCCTGATCTGGTCAGGCTGAACCGGAAATATCAGGACAGGGGACTGCGCGTTGTCGGTCTCAGCGTGGATTATGCAGGGCCCGAAGCCATGCAGCCCATCGTTGATCAGTATCATGTGGATTTTCCTGTTTACTGGGCAGGCGAGGCTGCGATAGAGGCATTTGGAATCAGCGGCATTCCCCTGCTGCTCTTTTTTCGTGACGGAACACTGGTGGAACGGATGGTGGGGAAACATCCGGAAAGCGTTCTGGAGGAAAAACTGATCGCGTTTCTGAACACAGCAAAGCGGCAGCCTTGACAAATTATCAATGGCATTGATCCATTGGGGGGAAACGAATGCAATTGTTGCAGCAAAAAAACAAAACGGAATATGGGATGATGCAGAGAAAGATTTTTCTGTTTCTGCGGATGGCCGGAGTCTGGCTGTGGGCGGCAGCCGCGGCATGGCCGGCGCAGGCACAGGAGCATAAAGTGTCAGAGCCGATAATATCCCGGATTTTCATAGAAATTTCTGAAACACCCGGAGATGGGGAGTATCTGGAAAAAATGGCGCGGGACCTTATTGATCTGAAAGAGGGAGAGCTTTTTTCAGAGGAAAAATTCAGAAGATCCGTGGATCGCCTGACAGCTTCAAAAATGTTCAGGGAGATTGACATTCCGGATCCGGACTGGACAAAAGCGGAAATTGCGCTGACGTTCCGGCTTGTGCCCTTCCGCAGAATCAGGGACATAAAAATCAGCGGAGGGTTTCCCCTGCTGGAAAAGGAAATCCTCAATGCCATGAGCATTTATCCGGGGGATGTCTTTGATGAGAAAAAACTTGCGGAGCAGGAACCGTCCATCTCCAAAATTTTCATGGCCGAGGGTTATATTGCCCCGAAGATCCGGGTTTCGGCAAAGGAAGAGCCGGAAAACGGCAGTTACACCGTTTCGGTGGATATTGAAAAAGGGGCGTATTTCCGCATAGAAGATCTGCGGATAAAGGGAAATCAGGCATTTTCCGATGCCCGTCTGAAAATGCGCATCAAAAGCTGGCAGTCTTCCCTTTTTCCCGGAGGCATACGCAGACTGGTGAACAAAAATCTGGATAACGATGTCAAAAATCTGACAGAATTTTACCGGAAAAAAGGATATGCGGATGTTCTGATTCATGCGGATGCGGAAAAAGATCCGGAAAAGAAAACTGCACATATCCAAATCCATATTGATGAAGGACCGCGTTATGATATTGCTTTTGAAGGCAACAGAGAATTCTGGGACATGACCCTGAAAAAGGATTTGGTCCTGGCGGAAAGGGGAAACAAAGGCGATCTGGGACTGCGGCGAAGCCTCCGCAATATCCGGGACAGATACCGGAAAGCCGGATATGCACAGGTGCAGGTGAAAACAGAGGAAGAACGGAAAGAAAAAAAAGGCAAAGCCGTGCGCAGGATCCGCATTGTCATTGAAGAAGGCCCCAGATCCCTTACCCAGGCCATTGCCATCAGCGGCAATGAAGCGGTTGAAAGCGAAAAGATTGCAGATCAGATGCTTACCCGGACACCGGGAATGATCGCTGACGGCGAATTTGTTCCCGATGTGCTGGAAGAGGACAAGAAAGCCGTTGCCGGGCTGTATCTGAAACAGGGGTATCTGGAAACAGAGATAAAGGAAAAAATCCGTTGGAAACAGGATGAGGAAAAAAATCGCAATTATGCGGATATTCATCTGGAAATCACAGAAGGAATTCAGACAAGAGTGTCAGATGTTTCTGTCACAGGGCTGGATGAAACAGAGGAAGCCGGAGTCAGGAAGGTGTTGGGACTGAAGCCCGGAGAGCCTTTCCGGGAAGATTTGCTCCGGAAAGATGAAAGCAGCATTGCCGAGCTGATTTCAGAAAAAGGTTATCCCCATGTGCAGGTAAAAGGAACGTCCGCCATCAGTGAGGACCGAAGCCTTGCAGCAGTGAGTTATGAAATTGACAAAGGACCTTATGCAACAGCCGGGCAGGTCTGGATTTCCGGCAATTTCCGCACAAAGCGGAAGGTTTTTCTCAATGAACTGGAGATAAAGGAGGGGGAGCCGTTTTCACTGAAAAAAATGATGGAAAGCAACAGGAATATCCGCAATATCAGTGCGCTGAATTCCGCACAGTTCAGTTTTCCGGGACTGAAGGAAAAAGAGGATCAGGTGGATATGCTGGTTTCTGCGGAGGAGAAAAAGCCTTACTACTTTCAGATTGGCGGAGGATATGACACAGCCAGGGAATTTTTTGTGCACAGCAAAGTCGGAGACAGGAACCTGTTTGGCATGAACCGGGAAGCCTGGGTGGGCGCGGAATACAGCATGATCGGATACCGGGGGGAAATGGGCATCACCGAACCCCGCTTTCTGGGAACCCGTGTTTCCTCCACCCTGAGTGTCTTTGGCGAGGAAACAGAAGAACTGAACAAGGATTACGGCCTCCGATCCTATGGTGCATCTTTGGGATTCAACCGCTCCTTTTGGGAAAAATTCCGCGCGGGGCTTGTCTTCCGTTATGAATACCGGGAACAGTACCGGGTCAATGACAAAACCATTCCCGCCGGAGAGGAGGATCTGTATGAACCCCGCAGCATTTTGGTGACCACCCCATCTCTGATTTACAATTCCACAGATTCCTATGTGCGCCCCACAAAGGGGCTTCATGCCTCGGCTTCAGTGGATATTTCCAGCGGAGTGGACAGCGATCAGGATGATTTTTTCAAATACCGTGCGGAAGCCCGGTATTTTTATACGCCTGTGAACCGGCTGACCTTTGCTGTGCGGGGACGTTACGGCTATATCGAGCCTTATGGTTCCCAAAGCCGGATTTCTGATGATCAACTGTTCTATCTGGGCGGCACTGCTGATATTCGGGGATTTGACGAGAACATGCTGCGCTGGGATGCCGCAGATGATCCGGCCGGCGGACGCACGGAAATTCTGGGCAGTCTGGAAGCACGCTTTGATCTGGGAATGAATTTTGAACTGGCCACCTTTTATGACATCGGCAGCATCAAACATACGGAAAAACCTGATCACGCAGATGATTTCCGCTCCTCTGCCGGACTTGGACTTCGCTATATCACGCCCATCGGCCCCATCGGATTCATGTACGGATGGAAACTGGACAGGGAGGAAGGGGAAGACAGCGGCAAACTGCATTTTTCTGTGGGATACACCTTCTAATGCGAACTGAGAGTTAAAAAAACAAATAGTTGCATTTTTATGCAGGATTTGACAATTTTTTGAACGTTGTCAAATCTTATCGGATCCGGTACATAACCAAGTCAGTTTTTAAGGTGATTTCCGGAAAAGAATATCCCGCCACAGCAGCACAGGCCGGAAGCTTGTGCTGCTTTGAAAGAGTTCCGGATCTGCGGGATGTTCTTTTCCGGAACTCACCTGACGTGAGTCCGGTGAGTTGTTGTTGAAAATCAATATATTGAATTTAAAGCAAATTTTATTCCAAACCATAAAAATGGACAACTGCCCTGATATTAAAGGATCAGATGGTTGCAATCTGAATCCCCAAATGACAAAATCAAAAAAAATAACAGATTGATTTAATCACTTCGGGTTAATTCCCCGCCCCTTGGGGCGTGATGTTGTTTTGAGTTTGGATTTTGATACCCCGCTGCTTGCGGCGGGGTTGTTCATTATATAAAAACTTGTAAAACGCACGTTATTTCACCACGCGCAGCACCTTGTCGGATTTCCGCAGCCGAAGCCACAGGGCACGGGTGATTGTCTCTTCGGGCTCCTCTTCCTCTGTTTCCGCAAGGGCATGGCAGTCTCTGATCAGCGGATCATTTGCCCCCCAAAGCCGGAATTCATCCCGGATAATGTCTTCCAAAGCCAGAACCAGTTCCGGAAGCCTCTTTTCCGGCATATTGGCAATTCGGGTTCTGTCCTGAAAATTGAGTTTCAATACCAGATAATCCACTGCCTCCTTTACGGTTCGGGGAATCCGGATGAATTCCTCCAGACGCCTTTCCGCGTCACCGGACTGATATGCCATGCCGTTTTCATAGTGATGGGGATCCATCAGATGCAACTGGAAAACCACCTCCAGAATATCGGTTGTGATTTTGTGTACATTTGTATGCGGCAGCTCTGCGGAACCGGTTATGCAGAGAACCTCTATGCTGTACTCGGCAAACCATGCCTCAATCCGCTTTGCCGCCTCAAATGCCGGGAGGCGTTCCATATCAATATACAAAAACGGAATCCCGTGATGTTCTGCCAGATGTCTGGCTGTGGTTGCATTTCCTTCGGGCTCTCCCATGGTGATTATCAGAACGCCGTCCGATTCCAGAATATTGTGTTCCGCACACTTCACCGGATCATCTGAATCCATAATATTCAGACGGCAGTTTTTTACCAGTTCACTGTTTTCCTGTGCCCGTGACCGGGATATCCAGCCGCCAAAACTCAGATACAGATTGCGGGCAACATCCAGAGCGGCCTGTTCCACTCCCTCCCGGGCTCCTGAAATAATTTTTCTGATCATAAAACTTGCTCCGATAAATAAACTGATACGGATTTTCAGCAGACCGGTTTCAGATCAGTTTTTGCTGCGTGCGGAAGTCCCTCTGCCCCAAAAGAGCAGCATTCACTTTGCCTGATTTTCTGCAACTTTTCCTGAAATCTTTTGATCTGCTGATCACTGCAGGATCGGCAATATAAATATTATATAATAAATCTTATTGAAATTTCAACAAAAATTATTTAATATTTCCTTTTTTTGCCAGAAAAGAATCGAAAAAAGGAGGCGGACAGAATTTGCCATGCCATACAAATATCTTATTATCACACTTGGTTGCAGGGTAAACCAGTGTGAATCTGATGCCATTGCCCGATCTTTGGATGCGGCAGGATGGCTTCCCGGTGCAAAAGCGGAAAATGCAGACCTGTGCATTGTCAATACCTGCACAGTGACACAGCGGGCTGCCATGCAGTCCCGTCAGACTGTGCGGCAGATGGTCAGAGCCAATCCCGGAGCCTGCATTGCCGTGACCGGATGCTATGCCCAGACTGAGCCGGAAGCATTGCGGAAAATCAGCAAGGTTTCCTGTATCATCGGCCACAGTCACAAACATGAGATTCCGCAGCGTGCGCTTTCCCTGATCCAGAAAATACCGGCATCTCCTTTGATGATTGTCAGTGATGTCAGCTTGGAGCAGCATTTCAGGCAGTTCCCTTTCACAGGTTTTGGGGATCGAAGCAGGCCTGTCCTGAAAATACAGGACGGGTGCAATGCCTTCTGTTCCTACTGCATTGTTCCCTATGCCAGGGGCCGAAGCCGCAGTATGCCTGCCGCAGATGTATTGGAAAGTATCCGGAAGCTTGCTGATGCCGGATTTCGGGAAGTTGTGCTTTCCGGCATTCATGTGGGCTGCTACGGTCATGATCTGGTTCCGAAAACCGGTCTGTATGATCTGCTTTGCCGAATTGAGGAACAGGCGCAGATGGACCGGGTGCGGATCAGTTCCATAGAACCCCGTGAACTGACCCCGGAGATCATTCAGCTCATTGCCGGATCCGATCGTTTCTGCAGACATTTTCATATTCCGCTCCAAAGCGGGGATGACAACATTCTCCGGAAAATGGGACGGCCTTACACCCGTGATGAATTCAGGGATCTGATCTTTTTCATCCGGGACACTGCGCCGGACGCGGCCATTGGTGCGGACACCCTTATCGGATTTCCGGGAGAAACTGATGCGGCCTTTGAAAACACCTTCAGCCTGGTGGAAGAACTGCCCCTGTCCTATCTGCATGTGTTTCCCTTTTCCATCCGAAAGGGTACGCGTGCTGCTGATTTTCCGAATCAGATTCCTTCAGCCTTTGTCAAGAAAAGATGCGCGCAGATGCGCAGACTGGGGAAGGAAAAGAAAAGACTTTTTTATGAAAGTTTTATCGGAAAACCTGTTCAAGTGCTTGCAGAAAACCGCAGAGATATCGCATCCGGCAGGCTGAAAGGGATCAGTTCCCAGTATCTTTCTGTTCTTTTTGACGGAGCCGGGGAACTGAAAAACCGCATTGTCCGGGTCTGTATCAGGGAAATAACAAAAGAAAACCTGGCTGTGGGGATTTGCTGTGACGGATCTGAAATTCGAAAGCCTGAAAACGGAATTTGACAACTGAATCCTGTTTCACTTTTCCGCGGCGGAAAAATGGCGGGGTTGGCAGGACATTGGGGAAAATTATCAGGAGATTTGTTTCTCTGCCGCATTTTTTGGACAACGCATAAAAAAAACTTGACTTCCCCGCAATGATGCTGTATCAATCTTATCTGAATACAAAAAATATCTTTTAAGGAAAAACTTCAGTGGCAGCTTTTATCGCAGGCAGATTTTTTTATTTTTACTTTTATTTTTACGCCACACGTCTGCCTGGGGTGCGCTGAAGAGGATTTTTTTATAAATACAGCAAAAAGCCGTAGGCAGAAAAAGCCCACGGCTTTTTCCGTTTTCAAAGGCCGTGGGGGAAAAACCTTCACGGCCTTTTTGCTTTCCCCAAAACCCAAAAGGAGAGCATTGCACAATGAAACGCACGTATGATCTGCATGTCAAAGAATTTGTACCTCTGATTTCCCCCAAGGTGCTGAAAGAGGAACTTCCGCTTACAGAAAAGGCAAGTGAAACTGTGGTTGCAGGCCGGGAGGCCATTGCCAGAATTCTGCGCAAAGAAGACAGGCGGCTGCTGGTGATTACCGGCCCCTGTTCCATTCACGATGAAAAAGCTGCTTTGGAATACGCGGAAAAGCTGCTGGATTTGAGCCGGAAGGTGGCAGACACGCAGTATCTTGTCATGCGGGTGTATTTTGAAAAACCCCGCACCACAGTGGGCTGGAAGGGGTTGATCAATGATCCCTGTCTGGATGGGAGCTGTGACATTACCGAGGGACTGCGTCGCGCGCGCGGTCTGCTCCTGAAAATCACGGAAATGGGCGTTCCCACAGCCACAGAACTGCTGGATCCCATCACACCGCAATATATTGCAGGCATGGTCTGCTGGACAGCGGTCGGCGCACGCACCACAGAATCCCAGACCCACCGGGAAATGGCCAGCGGTCTTTCCATGCCGGTGGGATTCAAAAACTGCACAGACGGCGATTTGAGCATCGCCTTCAATGCGATGATAGCCGCCAATTCCCCCCAGAATTTTCTGGGCATTGATCAGGATGGCCGCACCGCCGTAGTCAAAACCACAGGAAATCCCTATGCCCATATCGTACTCCGGGGCGGGAAACGTCCCAATTATGATGTTGTCAGCATTCGTGAGGCTCTGGATCAGTTGAAAGCCAAAAAACTGCCGGAAGCCCTGATTGTGGACTGTTCTCATGCCAATTCTGCAAAAAAATACCAGAATCAGGCTCTGGTCTGGAGAGACATCATCAATCAGCGCATTGACGGCAATGATGCTCTGGTGGGCATGATGCTGGAAAGCAATCTTGGCGAAGGTGCGCAGAAAAACACCGGCAATCTCGCGACCATGAAATATGGCGTTTCCATCACAGATGAGTGCATTTCATGGGAAACCACAGAACACCTCATTCTCACTGCACACGAGCAGTTGGGCCGCTATTTTGAGGCACAGAAAAAAGGAAACGGGAACGGAAACGGCAGGTATTCCGTGGCAAACTGAAAAAGCGGAGTTTTCCCGCACCTGTTCCCAGGCAAAGCGTCAAGCCGTTAAACAGGCAATTTCGGGAGTGCCCAACTGAAAGTCTGGCAGTATTTTCCGAATCACTTTCCCAAACTTTCAGTTGGAGAATCCCCGGCTCTTAACTCAGAGGGTGTCTGATACCAATCCTCCATTGAAATTTTAACCGCAAAGGACACAAAGAAGGCACAAAGGTAACAATAACCTGACAGAACTGCATAAAATTCGGAAGAGAATCGGTATCGCCTTCCGCAAAGTGCAATTTCAAAGGAGAATTGGCATGAGACGTCCCTCCCCCGTCATTTTCCCTTTTTTAAAGAAGGATTAAGGCGGATTGTCTCTCTGTCCTCTTTGGAAAATAACTGATGGCTGCATATCAGCACCCCAGGAAAAGGCATTACAATGAAAACGCTTGAGATTCATGGCAGCACAGGCCCGTCGCGCATTCTCGCGGGCGAGAATATCCGGAATGTCGGAAAATATCTTCCGGACAAAAGACAGGTCATCCTTATTACAGACAGCAATGTCCGGAATCTGTATCACAAGGATTTTCCTGATGCACCGGTGATTGAAATCGGAACCGGCGAAGGCATCAAAACTCTGGAAACAGTGAGTGAAATTTTCCGGCAACTGCTGGAAATGGAGGCGGATCGTTCGGTCTTTCTCCTCGGCATTGGCGGCGGCATTGTCTGCGACATTGCCGGATTTGCCGCGTCCACCTACCTGCGGGGCGTGGATTTCGGTTTTGTGTCCACCACGCTTCTGTCCCAGGTGGATGCCAGTGTGGGCGGAAAAAACGGTGTCAATTTCAGAGGTTATAAAAATATGGTGGGTGTTTTCCGGCAGCCGGATTTTGTCATCTGTGACATGAATCTGCTGAAAACGCTGCCGGAAAAGGAAATCCTCTGCGGTTTTGCCGAGATTGTCAAACACGCACTCATAGCAGATGCGGGCATGTTTGCCTGGCTGGAAACATATAAGGAAAAAGCACTGTCTCTGGACAGGGACGCTATGGAAAAACTGGTGTATGATTCTGTGCGAATCAAATCCGGCATTGTCAACCGGGATGAAAAGGAAAAAGGGGAGCGCAGAAAACTCAATTTTGGTCATACATTCGGTCATGCAGTGGAAAAAATCACAAAGATTCCTCACGGACAGGCTGTGAGCATAGGAATGTCCGTGGCTGCGGATCTTTCGGTACGCAGAGGATATTTGAAACAGGAAGATGCGGATCGTATCTGCACCCTGCTGACAAATCTGAAACTTCCCGTCCGGATTTTCCTTGACAGGGAAAAGGTTCTGGACGCTTTAAGAAAAGACAAAAAACGGCAGGGAGACAGCATTCATTTTGTGCTGCTGCGCCATATCGGTGAGGCCATTGTGGAAGAAATACGCATAAAAGAACTGGAGGATGCAATCCATGACATGTGTCAGTATTGAATCTGCGGAAATGGAACCATACACAGGAACAGGGAAAATTGTGCCCCCGATTTCTCAGCGTCCGGGCAAACCTGTTTGCATATCAAAACCGTCTGTCACCATTCCCTTTATTGAACCATTCCGCCTGAAACAGGAATTCCCTTTAAGCGGACAGGCAGACAGCACGGTGCAGTCTGCACGCAGCACCATCTGTCAGATATTGAAAAAAGAAGACAAACGAATGCTGGTGATTACAGGCCCGTGTTCCATCCATGAGGAAGGAGCAGCTTTGGAATATGCGCACCGGCTGCGGATTCTGCAGGAGGAAGTCAGGGACAGCATGTTCCTTGTCATGCGCACCTATGTGGAAAAACCCCGCACCAGCATTGGATGGAAAGGGCTGGTCAATGATCCCCGCATGGATGGCTCCTGTGATATGACAGAGGGACTGCGCCGGGCCAGAAATCTTCTGGTCAGAATCAGTGAAATGGGTGTTCCCTGTGCCACGGAAATGCTGGAACCCCTTACACCGGCTTATATTGAGGATGCTGTGGCCTGGGCTGTCATCGGCGCGCGCACGACAGAATCCCAGATTCACCGGGAAATGGCAAGCGGTCTTTCCATGCCGGTGGGTTTCAAAAACAGCACAGACGGCAGCCTCACACCTGCGCTCAATGCCATCATGGCTGCGGCCAAATCCCATCACTTTCCCGGAATCAACTGGATGGGGCAAAGCTGCATTGTCGGAACACCGGGCAATCCCTGGGGGCATCTTATCCTTCGGGGCGGAAAAAAAACCAATTATGATCCGGCCAGCATTCAGAATGCCTGCAATGTCCTGCTGGACAGAGGGCTGAATCCCGCGATTACTGTGGACTGCTCCCACGGCAATTCCGGCAAAGACTTTCGTATGCAGAAAACGGCATGGGATTATGTGATTCATCAGCGGACAAGCGGCAATGAAAATATTGTGGGACTTATGCTGGAAAGCCACCTGCATGAAGGCAGACAGAATATCTGCTCTGATCTTTCTCTGCTGCAATATGGTGTATCTGTCACGGATGCCTGCATTTCCTGGGAAGAGACTGAGCGGCTGATTCTGTCAGCGCATGGAAGGCTGAAGGAAAACATGACAAATGCGAATGAAGAGTCAGCTTCGGATAAGATTTGACAACTTTAGAAAAGTTGTCAAATCTCCGTTCGTTTTATAATATATTGTTTTAATTAAGTATAATATTTTTGACTCTTCATTCGCATGACAAGAGTAACACCGATTCTCCATTGAAACCATGCTTTTCGGAAGGCAGTGCCGATTCACCGCCGATTTTATACAGTCCTTTCAGTTTATTGTGACCTTTGTGCCATCTTCATGTCCTTTGCGGTTAAAGGAACGCATGGTTTCAATGGCGAATCGGTATAATTGCACAAAACGGTGAACTTTGGGAACAGTCCCGCTACCTCCGACTGTTATTCATCCTGTCAGGTTTTGCCTCTTTGTGCCTGAATAAACAGAATCAGAGATGCATGCTGCCAATATTTTATAAAAGCAATGCATTATATCTGAAAAGCCTCTATCCTGATTTGTATTGACAAAAACCCGTTTTGTTTATAAACGTCCATGAGCAGACAGTCACAGCGGCAAAGGAAAGTATTTCTCATTGAAAAGGGGTGAATTTCTGAAAAGCGGTTCCAAGGGAGGAAAAGTATGCAGGAAACACAGTTCAATCAGGAACTTCTTGAATTTTTGTCCGCATCCCCCACTGCTTTTCATGCAGTGAAAAGTATGGTCAGCCTTCTGAAAAAAGCCGGTTTTGAGAAGCTGTCCGAAGCTGATGCC
>JAWKPW010000022.1:0-60077 GCA_041390465.1 Desulfobacterales bacterium | reverse complement strand
CGGCAGCATCCACATCAAAATGCCGGAAGCAGGTCTGGGTGCGCACAAATTTGTCTGTGTCTGTATCCGGTTCCGGGGGCGTGCAACTGAAAACATAGGACATGGGCAGATGTTTCTGCATCAGGGGAAGAGGTGGAATGATCTGGAAGCCTTTGGTTTTATAATAATTTACAAACTTTTGCCTGATTTCTGTGCAATCCATTTTTGCAAACCTCTTGGTCTGTCGTTGAGGTCATGTTTTTCCCACGGGAGAACAATGGCCGTTTTTCTCAGAACTATCCTTAGCTTTTTTTGTTTTATAATCTGAAAAAAGAGCAAAAAGCAAGCAAAAAACCGTGCTGATGCTGCCGTTACATTTTTCGGGGAGCATTTTGCAGCCGGCTTCCCCATAGGAGCAGGCTCGGGAAAAAGGAAAAAATCCGGCTTCGGTTTTCCAAAATCGCAACTGTCAGGGTTTCGCAAAGCAGAGAGCAAATATATTGCCTTTGCCTTCAGATTGAAGTATAGTGATTTAATTTTGATTTTTTTTCAGCATGAAAAATGCATCCCTCATTCCGGATACTGTGACTTTCCCCGGTATGACGGAAAAAACAAAACTGGAAAGGGCTGATTTGCTTCAGTGTCCCATCATGCAAAAAAGAGCGCTGAGTCAATTGGTTGGGAATCTCCCAGATTTGTTCAGCGTATCAGAACTGCCGCAGAGAGAAAAAAATCATGACAACTCCCCCGGGTGACATCATTCTGATTATTGACAGCGACAGCAGCAATGTCAAAACCATCTCGGACTGTCTGAGGGAAGCCGGCTTTGATCCGGCTGCTGCCCCTGGCGGAGGGGAAGGGGTAAAACGCGCGGAAATCCTGAAACCGAATCTGATTCTTCTGGATGCCATGAGACCGGAAACAGAGGGATATGAAACCTGCAGGCTGCTGAAATCCTGTGAAGTCACGAAAGACATCCCTGTCATTTTTATGACAGCCCCGGACAGTCTGGAAGACAAAATGCGGGCTTTTGTCTGCGGAGGAGCGGATTATCTTGTCAAACCTGTTCAGCCGGAGGAATTGCTGGCCCGTGTCAGCATACACATCCAACTCCGGCGTCAGACAGAGGCAATGGGGACAGCCTTTCGCGCCCCCCTGAACGCGATTGCCAATGCGGCAAAACTGCTGAACGAAACACAGCCCGGTCCGCAGCAGCGCGAGTATGCGGCAGACATTGCTGCCAATTCCCATATTCTGCTCGACCTGTTCAGCAAAATCCCTGATTTCTCCAAACCGGTTCCCGGAAAAGCCCGGCATCCGCCTTCCTGTTCCGCGCCGCAGACATCCGCGCCGGATGATGCGGATGCTTCCCTGTCCAATATCCGCATTCTGCTTGCGGAAGACCATCTGATAAGCCAGAAAGTGATACAGTCCATTCTGAAAAAACACGGTCTGCATGCAGATATTGCCAATAACGGCAGGGAAGCAGTTGCGCTTCTTGAAAAACAGGATTACGACCTGGTTCTGATGGATATGCAGATGCCTGTGATGGACGGAGAGGAAGCCGCAGAAATCATCCGTTCCCCGGATTCCCCCGTGCGCAATCCGCATATTCCCATCATTGCCCTGACAGCCCATACCTCGAAAGAGGATCGGGAAACCTGTCTGAAAAAGGGCATGAATGCTTATCTTGCCAAGCCTGTCAGGGGGGATAAGCTCATAAATGCCATCCGGTGTCATCTGCCCGGCATCCGTGCACAGACCTCCCTTTCAGACAGGCACAGCGCCCCTGCCATGCCGGAACGTGAGAAACAGAGCGTGTTTGACAAAAAGGAATTCATGGAGCGCATGGGTGATGAAAAGGTGTGCAGGGAGTTCCTGTCCGGAATTCCGGAACATCTTGCCCGTGATATTCATCTCCTGCAGCATGCCATCCGTTCGGAAGACCATTCTCTGACAGTGATTCACGCACACAATCTGAAAGGCGCGGCAGCCAATCTTTCAGCCGGCGGACTGCTGGCCCGGGCTGAGGCAATCGAATGTGCGGGAAAAAGCATGGACACTGTCAGACTGCATTCTCTTATGGCCGGACTGAAGCAGGATGCTGTCCTGTTTTTTGACTGCCTGAAAACTTCAGGGTTAATCGATGGGAATAGCCCATGCGAATCATGGACTGCATCTCCGGAACCCTGGCAACTTCCGGAAATGCTGTCTCTTTCTGCCATTCCATCCTCTCTGCGGATGGAACTGGCAGCCGCTTTGGAACTTGCGGATATGGAAAAAATTGATGCACTTGTGTGCGAAACAGGTTCCCATGATCTGCAGTCATTTGAAATTTTAAAAAAAATGGCAGACAGCTTTGCCTATTCCGAAATGATTCGTCTGTTGCGAAAGGATGCTGGGAAACACAGTGATTCCTGAAAGGAAAACAGAGATGGACGGAACCCCGGGTGCACACAAAGCAGACATTCTGGTGATTGACGATGATCCTCTGAATCTGCGTTTTCTTGCAGATGTGCTCAGGGAGGGGGGATACAAAGTCCGGGCTGCAAGAGATCCGAATCTGGCGATTTCCGCAGCCGGGCTGAAAGTGCCGGATCTGATTCTGCTTGACATTATGATGCCGGAAAAAAACGGATATGAGGTCTGCACGGAACTGCGGAACAATCCGGACATATGCGGCATTCCCATAATTTTCATCAGCGCACTGGATGAGGTGCCGGACAAGATCCGGGCATTTTCCTCAGGTGGCGTGGACTATATCACCAAACCTTTTGAGAAACAGGAAATACTGGCCAGAATTCAGACCCATCTGTCTTTGCGGAACATGCGCAAATCTTTGGAGCAGAAAAATGAGCAGCTTCGGGTGGAAATCAGCAAGACACTGAAAGCCCAGCAAAAACTGAAAGAACTGGAATTCATTGTCAACCGGGGTCCGGCCATTGCTTTTCTCTGGCAGACCCAAAAATACCGGCCTGTGGATTTTGTCTCGGAAAATATAGGAATGTTCGGATATGCCCCGGATGATTTTTATGCCCGGCGGATACTGTATGCGGATATTGTCCATCCTGACGATCTGGAGAGGATAGAAGAAAACAGTCTGCGCCATATAAGGGAAAACTGTGATGAATACGCGCAGGAATACCGGATTGTCACCCGTGCGGGAGAGGTGAGATGGGTGGATGACCGCACTTGGATTCGGCGGAATGCTGAGGGGCAGCCCACGCATTATCAGGGCATTGTTACGGATATTACCCAGCGAAAGCAGTGGGAAGAGGAACTGAAGCAGGCCAGGGAGGCAGCAGAAAAGGCGAATCGGGCCAAAAGTGAATTTCTGGCCAATATGAGTCATGAAATCCGCACGCCCATGAACGCGATTCTCGGTTTCAGTGAAATTCTGCTTTCCCGGATTCAGGATCCGCAGGAAAAAAAATGGGTAAAAAACATCCATGCCAGCGGACAGACACTGCTTGTCCTGATTAACGATATTCTTGACCTTTCCAAAATCGAATCCGGAAAAATGGAGCTGCACTACGGCCCTGTGACATTTGCATCCCTGCTGGAAGAAATGCGGGGCATCTTTTCGGAAAAATGCCGGAAAAAAGGCATAGAACTGAAATTCCATTCCGATCCGGAAATTCCTGCCAGACTGATAAGCGACAATGTCCGGCTTCGGCAGATACTGATCAATCTGATTGACAATGCTGTCAAATTCACCCATGAGGGGTATGTGTCTGTTGCAGCCAGAGGCCACAGGACTGTTTCCTCAGAGGACGGAGACCCGGCAGTCCGCTTCCATCTGAGCCTGGAAGTTGCTGACACCGGCATTGGAATCCCTGATGATCAGCAGGAACTCATCTTTGAGAGTTTCCGTCAGCAGGATTTCCAGGATATCAACAGATATGGAGGGACAGGACTGGGCCTGAGCATCAGCAGACGTCTGGCCGAGATGATGGGCGGACAGATTTTCATTCACAGCCGCAGGGGAGAGGGCAGCATTTTCACCCTGCTTCTTCCGAATCTGGAAACCGTCCGGGCAGATGATTTTGTCCCCCCGGCAGACCGGGAAAAGGAGACAGATATTGAATTCGGCCCGGCAAATATTATGGTTGTGGATGACACTCCCTTCAGCAGGGAGCTGATCAAAACCTGTCTCGAATCTCCGCATATCTGCTTTATGGAGGCTGCAAACGGTGCGGAAGCTCTGGAACTGCTGGAGCAGAGCTGCCGGATGCCGGAAATTATCCTGATGGATCTGCGGATGCCCGGCATGGACGGATATGAAACGGCAAGACGGATCCGGAACAGTGATCGTCTGAAAAAAATTCCCCTGCTTGCCATGACTGCTTCAGCCATGAAAGAGGAAGGGGAACGCATCCGAAAGATATTTGACGGATATATCCCCAAACCTGTGAGCAGGGCTCAGATTTTCCGGGAACTGAAACGCTTTGTGCCTTTCCGTGACAAATCCGTGGAAGGGGAGGAAAAAAGGGAGAGGGAAAAAGCCGTGATTCCGGAAGACTGCCCGGAAAACTGCCCGGAAAACTGCAAAGATCAGCTTCAGGATATTATGAAGATTCTGAACACAGAGTTCATCCCCAAATGGGAAAAAATCCATGAATTTTTCTTTGTGGATGATGTTGCTGCCTTTGCAAGAGATCTGAAAACCTTTGCCGGCCGCTACAGCATCACTTTCCTCACAGACTACAGTGAAAAACTCCGTGAATGCTGCCGGGATATTGATGTGGAGAGATTTGACGGACTGATAAGGGAATTTCCCGTGCTGGCGGATAAAATCAGAAAATTTCATGTTAGGTGATTTCTGAAAATGAATGTCCCTGTTCAGTCACATGAAAGATTTGACAGCTTTTGGAAACCTGTCAAATCTGAGGGATGTTCTTTTCCGGAAATCGCCTTAAAGCGCGGCAATGGGGATCTGCACCTGAAGTTTTCATTGTCCGGATTCTGCCTCCCCTTTTTCCGTATCTGTTTTGGCCTGTGCAAGGAGCATCTCCCATATCTCCTCCACCACCCGCGCAAACGTGATCTTGAATTCCCGCTGTTCAGCCTCAGAAAATCCCTTGAAATTGATAATATCATATTCTTTCAGCAGCTTGAGCAGCCCCAGAAGCTTTTCGTCAACATAGATGCGCAGGGAATTCTCCTGCTGTGCATCGCCGCGCGCCAGTCCTTCCCCGGTGATTTCCACCGTATTGTTTTTATACATATTGGCATCATTGGCCAGTTGTATGACATTGTCCGTATCTTTGCACAGACGGATCAGGGTGGCCTTCATCAGCCGGAAAACAGCCTTTACCGGGCTCAGACCGATCAGAACCGGATGGTGAATATAGGAATGGTTGACATTGACGGGAAGACCGGCTGTCCTTCCGGCAGCACTGCGGAAAAACCAGCTTTCCGTATAATGGACATAATCCTCCTGCGTCCAGCTTCCCTGTTGCTTGAGATGAATCCAGATGATTTTGGACAGATCACTGATGCATTCCCCTGATGTGCTGTAATTGTAGCATCCCAGAAGAATGCCGTCATCCAGTATGTCAATGCCGGGATTGGAGGCAGAGATTTCTGCGGTGAGAATCCGGTCGCAGTCATTGACGCGGCTGACCAGAATCTTGCAGGAATTTTCAGCGGCCCGATCAAAGGTGCCAGCCTCACCTGCGGGTTTCAGCCGGTTTGCCACAGCAGGAGGAAGAAATGCGGCAGTGACAAAAGGGGCAAGATCAAGGGTGGTGCGGAGTCTGCTGAATGTTGCGGTTTCATCCGGATTCATAGATTCCACAGCAATGATTTCACCCGGAATCAGATATTCCCGGATTTGCATGAGCATGGCCTCCAGAGTTTCCTGCCACATGACGATCCGGGAGTCCCGGCCGGCCCTGATTCGATCCCTGCTTTTTTCTTTCAGATATTCCGGGGTGTTGTGTTCGGCACTTTCCTTCATGTGTTCCTGAATCCGTTTCTGTTATGACTTCTGCGAAAGGAAATAGCATATCCTCTGTCCTGTTTCCATCTTTTTTTTCACTGACCGGGGCAGTTCTGTCCAGCCTGCCGAACAATGTGATCAGGTCAGGGAATCTCCGGAATGCCGAACTGCGGGCTTGGCACAGTATTTGCACGGAAACAAAAAAACAATATCAGCTTTCTGACCGGAAAAGAAACCGGCTGTGCAGCATCCGCAACTGTTATCTGAGGTTATGCAGAATCGTATTGCCGGAAAAAATCTGTACATACGCAAGAAAAAGTTTCCATCAGTGGAAAAAACCGGATTTTTCGGAAAAATCCGGTTTTTCTGAAACTGTCATGCACGAAAATTTATGCTGCCCTGTTTATCCGATCCCCCTGAAATACATTGAATTCCTGCTTTTGCCGCAATGACAGCGGTGTGCAATATGAAATCTGAACACCGACTGCGCATCAAACTTTTGTGATACCGATTCTCCACTGAAACCATGCTTTCCTTTAACCGCAAAGGACACAAGGAGGGCACAAAGGACAGAAAAAAACGGACAGCACTGAAAATCTGCGGAGAACCGGCTTTGCCTTCTGCAATATATGGTTTGAACAGAGAATTGGTAATAAAACTGTGCATCATTTCTGCCAGTTCAGGACGCATTCGCCCTTAACAAAATGTCACAGCCGCATAACAAGTGTTTGCTGTTTCTGCCGCAGTGAATTTTTTTACTCACCGCACACTGCCGGAGGCCAAAGATAGTAAAATCCGGCAGATGGCAGCAGGGAAAGTCCGAAATCGCCCAACACCGGGACATCACTGCAAACCGACGCTGTATTGTAAATATTGTCATCCGGATATTGCACGCTGCGGTACACAATCACTTTGGCATCCGGTGAAATGCCTGCCAGGGATTTGCTCATGCGCAGGGCATCACTGAGATAAGCAATCTCATCCACCAGCCCCAGAGATTTGGCTTCCTCTGCTGCAAACACCCGTGCCGTGGCAATCTCTTTCATGGCTTCCGGGCCCGGATTCCGGTGCTTCTGCACCAGTGTGAGAAAACGTTCTCCCAGACGCTCGGCCAGTTGCTGAAACCTTTTTTCCTCCTCCGCAGTTGTCCTGCGGAAGGGAGATCCCATGTCCTTGTCCTTTCCGGTTTTGCTGACAGCCACCTGAACCCCGACTTTGTCCATCAGACCGCTGAGCTGCGGACGCATGACAATGACCCCCACCGAACCTGTGATGGTGGTGGGATGCGCCACAATCCGATCCGCAGGAAGACAGACATAATATCCGCCCGAAGCAGCCAGATTCATCATCGCTGCCACGATTTTCACTCTGCTGCGCTTTTTGAATTCCGAAATTTCATGCCAAAGCAGATCACTGGCCGTGACTGTTCCGCCCGGAGAATCCACTTTCAGGAGCACAGCCCGGATATTCGGGTCCTTTTCAGCCTTTCGCAGATGGGAAACGATCTGCTGCACCATGCCCGGATTTGTCCTCAGCAGTCCCTTTTCCGGTGTGTCACTGATCTTTCCCTGTATGGGAATCATCAGCACTTTGTCCTTTCCCTTTCCTTCCAGAACATATTCCTCAAGCGCGTCTCCGCCTCCGGGAAACAGGGTGATGCGGGGCATTGCACACCCGGTGCAAAAAAGCAGAACCGCAAAAACGGTCATCAGATGTTTTCGCATTGCATTTTCATCCTTTCATTCTCCATTGTTCAGCACCATTCCCCTGACCGGTGTCACCCCTTTCCCCCCGCTGTCCGCAAAAACAAAAGGAAGAGACACGATCTTCATTCCCGCATTTTTCTGGATGAGGAAAACAAGGCTGGAAGCGCCGGAAAGCGTGAGACTGCCCAGCACCGCAATGCCCTGTCCCTCACGGATCCGTGTTCCCGGGGAAAAGGGAGCCGATCCCGGGTGCAAATGTGCATAAACGGCCATTGTGCCGTCATCGTGCAGGATACGGATCTGCATGGATCGCTCCTCCCTTGCGCCATGGGCGGTCTGTCTTCGGCACAACTGCTCCCCGATTTCTGCCAGAATGCCGGATCGGGCTGCACAGATCTGTGTGCCCGGAGGCATCAGAATGCTCACAGCATGGGCATTGTAAGGGTCCTGACTGCCCGGATCAAAACCGCTGCCAATCCGAAACCGCTGCCCCTTCTGAAAAGGAGGCAGATAAGGACCCGGAGGCCGGTGCTGTGCTCCGGGATCACCGGGTGTAAAAACATAACTGTACGCGTAAGACAGGGATTCTCCCGGATGTAGCGCACGCAGGGCAAAAATTTTGACTTCCTGACCGGCCGGAATCACAAAACGGGCAGGAAGCCGCGGTTCCGAAAGCACATTTACGGCCTTTGTCAGTTGGAACGCCACTTCCACGGGGAAATGACAGGCAGTGGACGCATAAAAAACAGGCCGGTCATCTGCTCCCTGCTTCCGCATCCGAATCAGGTCCTGGGCCGCATATGCGTTTTGCATCATGCACAGAGCAGACAGCAGCACAGGCATGAACACAAAGATTTTCCTCCTGATCCAAAGGAAAAATGTGTCTGAAAACTGCTCCATCCAACCAAAGTGTTTCATTTTCTGCCATCCATAAAAAAATAAATATGAAAAAACAGCCAATGGTTAATACCGATTCGCCATTGAAAATATGCTGATATTGGATCAAATCAATGGAGATTCAGTATTATGCTGATCCGGAATCTGCGTTCATCTGCGCAGTCTGCGGATTCCTGTCCGCAGATTTCACAGATTTTCGCAGATTGTTCTGCACCGGTTCCCCATTGAAAATATGCTGATATTGAATCAAATCAATGGAGATTTGGCATAATGCCGATTCTCCTTTGGAACTGTGCTTTTCGGAAGGCAATGCCGATTCACTGCCGATTTTACAAACTCCTTTCAGTTTATTGTGACCTTTGTGCCATCTTCGTGTCCTTTGCGGTTAAAGGAACGCATGGTTTCAATGGAGAATCGGTATGACATCCTCTGATGATTTTGGCTATTGCGCGGTCAGTCGCCATTTCCCAGGCGCACTTTCGATTCTTTTCTTTCCACTGTCCGGCTGTGTTCCGAAAATGATTTCAGCAGCATACCCTCAGCCGGTGTTATCTGCGAACCGTCCTCTGCTTCAAATTCAAAAGGCACGGAAGTCAGATCCATTCCCCGGTTCCGCTGTATGACAAAATGCAGATGCGGGCCGGTGGAAAATCCGGTGTTTCCGGATTCTGCAATGAATTCCCCTCGCGACACAGCGGTTCCCAGAGGAAAACGCGCGGATTCCAGTTTCAGATGCGCATAAACTGCCATTGTGCCGTCATCGTGGAGAATGCGGATCATATTGGCCCGCTCGCCATAACTGAGATCGGTTCCGCCTGTGAAAAAGTCATTGGTGATATCCATCACAATGCCGGAACGGGCAGCAAGAATTTTGGTTCCCTCCGGCATGGGAATGTCCACAGCATATTCACTGCCCGGTATGCTGTGACTGTATTTTCCAAAAAAAGCCTGTGAAATCACAAATATTTTTCCCGCTTCAAACGGCGGCAGATAAGGGGCGGATGGTCGATGGGCGGCTTTGGGATCTCCGAATACAAAGCGGTACTGGTAGCGGTATGACCATTTTCTGTCTGCACGGGCCGGACGCAGGCGCACGGTTTCTTTTTCCCCGAATGCCGGGATCACAAAACGGGCAGGCACAACAGGGTCGGAAAGAATATTTTCCGCTTCCGCCAGACTGAATTCAATTTCCACCGGGCCGTAATATCCGTTCACTGCATAAAACACGGGGCTGTCCTTTCCACCCCGTTTCTGCACTTTCAGCCGGTATTCGGCTTTGTCCACACTGACCTGCCGACTCTCCACTTCCTGCTGTGTATCCGGGGGGATGTTGGTGTAATGCCAAACCCCGTCATCGCCCCTGTATTTGTACATTTTTTCCGCAAAAGCAGCAGGATTCGTCAGAAGGGAGAAAAGGATTCCTGTACAACTGATTAATGATGTTGCAAATCCCCACTTCATTGTTTCCTCAACGCAGCAATTTCATTCTCTGCCAGTCCGGTACAGAGGATCACTGTTGCCATATCCATTCCATTTTCAAGCAGTTTGCGCGCGGCTTCCCGCAGACGGTTTTCGGCATTTTCTGCGCGCATTTTTTCCTGCTCTGCGCGCATTTTTTCCTGTTCTGCGCGCATTTTTTCCTGCTCTGCGCGCATTTTTTCCTGCTCTGCGCGCATTTTTTCCTGTTCCGCACACTCCTCATGGGAAGGCAGCAGACTGCCCTCAGGGCTCATCCACCGCAGCCGTTCATTCTTCACCACCAGAAAAAGTCCGGTCACATACGAGTATATCCGCTTGTCCTTGTCCGGAATCATGGTAATATAACGGTTTCCAGACAGTCTGTATCCGATAAACTCCTGACTGAAGGGATCGTAGAGATAATATTCCGGGGTTTTGAAAACCTGTTCGTACAAAGTTTTTTTCTCTGTTTTGTCAATATGTCTGGTGGTATCAGAAAGCAGTTCAATGATCAAATCCGGAAACCGTCCTCCCTCCTGCCATACCACCCAGGATTTTCTTTCCCGGTTTTCCGTATCCAGCACCAGAAAGAAATCAGGCCCTCTGAACTTTCTTTTGTCATTCAAGTCATAATGCATAAACATGTTCCCTCCGGTGTAATACTTTCTGTCCTCCTTCCAGTGGGCCTGCAGACTTTCGATGAGCAGATTCATCTGCTCCCTGTGCCGTGCTGTTTCCATGGGTTCTCCGTCATCACAGGGAAGCTCGTCCTCTGTGGGCAGTGATTTGATATTACGAACAGTTTTGCTGTAATCATCCGCTTTATCAGGCAGAAAGCTGAATTTTTCTTTACGGTTTTCTGTTGCTGCGGCTGTTGTCATAACGGCAACCTCCCTGGAAAAACCCTGATGGTTTTGAAAATTGTCAGGGTTTGGTTTACTGATGGGGAAAACCGGAGGATTTTGAAAACCCTCAGTTTTTTCCCGTTTCCTCTTTTTTATCATATCTTATACCGATTCGTCATTGACATGATGCAATAACTGTCAGTTTTTCCGAATTTTTGTCTGTGCAACAAACCGATCTGCTTAATTTCTGCACTCCTCCGATCAGGTGCAACCTGCATCAAATCAACGGCGAATCGGTATTATCGGAAAAAAAGAACAGGGGGGTGTGAAATTGCTCCGCTTATTGGGCAAAGCACAACTGCCCAATCCCACAGGCAATCTCAAGTGAAACAATCAACTCCTTTATGCCATAAGTTCCTGCCGGAGCAAATCCACTGCCTTCATGGCAAACATGCTTTTCTGCATGGCACGGGTGGCATGTTTCATGACAAAGCGGAAAGATTTCACACCGTCCGGCCCGGCCAGAGCAAAACATACAGTTCCCACAGGTTTTTCCTCCGTTCCACCGCCCGGCCCGGCAATGCCGCTGACCGCCAGACCGTATGTCGCACCGGCCACCCGCTGCACCCCTTCGGCCATTTCCCGCACGCATTCCTCACTCACAGCGCCGAATTTCTCCAATGGTTCCTGTTTTACACCCAATACCCTGATTTTTGCTTCATTGGAATAGGTGACAGCGGAAAAAAGGAAATAATCCGAACTCCCGGGAACATCGGTAATGCGGCTGGCAATCAGTCCGCCGGTGCAGCTTTCCGCCAAAGCCAGACTTGCTTTCTTTTCGCCCAGCATACGTCCCGCGACAGCCTCCATGCTTTCTCCTGCTGTGGAAAAGACCTTTTTCCCCATTTTTTCCAGAACCCATGCCCGGGCTGCGGCCCGACTGCCGTCCAGTTCCTCGGCGGATTTGTGACTGCCGTAAAATTTGATCTGGATTTCCGGAAATTTTGCCCACCAGTCCCAGACGGATTCGGAAACAGGAGGCAGATCCGCCATCATTTCTCCAACGGGATTCTCCCAGTCCAAACGTGGAAATGGTCACTGTCTGATGAACTGTGCGTTCCCCCCGGAGTTTTTCAATGCAGGGCATGACCTGCTCAGCTTAAGAATATCCTCTTCATCTCAAAGGGAACACCGGGCATGAAGAAAAACTGGCAGTTGCCGATTTTCAGGGTAAAACCTGGCGCAGTTCCCACAAGTTATCCAGCATTTCAGAGGATTGAGGCAGCATGGCCTGTTTGCGGTTGGATTCCGTCATGACCCAGTTGCGGGAGGCAAAAAATGCAGAGATGACATCAAGTGCCTTCTGATTGAGAATCAGAGGAACATTTGCAGCTTTTGCCGCAGCCTCGGCACTCAGATCATCGGTTGTCGGCCCCAGCCCGCCTGTCACCAGAACCATATTTGCCCGTTCTCCAATCTCACGGAATACCGTCACCAGCATGGACATGTCATCTCCCACGCAGTTGTGGCGGGATACGTCAATGCCAGTTTCTTCCAGTTTCTGCGCCAGCCACGCGGCATTGGTGTCTGCCAGCGCACCGGAGCGGATTTCATCACCAGTGGATAATATTTCTGCTATCATATTTATCAGTTACCAGTTATCAGTTACCAGTTGTCAATTATCAGTTGTCAGTAAACAGTGTTCATTCAGTGTAGATTTCAGTTTTCTCATTCTTCATCACTCATTATTGCAGGGAAGCATGAAGCCGTGAAATCAGACTTTCCGATGTTTCGATTTCAGTTCTCCGGTGAAAAGCCCGGAGCTCCGGGCATTTGCCGCAATTTCTTCCCCGCCGTTCCTCTGTCTGACGTTTGTGAAGAATGTCCCGTAAACTATCTGCCTCTGCTCAAAGAAAGCTGTGCTGCAACATCGAGCATAATCCAATGTTGTCATTTATTCTCCTTTCCGCTGTCCTGAAATGTGATTTATGTGATTCGCATGACTGCCACCGCGATTTTTCCCTGTCATGTCCATCATAAGAAAATCACAGGAATCAAACGGCGGGGTAAGTGTGCTGTATCAAAATAACCTGCCAAAACCCTTTAGGGTTTCCAAAACCCTGGGGTTTCCGGACATGAAAACTGTACAGATTGTTTTTTGCAAACCTAAATTGCACCCCGCTTTTGCCCGCACTGCCAACTCAGATTTTCTGAAGCAATCGAAAATATTCATCCCGGCTCATTCCGGCGGTACGCATGTTGTTTTTGATAATATCCGCATCAATTTCATCATATTCAGGTATTACAACCGACCGTACCGCATTCGGACAGGTCATAATGTGATGTGATCCCTTTTTGTGTTTATACGTACATCCGAACAGTGCAAAGATCTGAATCAGGGTTTTCCAATGTACCGCTGTAATTTTGGGCATGATTCATGTACCCTGCAATGAATAGGTTTCCGAAACCAGCATTCTGTCCGGAATCATGAACATCCTGTCTTTTTTTTCATACCCGCATTCTGAAAGATAATCATCCAATGCTCCTTTTTCTCTCATTTCTTCAAACTGAATTTCAATCACTTCCAGAAGGTTCTGTTTTGCTTCGGTCTGATCCCTGCCCTGAGAGATGAAATCCAGTTCCGGGCATCGGGCAACATACCATTGGCCTTTTTTCCGAATTTCAATAGTAATATCAAGTTTCATTGCGAACCTCCGTTGCACTAAATCCTGTAACTCCTTTTAATCCTGTGAATCCCGGTTCAGACAACGGCGGGCAACGCTCCGCTTTTGCCCGCCCTGTCTGCTACTTGCTGTGCGTTCGGTATTTGTGTTTTCATAAGATTTCTCTCTCCTTCCCTGATCATCCTGTTCAGACAATCCTGTCAATTCCGGTTCAGAATTGTCCGAACCCGGATTCTCAGGATTAAGGGATTTACCCGGATGATGATTCCGCAGACGGAATCATCACGGTTTATCCGTGTCATCATGATTATCTGCGATCAAAAATCCCGGTCAATCCGTAAATCCCGGTTCAGACAATGGCGGACAGCGCTCCGTTTTTATCCGCCCTTAATCCCTCCCTTTACAAAAACGGGGAATCTGTTCACACTTCCCTCGGCCACGGGCAACTGTTCCGGTGATAATAGTTGGTCTCCTCTTTTGTGAGGATGATTCGGGCATCCACAATGCTGATCCCGTGATCATGAACAATGACCGGATTCAAATCCATTTCCTCAATCTCCGGGTAGGATTCAATGAGTTCCGAACACATCAGCAAAGCGGCTTTTACGGCTTTGGTGTCATACGGGCCTTCCCCCCTGTACCCTTCGAGAATGGGAGCGGATCGGATTTCATTGAGCATGGTTTTGGCATAGGTTGGAGAAATGGGCAGCACACGGGTGGAAAAGTCTTTGAGAATTTCCACCATGATGCCGCCTATTCCGTACATGATGATCGGCCCGAACTGTTCATCAATCTTGGTTCCGATAATAATCTCAATTCCTTTTTTCGCCATGGGAGCCACAAGCACACCCCGGATATCCGCATCCGGTTTGTATTTTTTTGCATCCGCGACAATGCTGTCAAATGCCTCCCGGATTTCCTTTTCCGATTGCAGGTGCAGACGCACGCCTTTGGCATCGCTTTTGTGCAGAATGTCCGGGGACACAATCTTCATGGCAACTTTTCCGCCCACACGTTCCGCTCTTTCCACAGCCTCATCAGCCGTGCGCACCAGCCGATCCCGGAAAGCCGGAGCGCCGTGGAGATGGAGCAGTTTTTTTGCCTCATGCTCCAGCAGCACATTTCTGCCCTCCACCCGGGCATTGCAGATAATGGCCTCCCCTTCGGGCTCGGCCTTGGAACGCCAGTGAAAGGTGAAATTGGTTTTGGCATGATATTTCTGAATATAGGTTCCCCGTTCCGAAAGAGCGGAGATGCATTTGCAGGCCACATCCAGCGAATCATAAACCGGTATGCCGTAATAGCGCAGCAGATGCAGGGAATGGGGTTTTTCCGAATTGTAAAGGCTGTGAACAACAATCGGCTTTTTTCTTTTTTTCACCATCTTTCCCATGCGATGAGCGGCATCCTCTTCCATCAGGGAAAGACTGGGGGCAAAACGGATGCCGTAACCGCCAAACAGTCCCACAATCAGCAGTCCGTCAATCTCCATATCTTTGAGGATAATATCTGCACAGTCCGCAAAAATTGTGGGATCCGCATCGGTTCCGCCGGCAACATCCACCGGATTGGCAACTGTGGCCGCAGCAGGCAGAATCTCCCGGAGTCTGGCCTGGGTTTTGGAAGACAGTTCCGGGAGTTCCAGCCCGAAATCAGAAAGAATGTCCGCAGCAATGGTGGCATGTCCGCCGCCGTCTGCCAGGATAGCCACTTTTTTTTCTTTGATCAGAGGAAGAGAGGACAGGGTTTCTGCCACAGGAAAGAGTTCATCCGAGTTTTCAATGACCAGAATGCCTGCGCGCTGAAATGCAGTTTTGGCAACAAAGGACATGCCGGCCAGCGCGCCCGTGTGCGATCCGGCAGAGCGTCTTCCTGTGGTGGATCTGCCGCTTTTGAGCAGAATGATGGGCTTGACCGCGCTGGTTCTGTGCGCCTCCTGCAGAAATCTTCTGCCGTCACGCATTCCCTCCACATACATCAGAATGGCTTTGGTGTCCGGATCATCCCTGAAAAATTCCAGATATTCGTGAAAATGAATATCGGCCTCGTTTCCCACACCCACGTAATAGGAAAATCCTTTCAGGCTTTTCAGCTTGGCCTCGGTCATGATGGTCAGAGCCATATTGCCGCTTTGGGACAGCAGCGCGATGTCGCCTTTGGGAACATCCTGCAAACCCACCAGATTCATGCCGGTTTTCAGGTTCATCATGCCGGAAGTGTTGGGCCCGATGATGCGGATGTAATTTTTCCGTGCCACAGCAACAATGTCATTTTCCAGTTTCCGGCCTTCGGATCCGGTTTCTCCAAATCCGCCCGCGATAATCACTGCGCCTTTTATGCCTTTTTTTCCGCAGTCTTCCAGCACAGCCGGAATGGTTTTCGCGGGTGTGGTAATCAGGGCCATATCCACCGGCCCTTCAATATCATTGAGAGAAGCATGGCATCTGAGTCCCAGAATGCTTTTTTCTTTGGGATTGACCGGATAAATCAGCCCCTCATACCGCTGCTTCTGCAGGGTGCGGATGGCCTGAAATCCCCGTTTGGTTTCATTTTTGGATGCGCCGACCACGGCCACGGATTCTGCATTCAACACTTTTTCCAACGACATGTTAACCCCTTTTTCTTTGATTTGGTTTGCAGGTGCAGATTTGATGACATTGGGAAGTTTCCGGAGTGCCAAACGGAAAGTTTGCACTCCTCTTTGCAAACCCTGAGGGTTTTCACAACCCTCAGGGTTTTTCATACGGACAAAAAGATTTTGAACCTGATCCCTGCAAACTGTTCTTAATCCCTTTTTCTTTCCTCGAATTTTTCCAAAGACACCTGCCGCTCTTTGGTGGACACACAGGCCAGACAGGCTTCGGTTTCAAAATCCATCAGGCTTTTCAGACTGATTCCGGTCTGGGCCATTGCCAGTCCTTTTTTGATCATTTTTACCGAAAAAGCGGAATTGGCGGCAATCTTCTGCGCCATTTCCTTTGCTGTTTTCATCAGTTTCTCTGCCGGAACCGCCCGGTTGACCAGTCCGATGCGCTCAGCCTCTTTGCCGTCAATGTTTTCTGCGGTGAACAGCAGTTCTTTGGCTTTTGCCGGCCCGATGAGTTCCTGCACCAGCCGGAATGCGCCGCCCGTAACAGAGGAAGTCACTCTGGCCTCCGGAGAGCCAATCTGCGCATCTTCCGCTGCAATGCGGATGTCACAGGCCAGCGCGAGTTCATAACCGGAACCGAGCGCATACCCGTTGACGGCAGCAATGGTGGGTTTCTCAAACCAAATAATCTTCCGGGAAGCCTCCTGCAGGGTTTCCAGATACTGTCTGTAGTCCTCTGCACTCCGGGTTTTGGATTCCTTCAAATCCGCACCTGTGGAAAAGGCCCGGCCTTCCCCTGTGATAATCAGAACTTTGATTTCCGGGTCTGTTTTCACATCTTCCAAAGCCTCCTGAAATTCCAGCCACAACTGCCGGTTCATGGCATTGAGCACCCGCGGCCGGTTCAGGCGGATGATGGCAATGCCTGCGTCTTTTTCGTAAATGATGCACTCATAATTCATTTTTTTCTCCTGTTTCAGTCTTATTTTTCATCTGCCATCCAGTATAATCATGTTCAGACAAAGTGCAGACTGTCTGAACTGCGATACCGATTCGCTGTTGAAACCATGCTTTTTTTGACCGCAAGGGACACGAAGACGGCACAGAGGTCACAGCAGATTTGCATGGCGGCATAAAATCGGCGGAGAACCGGCACTGCCTTCCGCAAAATATGATTTCAATGGTGAATTGGTATGATTCATATAAGTTATCTGATTAATGTGCGGATAAAATCAGAGCAGTCGGAATAATCAGACGAATCACAGTTCAGACAATCCTGCAAATCCTTTAATCCTGTAAATCCCGGTTCAGACAATCCCCAATCCTTTTTAAAAAAATCCTTGCAGTTATCTGAAAGCGCGGGAACGGGAGGAAGTTACCTGTACACATCGCCTCTTGTGTCGGCTTTATAGAAATAAATCAGTATCTGCTCTTGTATAATCGTGTAAAGAAAACGGTATTTGCCAAGTCTGAGTCTGTATTTGTCACTGCTGCCTTTCAGTCTTTTTATGTCCAGACTGTTTTCAAAGGGACTGTTCCCCAATTCAGAAAGAGCTTCCGCAATGCGGATCCTCTCTTTGGGTGTGCGAGTGTTTATGAATTTGGAAACCTGTTTTTCTAATACGATTTTATACATCCGCAGGCTCTCCCCGCAGCCATGCCTGCTTCAGCATGTCAAAATCAGACACATTCCCGCATTTCAGGTCCCGAATCCCTTCAGCATAAGCCCTGCGATCTTCCTCTGTTTCATAAATTTCTGTTTCCTCTTCAATGATTTCAACCGATTTTGTCAGACACAGTTTCTGAATCAGTGCTGAAAATTCATGATCGGGAATCAGAATATACTTTCCTTTTCTTACAGGATGAATAACCAGCATTCTGACCTCCTTTGAATATGTTTATTTAATGAATATTATTCACTTTTACTGTTTTTGCCGCGCTGGAAAAGCAGGGGGGATATATCCCCCTGCCACTGTTTCCTATAGTTTTTAAGAAAAACAATCCCCGGCAGTGGGACTTTTTATGCTTATTTTTTTAATTTATAAATCAATATATTACTTAAAAACAGCATAAACAGTATCATGGTTATATCGTTTAACTGTCTGTATCTATTATGTATATACAAAATCAGCGTTTTTCTGAAAAACATAATAATATAAAATAGTTAAATATTAATCGGTGTGTGCAGATCTGCTACCCAGAATCGCGAATTTGCAATGCAAGATCGCTTATTAATTGCAGTCGGTCATTTAGAGATAACTGCTTTTCCAGTTCCTGCAATTCATTCTCAAACGGAAAAACTTTGCAACGCTCCAAAGCAAGCAGAAACTCCACGCTTGCCATACCCGCAAGTTCGGCAGCCCGTCCGGATGAAAGTCGGCCCAGTTCATACAGTTTCACCGCAGCCAGAATACGCATCTCACGGCCAAAAAAATTTCATTCATCTTTTCTGCCAAAAGAACCTTTTCAGGAATATCAATGACAATCTGACACGATCCCATTTGCTCCTCCCTGACAGCCGAAGTCTGTTCCGAAAACATGTTCATTAAACAATATCTTGCCGTTACTGTTCCTGAAATGTCAAATCATATCCCCGTCTTTCCTGTGCCTTTCCATGATTTTCCTTGTATGTTTTCCTATTCGCTCCCTTTTTCTGCCAATCCACAGCAACTGCATTTTTTCCCCCAGTCCCGGTTTTTCTTTTCCCTTGTAGTGCAGCAGCAGCGCATTTCTGTCTGCTTGGGTGAAAAATTCATCCGGCAGGCTGAACCCCAGTTCCGCAAGGCTTTTGATTATCCAGCGGAAGCGGAAATATTTTCTCTGCCGGATTCGCTGGAGATCATATAAGGCAACAGCGGGTTTGTCAGAATCTCCATCATAGTGAATGAGAACATGATCCGCATTGAAATCACAGTGGTTCAGTCCCGCATCATGCATTTTCCGGGCATATCTGGCGATTTCCGCCAGCAGTGTTTTTTTGGCTTCCGGATTTCTCATGCGATCCTGAAATCCGGCATTGTGCGCCAGCAGATTTTCCAGACTGACAAAAGGGCTGAAATCCTCTGTCACAATAAAGGATCGGCCTCCCGTACACTCGCCTGCCGCGACCGGCGCAACCGTTGCAAGTCCCTGTTTCCGGAACCGGCAGATATGAAAAAACTCCTTTCTGCCCTCTGAGAGAAATCGTGGGGGATGTTTGCGTCCTGCATATTCCGTATGATGTCTTTTGACAAAAACATATCTGCATCCGCTGCTGTCAGGGAGTTTCAGGCGTATTACATCCCTTTCCCTGATTTTTTTGACAAGACAGGCATCCGGACATCTGTCTGTATACTGCCACAGGGAATCAGAAGAATCAAGGTGCATACCGCGCAGCAAATCCGCATAGGCCCGGCTGACAAGCAGATTTTCGCTTTCCGTATATGCTATGACAGAGGCATCCGGCATTTTCAGTTCTTTTTCATTCGCATAACATAGGCATAAAGTTCAAGCATTTGTGCCAGATATTTTTCCATGTCATACTGTGCTGCCGTGACTGCTGCCTGCTCCCCAATATCCTTTCTCAGGGAAGGGTCTTTCAGGCGGTAAATGCTTTCCGCGAGCTGGGCGGGTCTGTTTTTTTCCAGAACAAACCCGTTTTTTCCCTGCTGTATCAGTTCAGCAGCGCCGCAGGTGTCGGAAACAATGACCGGAAGGCCGCAGGCCATTGCTTCCAGACAGACATTGCCAAAGGCATCGTAATGAGTGGGAAACACGAATAGATCCGCAGCAGCGAAATATCTTTCCATCCGGGGTCTGTGCCCCAGAAATCCCACCTGTCCCTCAATTTTGCATTTGGCCGCCTTTTTCTGATAAGGCCCGATTTCACCGCTTCCCGCCACCAGCAGTCTGTATTTTTTGTCTTCAAGCAACTGCATGGCCTCCAGCACTGCGGCCAGATTCTTGCGTCTGTGATCATTGGAAATGAAAAGCAGCAGGATTTCATCGTCCCGGATGCTGTACATGTCCCGGATGGATTTTCTGTATTTGTCTTTCACACCGGGATGGAACACGGAAGTGTCAATGCCGCTGCAAATGACCGCAATCCGTTCCGGTTCCATGCCGTAATGCGTGATGATTTCCTGTTTTATCATCTGGGAAATGGCCAGAATCATGCGGGCTCCGCCCTGTATGAATATTTTTTCTTCCAGCCATTTCAGGGCCAGACGCCGGGGTGTTGCGGCAAATATGCGCCGGATCAGCGGATGGGGATAGCGGTGCATCATCTGCACCGGAGTGATGCCGTCAGATACGCGGAAAATATCCTGATGCAGTATCCGATCCATAGCCTGAACAATGTCAAAATCCGTTCCCGCCAGCATCCGCTTTGCACTCCAGGCAAAGGAAAGATTTTTTCCCGGAGAGGAAATTCTCAGCATGGGAACCTGATGAAAAGTGATACCCGGCATAACATCCTCCCGCCGGTTTGCATAAATATGCACCTCATGCCCGGCTTTGAGCAGCTCCCGGCTCAGAAGAACCGTGTCTCTTTCCAGTCCGCCCATGCCGAAACCGTATTTGTGGGACACCAGCGCGATTTTCATTGCCTTGCCTCATACAATACCATTTTTCCGTGTCTGTCGGTCTGCCATTGACGGATTCTGACAAATTTTGCATTTTCCATAAGATCTTCCACACTTTGATTTTCCCAGTTTTTTTCATCCCAGACCAGATAACGGGAGCCCAGATTTTCAATGAGCCGAAGTCCGGAACCATCTGTTTTTTCCATAATGCAGAAGGGATCAAAACAGGGAGCGCCCTCATAATTCACATTGGCATAAAAATGAACTGCGCTGATTTCCTTAAAGGCTCCGGCCACCTCCACAGCCCCTGTGTTTTTCTCCCTTGCCGCAAGGAATTCCCCGATTTCCCGGTAGATACGCTTGTCCTCATCATAATTTGCGCGCAGGCTTTTGGGCAGAGCCGCAGACAGCATCAGCAGGCATATCAGCGCATAACTGAGCATATGCCTTAACGGAAATCTGCTGCGGAGATGCTGCGACACTTTTTCAATTCCATATCCGGCAAACACAAACGCGGGCAGCAGAAAGAGCATGGTGAAACGGCTGGTCATGGCCCAGTTGTAAATGATCTGAGAGTAAAGCACAGGCAGGGCGGCCAGGGAAAGAAAAAACAGATACAGCAGCCGTGCATCTTTGAAAATACGGTGACGGGCCTCTGCCATGCCCAAGATCAGAAAAATGAAAAAAAGATAAAACAGGGTTTCCACAATCTGAACTGCGAGCGCACCCAGGGCAATCAGCCAGACCAGATTCCGCACAATGGGGAAAAAGAAAGGACTGAAGCCATCAGGTTCCTGCCGGGCAAGGAGTTTCAGATGCTCGCGCACCTCAGTGTATTTGGAGAAAAATTCCAGCGGCCGGCTCAGCAGTCTTTCCGGTTTCAGAAGATTGAGAATATCTGCATGGGAAAGATACAGGTAAAAGATTGCAAGTGCTGAAACTGCAAAAAGAGGCAGCAGAAAGGAAAACAGGGCAAACCATCTTCGCCTCTGTCCGGAAAAGACCAGACAGCCCCCGGAAAGGATGATAAACAAAGCCCCTTCAATTCTGGCCCATGTCCCCATCAGAAAACACAGACAGCTTAAAGCCGCGAGGATGTGAGATTTCAAATTATCCTGATTTTCCAGGAAAACAAGAAAGAGAAACAGTCCTGCGGCAGAGAAAAACCAGTAAGTCGGATCCCGGAGGACATCGGAACTGAGCAGTGCAAAAGAGGGAATCAGGGCAAAGGCCAGCAGCGTGACTGTGCTGAGGTTTTCATCAAAGAAACGCCGGAACATCAGATACAGGGGAAACAGCATGAGGGTGCCGAAAAGCAGAGACACGCTTCGGGCAGCAAGTACCCAGTCTCCGCATATTTTGTATCCCATCAGAACAAAAAAAGGGTAATTGGAAAGATACTCATAGCAGTCGGTCAGAGCATCATGCAGGCCGTAATGCAGGGCTTTTGCCTGCTGAATGTAGAGAAAACCGTCCGGATTGATCAGGGGAATGCTGAAAAACAGATACACACGCAGCGCAAAACCCATCCCAATAACCAGCCAGGCTGTCCGTGAAATCTTCCAGACGGATGCGGAGGGCGTGCCGATTTTGCCGACTGTCATATATCCTCCGCAGAGGGCTGCCCGGAGACTGAACACGCAAAACCTGACACCTGACACCTGACACTCATATATCCCCCACCGGAATTTCCACATGAAACACTGCTCCCTGCCCCTCTTCCGATTCCACCCACACCGATCCCCGGTGTTTGTTGACAATGCCTTTGACAATGGAAAGCCCCAGACCTGTGCCGCTTTCCTTGGTGGTGTAAAATGCCTTGAAGATTTTTTCCCTTTCCGAAGCCGGAATGCCTTGACCGGAATCCCGATGGAAATAAGAATCCTGTCCTCTTTTTCCTTTCCGGAAATCCACAGTTCCCCTTTGCCGTCCATGGCCTGCACCGCATTAGCACCAGATTCAGAAAAACCTGCCGCAATCCGTTGATGTCACAGCAGGCCAGCAGGGGCGTTTCCCAGTTTTTGTGAACTTTGATTCCGCGTTTGAGAGCATTGTAGGCCAGAATCAGGGTACTTTCCAGGGCATCGGTCACATCCCTGCACATGGGTTCAAAAGCATCACTGACTTTGGAGAAATTCCGGATATTTTCCATCAGCCCCCGTATCCGATCCACCCCGGTCTCAATGATCTCATAATTCCGGTTCATGTCTTTGCGGATTTTGTCCAGCCTGTTGCGGTGACGGGCTTCCTGTATCTGCCGGATCACATGGGGCGGCACATCCGGATCCTGCAAAATTTTTTCACAGGCTTCCAGCATGTCCCATATGTTTTCCGAGTACAGACTGTTCATCTGGGTGGTGCCGATAATGGCTGTCAGGGGATTGTTGACCTCGTGAATGATGCCTGCGGCAATCTGTCCGATGGTGGCGATGCGCTCATTTCGCAGATACTGTTCCTGCTTTCGCACATTTTCCAGCACCTCGGAAGAGGTTTCCAGCAGCAGCCGCAGGAGACTGCGTTTGTCCTCGGACATGGGCAGATCACTGTCCCAGACCAGGATGAAGTAATTTCCCACAATATCCCGCAGCGGCATGACCATGATGCCGTCTATCTGGGAAATATCGGATATGGACGGCAGTCGGGAGGCAATTTTTTGAATCAGTTCCTCTGTGTCTGAAAAATCAATGTTTTCAGAAGTGATTTCCACATCAGCCTTTCCGCATTCCATTTTGGCAATAAAGCCCTTGTGCGCGTCAATGAGATGAAGCACCTCGTTGAGAATGGCTGTAAGCACCCCGCGTACGGAAGATATGTTCAGGGTTTTCAGACGCCGGACAGCCACCAGCAGACGTTCCAGATATTCCCTGTGCCGGATGGCCTTCTGCTCCAGATTCCATTTCCGGGTCAGGGAAAGAGCCAGTTGCCGGATTTCCTCGGGATCAAAGGGTTTTTTCAGGTAAAGCAGTTTTTCCGGGCTTCCCACCTTTTCCACAATCTCCCTGCGTTCCCTGTCCGAATATGCGGTTACAATAACAATTTCAATATGCTCATCCATTTCCCGTATGCGCCGGGCAGTTTCCACGCCGTCCCAGCCCGGCGGCATCCGGATATCCACAAAAGCCAGAGCAAACGGGGTTCCTGCTTCATGCGCGGCTTTGATCTTTGCACAGCCTTCCTGCCCCTGCAGAGCAGTGTGCAGATTATATCCCTCCTCAGGCACCTCCTGCGGATCCGTCTCGGTGTCAAACAGTTCGGCCTCCAGAGCCGCTGCCTCCTTTTCCAGGGAGGACAGACCGCCAGTTGCGGATGTCAAAATCAGTCTGTAATCCTTCAGGATGGATTCCTCATCGTCAATCACGATGATGTTCCTGTTCATTTTTTCTCTCCTCCCGGTATGGGCAGTCTGATGACCACCTGGGCTCCTTTGTCCGTCCCTTCGCTGAAAATCTCAATCTCTCCGCCCTGAGCCCGGATATAGTTGGCCGTGTCATGAAGGCCGAAACCGGTTTCCCTGCCCTTGGTGGAAAAATTGAAACGGAAAACCTCTTTCTGAATTTCGGGTGAAATTCCCATGCCTGTGTCCGCAATCACGGCCTGAACATATTCTCCTTCCCCATTTTTTTCAAGTCCTGTAATCACACAGATCCGTTTTTCCTTTTCCGGGGAAACCATATCCAGTGACTCATAGGCATTTTTGAAAATATTGATAAAATTCTGGATCATCTTGTTCCGATCCAGAAAAAGCAGGGGAATATCTTTGAAAATGAACTCCGTCTGTATTCCCCTTCGCACAATGGAATCCGAGAGCATTTCTGCTGCATCCCGGATGATGTCATTGAGATCCACAAGGCTTTCCATTCCCCGCACTCCCGCATATTTCTGCTGGATCGCAATGATTTCCATGACATGATCCAGCCCTTTTCTCAGAAAGGCCAGATCATCGCGGAACATATTATTCTTTTCCCTGAAAATATCAACCGTAAGCGCAAAAAAAGAAAGCAGCCGATCCCATCGGACTGTGTCTGCCTCACTGCTTCCCGGTCTCATTTCCGGCATACGGAACTGATCGAGGATTTTTTGCAGAGATCGGACTTCTTTTTCAGGGAGATGCTTTTCCATGCCGCAAATCCGGACATTGACCGAGTTGATGGCATTTCCGATATTGTGCAGAACCGAGACCGCCATTTCCGCCATGCCTGCCTGGTGCGCGCTGACTGCCAGTTGCTTTCTGGTTTCCTCCAGACTGGTGACAGCCGCAGACAGATTGATGTTGGCTGCCGTGAGTTCACGGGTTTTTTCCTCCACCATCTGCTCCAGATTTTCCGTATAGCGCTTGAGCCGGTTTTCCATTTTCCGGATTTCTGTGATATCCCGGACAATTGCCTGAATGCAGGGACTGTCTTCGTAATGGATCAGATTGACGGAAAGGCTGGCCGGAAAGTGTCTTCCGTTTTTATCTTTTGCCCATATGCGGTAATTGCTCAGACTTCCTTCTGTTTTCAGGGTATTGAGCAGCACGGGCCTCTCCTCTTCGGGATTTGCGTACAAACCCGCGCTTTCAAGTTCAAACACCTCGGCAGGATCTGCAAAGTGGAACATCCGCATAAGAGCCCGGTTAAAGGAAACAATCTTTCCCCCCATTGTGGTAATCAGAACCCCGTCCGGCGCGGATTCAAACAAATCCCGGTATTTTTTTTCAGACCTGCGGAGTTCCTCTTCCATTTCCTTTCTGCGGACAATCTCCTGCTCCCGTTCCCGCACCGTAATTTCCAGTTCATGTGCATGCTGTTTCAGCAAAACCTCCTTTTCCTCGTAATACAGAATTTTTTTTCGCAGTTCTTCCGGTGTGATCTTCATTCCTGCCAGAATTTCACCGTACAGGGCTGAAAGCTGTTCCGCCTCGGCCGGAGAAAACAGCCCGGCTTTTTCCATAAGCACATGCGCTGTGGCGGCCCCCACTGCTCCGGACAGAACTTTTTCCACTTCTCCGTACAGTTGCGCAAGTTCATCAATGGAAATTTTTTTCTTTTCCCGGATACCGCTTTTTTCAAGGCATTCTTCCACAAGCTGAACGGCATCCCCTGACCGGAAATACTGTTCCAGCGTCCCCAGAATGACAGTTTTTTTGGCAGACAGGACAATGGTGCTTTTTTTGCCTGAATGAAACCCGTGACGGTGTTCCGGCAGAATTTGCGCAAAGTCCGCTGCCAGTGCCTGCTCTTCCGCACTCTGCCGGAAACAGACAGAACCCAGCATATAGAAAAAGATATTGAAGCACAGAGACCAGAAGACACTGTGGCTCAGCGGATCAAGAACACTGAGACCGAAAAGATTCTCAGGCCGGAGAAAGGCCAGTCCCCAAAGTCCGTTTTGGGGAAAATCGGCAAAAAACATTCCGCCTTTGGCAACTGCGGGCATCAGGAGCGTGAAAATCCAGATGAAAAACCCGGCAGAGAGTCCGGCCAGAGCACCGGTTCTGCTGCCCCGGATCCAGAAAATCCCTCCCAGCACCACAGGCGCAAACTGCAAAGATGCGGCAAAGGAAATCAGGCCGATATTCACCAGTTGCCAGTTTTCCCCCAGAATTTTTTCAAAACAGTATCCCATGACAATAATCAGGGTGACAGCAACCCAGCGGCATTTCAGCAGATGGGGACGCAGAAATCCCAGACAGTTGTAACGGCTGACAGCAGGAAAAAGCAGATGATTGGTCACCATGGTGGAAAGGGTCATGGAACTGACCATGATCATGCCGGTGGCTGCGGAAAATCCGCCGATGAACACAAAAAGGGAAAGCCAGCGGTGCCCATGGGCAAAAGGAATGAGAAGGGGAAAAGTGTCACCTTTTTCCGCAGGAAATCCCAGCAGGAGTCCTCCCATGGCCACAGGCCAGATGAAAAGGCTCATCAGCACCAGATACAGGGGAAAGAGCCACATGGCTGTGCGGATGTGCTTTTCATGGAAATTTTCCACCACAGCCACATGGAACTGCCGGGGAAGAAAAAACACGGCAGACATAGACAGGAGCAGAAGCGATGCCCAGGACACATAATCCTTCGCGTGCATGGGTTCCATGCATCTGACATGGCGGAACCCCCTGTCCGAAACCTGGGTGATGATGCTGCTGAATCCGTCATGAACATAATAGGTTACAAAGATACCGGCAGCAAGGAAGGCAGCCAGTTTCACCAGAGATTCCACTGCCACGGCCAGCATCACTCCGGAATGCCTTTCTGTGGGATCCAGACGTCTCACCCCGAAGAGATTGGTGAACGCAATCATAAGTGTGACAACAATGGGGCCCACAAATTCCCCGATCCATGGCAGGGAGGAGTTCCCGCTTTCGGCAATAATGGCAAAGGTGGCATTGACTGCCCGGAGCTGCAGCGCGATATAGGGAGCTGCCCCGATCAGACAGATCAGGGTGGCCAAAGCCGCAAGCAACTGGGATTTGCCGTACCGGGCAGAGATAAAATCCGCGATGCTGGTAATTCTGTGCCTGTTTTTGATGTGCACCAGCCGGCGCAGAATGACAGTGCCCAGTGCAAAGGAAAGGGTGGGGCCTATGGTAATGGTCAGAAACAGCCTTCCGGATTCCGCAGCGCTGCCCACACTGCCGTAAAAGCTCCAGGTGGTGCAGTATACAGCCAGGGTCAGGGAATACACCGCTGCACTGTTGGCCGGGTTGAAACCCCGGGATGATTTTTTTTCCGCCCATCGGGCAATGCAGAACAGCCCTGCCATATACAGACAGAAAACACCTATGACTGTGGGAGCCTCAAACATGGTCTGCTCTGCCGGTTTGGGAGAGGCTCTTCTCTTTGCTGTCCGGGGCTGCCGAATTTTCACAACTGCCCGGGTCTTCAGGCAGATCAGAGGGGAAATCCGGCCGGATCAGTCCATTGGCAAAGATCAGAACAATGAGAAATATCCATACGGAAAAAAGATAAAGAAAAAAATCATCCGCTTCCCTGCTCCCGGCAATGCTCAGCACCGGCCAGTTCAGCAGAAGCAGCCCAAGGCAAAAGACAAGAATGCAGCGGATATTTTCCATTTCATTTCCTTTTTCCCTTTCCGGCAGAAATTTTGTTCTTGCCGTATTGAAAAAATTGTGATTGAGTTTTCCGGGTCAGTGCTGAATTTTTCACTGTTGAATGTTTAACCGCAGCCTGTGCCGGACAGTTCCGGCCGGATACCGGTTTGTCATTGCCTCACACCTGAAACCCAAAGCATGGGACATAACTGTCCGCCATGCGATATTCTGTCTGACAAGGAGGAAACTGTCATGTCTGATTTCAGAATTTCCGATCCCCTGCTCCGGAAAATGGTTTATGCTGTCGGTGTCATGGGAATCATCGCGTTCGGATTTTACACCTTCAGTCTGCTCAGGGGCGGTCTTGTCCTGATACTGGACGTGCTTACGCCTTTTCTGGCTGCCCTGCTTCTGGCCTATATCCTGGCGCCTGTGGTCATCCATCTGCAGCAGCACCTGAAACTGGGCAGAATCATGGGAACCCTTGTGCTGTACCTGATCATCGGCCTGATATTTTTTTTGCTTCTGGCCTTTCTGATTCCCACAGTGCTGAGCGAATTCATCCGGCTGTTTCATGCCCTGAAAACCGGTTTTCCTCCTCTGCTGGAAAAACTGGCCCATAACCGCTGGTTTCAGATTGATGCGGAGCTGGTTGGGATTTTGCAGAACAAAATCAATGAAATCCAGATGGATTATGAAAAAATCCTCTCTGCCCTGCTTCCGGGGCTGAAAAAGATGGCCTCCGGCGGTCTGGAAGCGGTCAGCATCGCGACAAAAGGCATCTTTGCGGGGCTGGGTTCCATGTTCAGTTTCTTTTCCTTTATCATTTTTGTGGGGATTATCAACTTTTATTTTATTGTGGACTGGGAAAAAATCCGTCCTGCGATACGGAAAATGATTCCGCCGGAACACCGGGATCGCGTCTTTGACATACTGGAAAAAACCGATACCGCAGTGGGCGGATTCCTGCGCGGACAGATTACGGTTTCGGCCATTGTGGGCTCCCTTTTTGCCGCGGGACTTTTTGCCTTGGGGTTTACGGGTTTTCCCGCTCTTCGGAATTACTGCATACTCATTGGCACTGCCTCGGCCATCGGCGGTTTCATTCCCTATCTGGGCGCGGTTATGGGCGTGACACCGGCCATTCTCATCGTGGTGCTCACAGCAGGGGTTCCCTGGAGTGTCAAATTGATCACTCTCGGATTCGTGCTTCTCCTGTTTGGCGCGATCCAGTCCCTTGAGGGCTTTGTGCTGCAGCCGAAAATCGTGGGAAAAGGCGCGGGGCTGCATCCTCTGGCCGTCATGTTCGCGCTTCTTCTTGGCGCGCAGTTCGGCATCGGCGGCATGATCGCGGCCGTTCCCCTGGCCTGTGTGATCCGTGTGCTGATTCGCGAGTTTTACTGGCTGCCCATTGAACGCAGAGAGGCGGCTCTGAATCAGTGAACCATTTTTCAACCATCAGAAACAGAAAGATGCAATTGATGAAAGACAAGCAGTCCCCTGTCCATGAACTGATCGAAACGCCATCGGATCTGGAAAACTTTGCCCGCTCCCTTCGAAGAAGGCGGGTGATTGCCGTGGACATGGAAGCGGATTCCATGTATCATTACAAAGAAAAGGTCTGTCTGCTCCAGATAGCGACCCGTGAGCAAAATGTCATCATTGATCCCCTCAAAGTTCCGGATCTCTCCTGCCTTGTCCCCGCGTTTGCCCGCCGGGATCTGCAAAAGATTTTTCACGGCGCGGATTATGATATCCGTTCCCTGCACAGGGATTTCGGCATAGCGGTTCACAATCTTTTTGACACCCAGATTGCCTCCCGCTTTTCCGGGATTCGCGAAACCGGTCTGGAATCCGTTGTCCAGCATTATCTGAATGTTTCTCTGGACAAAAAATATCAGAGAAAAGACTGGTCCCAGCGTCCCCTGTCACCGGAAATGCTGGAATATGCATCTGGGGATACCGCCTGGCTGATTCCCCTTGCCCGGATTCTGGAAAAGAATCTGAAAAAAATGAACCGGCTGGAATGGGTTCGGGAGGAGTGCGAGCTTCTGAGCCGGGTGCGGACAAACGAGGAAAACGGTGCCCCCCTGTTTCTGAAATTCAAGGGAGCCGGCCAGTTTCGTCCCCGCAATCTTGCGATTTTGGAAAAGATCCTTCAGGTGCGCAGGGAGTTTGCAGAAAAAAAGGACAGACCCGCATTCAAAATTTTCGGAAACAATGCTGTCACGGAGATTGTGAATGCCCGTCCCCTGAGCATCCGCCAACTGGAAAAGATCGGAACCTTAAGCCAGAAACAGATTGGCATGTACGGAGAAAGTCTGATCAGGGCAGTAAAGGATGCACTGGCCCTGCGCAGCGAAGATCTTCCGGTTTTTCCCCGGAAAAGCACGCAGGTCTTATCCCCCGGTGTGCCGGATCGCATAAAGAAACTCAGGGAATGGCGGAATCGCCGGGCAGAGGAACTGGGCATGGATCCCGCCCTGATCTGCAACAAATCCCTGATGACCACCATTGCGATGCAAAAACCCCGTCATACCGATGCCCTGAAAAACATGGAAGAGATTCGGCAATGGCAGATTGCGGCCTTTGGAGAGGAGATTGTCAGGGTGCTGAACGGAAAATAGGAAGATGAAAAAGAACAGACGCCTGATTTTCTCAAAGCAGCACAGTATGAAATCTGAAAACCGGTCCGTCGGGGACACTGAAATGATTCGGAAATCCGGCCAAAATTCCGTTTCACCTCATTCCGGCACTCCGGAAATTCCCTGACATGACGGCATTGGCGCTCTGCGCGGGAACGGGATTGACTGACAGGCATATTTTCAATGTCGATTTGGTATAAAACCGGAATGAAAAAATGGGCAGCCTGCCTTTGCAGTTGGCAGGACGGATTTTCATGCCAAACACAAAATTCGGAACCTGAAACACCGGACTGTAAGGATGAATCATGAACCACCAGGAAATCTATGAGGTTCTGTCCAGAACCGATCCCTTTGAAATGCTGGAGCCTGATGTGCTGCGGGAACTGGCCGGAAAAGTTGAAACTCGCACATACCGTGCCAATGAATACGTGTTTCGCCAGGGAGATCCCAGTCAGGATGCGCTTTTTGTCATTGCCTCAGGTCTGGCCGAGCTGGTGGTGACCAATGGCAGAGGGGTGGAAACGGTCATCGGCCTCAGGCGCACCTATGATTTTTTCGGGGAAACCGTTGTGCTTTCCCAGCTTCGCTATCCCAGTGCGGTGCGGGCGAAAAATGAGATGTTCTGCTGCCTGATTCCCCGCAGAAATCTGGAACAGATGATGTATCATTATCCGGAGTTCTGCGGATTTTTCAACACGCTTCTGGCCGAGCGCATGCGCCTGATCTACGAGGAACTGGTGGCAGAGCAGTCCTATGAGAGTTCCAGCGGCATCAGCGGATTCAATCTGGGACTGTTCCGAAAACGGGTCAGCGAAGTCATGTCCCATCCGGTTGTCACCTGCAGAAGCGGCGATCTGGTGACAGATGCTTCGAAACTGATGTCTGAAAAGGATATTGACGCTGTGGTTGTTCTGGACAGGGAAAACAAACCCAGAGGAATTCTCACGGAAAAAAATCTGGTGCGCTATCTCATTGCCAATCAGCGCTATCCGGTGGATTCCTGCCGGGTGGAGCAGGTGATGTTCAGCAATCTGAGTTCCGTAAGACCCCATGCCTTTATCGGACAGGCTTTGGTGGCCATGATGCGCAAAAACACCCGGCATCTCATTGTGATGGAGCGGGGGGAGCTGGTGGGAATTGTTTCCATGGTGGATCTGGTGAAAACCCAGAGCGCGGGGACCCTGATGCTGACCCGGGACATTGAATCCCAGCCGGATATGGGCGGGCTGAGCCTGGTAAACCGTGAAATCCGCAAGATTCTGAGAGAAATGATGGAGGAAAGAGCCACGCTGTATGAAATTTTCGATGTGATGTCAGAACTCAGGGAACGCCTTATCCGCCGGGCAATCCAGCTTTCAGAGGAAAATATGAAGCGGGAGGGATGGGGGGCACTGCCGGCTGAATACTGCTGGATTAATATGGGCAGCGGTGCGCGTTATGAGCAGAGTTTTGGCACGGAACAGGAAAATGCCCTGATTTTTGCGGACCCGGAGGAATGCCATTTGGGAAAAACCTCGGCTTATTTCAAAAGACTTGCGGAACTGATTGTCGCGAATCTTGAAAAATGCGGATTTGAAAGATGTGCCGGATGTGTCACCTCTGCCGATGATTACTGGAGAAAGCCATGTTCCGCGTGGATGTCCGGGATTGAGCGAAATGTCCGGGATATTGCAGACTACACCTCCCATATTGTTCCGCTTCTGGATTTCAGACCCGTATGGGGCAATCTTTCCCTGGGGGAGGAATTTCGCAAAAAATTCATTGCGGTTTTCCAAAGGTGGCTGAAGATAAAATCCCCTGAATCCGCTTATTCTCCGGAATACAGACTTCCTCTCCGTTTTCTTGGAACCTTTCAGACGGAAAAAAGAGGATTTCACAGAAACGAGATGAATCTGAAAGATGCCGCGCTTATGCCCATCATCCACAGCATCCGGATTCTGGCCGTGGGAAACGGGATTTCCGAACCTTCAACTCTCGGACGCCTGAAAATCCTTATGGATGAAGGAAAGATTTCCCAGACGGACGGGGCCTCGTTTACCGCGAGTTTTGAAACCCTGATGCTGATCAAAATTCGGGAAAACATGAAAAAAATTGCAAGGGGAAAAAGACCGGACAATTATATTGATCCCTACAGTCTGAGAAAAAATGAGCGGGTGGCACTCAAAGATGCGCTTTCGGATGTATGCCGCATAACAGAAATGGCAAAGGAAACTTTCGGGGGCTTCTGGCTGGCGCATACCCTGGAAACATGAAAATTTCCGAACGCTGCCCGCAGTACATGAGCAATTTGGCTTTTACAGGATGAAACAGGGCTTAATAGCGATTCTCCATTGAAATTATACTTTTCGGAAAGCAGTCCTCACGAAAAGCAATGCCGGTTTTATGCAGTGCCGCAGGTTTTCTGTGACCTCTGTGTCCTTTGTGAAAACCTTTGTGTCCCCTGTGGTTAAAAAAAAGCATGGTTTCAACGGGAAATCGGTATAACAAACTGAATTTTTTCAAAAAATTCAGTTTTTATGCTGTAAGATTCAATGTTGCAAAAACCGGATTTTTCGAAAAAATCCGGTTTTTCTGAACACTTCAGCGCACAGAATCAGAGCTGGCAACACACCGGTATGGAAAGGAAAACGATTATGCAGTCCCACAGCCGCATTTTCACAGACAAATATCTTGATATAAAATCCGCACCTCTGGAAAAGGCTCTGTCCTCTGATTGGGAGGAGAAAAAGGCTCTGATCAGAGACTGGCAGGAGGGCATCCGCTCCGGCAGAATTCTGCAGACCAAAGAGGAGCAGCTGCAGAGCAGTTTTCTGCACTTGTTTTTCGGGGATGTGCTGGGTTATGCGCATTCCAAAGGCGCGGCTGTGTGGAATCTGGAAGAAGAGCAGAAAACGCTGGCCGACAGCACCAAAATGGACGGCGCACTGGGATTTTTTTCTCTGAATGCAGACGGAAAAACCGCTGCGGATATTCGCGTGGTCATTGAACTCAAGGATGCTCGCACGGATTTGGACAAACCCCAGACCCGGAAAAATGACAGAAGAACGCCGGTGCAGCAGGCCTTTGATTACGCCAGTGCTGTGGGCGGAACCTGCCGCTGGGTGATTGTTTCCAATTTTGTGGAAATCCGCCTGTATTTCCACAGTGACCGAACCCGGTATGAAAGTTTCGATATTCTCAGTCCTGACAGAGACATGAAGCGCTTTCTGTTTCTGCTGCACCGGGATCGTCTGATAACAGAAAAAGGCGAATCTTTCACTGATGTTTTGTATCGGGAGCGGCAGGAGCAGGAAAAAAACATCAGCCGCCGGTTTTATGCGGATTACCGGCAGGCGCGGCTGAGTCTGTTTCATCACATCAGAGAGGAAAATCAGGGCATTGCTGAAACCGTGCTTCTGAACAGGACCCAGAAACTGCTGGATCGGATTCTCTTTGTCTGCTTCTGTGAGGATTTCGGGATTCTGCCGCATTTCACTTTCAGAAGTCTGCTGAAAAGCGTGAAAGAGGATAAGTTCAATCGCAGCGACAGCAAAATCTGGCAGCGTGTCAAAGCCCTTTTTGATGCCATAGACAGTGGGTATCCGGAAGAGAACATCAATAAATTCAACGGCGGTCTGTTTGCGGAGGATGAAATTCTGGATTCCCTTGTGATAAAAGACGCGGTGCTGGAACATGTGATTGCATTGGAGCAGTATGATTTTGCCTCGGATCTGAATGTGAACATTCTCGGTCATATTTTTGAGCAGTCTGTCACGGATATGGAAGAACTGAAAGCCGAAATTGCGGGGCAGCGTTTTGACCGGAAAAAGGGAAAGCGCAAAAAAGAGGGAATTTTCTATACGCCTGAATATATTACCCGTTATATTGTTGAAGAGGCGGTTGGCGGCTGGCTGGCGGATCGGAAAAGCGAAATCGGATTTGATGATCTGCCGGAACTGACACCGGCTGATTATGATGCTGTGAAAAAAATCTCCGGAAAGAGGAAAGCGAACAGAAACATTGAGCTGCACATTCAGGCTTTGGAGGCATACCGGGAAAAACTCAAATATGTCAAGGTGCTGGATCCGGCCTGCGGATCAGGGGCATTTCTGAATCAGGTTTTTGATTATCTTTACAAAGAAGGGCAGAAGGTGAACAATGATCTGGCGATGCTGAAAGGTGGACAGCGGGAAGTGTTTGATCCGGATAAGGATATTCTCACCTGCAATATTTTCGGTGCGGATCTGAATGCGGAATCCGTGGAAATCACAAAACTGAGTCTGTGGCTGAAAACTGCCAATAAAAACAAAGAACTGACCACATTGGACAGCAATATCAAATGCGGCAATTCCCTGATTGATGATCCAAAAGTGGCAGGGGAAAAAGCGTTTGACTGGAATAAGGAATTTCCGGAAATCATGCAGAGTGGGGGATTTGATGTGGTGGTGGGGAATCCGCCGTATATCTATTCAAGAAATCAAGGTTTCTCTGAACATGAAAAACAATTCTTATATAAGACATATCAACTGACACAGCATCAATTGCATTCTTTTGCCCTGTTTATTGAACAGTCTTTTAAACTCTTGTCTGAGAGGGGTACATTGGGATTCATTATTCCCAATAATTGGCTTACCCTTGATTCAAGTTTCGATCTTCGTCAATTTTTGCTTATAAAAACAGCAAACTTATCTTTGATTAATTTGGGAGAAAATATTTTTGAAGAAGCAAATGTTGACACATGTATTGTTATTTTTAAAAAAGGTACAGATGAAAATCTTGTTATGGGGGAATGGGAAAGAAGGGAAGGGAATTTGGGAAATGGATTAACTTTACTTCCCCCGATCAAAAAAAATCAGATTAAATCTCCAAAATTCTATTTTCAAATTTCGAAAGTAAAGAATTTACAATTCACGCCACTGTTGGAAATGATAGAGAAAAACTCCATCTCTCTTGGAAAGATTACAGAAATAAAGGCAGGGATAGCTGTTTATGAAGTGGGCGCAGGTATTCCAAAACAAACCAAAGAGATGAAAAAAAATCGGGTTTATCACTCAACTGTTCAAAACGATCACACATGGTTCAAATACCTGGATGGAAATAACGTATCACGGTATCATCTTTCCTGGAATGGAGAATTTGTCAAATATGGAGAGAATTTATCCAGAAAACGGGAAGAATATTTTTTTGAAATTCCCCGTATTTTGGTTCGTCAAATTCCAAGTCAATTACCTTATTGTCTTCAGGCAGTCTTTTGTGAAGAAAAAATTATCAATGACAGAAATTCTATGATTATTTTACAACCTCAAAAGGATTTTGATTTAAAATATCTTTTAAGTGTGTTAAATTCTCGGCTTGTATCATTTTGGTTTTTTTATGTGTTTGATAAATTTCAGAGAAAAACCTTCCCACAGTTTAAAATTTCAGAATTGAAAACATTTCCAATGCCCAATATCAGTATATATAAGCAAAAGCCTTTCATTGACAAAACTGATTTTATGCTCACACAGAACAAAGCCATGCATCATCTCAAAAGTGATTTTCTCACTTTTGTGCAAAATGAACTCAAACCCGTCAGCATTTCCAAAAAACTGGAAAACTGGCCGGATTTGGACTGGGATCAGTTTAAAATTGAACTGAAAAAGGCAAAGGTCAAATTTGACGATCTGAACCTGAAAGACCGCAAACAGTGGCAGGATTATTTTCTGGAACAGCAGAAAAAAACATTGGAAATCAAATCTGTCATTGACAAAACCGACAGAGAGATTGACAAAATGGTCTATGATTTGTATGGCCTGACGCCGGAAGAAATCCGCATTGTGGAAGGAAGTCTGTAGTCTGCAGCGAGGGCAGGATGGGATTTTTTCCAAAAAATTCCATCCTGCACATTTCTCAACACACCGGCAGTCACTTACAGCGGATTTTGCACTCCGGTCTGTTTCATTCGTGCCAGCCGCTTCCTCAGCACGGTTTCCAGAAATGGCTCACCGTGATCTTTGTATTCATATTTCACCTGAATCGCGGGTTTGGCAATGGACAGCAGCCGGGGCAGGTTGACAGGAGTGGCAAAAATGACCAGATCGCAGTCTGCACTGCGAATCGTATCTTCCAGATCCTGCATCTGTTTTTTTCCATATCCCACTGCCGGAAGTGCAGACCGGATATGGGGATATTTTGCACAGGTTTCTCTGATGCTTCCCACAGCATATTTCACCGGTTCCACAATTTCTGCCGCACCGTATTTCTTTGCTGCGATGGTTCCTGCACCGTAAGGCATTTCGCCATGAGTCAGGGTCGGGCCGTCTTCCACCACCAGCACCCGCTTTTCCCGAATCTGTTCGGGATTGTCAACCAGCAGCTCGGATTCTGCAAGAACAATATCTGCTTTGGGCGCATATTTGACAATATTGTTCCGAACCTGTTCAATTCCGTCTGCTCCCGCACTGTCCACCTTGCTGATAATGGCAATATCAGCCATCATCATATTGGTTTCGCCCGGATAGTAAAGCAGTTCATGGCCGGGACGGTGCGGATCAAAAAGCACGATATGCACATCCGGATAATAAAAAGGCGTGTCATTGTTTCCGCCGTCCCAGACAATGACATCCGCCTCTTTTTCCGCAGCCCGCAGGATTTTTTCATAATCAACGCCTGCGTACACTGTGATGCCCTGCTCCACCAGCGGCTCGTATTCCTCCATTTCCTCAATGGTGCACTGATTTTTTCCAAAATCTTCATACGTGGAAAAACGCTGCACCGCCTGCTGACGCAGATCGCCGTAGGGCATGGGATGGCGGACCACCACCGCATTTTTCCCCAATTCCCCAAGAATCCGGCAAATCTTCCGGGTGGTCTGGGATTTTCCGCATCCGGTGCGGACAGCGCACACCGTAATGACCGGTTTTTCGGACCGAAGCATGGTATAAGTGGCTCCGATCATCATGAAATCAGCGCCTCCGGCCATGGCAAGGGAGGCTTTGTGCATCACTTCGGTGTGGGGAATGTCACTGTAGGAAAAGGCCACCAGATCAATCTGATAATCCCGAATCAGTTCTGCAAGCCGGGATTCGGAATAAATGGGAATCCCGTCCGGATACTGCTTTCCGGCCAGTTCCGGAGGATAACTCCTTCCTTCAATATTGGGAATCTGCGTAGCGGTGAAGCAGATGACCCGGTATCTGGGATTGTCCCTGAAATAGACATTGAAATTGTGAAAATCACGTCCGGCCGCGCCCATAATGATGACTTTTTCTACCATCTTCCGCTCCTTTCGTTTTGGCAGGGGCTGATCTGCCCATCTGCCGGATTCAGAGTTGGATTTCAGGTGTCAGGCTTACAAAGTTCGGGGGTTGGGGGTTGGGATTCAGGGTTTTTATGAATTGCCATGTACAGGTTTAACCACAAAGAACACAAAGAAAATTTTATCTGCCATGTAAAAAAATTATGATTTTTGCCTGTTAAAAAAAATCGGATATGGAGTAAACGCAAGTGAAAATTCGGTGAAGGATCAGAAGCCGCTGATCGCCTGTTTTTGACTGTTTTAACCGCAGAGTGACACATACAGAAGTTGACAACTTTTTAAACGTTGTCAAATTTTATCGGAATCTGACAGATACAGTTTTATTGTGACCTTTGTGCCGTGTCTGTGTCCTTTGTGGCTGAAAATCCGTCAGAATAAACCTGATCTGGTTTGCAGATTCTCTGCACACGGGAAGTAAGGGAAGACACAATTTCATAATTGATGGTTCCGGTCAGGGCAGCCAGTTCCTCAGCCGGCAGGGTGCTGTGGCCCTGTTTCCCGAAAACCACCACTTCATCCCCAAGGGCAGTGTCCGGAATATGTCCTGTGTCCAGCATGGTCAGATCCATGCACACTCTTCCGGCAATGCGCGCCCGTGTGCCGTGAACCAGCATACTGCCTTTATTGGACAGCAGACGGCTGTACCCATCGGCATATCCGATGGAAACTGTGGCAATAACGGTCGGGGCCTGCGTTCTGTGCGTCATGCCGTAACTGACGCAAAAGCCCGTATCCGCTTTTTTCAGGTGGATAATCCGGCATTTCAGTGTCATGGCCGGTTTCAGGGGAAGATGCTCTCCTGCAACCTCATCCGAAGGCCGGAGACCGTACATGGCAATGCCGGCGCGCACCAGATCCAGATGGGACTCCGGCAGATCCATGATGGCCGCGCTGTTGGCAGCGTGGCGAAGGGGAAATGTGATGCCTTCCCGGCCAAGCCTGTCCAGAAAATCGGAAAAGCGCTGCATCTGCAGATGGGCATAGGATTTGTCTCCTGCATCAGACGCGGCAAAATGCGTGAAAATGCCCTCAGGTTCCAGACCGGGCAGACGCAGAATCTCTTTGATTTCCCGGACAGACTGCTCTGCATTTTCTTTGGGAAAGGTCAGCAGCCCCAGTCTGCCCATGCCGGTGTCAGTCTTGATGTGAATCCGGATTTTTTTTCCGGCTGACCGGGCTGTTTGTGAAAAAATCCGGGCAGACTCAGCCGAATACACGGTTTGGGTCAAATCCCACCGGGCAATATCCTTCCCGGCTGAAGGCGGGGTATATCCGAAAATCAGTATGGGGGCATCCAGCCCGGCTTTTCGCAAAGCAATGCCTTCTTCCATCCGGGCAGCTCCGAGCCAGTCTGCTCCGCTGCGCAGCGCAGTCTTTGCCACTTCCACTGCCCCGTGTCCGTAAGCATTTGCCTTGACAACAGCCATAAACCGCGCCTGCGGGGAGGTTATTTTCCGCAGTTGACGGACATTGTGGGCAATGGCAGACAAATCGGTTTCAGCCCAGGCCAGTTCCTGTCCGGACATACTTATCCTCTCACAGCGGAAACAATGGTGGTCAGCACTTTGGAGGTTCTTTCCCAAACCACGTCAAACATGGTGGTGGGAATGGAATTCTCCAACTGGGACTTGATGAAATCCAGCCGTTTGAGGGGATCATCGGGAATGTGATAGAAAAAAACCCGGATTTTTCCCTCCCGGCTCATCTGATTCATCCGATCAATGAATTCCTGCTGCTTTCCCAGAATCCTCTGGTTCAGTTCCTCATTGTTGGTAAGCGGAGGTGTGGGATAGAGAAAGATAATCTGCCCGTTTTTGTCTTTCCCGAATTCCTCCACTGCTTTTTCCGGAAAAATGAACTGCTGGGGACAGTCGCTGTCATCATTGAGGAGATCGGAAAAAATGATGATCCGGCCGCCTTTTTTTTCCGGAAGAACCGTATCCATAAAATGATACAGGGGCGTGGTCAGGGGGGTGGTATCCCTGGGCGCGATTTTGGTAATGGAGATTTTCCGGATGGGTTCCTCCACTTTCCAGTTGAAGGTGGGCGCATCCTCCGGTGACCGGGCGGATACCGCAGTGGAAAAGGAGCGGGAGGCACATCCCGGATTTCCAAAGGTTCGGATGTCATAGGAAACCGTTGGATCCGCGATGAAAAAGCGCAGCCGCTCAATGACGGAATCCTTGAGTTTTTCCATAATATCCGTATCAATGGTGGCCGAAACATCCATTCCCACAAAAAAGGAATTGGGCCGCGGCTGGCGGAGCTGACGAAGTTCATTGGCCACATTTTCATTGGAAAAACAGAGCCAGGTCAGGCCTCCGCCTGCAAGGGCAATAATCAGAAAAATCATGACCGTGCTTTTTTTTACAGAAAAGGACGGCAGCCCGGTGCTGACCTTTCTGATTTTTGCACCGCATTTGGGGCAGGTTCCGCCGGATGAACTGATGCCTGTGTAACCGCACTTGGGACAGAATTTCGGTATGCCGGATGTTGTCATGACTGCACTCCCCGCTGTTTATTCCTTGAAGATAAACTGCATTTTCAGCGAACCGATTTCAATGGTGTCAAACTGCTTGAGCAGTACCTGACCTTTGACGGTCTGTCCGTTCACCTTTGGTTTGGCCATTCCCCCCACATAGCTGAGATGATAACCATTGGACATTTTGCTGATGGTGGCAGCGGTCTGTCCCATGGTCAGTCCCCCGACCACAATGTCGGACGAGGAATTCTTTCCGATCTTGGTCAGTTTTCTGCTCAGTTCGAACTCCCCTTCCGCACCGGCCAGAAAAGACAGCATTCCCACAGGTTCCTTCTGCGGTTCCGGACCGGATCCGGATGTTTTCTGGGCTTTTGCCACCATTTCCCGGTACTTCTCTGTATCCATGACCATCGTATGCTGCATGGCGGAGGAGTCATCCTCCGGGGTCTCATCCGGATTATAGGTGAAGACCAGATAATGCTTGCCCACAATAATGACATCGCCGTGCCGAAGCCAGTGCGGCGCTGTGACCGGCTGCTCATTGACAAAGGTTCCGTTTTTGCTGTTGAGATCTGTGAGCAGAAACTTGTCTCCCACCGAATCAATTTTGGCATGATGACCGGATACAGCCAGATTTTCCACCACAATGTCATTTTCATGCAGTCTGCCAATGGTAAGAGACTTTCCCCTCTCAAGCCGGAATTCCTCCAAGCTTTTTTTCATCTTTCTGAAATTTGAGCGTTAATGTTGGCATCTCACACCCTTTCTGAAAATATTGCTGAAGTTAAGAAGGTCTGCTGATTCCGATTCTGCTGAGCAAACGCGAAAAAAATCCTGCCGCGCCCCGCGGCCCCGCAGATTTGACTCTGCACACAATCACAGTGATATTGTCACTGCCCCCGCGTTCATTGGCCATATCCACCAGCATGCCGCAGGCTTTGGCCGGCTTCCGGGTGCTGACAATTTCCGCGATTTCCTTTTCTGAAACCATATTGCTGAGACCGTCTGAGGCCAGAACCAGTATGTCTCCCTTAAAACAGGGAAGCTCACAGATGTCCGGTCTCACGGAGTCTTCCACGCCGATGGCCCGGGTCAGCATATGACTGTATTCCGGACCAAAATGCCTGTCTCCGGTGCGGTTGAGCGCTGCCTGCTCGGCCATGACAGTGTGCGTTACGGAGATCAGGGACATATCACCTTTGCGAATCAGCCAGATGGGACTGTCTCCCACATTCGCGGCAATCACCGTGTCATCCGTGAAGCAGACAGCCGAAACCGTGGAACCCATTCCCCGGTAGGAATTTCTGCTGCGTGCAGCCTGCCAGACCACCTGATTGGAAAGATGGATTCCGGACATCAGCCGGTTGGCCTGTTTGGAAAGGCTGGCATCCGCGTCTTCGAGTTCCTCCACCTCCCCTTTTTCCCCAAACCGATCCATGTAGTCTTTTACCGTTTTTACCACCAGATCACTGGCCACCTCACCGGCCTGATGCCCCCCCATTCCATCGGCCACCACATAAAGTTTGAGGACATCATCAAAAAACAGGGAATCCTCATTCCCTTTTCGTTTCATCCCTACATCTGTAAGGCCTGCGGATTCGACAACAATCATGAATCTGATCCTTTATGGTGAAATTCGCTCTCCGGATCCCGGGTTTGTGTGAGCCCTTGCAGGGGAGTTTCACATTTGATTCAGTTGGAGGAGCTTGTCAAACATTGTGTTCTGCACGCAGGAAGCAAGACCTGGATGATTTCCGGAAAGAACATTCTTCAGATTTGACGACTTAGCGAAAGTTGTCAAATCTTTCAGATGACTGAACCGGGACATTCATTTTCAGAAATCACCTTATGCTTTTGCCTGCTGCACTTTTTTCTTTGCCAGTATGGCATCAATCTTTGCTCCCAGCGCGCGCAGATGCTGAGCCATGTGAATGGCCCGCTGATAGCGTTTGCTCCGGTCTTTTTCCAAAGCCTTGTCAATGATGGTGACAAGCGGGGCCATGATTTTGGGATTGTACTGTTTCGGATCCGGATGGGAAACATTCATAATCTGGTGCATCAGCGCTGCCGGGCTGTCCCCCCGGAAAGGCAGTTCACCGGTCAGCAGTTGATAGAGCATTCCGCCCAGAGAGAAAATGTCGGAACGGCCATCCACTTTTTTGCCGGAAATCTGTTCCGGCGACATGTAATGCGGGGTTCCCTTGACCACTCCGGTCTGGGTCTGGGAAGTGGCTGTGATTCTGGCAATGCCGAAATCCGTGATTTTGACCACACCGGACTTGAGCAGCATGATATTCGCGGGTTTGATGTCCCGGTGAACAATGCCGTTCTGGTGCGCATAATCCAGCCCGTCTGCAATATCTGCCACATAATCAATGACTTTCCGCATGGGCAGCAGATTTTTCTTTTTGGTGTATTTCTGAAAATCCTCGCCATCCAGAAATTCCATGGCAATATAGGCCAGATCATGCTCATCTCCTGCGTCATAGATGCTGACAATATTGGGATGGGAAAGTTTGCCCGCACTTTCAGCCTCCCGGAAGAATTTCTGTTTCATTTTTTCCGCCTCTTCCGCCTCAAAATCATCGGTGAAGCGGAAGGTCTTGATGGCAGTGGTGCGGTTGATGCGCGGATCCTGACCCAGATACACAATGCCCATGGCGCCCTTGCCAAGCTGTTTTATGACCTCATATCTGCCCAAAGTGGGACGGGCTCCGCCCTCTGCACCGGACAGCAGCGGATCCCCGCCTGCGGTTCCGCTGAGGAATCCGTCCCCGAAGACCATGGTTTCACTGGCCTGCTGCAGTTTCTGTCTTCTCTGGGAGATGTTTTTGTATCCGGGATCATACTTCTCAATATATTCATATACGGACGCGGCCTTGTTGTACTGGCGTTTGCGTTCATAGTCCAAAGCCAGATTGTAGAGCAGATCCTTGGTGGCATCATCCACCGGCACTTTGCGGAACTTGTCAAAGGCCATATCCAGCATGCCCTGACTCTGAAAGGACAGACCCAGCATGCGGTTGGTTTCCGCGGATTCGCCCTCCACTTTTTCCTTGCCCGCCTCAGTGACAAAAAAGTTGATGGAAACCGCGCCGATATACCCTGCAATCAGTTGCAGCACCGGATAGGTGATTTTCATCCAGATGCCTGCGGATGTGAACAGATAAAAAGATGCCCCGATCAGAAGAAGCAGAACCCCTGCAAATGTCAGACCGGCAATGACTGCCTTCATTCGGGGAAGCACCAGACTGATCAGTGTCCCCACAATCAGTATCAGCGCCCATCCCGCATAGCTGTCCCATGAGGGAGCCCGGATGAACTGTCTGTGCAGAACAGACCAGATGACATTGGCTGTGAATTCGCCCACACTCATCCTCTGGGCAGTCGGTGTGCTGATGGGATTGAGTGTGCCTGAGGCCGTGGGGGTAATCAGAACAATTTTGTTCTGAAATACGTTCGGGGGAATTTCTCCGGAAAGAATGTCGGAAAAGGAATGACTTTTGAAGGTCTGTTCCCCGCCCTTGAAACAGGCCAGCAGTATGGAGTCCTGTGTAACCGGAATGCTGACCGCTCTGTCCAGATCAACGGATGCTCCGGGTTTTGCCTGTATGCCTTCCACAGGAATATCCAGATAAAAAGCTGCCAGACTCAGGGGAAAGGAGGGAATATAAATATCCCGGTACCGGTACAGAAGAATATCCCCCCGCACCTTTCCGTCCATGTCATAGACCAGGTTCACATGACCGATGCCTGCCGAATTCTTCAGAAAGACCGGAATCGGCCGCAGGATTTCATCCGCGAAACGGGCATCGCCTGATCCCGTATCCACATGTGCGCTGTCAACGGCCCGCTGGATCAGATCCGGATCCTCCTCTTTCCGGGCTCCGCTCTGTATGCTTGTTTCCCTGAGGGAAACCGGCAGCACCACATTTCCGGCAGACGCAAGCGCGGCTTCCAGCTTGCTGTCATTGTCCAGTTCCTCCAAAGACAGTTTCATGGTCTTCAAAAGGGCGGGATCAGCATTCCCGGACTTTTCCACCATTTCGATTAAGGTTCTGATTTGCTTGAGTCCGCTGCTGTCTTCCGGTTCGCTGTAGAGCACATTGAGACCGATGATTTTGGGTCTGCCCTGTGCAATTTTCTCCAGTCCCCTGCCAATCACGGAACGGGGCCAGGGCCAGCGTCCCAGTTTTTCAATGGATCTGTCGTCAATATCCACCACGATGATTTCATCCGAATCTTCGGGAACCTCCCTGTATTTCATGCGAAGATCATAAAAAGCCAGTTCCAGATTCTCAAGAAAACCGATTCCGGCCAGATTCATTGCCAGAAAAACAAGGGTGATTCCCACCCCCAGGCAGATGGCCGGATATTTTTTCAGCATCTCCATCAGATTTATCTCCGCGTTTTCAAATCGTTGTGCTCAGGAGGAAGCCGCTTCCCCCTTTCATTTGTATATATCTACCGAAAACTGCTTCGGATGTCAAATCAAAAACCGGATTGTGAAGAATATCATGCTCCAACGATCCAACAGTTAAATCCAATCTTTTTTAAAAGAAATATGAAACAGTTATGATCTTCCCTTAATCAATATGTCCAAATCACTGACAATCTCTTTCAACTGCACTGCATGGGCATTCATCTGCCGGGAAGCGGAGTCAGATTCTTCAGCAGTTGCAGCATTGCGTTCGATAATTTTTTCCATTTCAGCCATGGCAGTGCTGATTTGTTCGATTCCCTTGGCCTGTTCCTGGGATGCGGAGGCAATCTCAGTTGCAAATTCACCTGATTTTGCAATAAGTTGAATCACTTCCTGAAAGCTGTCCATCGTTGCTGTCAGGATTCCGGAACCGTCTTTCACCTTTTTTATCGTGCCGTCAATCAATTCAGATGACTGCTTTGCCGCATGTGTCACCCGAAGAGCAAGATTTCTGACTTCATCAGCCACCACGGCAAAGCCGGCGCCCATTTCGCCGGCCCTGGCTGCCTCAATTGCCGCATTGAGCGCAAGGAGATTTGTCTGAAAGGCAATTTCATCAATGGTTTTGACAATTTTTGATGTGGCTGTGCCTGACGCTGAAATATCATCCATTGATGCGGCAAGCCGGGATATGGAATTCCCGGATTTGGAAACAACCTGATTGACCTGTTTCATAAAACTGTCAGCCTTACCCGAACTTTCGGCATTTTTTCTGGTCATGGATGACATTTCTTCCAAAGATGCGGAAGTCTCTTCGACAGATGCCGCCTGCTCGGTTGCACTTTTGGAAAATGACCGGCTGGATGAAAATACCTGCTCAGACAGGGAAAACACCTGTTGAGAACAGTCTTTGAGCTTTTCGATTGCAGAATGAACCGGTCTGATGATGGATCGGGACAATACAAAACTCAGAATCGACAGAATCAGAATTCCTCCTGTCATAACAGACAAACGGATGTATTTCGACAGGTTAAGTTTTTTTTCAGCATATTCAGCGCCTGATGACGCAATCCCCAGAGCAGACATTTCCACCTGTGTACTTTTTTCTTCAAGTTGAATCAGCAGCTCCCTGTTTTCAGTCCATCCGGCCACCAGACTCTCTTCCAGCCGCTCAGCATGGGGAAACTGTTCCTGAAATTTTCCCCATATTGCATTGAATTCCCGGGAATTGACAACCTGAAGCAGATTCTGGACATTGATGATTTTCTTTTCCAGTTCCCCGGAAATCATCCTTTTCATTTCCCTGTATTTCGTTATATCTGAAAAAAGAAGAAGTTCCTGTATATTAAGCAGGGTTTCATTTTGTATGCTGATCAGATCTTTCACTTCGGCCCGCAGGTCGCTTTTGAAGGGATCGAATGTCTTCCCTGTATAGAGCATTGCCTGTGATTCCTCATCATTGATGATATACACAATTTTTTCCAGCATATCCGTCAACTGCTGCAATTCCGCATTAAGAGATTCTTTGCTCCTGTTCATCTCGCTGATATTGTTTTGAACAGTCTGAAAAATTCTCTGATGTTCCTCTTCCAGACTGACAATTTCCTTGCCGAGGCTTCTGATTTTGTCATCGGCTGCCAGAGCATTCATTGCGGCAATGGATTGTTGAAGATCATCATGACATTTTTTATGCTCTGAAAGCATTGCTGCATTGCTGCTGACAATGTATTTTTCCTCCAAAGCCTTCACCTTCAAAGTCCCTCTGACAACTTCCTGTGTTTTTTTTGACAGTTGTGATTCCCTGTTTCGCAGAGAGTCTGCATAGATATTGATACAGGCAACCGCCAGTATTCCTGCAATTCCAATCAGAGAAAGAAATATTATCTTTGCCCGGATATTCGATAACCCAATCCAGTTCACAAACCTCATCATAAAAGCACCTCCGGTCAGACTGCGGAAAAAGAAGGCAGCAGGCGGTATGCCTGCTGCCGATCTGCCGATTGCCTCATGCCTTTTCTACTCATAAACACCGGCAAGCATCATGATATTCTGATCCGGCACCCGGTACACACAGGTTATTTTCGGCAAAGGCTGCTGTTCCCCGGCTTTTGGCCACATATAACTTACCCATCCTTCCCCCTTTGTTTTCGCTGTGTTAATAAATTCGATGACATACAGCCTGCCTTCTTTGTCTTTGTTCCTCCTCATGTCTTTGCCTATGGCGTTCGGAAGAAAGGGATGGGCAATGCAGTTGCCGGTTTCAAAATCAATGCAGAACACATAACTGTCTTTCCATACAAAGGGCCCCTTTTTGTCGTTCAGCAGAGCAACCGTGGCCTCAAGTCCCTTTTCTTTGACCATGGCGGCAGCTTCTCTGCATTTTGCAGCCGCTTCCTCTTTTGTTGCTTTTTCTTCTGCAATTCCGCTGCCCGCAAAGCATGCAGCAGAAATTGCCGCCAAAAACATACAGACAGTCCATACATTTTTGCTCATTTTTTTCTCCTTTCATTTGCTTGGGGATTTGAAAACTGCTGATATGCCTGCATCACTGTCCTGTTTCCCTGACACCCGAATCCTCCGGTTTTTGAGAAATTTCACATTCCCTGACGCAGGCCTTTCGGTCAATCCTGATTTCGGAATCCTCCTGTATTCCAAAAATTCCTGACCTGATGTATCCTCCCGTCATTTTGAAGGAAGCCGGAATACGGCAATTCCAATGTATTCCGGATACCGGTTTTCATTGGTATGACAGCGGTGTGTAAGATGAGGTTATAAAAGAGAGAGAACAGTCAAGTCAAGTGAAAAAAAACAGGGAATTTTCCGGAAAACAGGCAGTATGAAAGATTCAGCGCCTATCACTGTCTGACTCGGGTTCACTGTGCTGATCAGTTTCATCTTCCTCATCCTCCGGTATTTCCGCCAGTTCGCTGAGAGCCTCCCGGATCTCCTGGGAAGCCTGCGAGCAGGTTTTGCACATGGTGTGAAAATCTTTTCTGAGTTCATGCAGAGAATAATCAGGGATATCCGCTTTTTCCAGATGGCGCGCAAGAGATTCCCGTATGGCTGTCCAACTGTCCTTCCGGGTCTGATCATCGAGCGGCGTGAGGGTGTCCATGTTCTCCATGCGTTTTCTGCGGAAACTGCGCTCCAGTCTTCCCTGTATCAGGGTCATCCAGAACATCATGCTGATTCCGGTCACACCTGCCATCAGTCCGGCCATGATTTCCGGGGGCATTCCCAAGCCGAGAACCATGAGGGAAAAAATCGTCAGACAGCCGGCCAGAATGCCGGTCAGCAGCCCGGTGAACAGTCTTCTGAACCGGCAGGTGCGCTGCTCCCTGCGGAAAGAGAGCAGAGCCTCCAGATAATGGCACATGCGTTCGCCGTGAACCTCCACAAATGTGGCCAGGTGATCCAGTCTGCGCAGAGGCGTCTGCAGGACGGCCTGTCTGAGTTCCTCCCTCTGATTTTCCAGAAGGGGAAGATACTCCGGCCCGGCTGTACCGGCTGTGCGTGCGGCATTGGGGGAATAAGTCAGGCGGATCATGGGAATATCCTTGCGGCCGGTAATCTGGGACAGATTCCAGCACAGGGTTCCGTAAACCCGGAGCAGATCGCTGAAAGAGCTGCATTCATCAATGCGGTTGAGCACAAAAATGATTCTGTCCTCAAATGTCGCGGCAGCCAGAGTTTCCCGGATGCTTTTGTATGCCTCCCGGACAGTTCCGGCCTTGTGCGCATCAAAAAGCACGAGCACCAGTCCGGCCTTTTGCGCCAGATCCGCGATGACTTCCTGATAATCGTATCCCCGATCCCTTTCCGTGATGCTGTCCAGCATTCCGGGTGTGTCCACAATGGCCAGATCCCTGAGAAAAGGCGAATTGATTTTTTTCAGCCGGAAATGCGCGGCAAAGCGCTGCCCCTGTTTTTTCAGGGTGGAAAAGGGAAACTCCGGATCATTGAGCAAAGCCTTGCCGTCCCGTTCCTCGGTCACCTGTATGCCTTTTTCCGGAGGAACCGAATCATCCCAGGTCAGTACGGTGAAAGAGTCATCCGTGGGAGCCTGTCCCGTATCCTGAATCTTTGCCCCCAGAAATTCATTGATCAGAGAGGATTTCCCCGAAGAATAATTGCCGATGATCAGCACCATGGGGCGCCATCGGATATGGGTTTCCAAAGGCATTTCCGCATACCCGTACCGCAGTGCCGTGGGGGTGAAATGCTCTGCCACCATCTCCGCAATTTCCGACTGAAGCGAAACAATGTAATTATTCCGGTACATGCTGTCTCCCCCTGTTCAGTTATCAGTGAACAGTTATCAGTTGCCAGTTTTCAGTTTTGTCCCTGATAACTGACAATTCGCAACTGACACCTGACACCTGATAACTGGCAACTGATAACTGATAACTGACACCTGAATCTTTACACGATGAAGGGATTTTTGTATATATATTTTTCGCACGAAACCCTGTCTGTTTCATACCGATTCGCCATTGATCTGAAACATAAGTTTTTCAGAAAAACCGGATTTTTCCGAAAAATCCGGTTTTTTGAACACACGGAAACCTCTTTTTTTCCTGCTTATAACTATCTTTTCAATGGAGAACTGGTATCAGAGACGCGTTCCAGACAAAAGATTCGGGAGCCTGCGGTTTTTCACAGATTTTCCGTTCCGCACACCGGGCTTTCTCAGACCGGGGATGCGAAGTAAGCGTCAGATTCCATCAAGATTTGACAACTTTTTGAAAATTGTCAAATCGTTGAACGCAAACGGATTAATCCGGCATGAAAAATTTTCATGATTTTGTTGCCAAAATCCTGTACAATGGATTAGAAGCAGTTATAATACGTATCAGCAAAGAGTCGGACAGCCATAAAAAAGGGCAGGATTTTCAGGGGGCACTTTCCTGAGATCCGGCATGGCAGATCAAAATCTTTTATGTCTCCATGCGCAGTTTTGCAGATTATTTTGCGTTGAGCAGTAAGGCGATTTCCGGAAAAGAACATCCCTCAGGTTTGACACCTTTCCAAAACCTGTCAAATCGTTCAGATGACTGCACAGGGAGATTCATTATCAGAGAAATCACCCAAAAAATTTTTAAGATAAAAGGAAACATGATATGCACATCCATCAGCAGACCCTTGCCGAATCTGTCACCTGCTGCGGCATGGGAGTTCATTCCGGAAAAAAAGTGAAACTCACCCTCAGACCCGCGCCCATGAATCACGGCATTCAGTTCATCCGCACCGATCTGCCGGACTGTCCCAGGATTCCTGCCCGTTTCAGCAATGTGATTGACACCAGTCTGGCAACGGTCATCGGACACGAGGGTTTCATTGTTTCCACCATAGAACATCTGATGGCCGCTTTTTCCGGCCTGTCTGTGGATAATGCTCTGGTGGAGCTGGACAACTATGAACTGCCCATTATGGACGGCAGCGCGGAACCTTTCACAAAACTGATTCTTTCAGCCAGGCTCGAAACCCAGCCGGGCCCCAAATGCTTTTTTGTGGTCAAAGAACCCATCAAAGTGGAAGAAGGGGACAAATCCGTTGCTGTTTATCCTTCCCCGAATTACAGAATCACCTGCACCATTGAATTTCCTCATCCCCTTATCGGCAGACAGACCTGTGACATTGCGGTATCTCCCGATTCCTTCGCGGAAGAAATCTGCAGCGCCCGCACCTTTGGTTTTGCCCATGAGATTGAATATATGAAAAAAATGGGGCTGGCACGGGGAGGTACTCTGGAAAATGCCGTGGTGGTGGGCAGACAGGAAGTGATGAATGAAGACGGACTCCGTTTTTCCGATGAGTTTGTCCGTCACAAGGTGCTTGACTGCATCGGAGATTTTTCCCTCATTGGTCTGCCCATTCTCGGACATGTGGTCGCGATCCGTTCCGGCCACGCGTTCAATCATGCTTTCCTCAGGGAATTTTTTAAACGGAAGGATGCCTGGGAAACCCTTACGGTTCACAATATCAGCGATACAGTTCGCTTTCAGCCGGAGGCAGTTGCTGCTTAATCCCTTCTGACAGTCTGTATGAAAACTTTCATCAGCCGGAAAATCTGCCTTTTTTTCATCTGTCTTTTTCTGTATGCACCTGACTGTGCCGGGTTTGCAGGCGCGCGGCTGGCTGATATGTATATCACCAACAGTCAGGACGGCCTTCTGATCTTTCTCAAGGTCAAAGGCGCTTTTGGCGGACAGATCAAAGAAACCATTCTCAGCGGTGTTCCAACCACCTTTTCTTTTTTCATCCGCCTGGATGAAGTGCGCACCCTGTGGACAGACAAAACCCTGAGCGAAACAGTGCTGACCCATACCGTAAAGTACAACAATCTGAAAAATGAATTCACCATCCGCCGATCCTGGGAAGGAAATCGGCCTGTGTCTGTAAGATCTCTGGAGGAAGCGGAAAAACTGATGAGCGAGGTGGAGGGATACCGTATTGTTTCCCTTGACAGACTGGGAAAAGGCATATCTTACGAAGTATCGGCCATGGCAAATCTCAGCAGGATGACCCTCCCCTTTTATCTGCGCATTCTGCCGGTTACACCGCAGATCCCCCGTTTTGAGACCGAATGGTATTCCATAGAGTTTGTCTATGAATAGAGGGTTCCTGCTCTATCCTTTGCGCATATGACTGAGCAGATGCCCGAGTTCCGGAAAAATCAGTTTTTCGCAGGCAAGCATACAGGCTTTCAGACTGCCGGGCATGCAGAACACTGCTGTGTTCCGGACAATGCCTGCCGCGGCGCGTGAAAGGATTGCGGCAGATCCGATTTCCTCATAACTGAGCATGGCAAAGAGATGGCCAAAGGCTGTGAGTTCTTTATGAAACAGGGGTTTCACGGCTTCAACAGTCAGATCTTTGGGACTGACGCCCGTTCCTCCGCTCAGCAGAAGAACATCCGGATGATGTATCTGCACAGTGTCCAGAACCGTGTGCCGGACAGTTTCGGCATGGTCTGGAACGACCTGATGAAAAATCACCCTGTGCCCCTGTTTTTCTGACTGCGCCGCCATCCAGTTTCCGCTTTCATCATCGGCCAAAGATCGGGTGGAAGAAAGGGTGACAATCCCGATGCTGACCGATTGCAATGCTTTTTCCCGGTGTTCTTTTGTTCCCATGTCAGTATTCCTGCTGAATCACCACTTCATCTGCACCGTCATGTTCGGAAAGAAGCACATTCACGGTTTCCGAACGCCGGCTTTCCACATACCGGCCGGTATAATTGGCCTGAATGGGAAGCTCCCTGTGTCCCCGATCCACCAGAACCGCCAGTTCGATGCGATCAGGACGGCCAAAGTCAATCACAGCGTCCATTGCGGCCCGCACAGTTCGGCCCGTGAAAAGCACATCATCCACCAGAATGATATGCTTTCCATCCACCGAAAAGGGAATGTCGGTGGCTTTCACACTGGGATTGTGGCCGATGCGGGTCCAGTCATCCCTGTACAGAGTGATGTCCATCCGGCCTGTGGGCAGATTCACACCTTCAAAGGACAGAATTTTGGCACGGATGCGCTCGGCCAGAAAAACACCGCGCGTCTGAATCCCGATCAGCGCCAGTTTTTCCGTCCCTCTGTGGACTTCCAGAATATTGTGGCTCATCCGGGTCAGTATCCGGTCAATTTCTTCCGCATTAAGTATTTTATGAAGTTTCAAAGCCTTCTCCCTCCTGAAATTTCCGCGGTCACCCGCGAAACGAATGACATTTGCGAATGACTGCTTTCGCTTCCGGCTTATATTCTGAATGTCAGCAGATCCGCACGTCTGCTGTCATATTCCCTTTTCAGTCTGATCAGGCGGTCAAAATTGCCAAGACTGTTGAGATGGGTGTATATGGCATTGAAAAAATGCTTTTTGTGAAATTTCATCACAGCCTCGGGATCCAGTGCGGACAGTCTTTCTTCACTGATTTTCCATACCCGTATGGTGTTCTGCCCGTAATATCCGGATGCGGAATGCTCAACGATATTGTACTGCTGTTCTGTGAGCAGATCGCATTCTTTGATCAGATTGAGAAATTCCTCTGTCTGAAGCAGATTTTCTCTGTAATCCCTGAGCATACTCGCTCCCACAAAGTTTTGGGTGATTTTTTCGGAGAGCCTTCCGTCTTTGCCGATAAGCGGCACTCCGCTGTCTTTCTGTTCACGGAGTCCCGGACAGCGGGAATCAAATACAACCGAATAACTCAGCGTGTTTCCGGATGAGGCCATCCCCCTGACATTGAAAGGATATATTTTGCAGGCTCTGGGCCGGATGCTGTCATACACGGCACAGCGCTTGGTGCTCATATCCAGATAGGGGCATGGAACGCCTTTTGCAAGGGTGTAGAGAAGGGAGAGAGACAGTTTGTCTCCATTTTTGGAAAAAACAACCGGAAACAGTTTTGCTGTGTCAAACATTTCATTGAGCAAAACATTTGCGGAAGTGTATGTGCTGCCGTCGCAGCACATGGTGCAGTTGTCACAGCCCGCAAAAACCAGATCTGCGTGATCTTTGGTGCTGAGTGTTTTGATGAAATCGTTTTTTTCTTTGTTTTCTTTTGGTTCCATTAATCTCTGGCCTCCTGTGGGAATGCGGCCGGACAGAACCCCGTCCGGAGGGGAAAACAGCAAAAGCAAAAGGGCGGTCAAAAACCGCCCCGGATATCATGAGATTTGGCAGACAGTCTGCGAAAAAGGAATCTTATCTGCCTTCGCTGAGTTTTTCCTGAAGGTTTTCCCGCAGAAGTTCGCCGAATGAGGAGGTGGCCGGTCCCATCTTGCTGACATAATCGCTGAGAATGGCCTGATCATCTTCCATGTCAAGGCGTTTGATGGAAAGACCGATTCTGCGTTCCTCACTGTGGATGTTCATGACCTTGGCGGTAATCACATCGCCGATATTGAATTTTTCAGACGGATTCTTGATTTTCTCCTTGCTGATTTCCGAAACATGAACCAGACCTTCAATGCCCTCCTCCAGTTCCACAAAAACACCGAAATCGGTAATGTTGGTGACAGTTCCCGTAATCTCTTTGCCCACTTCATAGCGCTGGGCAACCGTTTCCCAGGGATCCGGATTCAACTGCTTGATTCCCAGAGAAAATCTCTCGTTGTCCTTTTCAATGTCCAGAACCGGCCTGAACAATGTCACCTTTTTTGTAAATGTCTCCCGGATGCTTGATGCGTTTGGTCCAGGAAATGTCGGAGATGTGCACCAGACCGTCAATGCCTTCGTCAATGCCGATAAACAGACCGAAATCAGTGATATTCTTTATTCTTCCCTCAATGGTTGTTCCCACAGGATATTTTTCGCTGATCACATCCCAGGGATTGGGGGAAACCTGCTTCATGCCCAAAGAGATGCGCCGGTTTTCGGGTTTGATGTCCAGCACAACGGCCCTGACTTCCTCTCCCACCGAAACCACCTTGGAGGGATGACGCACTTTCCGTGTCCAGGACATTTCGGAAACATGGATAAGCCCCTCGATTCCCTCTTCCAGTTCCACAAAAGCACCGTAATCCGTGAGGCTGACCACTTTTCCCGTGACCTTGGAGCCGATGGGATATTTTTCCTGCGCCCGTGTCCAGGGATCTTCCGTGAGCTGCTTCATGCCCAGAGAAACCCGTTCCTTTTCCAGATCCAGGCTGAGAATCCTGACTTTGATTTCATCGCCCACGGAAAAGAGTTCGGACGGATGTTTGACCCTGCCCCAGGAAATATCGGTGATGTGCAGCAGTCCGTCCACGCCTCCGAGATCCACAAACACACCGTATTCCGTGATATTTTTTACAACACCCTTGACAATTTTGCCTTCCTCGATGGCTTCCAGGGTTTTGCTTCTTGCAGCCTCGCGTTCCTCTTCCAGAATCACACGGCGTGACAGCACAATATTGCTGCGCTTGCGGTTGTATTTGAGGATTTTGAATTTGTAAGTCTGTCCCACCATTTCATCCAGATTGCGGATGGGACGCAGATCCGCCTGGGAACCGGGAAGAAAGGCAGTTACGCCGATATCCACGGAAAAACCGCCTTTGACCCGGCTGGTGATGACGCCTTCCACCACCCCCTCCTCGTCATAGGCTTTCTTGATTTCATCCCAGACCTTGATTTTCGCTGCTTTTTCCTTGGACAGGACGACAACCTCCTCTTCCTCGTCCCACCACTCCACCATCACCTCGACCTTGTCGCCGATTTTGGCACGGACATTCCCGTTTTCGTCTGTGAATTCGCTGATCCGAATCTGACCTTCGGATTTGTAACCGATGTCAACAAGAACAAAATCCTTGTCAACAGAGATGATTCTGCCGGTGACAACCTCTCCCTCTCCGAAGCGCTTGAAACTCTCTTCGTACATATCCATGAGATTCTCCATGGAATCGTCACCGCTTTCCCGCTGTTTCCCCGCAGTGTCTGACACTGCTTCCGTCATATCGGTTTCTGCCGTTTCGGCAGTGTGGCTCAGTTCTTTTTCATCTGTTCTGACAACCTGTTCCATTAAAAATATACCCCCCTTGGCCTTTTTTATAATATTGCCTCAAAAAAAGACAATATAAACTTTAAAAGTATACATAAATCTTTGGCAAATTACAATATATAATTTCAGAAAATATTTTTTTCTGCCGGTATCACCTGTTTTCAAATCTGTTTTTCTGCCGGACATAAAAACATTTTTTGCCTTCATCTCTCTGTTTTTACAATTTTTTGCATGTGTGACGGACAAAATGCGCGGCATTCTGTTTTTTGCCGCAGCGCCTCACAGTGTTTTTTTCCGTGTTAAACCCGAAGAACTCTCAGCAGCGTTTTCTGAAAATCGGGAAATCCAAATTTTCAGTTTGGAATCCTCAGTCCGAATTCCTGAAAATGTGAAAAATTTTTTGGCAGACCATTAAGCGGAGCAGCATAAATTTTCAGATGCGGTGTTTTCAGAAAAACCGGATTTTTTTCTGAAAAACCCGGTTTTTTTTAACTGCCGGAAAACGTTTGGCTGCGTACTTACCTGTCCAGCATTTCAGCCTGTTCAACCAGCCGGATGAACTCGGCCCGGTATCCGTTTTCATCTTTTCCTCTGGCATTTTTTGCAATGCGGATGACCTCACCGTAGTTCATGCTGCCTTTGAATTCAGATTTCCGCAGCAGCATTCCGAAGCCTGCCACGGATGAGGAAAAACGCAGATTTTCGGAAGCCTTTTCAAAAGAAGGCCCGCTGTCTGTCAAAGCACGGGTGCGCAGTCTGCTCTGATCTTCCCCCGGAAGTTTGTAACGGAGTTTCAGGGTCAGCATTTCCGCTGAACCGGATTTTATCTGTGTGGTCTGGTATTTCAGATCATCCACTCCCGGAACACTTTCCTTTGAACCGGCAGGAATGATTTCATACAGGGCCGTCACGGTATGGCCCGCGCCCAGCTCTCCGGCATCTTTTCTGTCATCGTTGAAGTCCTCTTTGTTCAGCATGCGGTTTTCATACCCCACAAGCCGGTATGCCTTCACCTTTGCCGGGTTGAACTCCACCTGTATTTTCACATCTTTGGCGATGGTGAAAAGCGTGCCGCCCATTTCCTTCACCAGCACCTTTTTGGCTTCCAGCAGAGAGTCAATGTACGCGTAGTTCCCGTTGCCTTTGTCCGCGAGTTTTTCCATTCTGCTGTCTTTGAGATTGCCTGTGCCAAAACCGAGAACTGTGAGGAAAATCCCCTCATTGCGTTTTTCCTCAATCAGGCGCACCAGTTCCCCGTCTGAAGAGACACCCACATTGAAATCCCCGTCTGTGGCAAGAATGACCCGGTTGTTGCCGTTTCTGATGAAATTTTTCTTTGCCACGTCATAGGCCTGCTGTATGCCCTGCGCGCCCGCGGTGGAACCGCCGGACTCCAGGCGTCCGATGGCCTCCAGTATGGTCTTTTTTTCATTTCCGGATGTGGAATCCAGCACCAGTCCGGCAGCACCCGCATACACCACAATGGCCACCCGGTCTTTGGCCCGCAACTGATCTGTGAGCAGTTGGAATGCCTTTTTCAGCAGAGGCAGTTTGTCCGGAGAATTCATGGAACCGGACACATCCAGCAGAAACACCAGATTCATGGGCGGAATCTGCTCCATGGGAATGTCTTTGCCTTTTATGCCCACATGCACCAGACGGTGTTCCGGCTTCCAGGGGCAGGAAGCGGACTCAAGCGTGAGGGAAAAGGGTTCCTTTCCGTCCGGTTCCGGATAATCATAGCTGAAATAGTTGATCATTTCCTCGATGCGCACGGCATCTTCGGGCGGCATCCGGTTTTCGTTCAGAAAACGCCGGACATTGGCGTAAGAGGCTGTGTCCACATCTATGGAAAAGGTGGAAAGCGGATCATGGATGGGGGATTTGAAACCGATTTCCTGAATATGATCATACTGCTCGGTATTGAAAACCTGCGGAGCGGGAGCGGGCATTGAAGCATAAACTGCGGCATCAAATGTCTGCAAAGGAACAGATGCTGCTTCTTTCCGCACCGGTGCATTTCCGGGAATATCCACTTTTGTGCAGTTGCAGAAAAAAAGCGCACACAGACAGAGCATAATTCCTGTCTTGAAAAAATTTGCAAATGGATTCATATCGTCTCCTTTCTTTTGACCTGATGGATTTGGTTCACAGAAAAGAACAGGAAATCTGAAAAGATTTCAGCACAGATACCCGCGTTTTCCACCGCAAGGACACAGGGTCTGGCAACGATTCAAGGCGCAATCGGTTTTCAGATTTCATAAGCAAGTCAGCATAAATTTTGGGGTTATACCAATTCTCCATTGAAACCATGCTTTCTTTTTTTTTACCACAAAGGACACAGAAGTTTTCACAAAGGACACAAAGAGGACACTGAGGTCACAGAAAACCTGCGGCACTGTGCAAAACCGGCATTGCCTTTCGTGAAGACTGCTTTCCGAAAAGTATAATTTCAACGGAGAATCGGTATGATACCGGTTCGCCATTTGTTTGATGCAGTCAGATTTGACAATTTTTGAAAAGTTGTCAAATCCTGCACAGGTGCAGATTGCATTAAGTCAGCAGAGAATCGGTATCAGACCGGTGGACAATGTTATTGTTTTCAGATTGTAAACAGGTTGGACAGAGATTGTTTCTCCGGAATTTTTTTTATCACTGCCAAAGCAGAAATGCAAGAGCATACCAGAAATTTTTCCGCAGGAGTGCAAATTCAGCAGATCGAAAAATCCCTCCCCTCAATGGAGGAAGTCCGGGGCGGGAGTGAAAAATCAGACAGTTATCCCCCTCACTCCGGATCTCTCCCGCCGGGCAGAGGGGAATTAAGGAAATTTTCGATCTGCTGAAATTTACCCGCAGATCTGTCCCGAACAGGTATCCTCCCAAAGAACACCGAATCTTGCCAGATACTTGCGCAGACGATCCGCATCATTGGAGGTTTTCTTTTTCACGCGGGAATGGGCAAAAAGCCGTCTGCCTGCCTCAGACAGGGTTTTGGACTGCCTGCATATCTCAATTACTCCGGCCAGTTGCATCCGATCAAAAAGATCCAGTTCCTCTGCTTTTTCTCCCAATATTTCATGCGGAATATTTTTTTCTGCATTGCAATATCCCCATGACGCTGCAAGTCGCGTGATTTCCTCTTCCGCAGTATCCCGCGTGATGCGTCCTCCTTCCGCGAGCGTTGCCATGCGTGTGACAGCCGCACTGAGATCCCGGAAATTGGCAGCCCAGACTGCCTGTTCCGATTGTGCAAATGCCAGAAAACGCTTTTTTGCATCCTGACTGAAACTGACCCGCGTGCCGGTGCGTTCCGTGAACCGCTCCAGTTCATATTCCAGATTTGGGGCAATGTCTTCGGGACGCTCCCGCAGACCTGGCAGCCGGAAAGTCCACAGATTGATCCGTGCCAGCAGATCTGCCCGGAATCTGCCGTTTTTCACCTCAGCGGACAAATCCCGGTTGGTTCCGCAGATCAGTTGAAAATCACTTTCTGCGTCTCTGTCCGAACCCATTGGCAGAAATTTCTTTTCCTCCACAGCGCGCAGCAGCATGGACTGCTCATCAGTTCCCAGTTCTCCCACTTCATCCAGAAACAGCATTCCCCTGTCTGCATGGCGCAGCAGACCGGGACGATCCTGCAAGGCTCCGGTAAAAGATCCTTTTTTATGACCGAACAAAGCTGACATAACCGCATCTCCGCGCAGGGTGGCGCAGTTGAGTTCCACAAAATTGCCGGAGCACTGATGCCGGGATTTTTTCAACTCATATATGCGCTGTGCCAGACAGGATTTGCCTGCGCCGGTCGGGCCGGTGAGCAGCATGGGATCACGTGAGTTCAAAGCCACCTTTTCAATGCGTTCCATCAGCGCGTTAAAAGCCGGATTCCGTGTTTCAATGCCGGATTTGAGAAAAGAAATATCCTCCCTTGCCTGCTGCTGAAAACGCATGGCTATCTGATCATATTTTGACAGGTCCAGATCAATAACTGCATAGGTGCCGGCCGTATCGCGGCTGTCACGGGGCGGCGGACCGGTCTGAATAAGCCTGGCCGGAAAATGGCGGGATTCTGTAAGCAGAAACATGCAGATCTGGGCCACATGCGTGCCTGTGGTGATGTGAATCAGATAGTCCTCCAGATCCGGATCAAAGGGATAGGTTTTGGCAAAATCATGGAGCAGGCCGTAAACTTCCTCAAAATCCCAGGGATTACTGAGAAAAACCTCATGGGAAACCACTTTTGTTTCCGGCGAAACCTGTGCAATGTCAGCCTGTATCCGTTCAAAAAGCCGGCTGTAACTGTTCTGCCAAAGCAGTTCCAGACGGTGAATCAGCAGATCCTCATGCTGGCACAGGGACAGGGTGGGACGCCATTTTTCCCAGCGTTTCGGGCCTTTGCTTCCAAAATCCAGCACCGGGCCAAGCATTCCGATGACAACAAGGGGTTTCACAGGTATCCTTCTCAATTTTATTACAAACCGGATTTTTCCAAAAAATCCGCTTTGTCAGTCCGCGAAAACCGAATTTTGCAGCAAATCGGATTTTTAAAAAATTTAGAATATCATCTTATTTTTTATCTTGCAGTATAAATTATTCCATGCACCTGTGTCAAGTTCTGTGAAATGCCCATTGGGAAACATCAACTTTAAATAATTTGAATATCAGGATGTTAAAAAAAATATCTTTGCAACAAATACTCTGGCACGCGTTTTGCTTTAGATATCTGTGACTGAGCCTGGCCGGGCCGCAGGCGTACCGGTCGTCACCTGATGATCCGCTCCGGGCGTTCCCCAACGGGTTCTGACAAAGGCAGGCAATCAGTCACGCTCATGGTTGAGCACCGTACTGGGATACGGCTTTGCAGGTTCGACTCCTGCTCCTGGGGGAAACCCCGCCAGCCGCGAAAGCGGCACCATTCCGGCCCGCAGGAAACGGGTTTCTGCTGTCCGGTTCCCGGTTTCCGCGTTTCTGTCTGAAAGGGAATTTCCAAAAGGAAATTACCGGAAAGCAGCGGCACGGAATCGGATAAAACAGCGCAGACACACGCCATGCAGCGGGTGGATACCGTCCGGCGCTGTTTCC